>JAISBU010000013.1 GCA_031266015.1 Prevotellaceae bacterium | reverse complement strand
AGGAGGCTTGGGGTGTCGTCCCAGCGTTCCAGCTTGGGCAACAGGTCTACCCCGGCCTTCACCACCTTGTTGAACGTGTATTCCGTGTTGAAGCGCGCGGTCAGCTTGTCCCAATACCCTACATCGTAGTGTGAGTTTTGTTTGAAGTATCCGATGCTGCCGCTGTACACCAGCTTTTCGTTACCACCCCGGAAGCTGATGTTGTAGTTCTGCATCAGGGCGTAGTTGTTCACTGTTTCGTCCCACCAGTCGGTGCCTTCGGCGTTGGTGATGTTGTCCTTGCTGTTCCACACCGGCACGTTTCCGTCGTTGGTATAGCGGTATTTGAATGCCCTTTCATATTCCTCCGCCTGTGCCATGTCGGGCTTGTTCAGCATTTGGAAACCAAAGGAAGTGTTTACCTGAAACTGTGGTTTGCCCACACTGCCTTTGCGTGTGGTAATCAGGATAACGCCGTTAGAGCCCCGCGTACCGTAGATGGCAGCGGCGGAGGCGTCTTTCAGTATCTCCATGCTCTCGATGTCGTCTTGGTTTAAAAAGTTGATGTTGGTGCCCACCGGCATGCCGTCCACTACATACAGCGGGTCGGAGCCGTTTGTAGTAGTTACGCCGCGAATGATTACCCGCGGCGTGGCGCCCGGCCCGCCCGAATTGGTGATTTGTACGCCATTGGCTTTCCCTTGCAGCGCATACATCGCGTTGCCGCCCGACATGCTCCGCAAATCGTCGCCTTTTACGGTTGATATGGAACTTGTAAGGTCGCTACGCTTCACGGCGCCATAGCCCACTACCACGATTTCGTCCATAAGTTTGGCTTCTTCCTGTAACGTCACATTTATAACGGTGCGTCCGTTAGCAGGGATTTCCTGCGTTTTAAATCCAAGCATGGAGAACACGATGGCGCCGTTGTCCGGCACGTCCGGTAGTTGGAAGTTGCCATACACATCGGTGGCGACAGCTTGTGTGGTTCCTTTAATCAATATGGAAACGCCGATCAACGGCTCATTGTCAGTGCCGGATATTACGGTTCCGGTAACTGTTCGCTGTTGCGCAAATACGCCCACCGACAGCACGGAAAACAGAATAATTAAATATTTTTTCATGTCTTTATAGTATTAATGGTTATTTTACTCGCGAACTAATTTACCCCTGCCCAAGTGCGCATCAAAATACAGCTTATAAGCGCCGGTCTGCATAACCGTCGGCTTAGCCCAGTTATCTGCGCCATTCGGTTTAGTCCATGCGGGATTCTTGTAATTGCCGTAGTAATTAAATATTTCCGGTTCTTCCGAATTATCTACCCGCCACGTACAGTAATTCCACCAGCCATCGTGATGCCAATTGTGAATGACGAAATTCATCTGTTCGCCAGCCGTCAGTGATAAAGGCGCTGCCAGATAGTAGAAGTGCGGATTGGTGGCATCTTGTGTAAACCGTGTTACTTCTTTCGGGCCGGAAGTCATATAGCCAAAATAGAACTCCTGAAGCCAACTTCCGCCGTCGCCCCACGTATCCAAATTGTTAGAACCAAATTCATGCGGAACGGGGTCAATAGCCTCGGCAATAGAATAGGTACTGCTGTTGTAGGTACTCGCCATCACGTCGAATGTGATTTCGTAGTACACATTAGCCTCCGTCAATACAATAGGTTCTGCAACTTCGGGGTCATCCGTTAATTTTGTATTATCGTTCGGGTCAAGACCGAAACAAATGGGAGAAAAATCGCTTTTCTGCGGTAAAAAGCGGATTTCCGTTCCAGCCCTTTGGCAATAGTAGTTGGCTTTGTACTGATAGGCAGCGGTACGCTCTATACGCATGGGTACGCCAAACACGTCACTGTTCAGTTCGTCCACCGTAGCTACGTCGGCCAAATACATTTTCTCGAAGTCGGGCATTTCCGACACCGTAATAACGCAGGTCTTTTCCGTTATAGAGTCAGCCTTATCCACAGCGGTCAGCGTGAGGTGATACGTGGCCACTTCGGAGGGCAGCGAAATTGCCTCATTGAAGTTCACCGTTTTACCGGTTGCCGTAGCCCTGTGGCTGTAGTCGATTTCAGGAATGGCAATATCCACATAGGCAAGCGCCTTGTCATCTTCTGCCGTAAACCGCAGCTTGAGAGCGGTGGTTTCCTTAAGCAGCACCGTGATAGCCGCGTCCGGCGAGGCGGTAAACAGCGGTGCGGTAAAATCACCGTCCATAGTAATGCGTAAAGTTTTTTCGGTAGTGCGTTCGCCTACGTCGGTCACCGTAATTTTGACGGTGAGGTTGTCGCCGGTGAACGTTTTGTCCGTTGTAAACTTGTAAGCCAACTCATAGTTATACACCAGCGTGTCGCGGAGCGCGAGCAGGTCGATGGTTTTGTCCAGCGCAAGTTCGGCGCATTGCAGGCGAATCGACCCGATGCCGTCGTTGTCTTCTATCGTGCCCGCGATAGTAAACTCCCGACCGGCTTCGGTTTGTACATGTTCCGTTTCCAGATTAATGACAGGCGCCAGCCCGTCCACGTTCGAAAACCCGTCATCATCTTTGCATCCCGTAAATGCGATTACCGCAGATGCGCACAGCAGGGAAATGATTAATCTCCCTCTCAGCAGTACATTTGGTTGCTTCTTTTTCATGATTTTAAATTTAGGTTATTTTATTAGTTTGGGAATTCAAGTTACCGTATAAGCCTCCTTCCCAACACCTGGGAAGCAGGCTTCCCGATGCTCGGAAAAGTTGCGGTTATGAGTTTCGACCTCATTCTACCGTTAGTATTTGGTTGAATATGATGGTGCGCGTTGTCATCTTCCAAACGAAGTGAAGGATGACAACGCGCCCGCGCCGGTAAATAGCAGGCTGGGAGTAAAGAAATCATCGTACCCGGTAAAAAATCAGGTGCGCCGGTTGTAAAAATGTAAAAAATGCTGTTCCTTTGTGCTTTTTCTACACGAGGGCGGGAAGGGTTAAGGAGATGTGTGTGTGTGTGTGTGTGTGTGTGTGTGTGTGTGTGTGTGTGTGTGTGTGTTTAAAATAAATTCCGGCACTGCCAAAGGTTTGGCGGTGTTTTTTACGGAATATTTATAAACAATGCAGGTCATACCGTTTAAGAGCTATTGCGCAAATATCAGATAGCTTATGATTATTCGCAGTACTATCTATCTAAAAGTTTACCATTTTACTATTTATGCAAATCAGCAGCTGAAAGATTGGATAAATAAAAGCGATGGCTATTTTTCCCATCGTTATGAGTAGGTAGCCCTGTAGAAGATCCCTTTTTCTTCTCCCCTCAAAAATCAACCTCATCATTCTACGTAATGCAAGGCTGCATCAATGCGTGTTTAACTCACACTTAATTAGGTGTAAAGGTAAATTTTAGTTTATTATTAAAAAAATAACGAAATAAGAATATTCTTTCGCTAGTTTAGAAAAAAGCAGTAACATATTCATAATAAGCATAAAATGTAATACGCGCACTTAAAAATATTAGCGTTGGTTAATATTAATTAGCATATTTAATATTGGAAATCTAAAACAAATGATAAAGCGCATAAGTATTTAATGTTTTCCTTATCTTTGAAGCCATTTTCAAGCTGGAAAAATATAAATTTGCTTTTTCATAAATGACTTCATCTTACTCAGGGGAAGCCCGGTTGCTCGTGGCAGTTGATTGCATTATTCTCGGCTTCCAGGATAAAGAAATCAACGTGCTCATCGTAAAGCGCAAGGTTGACCCGCTAAAAGGCGGTCGGTCGCTGATGGGCGGCTTTGTGCGGATGGATGAAAGCCTCAACGAAACGGTGGCGCGCGTGGTGGCGGGATATACCGGCGTGGAGAACGTCTACATGGAGCAGGTAGGCGCTTACGGCGAAGTGAATCGCGACCCCGGCGGGCGCGTGGTGTCTGTGGTCTACTATGCGCTGATTGATATGCTTCAATTTGACGAGCAGCTCAAAGACCGGCATAATACCGAGTGGGTCAACATAAAAAATGTGGGCACGCTGATTTTAGACCACCGGCAGTTTCTGGACGATTCGCTACGCCACCTGCGCCTGCAGAGCGCTGCGCATCCCGTAGGCTTTAACCTCCTGCCCGAACAGTTTACCCTGCCGCAGCTACAATCGCTCTACGAGGCGATTTACGCGCGCGGGTTGGACAAACGTAATTTCCGGAAAAAGATTTTGGATATGGGCGTACTCGAAAGGTTGGACAAAAAAGACAAAAATTCATCGAAGCGGGGCGCCTTTTACTACAAGTTCAACAAAGAAAAGTATGACTATTTGGTCGAAAATGGGTTAGATATTTCGTTTATCTAATTTGCAAAGAAAATAGGTGCGCTTATGAGGCTGGTTTTTGCCTTTTTTTCAGTATAGCTCGAAAAAAGCTGCCCTCTTTAGCTGATAGCGCTTAATTTTCTGCGAAGCTTACGCTGCTTTGCTCTTTGGCAAAGGTGCAAATATTTTCCAAGTGCTGGTTAATGGTGCGTATAACTCCTTCCGCATCACGGTTTTTAATCTGCTCATACATGGTGCGATGCTCCCTGATGGTTTTATCGCTGGTAGCGCTGCATACACGTAGCCTCATGTAGGTGCTTAGCAAATCAGGCGTTATTATCAGGAGCAGCGATTTTAGCACGGGGTTCTTGCAGCCGTCGGCATAGGCTCTGTGAATGGTAAAGTCTTCTTCAACCAGGTTATCTCTGGTTTGAGCCTGCTGTTCGTAGTTAATCAGGGCACGCTCAATACTATTCAGGTCTTCATCGGTACGGCGCAGCGCGCAAAGCCGAAGGGTGTTTCGTTCTATTATAAGTCGGGTTTCGGTCAGGGAGTAAAAATCGGAGCTGTCCAATTTTAAAACATCGGATATAAGTCCCTCTATGGCAGATACTTCTAGCCCCACTACTACTGTTCCGCTTTGGGGTAGCGTACGGAGAATACCGTAGAACTCCAGCTTTTTTATGGCGTCACGTACATGCGTACGTCCCACACCAAGCTTTTCGGATAGCTTGCGCTCAGAGGGTAGCTTATCGCCAGGGTTAAGCTGGCTACTACTGATAAGGTCCTTGATTTGGCGTATAATAATGTCTGTTGGACGCTCTACCACCACCTCCTGTAGGCTGTTTAAAATGTTCGCCATTTTTATAATGTATTGAATTAAAGTATCTTATGTTGCGAGGGAGGGTATTTTTTCTTGGTTTAAGAATAATTTCTCATCAGATTGGTTGTTGGTCAACCAAATGTACGGTTTAAATGTTGATCTTGATACTTTTGAGGCAGGCTTTAACACTAGTCCTTGCCGTACTAATTTGATTACTAAGCGGATACAATTTACTTGAGGAGAGTAAAGCAAGCGGAGCATAAATTTTGAACGGAGGAAAAATAAAAAAGCACCTATCGCAGTAGATGCTTTTCCTTCTGGTGGGAGCACATGGATTCGAACCAAGGACCCTCTGCTTGTAAGGCAGATGCTCTAAACCAGCTGAGCTATGCTCCCAAAGCGTGCGCCTTATCTTTCAAAAGCGAATGCAAAGGTAGAGCATATTTTTGAAGCGCCAAAATGTTTTGCGATAAAAATAGAAAAATTTTTATCGCAAAACATGTTTGTTATGTAATATTTTGATTTTCAGCATTTTAATATTAATGTGAAAGACAATAGCTTTGTCGACTTTCTGTTATTATGTGAGAAAAATTTGCAATCGTTTTGTAAATGCTGTATCATTGTATGATTTTTTAAACCCACTCATGTACAAGCTATATTTTTTTCCCCTTTTACTGTTGATGCTGGCGTGTAGCCCTCAGAGTAAGCAAATGCGGCAAGCTAAGAAGTACACCAAGCAGAATGTAAAGCGCCAGCAAAACAAGGGTTCCAATGAGGTGGTGATTGGCGCCTCGGGTGAGCTCACCAAGGGGGATATCAACTATAAAGATTTGGATAAGATAAAAACCCAGTGCTTGCATGTTGGCAAAAACGGTAAGCGTTGCACGCGGAAATGCAGCGGCAAGAATAAGTACTGCTTCTGGCACAGCTCGGATGGCAAGTATTAGAGTGTAACAGCCTGCTATTTTCCGATGCTTCCCTGAGATTTTATAAAAGTAACGTTGATGAGCTTATCGCTCCTATCGGCGAGGCCGTGGTGGTATACGTATATGCCATACACGTTTTCTGCCTCATTGGAGCAGCCATCTACAATGCCGAAATCTACCTCGCCTTTCTCATTTACCAGTACGTAGCGATAGCTGTAGTAGCCTTGCTTAAAGGGTAGGGTTAGCTCATAGCACTGCCATCTGCTGTTGTATAGCATTACGTAACGATTGGTTAACTCCCAGTTTGTGAGCTCTCCGAATAGGTATAGGTTTCCTTTGTATGGAGCATTTACGCGCAACCTGAAGTGTACTTGAGCATACTCACTTTCTGTATTACTATTGTCGGTATAGCGCTGGTTACGAATAACGTACCTGCCATTAAGATCTTTTTGAGAGGTGTACTGCCTATTGGGGGTATCCTCATCCAGCAGCACATGCGGTACATCATCCACTACCTCAATTTTACGCACGTTGAGTGAACGATACTCTAAGCTGGTAATGTCAAAGCTGCGAAACTCCGCATTACCCATGTACACATTTTTGTTGTACATGCTATAGTCAATAACCTCATTTCGTATGAAGCTCACGCTGGGGGTCGGCGTTTGTGGTACGCGATGTCCGTTCTGCCCAATCCGGACTTTGACTTCGGTGTGCGGGTTCTGTATGATCATTTTCGAGTGCGATAGCGAAAACTCCAGCTGCTGCGAGCAATCCGGATTTCCTGCCAACGGGACAGCGCGTACCTGGCTCTGCACAAAAAGCTGCGGTGAGGTTTCTACTACCGAAAAACTTTTCTGAAAAAGTAAGCTGTCGGGATTATCCGTTGCAAAAACTTTCAAAAGATAGCTTCCCGGACGTATAAATCCCATACGCTCATTAGGTAGCGTTAGCGAGTAGTTCAGGTAGTCAACATAGGTGTTGAAAGAGCTGCTGAATTGATCTATATTATCCTCCGGAAAACCCGAAATATAATCGGATACGGGAAGATTGCTCTCGCTCCAATCCGCATCGCACAATGTTATGCGGTAGATTAGGTATCGTCCGCTGTTGGAAAGATCATCAAAGGTGAGCAGTAGCTTTTCGTCTGAGCTCAACTCTATAACCGGATCAGTCAGCTCGCCGTTGAGCTTATGCAGCTGAATGCTTTTTATATCCTTGTCATAGCATACATCTCGACCTCGTAGCAATTGCGCGCTGGCATGTTGCGCTGTTACTGTGAAAAAAAAGAGTAGTATGTAGAGGTATCTATTCATTCGAAGTTGATTATATACGTAAATATACAACTTTTTTCGAATTGGGCTAAATGTTTCTTTTTATTCATTCTGACAACCAAAATAAGCCATTTGTCTTAAGCTCTGTTTGAGGCATGGACTCCAAATAAAGTTTTTCCTTATTTCAGCTGCATTTACGGATTGAACTTGCCCATCTCATTTTATGAAGGGTACTTTATTTTGCGACTATGCTATTTTACAAATAATTTCCACTAAATTTGTATAAGGTTTTATGACTGATCTGCCACTCATAGTTTCTCTGCTGCTAATGCTGGCGCTGGCAAAAATGCTGGGCGAAGTGTTTGAGCGTATGCATCAACCCGCCATGGTGGGTGAGATTCTTGCGGGTATTGTTTTGGGTTCCACTTTCTTGGGCTGGATTAACTACACCAGCGATATTAATGCTATTTCTGACCTGGCAGTGCTCCTGCTCATCATCTCCGCAGGGTTGGAAATCAAGGTTAAAGATATTTTGGATTCGGTGCAGGGAAAGAAAATTTGGATTGCCCTGCTGGGATTTCTTATTCCGTTCATTTCCGGGATAGGGTTGGGTGTGCTGTTCGGATTTGATAGTACGGTTTGCGTATTTCTCGGATTATGCATCAGCATAACGGCGCTTCCTGTAAGTGTTCGGATTCTCATGGATTTGGGAAAACTGAAAACCGACGTGGGTGGACACGTAATTTCTGCTGCGGTTTTTAACGATGTACTATCGCTTTTGGTGTTGGGTATACTGCTGCAGCTTGGCCCCGGAACTTACAGGCATTGGTCGGACCTGCTGATTAATGTGGGCTTTATGCTGATTAAGCTGGCGGTGTTTATTACGGTACTCCTGCTATCATACAAGCTGCTGGATCATGTGACGCAGTTTTTTAGCGATACAGGTAAGCAGCTGTCTAAACACCTGGACTTCCTGAAAGGTAAGGGCTCAGACTTTGCCCTGGTAATGATTTTCGTGCTTGTATTCGCAAGCTTGGCGGAGGTGATTGGGCTGCATTTTGTGGTGGGTGCGTTTTTTGGCGCGGTATTGCTACCTCAGCCGCTGATAAGCAGTAAGCGGATGACTAGCGTGGCAGAAACCACGGACACTATCACAATGGGCTTTTTGGCTCCCATTTTCTTTGCTGCCATAGGGCTTGAGTTTAATTTTTCAGCTATTGCCAACTATGGTTTGCTGCTGGCAGTATTTGCCGTTTCATTCGGCTCAAAAATCTTGGGCGGATACACGGCAGGACGGATTGTTGGCTACAGCGCAGGAAAATCTACAACTATAGGCATTGGGCTTAACGCCCGTGGTATTATTGAGCTGGTAATTGCCAAGATTGCGCTGGCTAACGGTTTGATCGATCTTTCGTTTTTCTCCATACTTGTAATAATGGGAATTGTAACCACTTTGGTTACCCCGAGCTTACTGGGATACGGCTTCAAATATTTGGAGAGAAGGGGAGAAAAATGTTGATTTCTTAAGAGATCCCTAAAAAATAAACGAGCGGATACGTTGTTTGCGCAACTTGTCCGCTCGTTTACCTTCAACAAACACCTAAATTTAAAAACTCAGCACAATGAGTAAATGGCTTTATACTGCTAGCTGCGGAATTTTCTAACTGCAAAGTAATAGGTTTACCAAAACATATACAATCACTATTTGTAGGTATTTTATCATGATTACCCGCAGTTTTACCCAACCCGGTTAAATAGACCATTTATGATTGTCGATTTACTATTTATCGACCTGCTACCTGCGACCGGTGCGTGTAGGTTGTCACCCTGCGCCCGCTCGTACCTCATGCGCTTGGTCGGAATGCCGGCGACCCATATATAAGATGTTGGAAGAGGGTTTTAGGGCGGCTTTGTCGCCCTAAAACCCCTTTTTTCTCGCCGCCTCGTCATTCCGACCGGAGCGTAGCGAAGTGGAGGAACCTCCGCCTCGTCATTCCGACCCCCTCGACTTCGCTCGGGGCAGGCCCCGCGTAGCAGAGCGGAGGAATCTGCTTTCCCCGATGCACCGTTGGCTTCATCGACCTTCGGTTCGACAGGTTCAGCATGACAACGCACCCGCACCGGTAAATTGTAAATCGTCAATGGTAAGGTTGCGGATAATCGTATGTTTTATTCCACCTCATCGACTGTTATCAGCCCGTTCAGGATGGCGTATATCGTTAATCCTGAGATAGTTTTGATGCCCAGCTTGCTGGTAATATTCTTGCGGTGGGTAATAACCGTATGTAAGCTGATGCTTAGCTGGTCGGCAATTTCTTTGTTTATCATACCTTTTGCCACCAGCACCAGCACTTCTCGCTCCCTGTCCGAGAGATCGCTCTTACCATTGTCTTGGGTAGCCTTGTCGAATATGGGAAGTAACGCTTCCAGCTGTTTTACAAGCAGTTCCTGAGGGCAATGCATGTACAATGAGGGCAGCAGGCTATTGCCGGACTCATCGGGCGCCTGGTGCAGCAACAGAATCTTGTTCTTTGTGCTGATTTGATTTGCCGAGGCTACGTAGATATTGCTGTCAATGAATGCTAATCCGAAGTGTTGCGTGGATTTCCGCAGCTCAATAGCCGTGGTAAAGTGTAGCACACCCGTAAGTGTAGCATACTCGTATAGCAAAGCTTCCAGCCCCAGGGCAACCACTCCGTTGTCTGTAACTATGGCTATGTGTTGATTTTTAAGCATTGCTACCAAAGAGCGCCTGCTCCATTTTTTCTACAATGGGCGTTAAGATATTATTCTCTATGTGGGTATGGTCGGTTAAATCCTTTTCAAGCCTGAAGAGGTCGAAAATGACGGTGTTGCGCAAATGCTCATCGTAGCCGTTGTGGGCGTACTTGATGAGAATGTTTTTGAGGTCGTATAATTTCTCGTCAATATTGTTATGCTCGGCCTCAAACTTTTTTATAGAGTAGCGCCTTGCCATGTCCTCAAGATTTTGCTTGTGGTATATGGCTTTTATGTATGGAAATGTAGCTTGGTCCTCGCGCTTAAGGTGTAGCAGCAGCTCGTTTTTATACTCGTTGAAAAACTTTTCAATCAGCAGAACCTCTTTACTTTTCTCGCTTGCACTCTCCATAAGCAGGTTGAAATGTCGCTCCAGCTGAGGCAGTAGAAGGCTGCGATAGTACTCGTGCGTACGCTCCAGGTATTGCACCAGCGCTAGCGCGTCGAAGTTTAGCATTCTGGCCTGAGGAAAGTAATTCTCATGGCTGAAAACGTTGAGTATGGTGGTGAAAAATTCTACATTTATACCTCGCCCTCGGCAAATTTCCTCCACGCTCTTGTCGCCAAATCCGAGCGCTATGCCAAAGCGATTGACGACCGGAATGAGCAGGTAGTTGCTATTCAGGGCATCAGCTAGCTTTGTGTCTGGGGTAATAAGTAACATATTAATTTACGTTTGTAATCGAAATATGAATTCTCACGAAACTTTGGCTACAACCCTAAATCCATTTGTACCGCTTGACCTTGTCCTCCCTTTATGCTGAGGTCAATGTCATCCGCTGTTTCCGGATCTTCAGTAATAACCTCCTCCTCCACGTGCTTTTGCAAGGGTTCTACAAAACGAATTTCCTTAACTTCAAAGTTGGTAATACGTTTACCCTTTGCCCGGAAACTCTTAACTCCGATGAACTCTTCTACATCTATGTACTCCTTGTCGCGCTTAGCGTGCTTGCCGCCAAATGTAACCTCCAGCTGGGGGTATTCATCGGCATTGAGAACAACCAGCTTGGAGTCCTTGTTGTCCTCATCTATAAAACTTTGCGGATTAATAGAGGTTTCCAGCGTAAAGCGCTTAATGTAGTATAGCTTCTGATCGGCGTCAAAATACACCGCGCTGAAAATCTGGGCAGGAGCAAACTTTTTGATGTATCCGAGGTCTTCATCGTAACGATTTACAAGGTCGAAGTTTGTGGTGTAGAACATGCCCGATTTGGTCATGGCCAGCAGCTTATCTCCGTCAAAAAACTCACCGAGGAATATTCCACGCTCCTCTGTATTCAAGCGCTTGGAAGCAGGGTAGAACCATGTTTTTTGTCCGCCCAACGTGGATACGCCTTTCTCTTTGAGCTGAATTTTATGAATTGCGTAGCGCGTAAATATGTTCCCCTGCGCCTGTCGCCCCTTGATTTCAATCAGGCTGAAATCCAACTCCAGCACCAAATTCTTGAGGCGTGGACGTGGCTTGAGGTATACTCGCAACTTTTCTGCCTCACCGTTGCGGTTGACGGTGAACCATAGCAATTCGGAGCCTTCGGCGCCTTTAGTCAAATCGTACTCTTTATCACGAATAACTCCCGTTACCGAGAAACGCTTGTACATGATTGGCCCGTTGCGACCATCACGGTATGCTGCGTTGTACACGGTGCGTGTGTCGTTCTTTTTGAATACGCCTACATGAATAATATCCTTGCCGAAAAATGCTTTTTCCGATACCTTGGAAATGGTATATTTCCCGGAGCGCAGAAATACTATAACATCGTCAATATCAGAGCATTCGCTTACAAACTCAGCATCTTCGTCACGCTTCAAATCCGTTCCTACGAATCCTTCTTTCTTGTTGACGTATAGCTTAGCGTTTGCAACGGCAACCTGCGTAGCTTCTATAGCTTCAAAGCTACCCAGCTGCGTTTTGCGCTCACGGTTTTTGCCATACTTTTTCTGAATATTTTTAAAGTATGCAATGGTGTAATCTACCAGATTGTCGAGGTGATTTTGCACCTCCTGCATCTCGGCTTCTACATTTTTGATGTGCTCATCCGCCGCCTTAATGTCAAACTTGGAGATTTTGCGCACAGGCTTCTCGCAAAGTTTTACCACGTCCTCCGGATCAATATCTCGCTTAAGGTATTTGCGGTAAGCGGTAAGCGCTTTCTCAATGTTTGCGAGCTGTGCCTCCCATGTAGCGGAGTCTTTTTCCAGCTCCTTGTAAATGCGTTGCTCAAAGAAAATCTTTTCAAGAGAAGAGTAGTGCCAGTCTGCCTGCAGCTCCGCCATGCGAATTTGCAGCTCCTTTTGCAACAAGTCTTTTGTACGCTCAGTATTATGACGCAAGATATCCTTCACGCCCATGAAGACCGGCTTCTCATCTATGATTACGCATGAGTTGGGCGATATAGAGATTTCACAGTCCGTAAAAGCGTACAGCGCGTCAATTGTCTTGTCTGCCGATACATCATTGTGCAGGTGCACCAAAATTTCTACATCTTGCGCGGTATTATCGTCAATCTTACGGATTTTTATTTTACCCTTATCGTTAGCCTTAAGAATGGTTTCAATGAGAGAGGTTGTTGTTTTTCCGTAAGGAATGTCCGTAATGGCAAGAGTCTTGCTATCACGCTTGGCAATTTTCGCGCGAACTTTTACCGCACCGCCACGCAGGCCATCGTTGTAACGAGAAGCGTCGGCTGTACCACCGGTAGGAAAATCCGGGTATAGCTCAAAGTTTTTGCCTTTGAGATGAGCTATAGCCGCATCGATAAGCTCATTGAAGTTGTGAGGCAAAATCTTTGATGCCAAACCTACAGCGATACCTTCTACACCTTGTGCCAACAGCAACGGGAATTTTACAGGCAGCGTTACAGGTTCTTGGTTACGTCCGTCGTACGAGGCCATCCATTCTGTGGTTTTGGCGTTGTACACCACATCCAGCGCAAAGTGCGACAAGCGTGCTTCTATATAACGTGGAGCAGCAGCGCTATCGCCTGTGTAAATGTTTCCCCAGTTACCTTGAGTTTCTACCAGCAAGTCCTTTTGTCCAAGCTGCACCAATGCATCGCCGATAGAGGCATCACCATGCGGGTGAAACTGCATGGTGTGCCCAATGACGTTGGCTACCTTGTTGAAACGCCCGTCATCCAAACGCTTCATAGCGTGCAGTATACGACGTTGTACAGGTTTTAATCCATCGTTAAGATGTGGTACAGCACGCTCCAGGATTACGTATGAAGCGTAATCCAAAAACCAATCTTTGTACATGCCGGTAAGACGAAACTTTTTGCTGTCATCTACGCCGGTTAACTTTGCAAAGCGTTCATGGTCTTTGCTGTTGGTGCTGCGTACTGCTTCTTCCTGCTCGTTATCGTTAGTGTTCTCAGACATATTTATTTCGTCAGTTGTCAATCAAATAATCGTCAGCTTGTTTCCTCGTCATTGCAAACAAAGCGAAGCAATATCCTCGCAATGACGTGGTTACTTACCACTTTTCCCACTTAATGTTTTCAGGTTTCCACTTGTCCTTTGGCTTTTCGCTGCCATCGCCGTAGCCTATCGGAATTACGCAAAGCGGAATAACCGTTGCAGGTAGCGAAAGTGATATAGAAACCGCTTTTACTCTATCCTCATACGGATAAGCAGCGGTGTATACTGCTCCTAAACCCATGGCCTCTGCTGCCAGCAGGATGTTTTGCGAAGCCATAGCGCAATCCAAATACCAAAGGCTTTTTGCCGGATCATCAACTTTTGACATATCTCCGCATACAACAATAGCAGCGGGTGCAGTCTTTAGCATTTTGGCGTAAGGCAGCTGCTCCGCCATGATGTCCATTACAGATTTTTCCGTAACAATGATAAATGACCAGGGCTGCACGTTCTTGGAGCTTGGTGATGCCATACCTGCTTGTACAAGGGTTAGCAAATCTTCCTTGCTAACAGGTTTCTCAGCGTATTTGCGTACGCTTTTGCGGCTGTGAATGTTTTCCAGCACAGCATCTTTTTGGCTGATATTGCTCATGTTGTTTGACGAATTTTTTGTGTAAAGAGTTACTACAAGCATACCTGCCAATACGGCGGTTACAATGCGGTATAAATTTATTGGTTTCATAACGAGTTAATTTTTTTTTAAATGAAAAATAATTTCAGAATATGCTCCCTTATCTTTTTCGGTTCGATTCAATACTGGTCGTTTATATTGATTCATAATTTGCATTTCTGCTAATTTTGCTATGCGAGGGTATAGGTTATACTTGTCGTTTGCTACAAGAAATATATTGAAGTCATCAATAAGATATTTTTTACTATTATTCAGCACATCGGCTATGCCTTGCGTGTAACTTTCTTGCGCTTGCTTCCCTTGACCTTTGTATAGAGGACCTATCTCTAACTCATCTTTTCTTTCAAAACCAAACAAATCATACGAATAAGCATGCTGCTCATGGTAGTCAATTAGTCCTACGTAAGGAGGACTTGAAAAAACGCCATTTATTTTTTGCTTTTTTATCAGATTTCCAAAGAGTGGATATTTTTGTTCCATATCGCTGAAAATGTTAATAGAGCGGCTATCACCTGTGAGGCAAAATTGATAGGTGTTTTTCTTAAATGATCAAAAGTCTTCAATCGACTTAGTGTGTCTTTGCTATAAGTTTTCCACCACTTAAGAATAGAAAATAGTGGTTTGCAAATTTTGCCGTGTTTACTACATTTTACGTTTAATAATAAGTCTGCTTGCATGCTTCTAACCCTTTTATATTTCTGCCTTTTCAGGCTCCAAAGCCTCATCTGTACGTAGATTTTGTACAATAAACTCCTGCCTGTCCTGGGTGTTTTTACCCATGTAGAACTCCAGCAGATCATGTGTAATATCCTCCTTTGTTAAGCGCACGGGATCCAAACGAATCCGATCTTCGCTGATAAATTCACGGAACTCATCGGGAGAAATTTCACCCAAACCTTTGAATCGGGTAATTTCGGGTTTCGCGCCTAACTTTCTAATCGCTTTCACGCGCTCCTCCTCGCTGTAGCAGTATATGGTTTCCTTTTTGTTGCGAATGCGGAATAGCGGTGTTTGCAAAATGTACAGGTGATTCATGCGAATCAAGTCCGGGAAAAACTGCAGAAAAAAGGTAATGAGCAGCAAGCGTATGTGCATGCCGTCCACGTCGGCATCGGTGGCAACTACAACACGGTTGTAGCGCAGGTTGTCCATGCTTTCCTCTATGTCCAAGGCAGCTTGCAGCAGGTTAAACTCCTCATTTTCGTATACGATTTTCTTGGTAAGCCCGTAGCTGTTGAGCGGTTTGCCACGCAGGCTGAATACGGCTTGCGCAGCTACATCACGGCTCTTGGTAATGGAACCGCTGGCAGAATCTCCTTCGGTAATGAATAGCGTAGATTTCTCTGCCGCCGGATTTTTGCTGTCAGTGTAGTGCACACGGCAGTCACGCAGCTTACGGTTGTGCAAGTTGGCTTTTTTTGCCCGCTCACGAGCCAGCTTTTGTATGCCGGAAATAGCCTTACGCTCTTTTTCGTTTTCAAGAATTTTCTTGAGCAGAATATCGGCTATATCGGAGTGCTTGTGCAGGTAGTTGTCCAGCCTGTCCTTTATGAAGTCAAGAATAAAGTTGCGTACCGATACGCCATTGGGCGACATGTCACGTGAACCCAACTTGGTTTTTGTTTGACTTTCAAATACAGGCTCTTCCACCTTTACGCTCACCGCCGCAACAATGGATGAACGCACATCCGCAGGATCAAAATCTTTTTTGTAGAATTCTTTTATGGTTCTTGCTATGGCTTCGCGAAAAGCGGCAAGGTGCGTTCCTCCTTGCGTGGTATGCTGTCCGTTTACAAAGGAGAAATATGTTTCGCCATAGCCGCCGCCATGTGTAAGCGCTACCTCAATATCTTCACCTTTCAGGTGGATGGGAGCGTATAGTGGAGATTCGCCAAGATTCTCGTTAAGCAAATCCAGCAATCCGTTTTGCGATGAAAATTCCTGCCCGTTGACCGCAATAATAAGGCCTGCGTTGAGGTAGGTGTAGTTACGTACCATGGCCTCCACATACTCCATGTTGAAGTGGTAAGGACCAAATAGCTCCTCATCTGCAAAGAATGAGGTTTGAGTTCCGTTCTTTTCATTCGCGGCATTTGTCGGCTTCTGCTCCTTCACAAGAAGTCCCTTGCTGAAGTAGCCTCCGGCCATTTGTCCGTCACGAAATGCGCGAATATCGAAGTGCATCGACAGGGCGTTTACCGCTTTGATACCCACACCGTTCAAGCCCACGGACTTTTTGAACGCCTTGCTGTCGTACTTGGCGCCGGTGTTCATTTTGCTGGCTACGTCAATCACCTTGCCCAGCGGAATACCACGACCGTAGTCACGCACCATTACCGCTCCGTCTTCGCCGATTTTAATGTCAATGCGCTTTCCAAAGCCCATGGCGTACTCGTCTATGGAATTGTCGAGCACCTCTTTGAGCAGAATATAAATACCGTCATCGGGAGATTTTCCATCGCCAAGTTTACCGATGTACATACCGGGGCGGCGACGAACGTGCTCCTGCCAGTCGAGGGTTTTTATGCTTTCGTCGGTGTAAGTAAGTGAACCTGTTGCTGAATCCATGAAAGTATTGACAATTTACCGGTTTACGATTTTTAAGAGCTGCTTGGGCGAATTTGACGGCAACGTCAAAACATGAGCATACGCCTGTGTTAGGGCAGACTTAACTTACAAAGATAGCTAAAAACGTGGAGTTTAGAAAAGATAGTTTTAAACAATATTGTGTAAATATGTTGATAATTAGCAGTATAATTCCACGGAGTTACTTCGTTGCATTTTTTGTGCATTGCAGAGCTGCTACTTTTTCCGGATTAAAATGTAAGTGGCTTGTTTTTAAAGATATACATATTTTCCGGCTCTAAATATCGGAATACTTATAGTTCGCATAAGTGGCATTTTTAACATAGCTAGGGCTGTATTTTTTTGGTACTTATGGCGAGTTATAACATTTTGTCTGCTACTTACCAATTCTTGAAGCAGCGTAGAGCGGGTAAACTTTGACGTTATCGTACAAAGCAAAATTTTCGAGCGAGGTGCGAACGCCGTACTCCGCTTGTTTTTCCTTGAGAAACAGGTACATGCTTTGCATTTTTCCGCTTGTTCCCGCTTTTACCTCAATCGGAATTATTTTTTCTCCCTGCTGAACTACGTAATCTACTTCGGCGTGGTTGTTTTTTTTCTCTCGCTGCCAGTAGTACAGCTGTTGCGGAACATAGCACGATGAGTTTTTAAGCAGTTCCAAACCCGTGTATACTTCGGCAACGCTTCCCTTGTTCACAAGGTCAAAGTCGTTGCTGAGCAGGATATTTGCCAAGTTCAAATCCTGCAGGCGCTGCAAAATTCCTGTGTCGAGCAGTAGCATTTTTTGCTTTTTAGGGTTTACCTCCGCACCCAGTGGTATGCCGTTGGCAGAGGTGTGCACCACAGGTATAACCAACCCCGCCATTGTCAGCATTTCCAACGTTTGCTTTAGCTGATGGCGGGAGTAGTCTTGCCCCGATTTTGAAAAAACAAACTTTTTACCCGCCTGCTTCACTACGCTGTCAAAAACCGTTGAGATTTGTAGGGCAGGGATACGCCGCTTGTATTTTGTAAAATCGCTGCGCAAGGAAATCATCAAATCGTCTAGGACGGACTGGCACTTGTAAATGTTTTCTTCTGCCACATAAGTGGCTACTACCTCAGGCATGCCGCCGATAGCTAAAAAAATGCGCAGATATTCCAGCGCCTTACGGTGAATGACATCACTTAAAGGCTTGTCTGGGGCTGCGTTTTCAATGGATTTGAGCAGTAGGTCGTTGCCGCTGGCAGCCAAAAATTCGGGAAACGAAAACGGATACATGAACATGGAGCGAATACGCCCAACGCCAAACGAGGGCAACTCCTCTAGGGCAAACTCTAGCAGAGAGCCTGCTGCCACAACGTGCAGCTCGGGGTACTCCTCATAAAAATAGCGTAGTGAAGAAATAGCGGGAATGCAAGACTGTATTTCGTCCAAAAACAGCAAGGTACGCTCTGCCGCAATCGGTGTTTTGTAAATTACGGACAGCTCATCACATATTTGCTTTGGCGCGGAGGTCTTTTCAAATATTGCTTTGGCATCCTGAAATTCTTTTTTATCAAAGTTAATTTCCAAAAAATACTCAAATTGCTTACCTAGCTCTCTTACGGTTGAGGATTTTCCCACTTGACGTGCCCCACGTAGCAGCAACGGTTTTCTGCTCTTAGTTGCCTTCCATTTGGTTAATTCTTTGTCTACCAATCTACTATTGTATTTTTTTTTCATAATCCAAGGCAAAAAATGTTGTCATTTTTCAATAATCCAAGGCAAATATGGGATATTTTTTTGAGAAATCCAAGGCTAACCATAGCATTTTGCGGAATAGTGGGGCAGTAGTAGGGCTTATTTTGCATGTCCAATTGTAAAATCCTCATCATACATGTTCTTTTTCCATTTGTGAGGATATTGCGGGGTAATCCCGCGTTGGTAAAAGTCAAATAATTCGTTGCATGTTTTATAATTTAAAAGTCAGCAGTGCGTTGCCATCCTGAGTTTGTCGAAGCATCTCAAGTTTACACCAAGATGCCATACTATCACAACATGAGATGCTTCGCTTTGCCAGCAATGACGAATAAGCATAAGCCAGTATCAGTTTTCCTGTTTTTTTACTATCTTTGTTAATTATTTTGGCGAAATGTAAAGGTTTGGTAGCCAGTGATTGATAATTGACAAAAAGTGAACTATGCGTCTTTTGGGCGAGGGGCTTGTAAAAAAATACGGAACACGTACTGTCGTGCGCAGCGTTTCGGTTGAGGTTTTTCAGGGTGAGATTGTAGGGCTTTTGGGCCCTAACGGGGCCGGAAAAACTACAACGTTTTACATGGTAGCAGGCCTTATAAAACCTAACGCCGGTCATATTTACCTGGATGATATTGAGCTTACGAAGATGCCCGTGTACAAGCGGGCTCAAATGGGCGTGGGCTACCTGGCGCAAGAGGCTTCGGTATTCCGCAAGCTAAGCGTAGAGGACAATATTCGAGCCGTACTGGAGCAAACCAACCAGGGCAAGGCTGAGCAAAAAGCCAGGCTGGAGGAGCTGATTGACGAGTTCAACCTGCATAAGGTACGCAAGAGCTTGGGTATACAGCTTTCGGGTGGAGAGCGCAGACGCACTGAAATTGCCCGTGCGCTGGCCGTAAACCCGAAGTTCGTGCTGCTCGATGAGCCCTTTGCCGGAGTTGACCCGCTAGCCGTAGAGGACATACAGAGCATAGTTTACAAGCTTAAAGCAAAAAATATCGGCATTATTATTACCGACCACAACGTACAGGAAACGCTGTCTATAACCGACCGCGCCTACCTGCTTTACGATGGCGACATTCTTAAGCATGGCACCACCGAGGAGCTGGCAAACGATCCGGAGGTAAAGCGTAAATACCTGGGCGAAAAATTTGTATTCAGGCGCAACAACCCCCAATAGTTTACGAGGCTACGAGCGAATAAATTTACAAACGCATAACATCTTGTAATACAAATAGTTAACTCATAAACCTATAAACCTGTAAGCTAACGTTGCATTGCTATTCTTTCATACCATTTTTATTTCTCTCGTTGTTGCTTGCCTACAGCTGCTCCAACGATGTAGAACCCGCCGAACAGCAACCGCAAGTGGTCAGCGACAGCCTGCTCATTGACGCGTCCAACACACAATACCGCATACAGCGTATGGGTACGCAGCTGTGGATGATGGAAAACATGCGCAGTATTCGCAAAGCTAACCCGATTTATACCTACGACTATATTGAACCTCCCCGTGACAGCAGCGGCAATACCAGAGGCTTGTTATACAACTACTTCACGGCAGAAGAAATGGCTCCCAAAGGTTGGCGTCTGCCAACGCTGAGCGATATTGACTCGCTGCTGCACCATTTAGGCGCCACTCCAGAGAATGCCGGTCTCTACATCAAGGGAGGTAACGGATGGCGGCATCCCAAGCCTGACGGGGTATTCGCGCTACCCGCTGCGGGGTATGCGTATAAGGTGCTGGCCGGCTCCAGCACCTACACGTTTGTAGATTCCGACTCAATGGCGTATCTTTGGCTAGCCGAACACGACAAGTTTGGCGGCAAGAATCTCAGGTTCAGCGCAAATAGCTCCGCAATGGAGATAGAGGAAAAAGTAGGACAAGTAGAGATGTACATGTCCGTGAGATACGTAATGGATAGCCCCCTATCTCCGCAGGAGCCGCAGGACTCCGCAGAGATAGCGATAGAAAGCCGTAGGTTGTTTTTTAGGTAAATAAATGATGCCCGGCCAATTTTTTTGGTAAAGGTTGCTTGAAAATGGTAAATTTATAATTGTTCTTTACAAAATGGTTAGCCGTAGGTTGCTGCGTATTAAGGTTTTAAAAGAGTTATTTGGTTTTTTGAACGCTAAAAGCACGTCGATAGGGAGCGCAGAAAAAAATTTAGTATTCAGCATAAACAAGACGTATGACCTTTACCACCACCTATTGTTGCTAGTGGCATCGGTAGCGGATTATGGTCGCCAGCAGCTGGAGTTGGGCAAGCTAAAGAAAAGACCGACGGAGGAGGAAAAAAATCCAAACACAAAGTTCGTTGACAATACGTTTATTGAGCTCATAAGCAAGCATAAGGCGCTAAACGAGTACTGTGACAAGCATCGCCTCAGCTGGCAACAAACGCCGGAGCTGGCGAAAAAGTTGTACACCTCTTTGCTTGACAGCGACTATTACGCCACTTACATGGCCAAGGTCGAACGCTCCTTCGAGGAAGATAAAACGCTGATTATCAGGTTTTACGAGCGGGAGTTGGAGGATTCGGAAGATTTGCAAGCGCTGCTTGAGGAGCAAAGCATTTACTGGATAGATGACCTTGAGTTTGTGCTAAGCCAGGTAATTAAAACTTTCAAAAGTTTTAGCCAAACAACAGCGCCACTCATGCCCCTGTACAAGGATGCCGACGATGAGCAATTTGCCCGTCAGCTGCTACTACTTGCAGCGACAAATAGCGCCGAATATCAGGAGCTGATTGATAAGCACACGCAAAACTGGGATGTAGAGCGTATCGCTTTTATGGATATCGTAATTATGATAACCGCTATCGCTGAAATAGTTGAATTTCAGACTATTCCAATAAAAGTATCGCTCAATGAGTACATTGAAATAGCCAAGTATTACAGCACCCCGAATAGTAGCATATTCATCAATGGTGTGCTAGATAAGGTGGTAGCAGACCTTAAGGTTAAGAATATGGTTGTAAAAACAGGACGAGGTCTTGTAGACTCTAGATAAGTTAAAAGTTGAGAATTAAAAATAAGAGGTTAAGCTGGCAGCTGCTTTTCTCTTTTTGTCCAAAATAGTATAAATCATCAATAATAAATCGAAAATAACATGAACATGAATTTTACTCTACTACAAGACGGCGCTGCGGGTGCAGCGTCAGGTGCGGGCGCAATGGGCGGCAGCAGCTTTTGGATTATGATGGTGCTCATCTTTGTGGTGATGTACTTTTTTATGATCCGTCCTCAGCAAAAGCGTCAGAAGGAGCTTAAAAAATTCCGCGAGAGCCTGCAAAAAGGCGACAGGGTAGTTACCGTTGGCGGTATCTATGGCGTTATATCCGAGGTTAAGGAAAACCACATTTTGGTAGAAGTAACCGACGGTGTTCGCCTTCGCTTTGACAAAACAAGCATTCTACAGGGTGCTGCAGACCTTACTCAAACCAAGTAGCTGTTTAACAAAACAATTACTGCAGAAACAGCTGCCTGGTTACATAAATAGCGCCGCTGTTTTACATTATGACATCATTCTCTCTTAGGCCGGTACAGTAATCAAGCGCACTCTAAAGCATTTACTGAAGCGAGGCGTGGTATTTGCACCATTCTGTAAGTCCACACTCATCACATTTGGGCGCTCGAGCAACACATATGTATCTGCCGTGAAGTATGAGCCAGTGGTGAGCTGTTGCACGTAGCTCTTCGGGTATATTTTTTTCCAGCTGCAGCTCTACCTCCAAAGGAGTTTTAGAGGTAGATTTTGCCAATCCGATACGCCTTGATACACGAAAAACATGCGTATCTACGGCAATTACAGGTTTCTTGTAAACTATGCTGGCGACTACGTTTGCAGTTTTTTTGCCTACACCGGGTAGCTCTTGCAGTGTGTCAATATCGCTGGGAACTTTTCCTTTGAACTTTTCTGTTAGCATCACGGCCATTCCTTTCAAATTCTTGGCCTTATTGTTGGGGTAAGAAATTGATTTAATGTACTCGTAGATTTCATCTACCTCTGCTTCTGCCATTTTTTGTGCGGTAGGAAATGCTTTAAACAATGCAGGAGTAACCATGTTTACACGCTTGTCTGTGCATTGCGCAGAAAGGATAACGGCAACCAAAAGCTCGTAAGGACTACCGTAGCTAAGCTCGCTTTCTGCTACCGGCATATTTTTTTGAAACCAGGTAATCACTCCGTTGTATCGTTGTGCAGCTGTCATATTGTTCTTTATTTTGATTCAAGACAATTTACTAAGTCGTTAAAACTTAACGCATCAATTCTAATTGTAATTTGTAAGAAAGCGTTAATCCCAACATGCTGTATTTCAAATTATTAAATCCTACGAATATACCGAAGTCCATGAATAAAAATAGCTCGCTTACGCTGTAATGTAGTTCGGTATAACTTCCGGCGTTAGGTGTGTACAGATATTGTAATGCAATATTTTCACGACAATAGGTGTTGCTGAATCTTGGAATGTATTTGAGCAAAATATACGGATTGGTATAGCGCACTTGACCTGTAACTCCCCAATGATTAGTGCTGTGCCGGTAGTAGCGGTCGTACTCGCTGCTCCACGGATTGCTATACACGGCAATACCCTGCAAGTTGAAATGGTAAAAGTCCGGAAAGTCAACGTGCTTTGCATTGAAGAATTTTACGGCCTCCAGCTTGTAGTTGAGCTCTTTCATTATACCCAAATCTTTTTTTTGTGTAATGGTTATTTTGCCAAAATCAAAATCGGATTCACTACCAAATAAGCTGCAGAAACCCTTGCTGTAGAAAATCGTAAAAGTGGGGTAGTCTGATTTTACCATACGCTTGCGCCTGCCTCTTGTACGGTAGTAGTATTCCGGTGTATAGCTGAGCCAAATGTTGGCGGTTGTTGTCGTTGCTAGCGTGAAGCCGGTGCCAATGATGTCATTTACAGGTATGTTTGCAACGTACTTATTATTTGCTCTAAAGATGGAAAATTCGGTTGAGTTTTCTATCCGCCGACGGTTGTAGTAGCTTGCCTCCACGCCAAGTGTGAGTCCGTTGGCCAGGTCAATGTTATTGGCTAGCGTTATGTAAAATTGTTCGTATAGCTTATTATAGTTTTTGTGTAAAAAGAGCGTTAAAGCAGATGCCGACCAGGTGTCTGCCATTCTATAGTTGTTGTAGTCTGAATCATGTTGTCCGACTGTTACGCTCAGTCCTGCTCTTCGTTCCGGATAGTAGCTGTAGCTGCCTCTCAGCTTCCACATGAAGGCTTGACGACTAAACGCCCACCATGCTGTTGCAGCGGCATTCAGCTGTGTTTCATCCTTGAAATTTTTTCGTAAAGATATATGTTGACCATACTTAAATCCATCAACAGAGTTAAAGGAAAAGTCCTGTAAATCCAACAATCCCCGATAGCGTATCGTGGTGTTTTCTTGCGGATAAAAGTTGCCGGATGAAATAATTCTTCCTGCTATACCTGCTTTCCTGTGAGTTGAAGTTGTATCTCTACCGTCCTCGATGGCCCTTACTGAGTCTGCTTTTTGGTAGCTGACTACTTCATCTTTCTTTAAAGGTATTGGACGAATGTTGCTCCAGAAAGTGCTGTCATATTGTCGAGCGCCGCTATCAATTTCTACTTTGTATTTGTGCTTGTTTGTTAAGTCAAGAGATTTTTCTTTGTGGCTGTCGGCCTCTTCCTTCATGAGTTCGCTTAGCTTCAGCATCTCACGATTCGTTAGCTCATCTTTTGTAATCAACTTCTCAACTTCGGCCAAGCGCTTGCGTTGCTTTACGCTATCGCGTTTTGTAGCTTCTTTTTTGGGTGTGGCAGCTGCAACTTTTGGTTGCTCTTTTTTGATAGCCGGCTTTGTTTTTTCAAGCGGATTCGGCAGCGCTGTATTTATGCTGATATTTTTGTAGCGCATGGTAACAGCGTAGCTGATTTCGCCTTTGTTGCCCAACACGCTCAAATCGGCATTTATACCATAGCTGCTGGGAAGATATACGCGCGATTGCACCTCGTTGAAGTTGGCCTTAATATTGAATTTGCCGAATTGCATTGTGCCTTTCAGGTCAACGCTATAAATACACCACAGGTCGTTTATGACGTAAATATATCCGCTTACCAGCGCCGGATTTTTACCACGTGGCGTAAGCTTTATCTTGTAGATGTACAAGTCTCCGTCCTCGGTAAATCCTTCATAGGCAAAACGGTAGTTGGAAAAGGCATCACGCGCTACAAAGTTTTGCTTGTACACGTTAGCCGCCACAAAATTTATGGTGTTAATGCTTTTGAAGGTGCTTGGCAGCGTGGTGTTGGTGGATATTACACGATGGTGGTACTCATCGGGCGCTTTGAACTTTATTTCGTTCATAGACTCCATGAGCATGAGCGAACCATCTTTTATTTGCATTTGCTTTAGCTCATCACGAGCCATTGCTTTTATAATGCGTGATATTTTGTTGATTTTGGCAGATCCTTTTATGTACGCCTCTGCTGTGTAGCTGTCTATCTGGTTGCTATAGTACGGCGTCATGCCTATGACGTGACGCATTACGCGGTAGGCCGGATCTTCACGATTATTTGAAATAATAACGGCCGGTATTTCATACGCTTTGGTATTCATACCTACGTTGAGGATGGCTCCTTTCTCGTTGATAGAAAGTCGCTCAGCCTTTGTTGTATAGCCAATGCTTTGAAATATGATATTGTATTTTCCCTTAGGAACTTTTAATTCAAAGCTGCCGTTTTCATCGGCAGATGTGCCCAGCTGCAGCTCTTTTATGAAAATGGTGGCGTTAGCAACAGGCTTGCCGTTTTCGTCGGTGATGCTGCCTTGTAGAATTTGTGAGAAGGAGTACAGGGGAGCAAAAAGGAGCAACCCAAAGAACAAAGATATTTTTGCAAAAATGCCCATAGCTAACAAAGTTACTAATTTTTTGTGTGGTTTGTTTGTGTATCATTCCCCTTGCAGATGGAGCTATTATTGCTTCATTAGAGTACAATGCGCGCTGTTATTGCTTTGATTTACAAACATTTACGTGTAAACCATCGTGCGGTATATAGCGAAGAAAAATTGAGATTAGTTTGTGCCGCTGATCTTTACAGAGTCAGCGTTGTCGTAATCTTCGTTGGTAAACGTGTAGGTGTACTGATATTTGGGCATGTCATCCATAACCAGCGTGTAGCTTTGGTGAAAGATGATGTTGCGGTCGGAGCTGTTTGACTGGGTATAGCGAGAGAACTTGGTGGAATCAAAGAAAATTATAACGCTATCGGAACCTATAAATCTTTCGACTTGGTCGGAAAACAGCTTGATGCGACACAGCATGGAGTCGTTGATACCCAGGTAGTAAACGCTATCGGTTGTTTTCTTGTAATCCTGTAGAGCCAGCTGGGAGCTGCCGGCATTTTTGTATACGTAATCGGCGTACGCAGGTGCGCGGTCAGATGAGTCGCTGCAACCATGTAGCATTAGTATGCCAACAATTAGCGGTAAGTATGCTGCTATTTTCATATTTTACGGAGTAGTATTGCGTTTACAAAAGTACGAAAAATAGCGAGATTAAGCATCTTACTCTCGGCGGAATATTGCTATCTTTGTTGCATGATAGCTTACTTACAAGTCGAAAATTTGACCAAATCTTTTGGAGATTTGGTTCTTTTCAATAAGCTCAAATTTGGCGTGGGAGCGGGGCAGCGCGTTGCTATTGTAGCCAAAAACGGCGCTGGAAAAACAACGTTGCTTAATATTATCGCAGGGCTTGACACTCCGGATGAAGGGCAGGTTACCTTCAGGCGTGATACTGGCGTTGGGTTTCTTCGTCAGCAGGATAATTTCCTGCCCGAAATGACTGTTTTGCAGGCTGTTTTTGCTTCGGATAACGCTGCTGTAAAAATTATTGGCGAGTACGAAAGGACAGCGTCCAGAGGTGAGGATATTACCCATCTTTCCGAGCAAATGGACGCTCATAAGGCTTGGGATTACGAGCATAGGGCAAAGCAAATTTTGGGCAAGCTGCGCATTACGGATTTTGATCAACGTATGGGAGAGCTCAGCGGAGGTCAGCGTAAACGTGTAGCATTGGCGAACGTGCTTATAAATGAGCCGGATTTTCTGATGCTTGATGAGCCCACCAACCATTTGGATTTGGATATGGTGGAGTGGCTGGAGGATTACTTGTCTAAATCTCGCTCAACCTTGCTGATGGTTACTCACGACCGGTATTTCTTGGATAGGGTGTGCAATGTGATTCTGGAAATTGACCAAAAACAGCTGTACACCTACAAGGGAAACTTTTCTTATTTTTTAGAGAAAAGACAGGAACGCATTGATAATTTCAACTCAGAAGTTGATCGTGCAGGGAATCTTTACAGGCGAGAGCTGGAGTGGATTCGCAGGCAACCCTCGGCACGTGGTACAAAAATAAAATCACGCGTTGACGCTTTTGACGAGGTAAAGGACCGTGCTTTTGCCAAGCGTCGGGAAGGGCAGGTGGAGATAAACGTGCAGGCCTCACGCTTGGGAAAGAAAATTATAGCGGCGAAAAATGTTTGCAAGGCCTACGGTGGCGTTGAGTACGTTGATAAGTTTTCGTATGAGTTTAAGCGTTTTGAAAAAGTTGGTATTATTGGAAAAAACGGAACCGGAAAAACGACTTTGCTGAACCTGCTTACGCAAACAATTGAACCTGACAGCGGACACGTGAGCCAAGGAGAAACCGTTGTGGTTGGCTACTACAGGCAGGAAGGAATAAAAGCAGATCCGGAAAAACGGGTAATTGATGTTGTGCGGGATATTGCCGAGTATGTGAAAATGGGCGATGGGAAAAATCTTTCCGTATCGCAATTCCTAAACCATTTTCTTTTTCCACCAAGTGCGCAACAGACGTTGGTAGGGAAGCTAAGTGGTGGCGAGTTGCGCCGGTTGTACCTGCTTACCATTCTCATGCGCCAACCGAACTTTTTGATACTTGACGAGCCTACCAATGACCTTGATCTCATGACAATGGCAGTGCTGGAGGATTACCTCAAAGAGCTTGACGGCTGTGTGCTGATTGTATCGCACGACCGCTACTTCATGGATAAAATAGTTGACCATCTTTTTGTGTTTGAGGATGTTGGGCGGATTAAAGATTTTCCGGGCAGCTACAGCAGCTATCGTGATTATAGAATTTGGCAGGAGCAAAAGCAAAAAGCGGAGCAGGCAAAGGAAGAAAAAGTTGTCGTGAAACGTCCTGAAAATGAAGTAAGTAAGCGCAAGTTGACCTTTAATGAAAAGCGTGAATACAGAGAATTGCCAAAGGAAATTGAGGAGTTGGAAAAGGAAAAGGCAGAGTTAGAGCTCCAGCTGAATTCGGGAGCGCTTTCTGCAGACGAGCTGGTAAAGGCCTCCCATAGGGTGGGCGATATTATTAATAATCTGGGAAACAAAGAGTTACGATGGTTGGAGTTGGATGAAATAGCAAACGGATGATTAATTGATGATTGAATGCACTCAAAGCCCATGTTGGTTTTAGGGTTTATAAAAAATGCAAAAAAAGGTAAACGGGCTATACTTTTCGCTACCTTTGCAGTCAATGAAAATCATTGGTTTACCATTCATCCGGTAAATTTTACTCACTTACGATATACTCAACTTGCTTTTCAGTAAACGATGAAAAAATTTTTAATTCCTGCACTTTGTATGATTGCATTGAGCAGCTGCCACAGCGGCAAAAAAAGCACAGGCATTGACCTGACCAATCTGGATACCACTGTAATGCCACAGCAAGATTTTTACGAATATGCTTGTGGTGGTTGGATTAAGAAAAATCCGCTAAAGCCTGAATATGCCAGATATGGAACATTTGACCAGCTGCGCGAGAACAATCAATCGCAGCTGAATGATCTTATCAATGAGCTTAGCAAAGGTAAAAACGCGGTAGGATCTGTTCAGCAGAAAATTGCCGACCTGTACAACTTGGGTATGGATGAGGCTACCTTGAATGCTCAAGGAAAAGAGCCTATTCAAGCGGAGCTTAACGCTATTGCGGCAATTTCTACTCGTGAAGCGTTGAAGGCAAAGGTGGTAGAGCTGCACACACAGCAAATTTCGCCGTTCTTCTACTTTTTTGGAGAAGCCGATTTTGCGAATAGCGATATGAACATTGGCTGGCTGTACCAGGGCGGACTTAACCTTGGCGACCGTGACTACTACCTGGAGCAAGATGCACGCTCAAAGGAAATTCGTGAAAAATATTTGGAGCACATTGGAAAAATAGTTGCTCTTTCAGGCTATGACAAAATGGTAAATGCTGATGCTAACGCTTTGGCAAAAAAGGTTTTTGATCTTGAAACACGTATGGCAAAGGCTTCTATGGATAAGCTCGACCAACGTAATCCGGAGAAAGTTTACCATAAGATTTCAGTAGAAGAGCTGAACAAGATTGCTCCTGAGTTTACATGGAGTGCATACTTTGCAGCAGCAAACCTTAGCGATATGAAAGAGCTGAACGTATCGCAGCCGGATTTCATTAAGGATATTTCTACCATTTTGAAATCAGAAGATTTGAATACGCTTAAGGCTTACCTGGCTTGGGAGTACACAAATAGCGCTGCGTCATACTTGAGCGATGATTTTGTTAATCAGAACTTTGAGTTTTACGATAAGGTATTGAGCGGAAGTGAAGAGCTGCGTCCACGTTGGAAGCGCTCAGTAGGTGTGGTAAATAGCGCCTTGGGTGAGGCCGTTGGACAAGCCTACGTAGCAAAGTATTTCCCTGCAGAATCAAAGGAGCGTATGCTTAAGTTGGTTAGGAACTTGCAAGCGGCGCTAGCTGACAGAATCAACAACTTGAGCTGGATGACCAATGATACCAAGGCTAAGGCACAAGAAAAGCTGGCCACTTTCCACGTTAAAATTGGCTACCCGGACAAGTGGCGTAACTACTCTAAGCTGGAGATTAAAAAGGAAGACAGCTACTGGGCCAACATTTTGCGCTCGAACAAGTGCGACTTTGAATACCTTATGAGCGAGGTAAACAAGCCTTTGGATAAGGATAAGTGGGGAATGTTCCCACAAACCGTAAACGCATACTACAATCCTACCACCAACGAAATTTGCTTCCCTGCCGGTATTCTTCAACCTCCTTTCTTTAATAAGGATGCCGATGATGCTGTAAACTACGGCGCTATTGGCGTGGTTATCGGTCACGAAATGACTCACGGTTTCGACGACCAAGGCCGTAAATACGATTCAAAAGGCAACCTGAAAGATTGGTGGACAGCAGAGGATGCTGCTCAGTTTGATCAGCGTGCCGATGTGCTGGTAAAGCACTTCAGTCAAATTGAGGTGTTGCCCGGCTTGATGGCTAACGGTAAGTTTACCCTGGGTGAAAATATTGCCGACTTTGGCGGTCTGCAGGTTGCCTACGCCGCACTTCAAAAGGCGCAGAATGGCAAAACGCCTGCCCCTATTGACGGCTTTACTGCAGATCAACGCTTCTTTATAGCGTACGCTACTTTGTGGGCCGGAAATATCCGTGATAAGGAAATTGAGCGTTTAACCAAGATGGATGTTCACTCGCTGGGCCGCTGGCGTGTGAACGGTACCTTGCCACACCTTGCTACTTTCGATAGGGCATTTAACGTACAACCCGGTGACGGCATGTACCTGGTTCCGGAAAAGCGTGCTGATATTTGGTAAAAAGCTCTAACGAACAACAGGTGACGGACAATGAATACCGCTATTCGTTGTCCGTTGTTTATTTTATCGTTTTCCCTATTCGCCAAATCCCCTCCTGACGAAAAGCAGGAAGGGTTTGCCGTTTGGCTGCATTGGTGGTTGCAGAGGCATTTAAACCGTTATCCTTAATGTAATCGGAAAGCTTTACGATTTCATTGCTGCGCAAGTAGACAAGCCGTTTGTTAAGCGACTCAGACAAGGCAAGGTAGAGGTAATCGGAAAATTTATCAGATTTGTGCCTGTCACGCCACTCGTCAAAAATAGGGTAGTACTCCTCTTTTTTCCCTTTGTTTTGTATAATTACGGGCGGATAGCCCAAAGCTGCAAGTTGCAAGTTGATAATGAGACGTCCCATTCGCCCGTTGCCGTCGCAAAATGGGTGTATGGTTTCAAACCGCAAATGAAATTCGGCTATTTTTTCCAAAAAATATTTACTTTCACTGCTGTTATAGTCGTTTATCAAGTCTTCGAGCATGGGTTTTACAAGTTCGGGCGGGGGCGCAATATGCCAACCTATTCGCACGTACTGCCCTGTATGACGAGTATGTCCTGCGTAATCGTCATTTATTCCGCCGAGTAGCATTTGGTGCAGCAGTTCGAGGTTGTTAATCGTAACCTCATAGCCTGGGCGTGTCCAAAGATACTTTATCACGCGCGCCAAATTGGTTGCCTCGTAGGCTTCACGCAGCGAGACTTCACGCATCAGCGTTTGCGCCAGCAGGATTTTTTCTGTTTCCTTAAGCGTGAGCGTAGAGTTTTCAATAGCGTTGGAGTTGTATACCATTTCAGGTAGTTCCGACTCGGCAATCATTTTCAGCAAATCGTTGTGCGTACGGCGCAGCCGCTCGTACGCCAACTTCAGCTTGCTCAAACTCTCCTTTTTGGCTTGCGTAATCATATCATTTTCAGGATATAGAAAGCAAATGTACGAAATTATTTTGATTTTTGCATGAATATATTGTTATTTTCACTATTTATTTATGTAAATAGTGAAATATTTCATGAATATATTTTATTTTCAGTATTAATTCACGAATTTTTCACCGAAATTACTATCGTAATGGGCATGTACCTTAGTACTAGAAAAGCGTGCCAGTATTTGCTGAAAATTTTAATAAACAACGGATAACGGCTTACTCGTTGTCCGTTGTTCTAAAATCCATGCAGTGAAGAATGGGTCTTCAACCCGGTACCCCTCTTTGCCCTGAATTAAAAATCCTTTGCTCAGCAAACGCTTGTATGCGCTGTAGCGTGTGCTGTTTGGAATGTTGTTGTTTTTGCCGTGTCTCAGCTGCTTTTCGATGTAAATCAGCTCCAAAATCAGCTCACGGTCTTTCAGGTTCAGCCCCATCCAAAGCCGCTCGTAGTCTATGTCGTGCTCGCGAATTATGGACAAAATGACCTCTTGCAGCGTTGCGCGTTTGCTATGCAGCAGGGCGTTGAAGTAGTGAAAGGCTAACATTTGCGTGTAGTACGGGTGTTGCTTTGTAAGCTGCAAAATGGTTGTGGCAATGCTCGCAGCATTTTTGTACAGCGGCGAAAATCCTTTTTTCAAAAATGCCTCAAAGTCTGCGTAGGGGATAAGGTCTAAGGTTTGCAGCGTACCGAAGTGGTAAAATGGTGATTTTTTTCGCTCAAAAATCTCCCGCATTAACGACTCCTGACTTCCCATAAATACGTAGTTAACGTTTTGATGAAGCTGTATAATGGAGCGCAATTGCTTGTCCAAGGCTTTATCAATACTCCGTACTTCTTGAAATTCATCAAACACCACCAGCGGCCTTTTGCCCTTTTTTCCCAACGCCTCAATGAGCGTTAGCACATCTTCCAAAATGGGCTTGGCAGACAGGGTTGGGGCAAAGCTTACATCAAGCGCATTTGATACGGGGTTTAGCGAAATAATGGGAGCGATGCGAAAATTTTTCAGAAAATATTTCGCTTTTTCCATTGGATAAATTGCCAAAATTCGCTTAAGCAGCTCTGTGGCTAAATCTGTTATAGAGGTTACCAGCTGCAGGTTTAGCGAAATAGTCGGGCGTTTCAGCTGCGCCACTGCCTTGTTGATTAGGCTCGTTTTTCCGTAGCGGCGAGGGCTGATTAAAATTAAATGGTTGGCGCTTTGAATAATCTGAATTGATTTTGCCAAATCGTGTACTCTGTCGGTAAAAAAATCACCTTCTACTACCGAGCCATATCTAAAAGGGTTGTACATAATAATCTTATTATCAATAGTTTCTGATTACGAAAAATTTCGTTACGAAAAATTTCGTAGTACAAATGTACGAAAAATTTCGTAATTTAAGCACAGGTGTAAAGAATTATTTTTCGAGTTGAAATTATGTACTTTATCCTTGTTAAGCGGAGCTTTAATGAGCAACGCATAATGAACGGATATTATTATACCATTGAATATCAGTTTGTTATACTGCATTCGTTATTAACCGCTCGTTTTTAGTATTTTTTATGATATATTCATGAACGATTACCTATTTTTTAGTACTTTTACAATCTAGTGGCAGCTATTTTTTGCCTATGGTATATGGTATATTAAAGCGAAAATGCAGTACGCACATTACAAAAACATATTGGAAAAAGCGTTTAGCTTATATTCCGGCTTCTGAAGTTCCGTAAAGTTTAATCACATGAATTAAGCGTAAGAAAAATGAAAACAGTAAACAGCTTATTCGTTACAGCTATTCTACTTTTTGCTCTTGCATGTACTCAGGGCGAAGAGTTCAGCCCACCGGCACCGGTCAACGACGTAAAATTCACCGATGCCGAATTAAAAGTTCTGCACCAGATGCGGAACAATGACAACCTTAAAAATTGCGGATATACTACCGACGGCGTATGCGGCTACAGCTACGATAAAGTAATATCTTCGTTAAAAAACAATCGACCGGTACTTGCTGGCGGCTATGCTACTAAAGTAAAGCATGTTTTCCTTGGGATTAACTGGTACACCTCTTATGAAGGTGGCCATGAATGGGTAATTGACGGCTACCTGAACCAAAGGCAACCGGTAACCGTAACGGTAACAAGAAGCGTTACCGGTTCAATCTTACAACCGCTTACCCGAGCTCTTTCCACAACGACAATGCTTTCAACCATTACCACCACTACTACTACTACCACATACAATTATTCCAAGTATTTGCGCATAAATTGGGGCTGGTCAGGAGATGATAATGGTTTTTACGCGGCAGGATGTTTTGATAAGTATGCTACCAGATTAAATTCCAATACTAAATCATCAGACCCGGATAATTTTCAGTATGCAAATGAAATTGTACCTAATATCAGACGATAATTGATTTAATTATGAAAAACAGCATGAAAAAGATATTTTTATTCGCATGTATCTTGTCCGGATTAATTGCATGTGACAGCGAAGTGACGTATGATTGTGGTTGTGCTCCGCCATCCCCAATTTTTCTGAAATCTTACATTCAGGCTTTTATTGACGGGTATAAGGGACGTGAGGTATATGTAGATGTACGCTGTGGTTATGAAATAGATACTGTTCGAAAGTCAATCGACAGATGTTGGAGGGTTGATTCTTCTGTGATTTATGATGTTAAAGATGTTATTGGTATCGAAATAGAATCACATCTGAATGACCCGGAATATAACGGTGAATTTTACAATGTTAATCTTTACAGGGATGCTTCAAAGAATCCGCGCGATATGGAACGGCAAAAGGGATATGACAAGTATATAGAGCTGGTTGGCGATACTTCGTTTAATAGAGAAATGGATGGCAAGCCAGACGTAGTTTCTATGATTACCCCGCTTAAAAATATTGCCATAACCTGCGATAAGGATTTCGGCGCGAACTACCCTGCAGGTAGTAATTTGAATGAATTGTTTACTGTTTATTTTGACGACCCTTACTCTACTGTTAAAAATGGTTATCATCCTGTTGAAGGTACCTACGCTTACTTTAGAGGCGCTGACTTTCAGAGAGACAATCCCCAATCTATTGTAAAAGTCCGCCTGTCGGAGGCCAATTTTTCCGAACGTCCGTTTATTGGAAATAAATGGCTATGCATACTGGATGTCGCTCCGGAGCGTACGGATACGTACATATTTGAGGTAAAAATAACTTTTGTGGATGGTGCGGAACTAAAAATGGTAAATGATGTATATGATGCCGTCAACATCAAAGGGAGTAAAGATTAGCCGTAATAAAGTAATTTCCTTGCGGGGGCGGCTTATGCTGTTTCCGCAAGGAAATGTTTGTTTAACTATAGAATAACCAGTAGCGTGAAAAATAAAATCGGGGTTATACTTATTGTTATAGCTACTTTTTCCATTACGTTTGCTTTTCCGGCACATTCGCAGGCGAAAAAAGGCATAGTTATTGGCGGCCATGTAGGTTATGGTTGGGTGTCTTATGATGATCATGCAGATATGGATATGTACGGTGCGGCAAGTACAACGGGTAAAGACTACTACCGCATTGGTTTTGATTTCGAAAAGCCGCTCTCAAAACATTTTAGCATTGCCACCGGATTGTACTATACGTTTAATAATCTTGTAGGAAAATCTAATATGCCACCACAGGAGCCGGTGAGAACATGGAAAGAGAATATTTCGCTGTACAGTGTTCCTGTGTATCTGAAATTTTATTTTTTAAAATATCTGAATATCGGTGCAGGATTGAATTTTGATAATGTGCGTTATTTCGGTCCGCGCGTTTCGGCGGGTGCAGCCTACGAATTTGAGTCGGGTTTGATACTTTCGCTCAATGCCGATGCACACTTCAGCGGCTTTTATACGGATACATACACATTGCAACAAGGGTATCACATGGGGTTGGCTTATCGCTTCTAAAGTTCGGGAGTAGGCGTTTATGCTTCGCTAGCTGATTTTATTTTAAAGGAATAAAATATGAGAACAGCATTTTTATTTGTAGGAACATTACTTGTTTTTAGCGCTTGTACTTGGGAAAGTGTCCATTATGGAAAAGAGGTTTCATGCCACGACCCGGAATTTGACGCTACCGAGCTTAGCTTCAATGCGCAGGGTGGCACTAAAAGCATCACTTCCAAAGGGGATTTTTGGTGGATGAATAACGAACCTTATGTGGAAGGAATGTATTCCGAAGAATTTACGTCTACGCGGGATAGCATTGAGCGTGAGGTAATTAAAATAGAGTGTCAATGGTTTACCATTGAGAAAAAAGCAAGCCGGTCTAAACAGCTTACTTTTACGCTTGCTCCCAATGAAACCGGCTTACCAAGAGGGTTTGATTTAGAACTTCAGTATGGCGATTGCGGCGGTGAGATTAACGTAACACAGTCGGCGGAGTAAAATGGTTTTTTTTGCAGCGGGATGGCTTATGCTGTTTCCGCAAGGAAATGTTTGTTTAACTATAAAGTAAGCAATATGAAAAAAACAGCCTGTTTTGTTTTAGTGGTGACAACGCTTGCCTTTATGGGATGTGAAATCAATGTTGAGAGTGATTGCGGTGATTGGGATTTCAGTCCCCACAGCGTATTTTTTGATGTTATGGATGCCGAAGGCAATAATCTTTTGGACAGCGCTACGGTAAATAATATTTTAAATGACAGTATTACCGTTTTATACAAAAATAAAACATATAGCATAGCCACGTGCGACGAAAAACAGGGCTATGCTACAAAAGCAATTAAGCCTGAGCCGTTAGCGTTAAGGCTTATTTACCATGGATATTATGAAAAGATGATGTTGTCTTTTGGTGAATTTGGCCCCAGCAGCTATAATTTGGGCTACCATGGGGAAACTTTTACTATTAGCTGGGGCGACGGCAGGGAGGACGAAGTGAAGTTTGACCTTTATATAACGTGGAAAAAATGCAAGCCTACAGTCCATACCGTGCTATACTTCAATAATAAGCTGTATTCCAAAGAGTCGTTTTTGATTACGATTGTAAAATAGCTTATGCCTCGCACTATCCTTGTTTTTATCATTGCCCTGCTTTGTTTTTCTTGTGAGCGCAACGAGATTGAAACACCGTCGTTACCGTTGCGCACGGTACTTGTATACATGGCTGCGGATAATAATCTGTATGCAAATGCCGAAGAAGACATAAACGAAATGCTCGCAGCCGGCGTACCCGGAAATTGCAACTTGATAGTATATCTGGACACAAAAAACTCCTATCCGCAGCTGCTCAAAATACAAAACGGTAAAAGCACGGAGGTAAAAAAATACGAACGGCAAAATTCGGCTTCGGGAGAGGTGTTGCATACGGTTATTCAGGATGCAACGTCAATGTTTCCCGCACAGGATTACGGCTTAATCTTATGGTCGCATGGTACGGGTTGGCTGCCTCCGGGTATTTTTGACAGCTTAAAAAGCCGGAAAATACTCCGCTCTTTCGGAAAGGACGGTAACCATGAAATAGGGCTTATAGAGCTGGCTGCATCCATTCCCGCCAGCTTTGAATTTATTATTTTCGATGCCTGCCTGATGGGAAGTATTGAGGTTCTTTATCAGCTGCGAAACAAGGCCAATACTATCATTGCCTCCCCAACCGAAACCTTAGTTGCAGGATTTCCTTACGATAAAATTGTTCCTTTGCTGTTTACTCCTGTCTGTGGTTATGCCGAAATAGCGCAGGAGTACATGAGCTATTACAAAAACAAAACCGGAATTTTACAGTCGGCAACTATCGCGGTGGTTGATGCACGGCAATTGGAGATTTTAGCCGGTATGCTGCGGGAAGTAGTGGAAAACAATAGCATTATGCAGCCCGATAAATCATTTGTTCAGCAGTATGAAATACAAGACCTTGTCGTTTTTTATGATTTACAGGATTATTTGACGCAAGCCGTTCAAGATGAAAATTCAGCTGTGGCATTGAAGCAGCAAATAGCGCGGGTAGTCAAATACCATGATTTTACCCCCTATTTTTTAGAAGAGCTTTCAATCGAAAGAAGTTCGGGAGTAGGCGTTTATGTTTCGCCTTCAATCGATGATGATTTGGATGAACACTACAAGCAGCTGGATTGGTATATTGATTCAAAATTATTATGTTTTTGGTAGTTCAATCTTGATCTGCACAGATAGGCAAACTTTTACTACCTTTGTCTTTTGTTACGTATTAAATCACTTAAATTCACCTTTTTATGTTTACTCCAACCGACTTGAGGCAGCTACAGGCTCTGGGCATTTCGCAGGGCGAAGTTGAGCAGCAGATTGAGAATTTTAAAAGAGGATTTCCATTTTTGAGAGTTGTTGCTCCGGCAACTCCATCTAAGGGAATTTTGCAGCCGGATGCCAAGAAAATGGATGAGCTGGTATCGGTTTTTGATGGCTTTAAGGGAAGCCTGCTGAAGTTCACTCCGGCTTCAGGTGCGGCTTCGCGCATGTTTAAGTCGCTGTTTGAGGCAGAGGAAATTTTGGCTGGGGAAGAGCAGCCGGATTTTGAGAGCAAGGCCATGAAGCCCGTGAAAGAATTTTTTGAACAACTCTCAAAGTTTGCCTTCTATGAAGAGCTGAAAAGCCTGCTCGCTAAAAAGGGGGTGAGCATAGAGCCTGTTATGGAGCAAGCGTATTTACCTGTACTTCAGACACTTTTGGGTAAGAGTGGAATGAGTTACGGAGCGTTACCAAAAGGTCTGTTGAAATTCCATAAATACGCCGATAGCGTGCGTACGGCTATGGAGGAGCATTTGGTTGAGGCAGCATTGTACGCGAAAGATAAGCATAAGGTGGCGCAGCTGCATTTTACCGTTTCACCGGAGCATCGTGCTCCATTTGAGAAGCTGGTTAAGGAAGTACAGCCTGCGTATGAAAAGAAGTACGGCGTAACCTACAAAATTTCATTCTCGGAGCAGAAAAAAAGTACCGACACCATTGCTGTAGACAGCAATAACGAGCCATTCCGTAATGCTGACGGCAGCATGCTTTTCCGTCCCGGCGGACATGGCGCTCTCATAGAAAACTTGGACGAGCAGCATGCCGATATTGTGTTTGTAAAGAACATTGATAATATTGCTCCCGATGCATATAAGACAGAAGCTGTACGCTACAAGAAAGCGCTAGCCGGATTGCTTATACAGCTGCGTACCAGGATTTTTGAGTATGCCGACGCTTTAGAGAAGCGCCAGGATGAAGCGTTAGTAAAAGAGATTCAATCCTTTTTTGAGAATGAGCTATCCTTTGTTTTTCCAAAGGGTTGGGAAAGCGATAAGGTGAAATATTTGCGTACCAAGCTAGATCGACCGATACGGGTGTGCGGTATGGTAAAGAACGTGGGAGAACCCGGCGGAGGCCCGTTTGTGGCTGTTAATCCGGATGGTTCGGCTTCACTTCAAATTGCCGAAAGCTCGCAGCTTGATTTGAGTGAACCCGTAACCAAAAAAGCATTTGATAGCGCAACTCACTTTAACCCTGTAGACTTGGTTTGCTCCTTTGTGGATGGTAAGGGTAAGAAGTACGATTTGAAGAAATACCGCGATCCCGCAACCGGTTTTATTTCCATTAAGAGTAAGGATGGCAGGGAGCTGAAAGCGCAAGAACTGCCGGGCTTGTGGAATGGCGCTATGAGCGATTGGACAACCGTGTTTGTGGAGGTTCCGCTTATCACCTTTAATCCTGTAAAAACAGTGAATGACTTGTTGAGAGAGGAGCATCAGTAAGAGTTTTTGGAACATAGATAGTCGCTACTTTTCTGACTTGTCACTGCGGGTTTGATTTGCAATTGTATTCCGTGTATGGTTACGTATGAAAAAAAATCTTGTTTTTTTACTGTTTCTTTTGTGTAGTTTTTCCCTGCATGCTGCCGATAGCCTGCGCTACAAGATAGCACAGCTGCTTATTGTCGGGTTTCGCGGCACAGAGCTGACAGCCGATAATCATGCTTATAATGATGTGAAAAATTTGCAGGTTGGAGGCGTGATTCTGTTTGACTACGATGCGATAAGCAAAACACGTGGCCGTAACATTACCTCGCCGGAGCAGGTGAAAAAGTTGTGCAGCGATTTGCAAAACCTTACGTCAGATAAGCTAATTATTTCGATTGACCAGGAGGGTGGGAGAGTGAATCGATTCAAGACATCGGCCGGGTTTCCTGTTACCGTGAGCGCTAAATATTTAGGCACGCTGGATAATGTTGATACAACTCGATTCTATGCGAAGAAAACCGCTGATTTGCTGAAATACTTAGGTTTTAACGTCAACTTTATACCGTGCGTAGACTTGGATGTAAACCCTGGCTGCCCTGTAATTGGAAGGGTTGAGCGCAGCTTTTCTGCCAACCCCGATATGGTTGTGAAGCACTCGCGTATCTGGATTGAAGAACATCACAAGCAAGGCATACAAACCTCTCCCAAGCATTTTCCAGGTCATGGCAGCAGCACAAATGACTCGCATTTAGGGTTGACCGATGTGACCAAAACGTGGACAAAAAAAGAGCTGATTCCTTACGATGAGCTTATCAAAAGTGGAGCGTGCGACATGATTATGGTATCGCATGTTTTCAACAAAAAGCTTGATCTTGAATATCCCGCTACATTATCCAAAAAGATAATTCATGGGATGATTCGTAATAATTTGAAATATAATGGTTTGGTAGTTACGGATGATATGGCAATGGGGGCCATTGTAGCTAACTACTCTTTTGAGGTTGCGCTGGAGAAGTCGATAAATGCGGGGGTGGATATGCTTATTCTGAGCAATAACGGAAAGAGCTACGATTCTCAAATTGCACAAAAGGCAGTTGATATTATGGAGAAATACGTACGTCAAAATAAAATCAGTGAGCAGCGTATAAATGAGGCGTACGCTAGGGTGGTGGAGTTGAAAAAAAAGCTGTAGCTCCGGTCGGAATGACGAGGCGGCGTGAGGGGGAAAAGGGGTTAGGAGGTAGAGACGCGGTGTGCCACGTCTCTACAGCAGGACGTCGTAATGACGTGGGTTTTGGGAGACAACGCACACCCGCCAACCAATTGCAAATCGTAAATGGCATGAGCTGCTGAACGAAGTGAACAAAGGCAGGGCAGCGAAAAAGTTCATCGTCAAGTGCGCGAAATTCATTTTTTCATGTACTTTTGTAAAATGAACGAAACCAATAATACTTCGATTGACGTCGAAAAAATAAAAAAGAATTTTACGCCCTTTGTACCGCCGACTACACAAAAAAACGGATGGGTAAAATGAAATGGCCGTGGATAAAAAGACAAACAAAAATATACGTATATGATTACCTTTTATTTGATTTCATTGGCAGCGTTTTTGATATACCACTTAGTGGTGATAGGTAAGTTTGGTGTTCCAAAATCCGTTTCTGAAACGTTTTATTTGTGGGGTAAGCCCGGGCAAGCTATCGTAACTTTATGGTCGTGGATAGTAGCCATACCACTTATGATATTTGGCTCCGGAATAAGCCCAGAGAATGCCGTGTTTAGCATTTTCTTCTGTGGTGTATTTCTTGTGGGTGTATTTACAGCAGCCCCTTTTAAGTACGATTTTATTGCGAAATATCACTTTGCCTTTGCTGGGATATGCGCTGGATTGGCATTCCTATGGATTTTTCTTGTTATTCCTTCAATGTGGTGGATTATTCCCACATTAGCCGTTCCTTTTTTAATTCTTGGTTTTCTTATTCCAGGCAATACTGCAGAGGGTAAATCTAAAAACTCCGTAACGTTTTGGTTAGAAGAGGTGGCGTTTGTATCGCTATATGTATCTATGTTTTTGTATTATCTTCAATGTTGTTAGCTGAAGGTAGGGGCTGGTTGCACAACCGTATGGGGAGGTGAGGAAAAAACGATTGGCAACAAGTCAACGCTTCGGTAAAATGCTCAAAGCGCTTCCTGATTACCAGAAAAATTGTAGTAAATGCAACGGCGGGGGGAGTGACATTTGTATCATTGCATGTGGCAAAAACTCTCCACTCAGCTAAAGTAGCGGGGAATTTTTTCTTATCTTTGCCGAGAGTTTGTATTTACAGTCCTACTTCAGCCTATTTATTTGATGTAGATAAGGTTAATTGGTGTAAATAGGTATATCGTTATCCCCTGAAAATTGCCCGCTGCATGTTTGCACCCCATATCACACACGAGGAGGTTGAAGTATTGCCGTTTGTAGCGTTTGGTGGAGACATCACGCTGGTGGATAATGATAACGTTGACATCAACGCTGTTGCAGGTTACCTTATGCAGCAGCCGGTGTTGGGTTATGATACGGAGAGCCAGCCTAGCTTTGTGAGAGGTGTACATCATGGCGTATCGCTGCTTCAGCTGTCAACCAACGATCGTGCTTTTCTTTTGCGGGTAGACAAAATAGGTATTCCCAAACCCCTAATTCCGGTACTGCAGAATCCAAAGATTTTGAAGATAGGCGCTGCTATTGGTGAGGATATTCGTGGAATGCAACGGGTACAACGCTTTAGGCCTCAGGGATTTATAGATCTGCAAAAAATGGTAGAGTCTTATGGAATCCAGGATAAGGCGGTAAAGAAAATGGCGGCTATTGTGCTGCAGGTGCGTATCTCTAAATCTCAGCAGACCTCCAACTGGGGAGCGAAAAAATATACGCGCGAGCAAATGCTCTACGCTGCCACTGATGCTTGGGTGTGTCGGGAAATATATATGAAGCTAATTCATAAATCATAATTTATCGCTATGAACATTGGCGAAATAGGCGAATTTGGCCTTATTGAAAAGCTCACTAAAGATATAGCGCTCAAAAATCCTACTACCGTAAAAGGTGTTGGCGATGACGCCGCTGTAATTGCAGCGCACATGGAGGAGACGCTTGTGAGTACGGATATGCTGTTGGAGGGTGTACACTTTGACCTTACCTATACACCCTTGAAGCATCTTGGCTGCAAAGCAGCTATGGTGAATTTCTCTGATATATACGCAATGAATGGCTACCCCCGTCAAATGCTTGTAGCCATTGGCATATCAAAGAGGTTTACGGTAGAGCAGGTTGAGGAAATTTATGAGGGAATGCGCTTTGCCTGCGACCTGCATGGGGTAGATTTGGTTGGCGGAGATACTACGGCATCGCTTACGGGGCTTACTATTTGTATTACAGTGGTAGGCGCTTGTGAGCCGGATAAGGTTGTGTACCGCAGCGGAGCTAAGCCAGCAGATTTGATTTGCGTATCGGGAAATCTTGGCGCGGCATACATGGGCTTGCTCTTGTTGGAGCGCGAAAAACAGGTGTTTGAGGCCGGAGGAAAAAGTCCTCAGCTGGAAGGGCATGATTACATCGTAGGTAGATTTTTGAAACCTGAGGCGCGCAAAGATATTGTGGACAGCTTACGTGAAGCGGAAATTGTTCCTACCTCCATGATTGATATTTCGGACGGATTGTCGTCGGAGGTGCTGCACCTGTGCAAGCAATCAAATGTGGGCGCACGGTTGTTTTTAGATAAAATTCCGGTGGCGCGTGACACAAACCGCATGGCAGAGGAGCTGAACATGAATCCTATGACGGCAGCCTTCAATGGCGGTGAGGATTACGAGTTGCTGTTTACCATTCCGCTGCCCCTGCATGATAAAGTCAAAGATTTAGGAAAGGTAGATATTATTGGTCACATCGTAGAGCCGGGGCAGGGTGCGTACATTATTCCACCCGATGGTGAACCTATTAAACTACAGGCACAAGGCTTCGTTCATGGAAAGTAGCAAGTACCGGCTATAAGTGAGCGTGAAATTTAGAATCTGAAATCTACTTCATCAATTTCTTCTGCAGCTCCTCATTCGCCTTCATTACCATTTCCGCCATTTCTGCCTTAAACTTTTCGATTTGCTGTTGCACCTCCGGCTCTCCTGTGCCAATGATTTGAGCCGCGAGTATGGCCGCGTTTTTAGCGCCGTTGAGCGCTACCGTTGCCACCGGAACGCCGGCGGGCATTTGCACAATTGAGAGTATAGAATCCCATCCGTCTATAGAGCTGGAGGATTTGATTGGAACGCCAATCACAGGCAGGGGAGTAAGCGCCGCCACCACGCCCGGTAAATGTGCAGCGCCTCCGGCGGCGGCAATAAAAACTTTTACACCACGCTTGTGTGCATTCTTCGCTAAATCTGAAACTAATTCCGCTGTTCTATGCGCCGACAATGCGTTTACTTCAAAAGATATTTGCTTGTCAATCAAGAATTTAATAGCCTCTTCCATTACTGGCATGTCAGATACGCTGCCCATAATAATGCTAACTTTAGCTTTCATATGCTGGTTTCGTGTTTAAAAAATTTGTAATTTCACCTAATTTTTTTCAGTGCAAACCTAGCTTATTTTTGGGTAATTCACAAGAAAAAAATTAGCTGGCCAAACTTTAAAACTTCAAGAGGTACCATGAAAACAGTAAAATTACATGATAAGGAGTTTCGGATATTCATATCAAATACAGAGATTACTAGGGCAATTAAAGATTTGGCAGAGCAGATAAATGCCGATCATGTGGAGGGGGTTGTTCCCTTGTTCCTGTCTGTGCTTAACGGTTCGTTTATGTTTGCTGCGGAGCTTATGAAGCACATTAATTTCCCGTGCGAAATATCATTTGTAAAGCTGGCATCATACCACGGAGAGCGTAGCACAGGCAAAGCTACGGAGTTGATTGGCATCAGCGATCCTTTGGTAGAGCGCGATATTATAGTGGTGGAGGATATTGTGGACACCGGCAACACGTATGATTCTCTGCTTCAGACGCTTAAGCGACATAATCCGAAGTCGTGCAAAATAGCGACCTTGCTATTCAAACCCGAAGTGTACAAAATGGATTTGCCGGTAGAGTACGTTGCCATGCGCATACCCAATGATTTTATTGTTGGATATGGTCTTGACTACAACGGGCTGGGACGAAACCTGCCCGATATTTATACTATAATTAGCTAAAAAAGATGTTGAACGTTGTTGTGTTTGGTGGCCCGGGTTCCGGAAAAGGGACGCAAGCTGCTAAGCTGGTCGAGAAGTACAGGCTGGTGCACCTTTCTACAGGTGATATGTTGCGTGAGGAGATTGCACGAAAGACGGCGCTGGGGGCAGCGGCAGCAGTGTTGATAGATCAGGGGCAGCTGGTACCCGATGAAATAGTAGCAGCCATGATTGCTGAAAAAGTGGCGGCTGGCAAAGCAAATGCCAGTGGGTTTATTTTTGACGGTTTCCCGCGCACAATTCCACAGGCAGAAATGCTTGACGGCTTGCTAAGCGAGCATGATTTGAGCGTAGGCAAGATGATATCATTGGACGCACCGGAGGATATTTTGGTTGAAAGACTTTTGGTACGAGGAAAAGCATCCGGTCGTGCCGATGATCAAGATGAAAAAATTATTCGCAATCGTATTCACGTATACCATCAAAAGACGGAGCCTGTAATTGAATACTACGCGGCACAAAAAAAGTTCATCTCAGTACAGGGTGTGGGCAGCGTAGAGGAGGTTTTTGGCAGGCTGTGCGAGGTGGTTGAAAAGTAAAGGTAAACGGAAGCTTGCTTAGCAAGTCTTATTCGTAAAGCTCTTTGCAAAATGTCGTTGCGATAGCATCGCAATGATGTTGTATTCACAAATCTCTACTTGTAAAAATGGCAGCATCCAATTTTGTAGACTATGTAAGAATATACTGCCGTTCAGGTAAAGGCGGGCCGGGAGCAATGCACTTGCACCGTGAGAAGTTTGTGGACAAAGGAGGACCTGACGGAGGCAACGGAGGTCGTGGCGGGCATATTATTTTACGAGGCAATAAGCAGCACTGGACGCTCATTCACCTCAAGTATCGTAAGCACATCCATGCCGACGATGGTGAAAAAGGCGGGTCTGCGCTTAGCACCGGAGCCAACGGTGAAGATATTTTCTTGGATGTTCCACTTGGCACGGTGGCCCGGAATCTCGAAACCAACGAAATTCTTTTTGAAATAACCGGGGACGGCGAGGAAAAAATTTTGCTCAAAGGTGGTCGTGGCGGTATGGGCAACGCTTTCTTTAAAAGCGCTACCAACCAGACACCACGCTATGCGCAACCCGGCGAGCCTTTTGAGGAAGGCTGGTTTGTGCTGGAGCTTAAAATTCTTGCCGATATCGGTTTGGTTGGATTTCCCAACGCCGGAAAATCTACGCTGCTGTCTGTAGTCAGCGCGGCAAAACCAAAGATTGCCGATTACCCTTTTACAACGCTGGAGCCTAACTTGGGAATTGTAGAATATCGTGACTATAAGTCATTTATCGTGGCGGATATTCCCGGAATTATAGAAGGCGCTCACGAAGGTAAAGGTCTGGGTATTAGATTTTTACGGCATATAGAGCGTAACTCTATCTTGCTATTCCTAGTACCCGCCGATAGCATGGATGCCGCTGCAGAGTACAAAATTTTACTCAACGAGTTGGAGCGATACAATCCGGAATTGCTGGATAAGAAGCGAGTTTTGGCAATCTCAAAAAGTGATATGTTGGATAAGGAGCTGGAGCGTGCTATTGCTAAAACATTGCCAGGGGATATTCCGCATATTTTCTTCTCCTCTGTAACCCAAACAGGGCTTACAGAGCTAAAAGATTTGCTGTGGAAAACCCTGGATAGTTGATGACGAGTAAATCCATAAATTATAAATCGCAAATTATAAATCATGAATGCTCCTTTTCCCCAGTGGGACACCGATTTGTTTCTTTTTCTTAATGGACTTCATGCAGATTGGTTAGATCCAATCATGAAGTTTATAAGCGGCAACTTTACGTTTATTCCGGTGTATGCCGTAGCGCTCTTTTTCTTTTACAAAAGAGAAGGAAAAGCAAAGCTTCTGTTTGCGCTTTTAGGCGTTGCGCTTTGTATTTTACTCGCAGACAGAATCTCTTCCGGACTGCTGAAAAGCTTATTTGAACGCTACAGGCCATCTCGTGAGCCGGCTCTGGAGGGCTTGGTGCATTTGGTTGATGGCTATAGGGGAGGGCGTTTTGGTTTTGTATCCTCGCACGCAGCTAACCACTTTTCATTCGCGGTATTTTCTTTACTACTTGTAAGGCGCAAAGTATATACGTGGTTTATTCTACTCTTGGCGCTAATCATTTCCTATAGCCGAATATACTTAGGCGTACACTATCCGCTGGATATTATTTGTGGAGGATTGTTGGGCGCCGGCATTGGCTGGACAGTCTGCATACTCTATAAAAAATCTTTGGCGTGGTGGGAAAAAAGAAGTACGGTGTAAATCCAGGTTGCCAGCGCGGTATTAACCACCCAGGCGTTATCTGCGCCGCTCCACTGCTGCTTTTCCAGGTAGATGCCGGTAGAGTAGTACTTCGGATTTCTATCTATGGTAATACGGAGCTGCACAAGGGCCGTATTTCCATTTCCCAGCCGCTCATTTTTGCGGTTGAATACATATTTGTAGTGTGCTAGCATGGCATTAGGTTTTATGGGTACAACATGTAGTATATTTCTGGTACAACAAATATATGTTTTTAGGTATCTTTTAGTTTCCTCTATAAATCGCTATAACCTATAGCCACAAAAGAAAAACCGCAACGCTGTAAGCTTACAGCGTTGCGGTTTGGCGGTGCGGACGAGACTCGAACTCGCGACCCCATGCGTGACAGGCATGTATTCTAACCAGCTGAACTACCGCACCAAAATTGCGAGGGCAAATGTAGGGCATTTTTTTGTAATGACAAAATAAAAATGAATATATTTTTCTTACACCTCCAAGCGTTTACGTAGCGCTATGTTTTCTTCCAGCACAGATACGTATTTTACCATTAGCTCGGTTTGATCTTTGGAGGCTGTTTCAGAAGAGCGTTGAAGAGACACATCCAAGCTGTCGCCGGGAAAACCTTCACCGGTCAGTAGAAAATTATAAGCGATCTTATATTTTTCGTGTATTTTTATAATAGTTTCAAGCGATGGGTAAGTTTTCCCGCTTTCTATTTGGTTGATGGCGCTACCGGATATCCCGAGCTCTTGAGCAAACTGCACCTGCGTGAGATGCAAAATATCTTTGCGTAACATTCTTATTCTTAGGGATATATCCGTAAGTTTGTTCATTTTAACAGTACTGAACGAAAATAAGTAAACTTAATTCAAATAAGTTTACTTATATTTGCGTTATGTTCGTGAAGTTCTATTTCCAAAGTTGGGATTGGAAACCCGTAAAAATACGAAAAAACATGCAGACTATGAAATGTCGGAGGCGAGTGCGTTACCCTCTGAATGGTAGTTCGTTATGTAATTATTAATTAATTAAAAAAGAAGTATACTGAAAGTAGAGCGTTTGTAGTTAAAATACGATAGTGCACGGCGATTACCGCCGATTATGCCAAAATATCTTGTGCTGGAAATCTGCAAAATTTTACAAGGCGAACAGGATATATGGCTCAACAGGTATTGCTATATCCTTGCGGTGTAGCAGTAGCGTGGGTTGTATCTTATTTGTCAGTCTGAAGTTTCAGAGTAGTCCGACAAGTAAGCTACAACTCACGCTTTTTTATTTCCGTATGCAAACAGTAAAGCGCTGCGCTTGAGCATAGATTGTTCGCACGGGTTTTGCAGGGCCTCCGAAACACAGGGTCTGGTTCAGGTGCAGCGCTTTTGCCTTTTTTCAGTCGACAGTTGCAAGTTGCAAGTCGACAGTGCGTGCGCGTGCGTTGTCATCCTGAGCTTGTCGAAGGATTTCAAGTTTGCACAATGATGATATGTTGTCGCGCTATGAGATTAGCTACGCTTCACTCGCAATGACGTGTTAGTCGACAGTTGACAGTCGCAAGTTGCAAGTAAACGGACTGTTAGCTGTCGACTATGAATTATGAATTAACTTTCAACTAAAAATATCCTATGAAACAACTTCTGTACCTACTGATCGGTATATTTTTTACGGCCAGGGTTACGTATGGTAATGATAATGTGGCCTATATTACCAACACCAACGTAGATTTGAAAAACAAGCTTATTTACGGCGAGCTGGTGTACGATGCACCCGACTTGTGCAGCCGGTATGAGCTGCGCTTCAAAACGAAGGTATACCGTGCCGGAGGGTGGGTAGACAGCGTGCCGGTGAAGCCTGTATCATCCGCCATCATCAGCAATACCGATCGGTATACTCCGGTAGGTGATAGCGCCATGACCGACTTGACCGCCAGCGGGTACAGGGTAAGGGCCAGCCTTCCGGCCGGAGTGCTGACAACGGATAGCGTTGCGCTTTCGGTGGAGGTCTTCAGGAAGGCAGACGAATGCGCGAGCTGCGGTGTGGGCGGCAGCAGGCTGTTTTTTACACAAAAAAAGAACATTCAGGCGGGATGTCCATACTACAACTTGCAAGACCCGCAGCTGCTGGCATGCAATGAGGCCTCAACCGGCGCTGGGGGGCGTTGGGAGTTGTTTTTTCGCGATGCCAGAGATTGCAGAGTATACCGTTCGGTATACCAGCCCGGCAGCAGCAAATTCTGGATGGCAGATAACCTCAGCTGGGATAAGGCGGGAAAGTGCTACCCTGCTGCCACTTCTTGCGACACCTCCGGTAGATTGTACTCTTGGTACGAGGCGGTTACGGGCGAACTAGACGGTACCATTGCCACTGGTACGTATGTGCCGGCGAACCAACATGTTGGTCCTCAAGGGGTTTGCCCTCCGGGCTGGCACGTGCCTACCACGGCGGAGTGGGTGGAGCTGGGACAAGCGTACGGCAGCGGGGCTGCAGGTGAAGCTGCCGCATGGAGCGAGACTACGCTGCCGGAGATGGCGGCCATTGGAGATAACAGCGCCAGCTGGAGTAGTAAAAACAGCACGAAGAACCAGAATGACCGTCGGGGCTTCAGCTGGCGGGCAACCCCGTTTGACGGGCTATTGCCCATTGGCGGCGGCGCTAACCGCTACGGTGCGCTGTGGACGGTTCCGAATACGTGGACTAACGTTAACGACCTGTCCATCAGCCGTGTGGCTGCCAGCGCAAGCAAGGGCAGCTGGGCAGCTACGCCGGTAGGCGTTGATGCGAAGCAGGGGTTGAAGACGGACTACCTTCCGGTACGGTGCGTGAGCGGCGTCGGTGAGACGGTTGCGGTGGGCGCTCCTCACCAACCGGTATCGCTTTCGCTTACCAATCTGGTAGTTGTACCCAAAGACAGCGTACCCCGCGGCGGCAAGGTGCAGCTGGCGGTGCAGAGCGCCATTCAACCTGCGGGATCGGTGTATACCTGGTCGGCTACGCCCATGGACGGCGGCCCTGCATGGCTGATGGGTACGACCAACACGCCTTCGGCTACTTTTACTGCCCCGAATGCCAATAATACCGTTCGGTATAGTTTATCTGTGGTGATGAGCGCTGCCGGCTACCAGCCGGGAATTACCGCTGCCAATTATAGGGTTTCGGGGTGTGCCGCCGTTTCGCAAGCGGCTATTGTAAACCAGACGGTTTGCCCTGATGCCGATGTTATATTCTCGCCGGGCAATGCCACGGGTGGGGATAGTCCTACCTACCAGTGGCAAACCCGCACGGTATACGGAGATTGGGTAGATGGCGCAACTACGGTAAACCTTACGGTTGCCGCCCCTGCCGCCCCTACCTACTACAGACGCAATGTAATTAGCTGTGGTATAATGTATTACGGTAATGAGGCGCTGGTAGCTACCTACTCTGCCCCGGCACAAAGTACGCTGGCCGGGCGAACGGTATGCCCCAGCACCGCCACTACGCTTAGCCCAACTGCACCTGTGGGCGGCAACGGCAGCTACACCTATGCATGGGAGTGGGCCGATGCCGCCACCGGACCGTGGAGCGCTCCGGAGGGTACTACCAACACGGCCTCTTATACTGTTCCTGCCACCGCCATTACGGTGGTGAATACTACCAAGTACTACAAGCGTACGGTAACGTCTTGCGGATTGCAGCATGTGTCCGGCGCTATTGCGGTAGCTACTTCCGGAGGTTTAACGCAGACGGCGATAGCGCAGAAAAATGTTTGCCCCGGTGCAGCGGTAACCATTAGCCTGGGCAATGCTTCCGGTGGCAACGGCAGCTTTACTTACACCTGGCAGTACAGCACTAACAACAGCACATGGACAGACTTTTCTGCTACGGGCGCCATTGATAATGTAACGGTAACCGCGTATAGTACCAATGCTATAACTTTTACGGCGCCTTCGGCTGCAACCACCTACTCGCCTTACTTCCGGCGGGTGGTTACCTCCTGTGGCGGTAATGTTACGCTTACTCCCGCCGGTGTGCGCGGCGCTTATACCAACGGTGGTGTGACGCAAGTTTATCTTATGGGTGATAGGGCTGAGGTGTGCGCGGGCTCTCAGTATACCTTTAATCTGGCAGCAGCTACGGGAGGAAATGGTACATATACCTACCAGTGGCAGACGTCTACCAACCACTCTTCTAACTGGGTAGATATTCCGGGAGCAACAGAACGAACCTTAACCGTAACCGCTCCCTCTACTCCACTGACTTGGTCGCCCTACTACGCACGGGTAGCCTCCTCTTGTGGATTTACGCATCAGACTAAGTCTCAGTATGCTTTGGGTGGAAATCTTAGAACGTATGGTTCCATTACGCAGGCTGTGCTGAACGATATTACCACCTGCGATGATGGGAATCCCATTGCTATAAGCCTTGCTGCGTCTACCGCTCCCAATGTTACCTACCAGTGGCAGGCGAGCGATGACTTTAGCGGCGGGTACACCGATATTCCAGGTGAAACCGGCGTTAACCTCAATAATTTGACCAAACCGACTGCCGACAGCTATTCCAAGTACTACCGAAGGAAGGCCAGCGCCTGCCTGTTTGATGACTATACGCAGGGTGCCAGAATTTACAGCCGCCCCAATACGGCAACAGCTGCCGGAACCTTACCGACAGAGTATACCTCAGGGGCAGGCGTTAAGGTTACGCTTACTCCCACTGCTCCTGCCGGCCTCGACAGCTACGTCTATCAGTGGCAAAATGGTGGAGCGGACAGCAGCGCCTGGGTTGATATTAGCGGCGCCACCGGCGCCACCTACGTATTTACCGTACCTGCGTATGAGGGCGGCTACAGCGAATACTTCCGGCGTAGCGTACGCAGCAGCTGTGGCAGCGGCGACTGGCTGAGCACCAACGCTACCAGGGTATACATTCCCATAGAATGTCCGTATACCAATGCAGACCTGGTGGCGGGCAGCTGCCAAAAGCGCACGGGCGGAAAGCAAAACTGGGAGGCGCGTATACATGATGTGCGTGACGGAAAAGAATACCGTATGGTACAAATTGGCAACCAGTGGTGGATGGCTCAGAACCTGAACTACCAAAAGAACCTGACCTTTAACAGCAATGCCAATAGCCCCGCTAATGGTATGTACGAGAACTTTAATCTTACCGGGCATTTTTGGTGTCCGGCCGGCGATAATGTGAATACTAATGCTGAGACCTCAGCGGGCAGCAACCAAAACGCCTGCGATACCTATGGCGCCCTGTACAGCTGGATGGCGGCAGCGGCGTCTGACGGCGGAGTTGACGCCGATAATTCTGCCCTGCAAACTAACCCTCCTATGGGCGTGAGCGCCAGCTGGGCGGAGTTTCAGCCGCTGCGCGGTGTGTGCCCTACAGGTTGGCATTTGCCTACCCAGACCGAGTGGCAGGCGCTGGGCGCGGCGGCCACACAAAATGAGCTGAAAGCTACGGCAACCTGCGGCTCAGGGGTAACTTTCTGCTCTACAGACGCCGTTGCGGCATGGGGGCAAAGCGCTAATAATCAGGGGACTGATGCTTATGGTTTTTCTGCCCTGCCTGCCGGGTATAAATCGGCAGAAAATAAAGCTAATAATGTGCAGCTGGCTCAAGTTCATAGATATAGAGGCGTGTATACCTGGTTTATAACATCCACTGTGGCGAGCTACTCTGATGCCTACCGTGCTCAGCTGTATTATGGCGCTGCCGGCACTTTTATAGGTACTGGATCTAAATCTTTAGGCTTCTCAGTACGCTGTATTTCGGATAATAGCGGAGGCACAGCGCCGGAGGTGCAAAATACGGCTCCTACGGGTATTGAGGCCAGCTTTGGCACGGTAGTCAGCGGTACGCCCACAACGCTTACGGCTACCGGCGGCGTGCTGGGAACCCGTGGAAAATATAAATGGACGGGAGCCGGAGCTACTGCCGCTGATACGCTGGCAAGCATAACGGTATCGCCAACCGCCGTAGGCGCTCAAACCTACACCGTGTGCAGGCAAGCACAGGACGGCAGCCTTACCTCTGCCGCCAGCGTTTCAATTACCGTGCAGGCCGCCGGTACCTGTCCCTATACGCAAAGCGATTTAATCGTCAATACCTGCGGTAAACGCGGCGTGGGGGCAAACAACTGGCAGGTTACCTTCAAGGATGCCAGCGACGGCGACAAGCAGTATCCGGCCGTGAAAATTGGAAACATGTGGTGGATGGCCAAGAATTTGGATAAGGAGAATGCTACCTATGGCATAGTGCCCATGACGGGTATTGGAATCCCTCAACCACAATCCCGTACCGCGCAAACCAGAATAAGAGCTTTTCAGGGAATGATTTATCCTACTTCTGTTGCCGGTGTTGGTGGAGCAAGAACTGCCAGTGGCGGCTTAAAGTCTATATGCCCGAGCGGTTGGATTATTCCGGCACACAGGCATGTGGAGGCGCTTGTGCAGGCAGCGACCGGCAAGGTAGTTGAATGGACTGCCCCAAATGCTATTATAGGAGGATATTCTGTAGTAACACCCACCAATCATCGTAAAGAGTACAGCAACAGGGATGATTATTTTGGGTTAAATGGAGCTGTTTATTCCCTTGGTTACCCATATACAAGTTTTCCTAACATAACAGTATATGGAGGAGGTAATTTAGTAATTCCCACAGACCAAATGGTATTAAATAGCACAGGAGAAAGGGTGCATCTTTACTTAAACTCTGCTGCAATGGAGTGGAAAGCTGATTGGGGAGGAGATTCTTACATTAGGCCAGTTCGTTGCGTTGCCGACATGGGCTCGTTTACTCCGCAAATAGCTTTGGGCGCAGACCTTATACCAAGTGGAAGTTCGGCCGTTTTTACCGCCACGAGTAATGTTGTGGAGCCCGGAGCAACCTATGAGTGGGGTACGGGAGAAGATATTGGCGCAAATGTAATTGCGGGAGTTACCGGCGCTACCTATACGCTGGGCCCGCTTGCGGCCTCTGTTCCGTCTACTACCTACTGGGTACGCATTAAGGAGGCCGATGGTACATACACGGCTGCCACTAAGCTGGCTACGGATATTACGATTATTCCGGCAGATTCATGCCCGTACACCGGAACAGACCTGGTAAGCAGCTCCTGCAAGATAAGTATTGTGGGTACTCGCTACTGGACAGCCCAAATAAAAGATAGCCGCGATGACATAATCTACGATATTATGCGCTTGCCCAACGGCTCCTGGTGGATGTCGGAAATGCTGAAGTACGGGACCTGTACCACCACCTCAGGCGCCGGAGGTTTGGAAGTAGCAGGCGGTACCTGCATGACCTGTGGCGGTGTGTGGCTGTACAACGCTACTGCCGCACGAGCCGCTGCAGCCGCTACAACCGATAACCCGAGTGGACTGGGAGGCATTTGTCCTTCGGGTTGGCACCTGCCCGGTCCTACAGAGGCCAACGAAAAACTATACGGCATTACAGCGGTAGCATTCGGAACTTCGGAGCTGAGCGCCGGTTCATTGAGCAATACAAGTGCAACCAAGTGTGCAGGTAATGGCACTCGCTACTACTGGCACACCAGTGATGCCAGCTACTACTGGACAGGTGACGCTACTAATACGCTTGCAGGCTCTACCGGGGGCACGGATAATGGCTTTGCTATCCGCTGCGTGAAAGATTAAAACGCTCCAGCATTTTGTTAAAAATCGCCCTTACATTACCTCTTTTAGCTCAGCAAACCGATTGAGGGTAATCAGTAAGGGCGGTTTGTTGAATTACGAATTATCGGTGTGCGTGCATTGTCATGCTGGGCATAGCAAAGCGTCTCAAGTTTGCACCATGCTGCCGTTGTGCATGTGTGCTGTCGTCCTGAGCCTGTCGAAGGGCGCGGCGGTGGGGATGGGACGGGAAAGAGATTTTTCCACGCACGCCCTCGTTCCCCGTGCGCTTGGTCGGAATGACGAGGTTGTTGTTGAGGAGGAGGTGTTGGGCGGCGGCTACGCCGCCGCCCAACACCTCTTTTTCGTTTACCGCCGCCTCGTCATTCCGATCGGAGCGAAGCGGAGTGGAGGAATCTCTGCCTCGTCATTCCGACCCCCTCGACTTTGCTCGAGGCAGGCTCTGCGTAGCGGAGGAATCTTCTACCATGAGCGCAGGGTTATTGGCATTGAGGTTGCTTCGCTTCGCTTGCAATGATGGGATAATTTTTGAATTAAAAATTACCAATTACCAATTGCTACCTCTGCTCCTGAATAAGCTGCAAAAGCGCCTGTATCCATAGCGGGCTGCTGTTGAGGCAAGGCACAACTTCCAGCTGCTGACCTCCATGACGAATAAACAGGTCTTGGATCTCTAGCGCCAGCTCAATGTTGGTTTCCAGACAATCTGCCACAAAAGATGGCGCTACAATAAGTACTCGTTCTTTTCCTCGTTTTGCCAAGCTGATAAGGGCATTTTCGATGAATGGCCCTAACCAGCCATGTGATAGCTTTGACTGGTAGCACACGCTGTAATCGCTGTTTTTTAGCCCCAACTCCTGTGCTGTTAAGCTGGCTGTCTTACAGCAAGTGCTTCTATAGCAGGCGTTTGTATTTATTGTTTTATTTGCCTGGCGTAGCGGTAGCGAGTGAAAGGAGAAAATAATGTGGTCAAAATTTTGCTTAAGGTAAGGCCTTACGCTGTTGGATAGCGCGTTGATGTACGAGGAATGCCGGTAGAATTGATCCGCAACTTTAGCTGGAATCGGGGTGGTCATTTTTCTGCTCAATCGCCTCACCTCTGCCAGGATTGAACCGGTTGTAGCCTCGGCATATTGCGGAAATTGCGGAATGAGTATGATTTTCTCGTAGCCTGCTTTTTCAATTTCCGAAAGCGCCTCTTTCAACGAGGGCCGGCTGTAGCGCATGGCATAAAAGGCATGCATGTTTTCGGGCAGGCGCTCATTTAATCGCGCTGCAACATCTTGCGTATGCCGGAGTAGCGGCGGCGTGCTATTCTTCATCAACAGCCTGTAGCGTCGGGTTGACTTGAGCAGGCGGAAAGGAATTATGAAGCCGGTTACAAGGAGCGTGCGTGATATAAACGGCAAGTCGATAACGCGCTTGTCATTTAAAAAACGAAAAAGAAATTGGGCCACGTGAGACCATGATGAGCTTCTCGGAGTTCCTGTATTTACAATAAGTATGGCCGTTTTTATGTCAGAGGTTAGAGTACTTATTTTCTCAATCGCACCCTTCTTTTTTCGGTCAAGAAAAAACATTTTGCGTAGAAATCTTTTGAAAAATCTGTACTGCCCGAAAATTGAGCCGACTATAATTAGCAGTACCTGATAGGCCGGTAGAATAATTAATACTTCGGCCGCTATTTTCAGGTACAAAGGAGTTTCGGGCGTAACGCCAAGCAAAGGTAGCAGTATTTTTTTTACCCCCAATGTGCTGAATCCGGCGACTCCGAAAGCTGTAAATACAATCACCAGCTGTTTGTTGGATTGAATGTTCCAGCGTAGCTTAAAGCGTTCAAAATAGTTCATGCGGATGCTCTTATCAATGTTGTTTATTGCTGATTATTAGAATTTTACAATCAGATCTATTCCAAATTGCAGTGGACGACCCGGTTGCGCATAGGTATTTTTTCCGCTTTCGAATAGAAAAACTTTATACTTTTTATCAAGTATATTTTTACTCCAAATGTTGATGCTGAAAATGCTTTTTTCTAACCTGATGTTGCCGTTGAGCAGTCCGTAAAAATTCTGTGAGCGGTTGTTGTCGGCGGTAAAATAAATTTTGCCAACTCCCACGTATTGTACTCCAAATGTGATTCTGTCAATGGGCTTCTTGTACAAATTTAGCGTGTAGTCGGCCGTAAGCGCCAGCGTATTTTGCGGTGCAAAGGGTACGTAGCTGCCGCTGTAATTTAACGGAACGGTATCTTTTACGCCGTCGGTTGTTACAATAGAAGTGTCTTGATATTTGGTAAACGCTGCGTGGGTGTATCCGTAATCTGCGCTCAGCGAAAGGTTGCCTACTCTACCCTGTAGCGAAACTTCGGCTCCGTAGCTTTCGCTTTTACCTGCATTTTTCATTACCCGGCCATAGCCGCTGGGAACGAATTGCGCTATTTGCAAATCTTGCGTATGGATGTAAAAAAGAGAGGCCGAGGCTTGCAGGCGGTTGGTAAAAAGATTTGCGCTGCCGCCAGCTTCATAGTTCCAGCTGTACTCGGGCTTGTAGTATATGGCTTTAGCTACAGCTGCATTATCCTCCGGTCGTTTGAAGGTAATGGTGGCTCCGGAGCGCATCGGCTCCAGCTTATCTCTTACCAAATCGGCGAACAGGTTGGTGTTGTATCCTCCTGATGTATAGCCTTTTGCAACGGTGGCGTAAAGCCTGTGTCTTTTGCTGTCGAATTCGTATTGCAAGGCAACCTTTGGCAGAAGTTCAAAAAAGTAGTTCTTGCAGCTGCCGTCATACAAAGGTTGTGGAGCGGATGAGTACCAATTTATTCCACCCATCGTGGGTGGAGCTACAACCCTTGCAGTGATGCCGGATGTGGAGCCGTACTTTAGAGAAACCTTCTCATAGTCTAAACGCAATCCTACGGTTGCTGATAATCCTTTGATAATGAGATTATTATATGTAGATTGGTGGTAGGCTGCGAAACCGTATGTTGGAGATTCAAAGCCTGATGGAATATAAATGTTGTCGGCTTGAGCTGTACTACCGGAGTCGGTTACGATGCTTATTTGAACCGGCGATGTAGGAGGGGGAAACATCTGCGATAGCTGCGTTATGAAGCCGGATTTGAGATCAACAGGCGCCTCCGTGTTCATTTTTTTGTAAAAAGCAAAGGCGCCGAACAGCCACTGGTAGTTTTTTTCGCTTTTAGATTTTATCAATATTTCCTCGCTTATCGCATTTTGCTTTTGCATTTGCTCCAACGTGAAAACAGGCTCGGATGAAAAATCCTGATCCATTTTCATGTGGTCATTCATATGCTGGTAGTTGGTGGTGCTGCTAAGCGTATAGCCGTAGCCGTTGTATTGTAAGCGCAGGCTGTTGTTTACCAAATCACGCCTGTAGTTCGACGGATCATTTTGGCTGATGTCTTTTACTTCTCCCGTACTGCCAACTAATCCGTACGGATAACCGTTTTGTGCGCTATGCTCGCCGCTTAGCGAGTAGCTCAGCTGCAGCTTACTTGTAATATTCCAATCCAAACGAACCCTTTCGCCGATTGACTGCATTTCGTCGGCAGGCTTTCCGTTGTATGAGTTAGTGAAAAATCCGTCAGCTTGACGATAGCTGATGCCTGCGGATACTCCGAGGTTGCTACCGAATTTGTGGTAGTGCAGCGCTTGCAAGTCAAGCGTATTCGCATTTCCGTAGGTAGCTCGCGCTTTTGTACCTTGGTAAGCCAGCGGCGATGGTGTGTAAATGTTGATAATACCGCCAATGGTGTTGCGTCCGTATAACGTTCCTTGCGGGCCACGCAGTACGTCGATTTTCGCAATATCGAAGAAGTCGAAATCGTAGGCGCTTTTATCCAGGTAAGGCGCATTATCTACGTATAAACCCACGGCTGATTCGTTCATGCGCGAGCCAATACCTCGAATGTAGATGGCGGAAGATAGCTTGCTACCATAATCGGGCATGTAAAAGTTGGGAACAATGGCGGTTAGCTCATTGGGAGATTCCACCCGGTTGCTGTACACGCCGGTTGCCGATAATGACGAAACCGCTGCCGGAATCCTGCCGACGGAGGATTGCTCCTTATTACCAATGATAACTACATCTGAGATTTGTTGAGCGCTGTCAGCCACTTGCGCTTGAGATATGTTTGCGAAAAGAAGGATAAAAGCTGAGATAGTTGAAAGCCTGCCGAACATTTGCTAATAAAATTTTTACGATGCAAAATTAGCGTGATATCGCTATAAAAGCAATAGCTACTTTTGGGGGTTTTTACGAAGAAAATAGGTAGCAGTAGAAAAATGGATGGCAGTCACTAGCTACTTTTGGTTATTAATTGAAAAATTGAATGAGGATAGCTAACACCACTATAAGGTCGATATTACGTTTGATGTACTTTGATTTACGTGATGCTGCTATGTGATTTCTATAAATTATCGGATAATATATCCTTTATATAGGTAAAATTATCGGATAATTTATCCTATACAGTTGTAGTATAACCGATAAATGTGCTATATTTGTTTTTATATACAGGATATTATGAACATTCAGCGCAACATTTTTGAGCAACTTAAGCAACACTTGCCTTACAAAGAGTATAGCATACTTGTGGGCGCCAGACAAATAGGAAAGTCAACCCTGCTGCGGCAGCTGGAAATATTTTGCAAGGTGGAAAATATACCTTGTACTTTTCTTAACTTAGAAAATAAGGCTGTTTTGGCTCAGCTGGATGAGCACCCGCTTAACCTGATTAACTTCCTGCCCGGCACAGACTCTCGCACTGTAGTGTTTATTGATGAGGTGCAGTACTTAAAGGATCCCTCCAACTTTTTAAAGTTGATTTACGATGAGTATGCTGAGCGTATAAAAATAGTAGCAACAGGCAGCAGCGCATTTTATATAGATAAGAGCTTTAATGACTCGCTGGCCGGACGCAAGCGCCTATTTAAGCTGCATACCTGTTCGTTCGATGAGCATTTGCGTTTGAGCGGTAGAGAGGATTTATTGTATGAAGTACGCAAGCTACAGCAGAACGTAAAGGCGAGGAGCGCTAGCATAGAGGAGTTGCGAAATGAGTGGTACGGCTACATGCTTTACGGTGGGTACCCTGCTGTGGTAAAGGAGCGCAATGTGGCTGAAAAGGTAAATCGATTGCGTGAAATTCGGGACTCGTATGTAAAAAGAGATGTCCTTGAGGCTGGTGTGCAGAATGAAATCGCATTTTATAACCTGTTTAGAATGATGGCGGCGCATCCCGGTAGCTTAATCAACGTTTCGGAGCTGTCAAAGGTACTGCGTATAAAGGACGAAACAGTACAGCATTACCTTTTTGTGCTACAGAAATGCTTTCACGTGGCGCTCGTAAAGCCCTTTTTTCGTAACGTGAATAAAGAGCTGGTAAAAATGCCAAAGGCATACCTTATGGATGCGGGCGTACGCAATAGCCTGATCAGCAACTTTCAGCCGGTGCCATTGCGCCTAGACAAAGGAGAGCTGTGGGAGAATGCATGCTATCGGTTATTAGCCGACATATACCCAAGTGATGAAGTGTTTTTTTGGCGTACGGCAGACCGAAATGAGGTGGATTTCGTGCTGCCGAATTCGGAGCCTCCTTGCGCTATAGAAGTTAAGTATAATGCGGACAAGGCACAACGTGGCAAGTACAAAAAGTTTGAAGATATGTATCCGGATATGCAGCTATATTTTGCCTGCATGGAACCATTTCGTGAGAATTTTTTTAGGAGTTTTTCATCAATATAAAATAGTATATGGGATAAATTATCCGATATTTTTACCTATCAATAGGGTAAATTATCCGATAATTTACCCTACATATTAAATTTATTATTTATATAATGTATGTATATTACTATGTATTAGCATGTTATTTTATACGTTGATAGTAGTTGAGGAATTAAAGTAGTAACTTGTCGTTAACTATTACTTTAGGTAAAGTGAAGAATGCTGTTGGAGTGGGCGCTGAGGTTATGAAAAGTGCGGAACATTTTTTACTCCAACATTGAAAGATCAATCTCGTTGGATGGGTTGGCAATTTCAATCAACCTGCCATGCTCACATTTGAGCGTGCGCTTTGGAAAGCGCTTGAGAAGCCCATAGTTGTGCGTTGCCATCATTACAGAACGACCATTACGGCTGATCTCGTGCAGCACCCCCATAATGTCCTCGGATGTTTCCGGGTCCAGGTTTCCGGTTGGCTCATCCGCCAAAATTACTTCGGGGTCATTTAGCAAAGCGCGGGCAATTACTACACGCTGCTGCTCTCCACCCGAAAGCTGATGCGGCATTTTCAGGCTTTTGTGCACCAAATCAACTTTTTCAAGCACGCTCTGAATACGTTTTTTAATTTCAGCCTTATCCGTCCAACCTGTAGCACGCAGCACAAAGTTCAGATTGTCGTGTACGTTACGGTCAGTCAACAGCTGAAAGTCCTGAAATACGACGCCGATTTTGCGGCGCAAGTAGGGAATATGCGCTTCTTTGATGCTGTGAAGCTTATATCCTGCAATCCATGCTTCGCCACGACGCAGATGCAGCTCAGCGTTCAACGTTTTTATTAAGCTGGATTTTCCGCTGCCTACCTTTCCTACGAGGTAAATAAATTCACCTCGCTCTACGTCAAATGAAACCTCGGATAAAATGAGATTACGCCCCTGAAGGATGCTGGCTTTTTTTACCTCTATAACGGTGTCTACGAACGACATTATTGTGCTGGTTGTTTGTGATTCGCAAAGATACAAAACTCTTTGCAGAAATGCTATAGCCGGTTTGATTTCGTTTGAGGTTGATAGCTGCGCTCTGCGTTTGATTTTGCACGTGATAAGTGGAATTTTTTTCAATGATGTAAGCCTAAAGTATAGCCTCTGATTTTATCTCAAAAACGATATGGTTGTAATATGCTTATTTATAGCGATTTATAAGTTATCAATAGTATCTGTTCATTTGTGAATTTTTAACCCAGGGGGATTTGTGCTACACATAAGTATGTAATATCTTTATACATTTAAAATCGTAGGTTAGATAAAACTTTGTCTATGCTAAAATCAGTACAACGAATAGCGTTTGCTACTTTTCTGCTCTCGTTAGTTGGAACAACAGGTGTAGTTGCGCAAGCTACGCGTGATATGGGAGATGCGCAGGAAGCTTATCGTCATGCTCTGGAGCTGTATGAGAAAAAACTTTACGGGTTGGCTCAGCATGAATTTGAACGCGCTGTTGCGAAGGGCATTGCTGCCGATGGGTCGCAGCTGGTTGCTCAGGTTGAGTACTACAAGCTGGTTTGTGCGTATGAGCTATGGGCGTCAAATACTGAGGAGCTGGCCAACGAGTACATTGCCGCTTACCCCGAGAGTGAGAAGTGTAATGATACCTACTACTTGTTGGGAAAGTATTACTTCCGTAATGCGGATTATGCTAATGCAATTACTGCTTTCGGTCAATTCAACAGCAGCTCGCTTTCCGAAGATGAAATGGCAGAGTATGACTTTAAGCGTGCGTACAGCTTATTTGCACAATTACGCTATGAGACAGCATCGCCGATTTTTTCCAGAATAAAAGACGGCAATAGCAAGTATGCTTCTGCTGCTACCTACTACTATTCGCATATTGCTTACGATCAGCGACGCTATGCCGTTGCCTTGCGCGGCTTCGAAAGTCTTCGTAACGATGAGGTGTTCTCAAAGTTAGTGCCATACTACATTTTACATATTTACCACTCACAGCAAAATTACGATAAGGTAATTTCTGAAGGCAGTGAGTTTGTAGAAAGTGTTACAGGTAAGCGCTTGCCTGAGATTGCTCGCATTGTAGGAGAGGCCTACTACTACAAAAAGCAGTACGACAAAGCCTTGCCTTTTATTGAAAAATATGCAGCAACAGCCACTACGCTTACCCGTCAGGATCGCTACCTGGTAGGCTACATATACTACCAAAACAAAGACTACCAGAAAGCCTCGAAGATATTTGAGCAGATTGTGGTTGGTCAAGATTCATTGGCGCAATCTGCCTACTACTATTTGGCAGACTCTTGGCTTCAAATGGGCGATAAGTACAGCGCTGGCCGTGTGTTTTTGCAGGCGAGTAAAATGGATTTCTTTCCGGATATTAAAGAAGACGCTCTGTTCAATTACGCCAAGCTGATGTTTGATTTGAATAGCGGCCCATTCAACGATGCCATTGAGGCGCTTAACCTCTATTTGAAGCAGTTTCCTAACTCTCGCCGTACAGATGAGGTTAATAAATTCTTAATGCAGGCCTACGTGGTTTCACGTAACTATAAAGCGGCGCTTGAATCGTTGAGCGCCATAAAGTCGCCGGATGCCGATGCGCTGGCAGCCATGCAAAAGGTAGCCTACTATCATGCTATAGAGCTATTCCAAAATCAGAGCTACAAAGAGGCTATTGATAACTTCAACCTGTCCTTAAAGTACGCCTCGTACAGCCCACGTTTCGCCGCTTTGGCAACCTACTGGAAAGCCGATGCGGAGTATCGCCTGGGCAACTATGAGACAGCCGGACATTTATTCAACGAATTTGTGCTGTCACCGGGAGTTGTGAATACAGAAGAGTACATAGCTGCTCACTACAATTTGGGTTATGCCACATTTAAGCAGCGAGAGTATAGCGTGGCTATGCAATGGTTCCGTAAGTATGCCTCGTTGGCTCTAGACAAAAGCTCAATGCTATGCGATACCTATAATCGCATGGGCGACTGTAGCTTTATGCAGCATAACTATGCGGCGGCCATTGATGACTACAGCCGTGTAATGCAAATGAAGCTGATAGATGTTGATTATGCAGCATTCCAGTGCGGATTGTGCTATGGTTTGGTACAGCAGATGGATAAGAAAATTGAGCTGATGGATGCGGTTATCAATTTCCGTCCGACATCACCCCATGCGGATCACGCCATGTTTGAAAAGGGACGTACCTACACGCAACAGCTGAACTACGCCAAGGCTATTGTGGTTTACACGCAGCTGTTGGGCAAAAAGCAAAGCGCTTTTTACGCTAAAAGCCTGGTTGAGCTCGGACTTATTTCTGTGAATCAAGGAAATAACACTCATGCGCTGGAGTACTATAAACGTACAGTTACAGAGTTCCCCGGAACCTCGGAGGCGCGTAATGCCATGCTGGGTATAAAGAATATTTATGTGGAGTTGGGAGATGTTGATACATACTTTAAGTATGCCGGAACAGTAAAGAATTTTGCTGCCATCAACGCTTCGGAAAAAGACTCCATTACATTTTCTTCAGCAGAGCTGGCATACAACTCCGGAAATACAGATCGTGCTATAGACGCGCTTAACAGATACTTGGATGCATTCCCGAATGGAGCCTTTGTCCTTGATGCGAACTTCTACATTGCGGATTGCTACTATCGTACAGGTAAGCTGGAGGAATCACTGCCCCACTTTGTGTACGTGTTGAGCGTTCCTAAAAACGATTATACAGAGCCAGCGCTACTTGGGGCATCAAGAGTATCGTTTGACTTGGGCGAGTATAAAAAAGCATCATCTTACTATGAGCGCTTGGAGTCGGTGGCCAGCAGTAAAGTTAATACGGTAGAGGCCAAGTTGGGTAAAATGCGCTCGGACTACCTGTTGCAAGATTACGTTGCTACAGTGGTAGATGCTACATCATTGCTTGCTGTAGAAAATCTACCGGCGGAAATTGTGCGTGAAGCCTACTACAAGCGAGCAAAATCATATGATAATCAGGCACTTAGTGACAAGGCGGTGTTGGATTATAAGGAGATTTCATCGGCCGTAAAAACAAAAGAAGGCGCCGAGGCCCGATACAAAGTGGTTGCAGATTTGTTTAAGCGGGGAGATTTAGCAAATACGGAACAGGCCGTACTTGACTTCTCAAAACAAACTACGCCGCACCAATACTGGATGGCCAAGTGCTTCATAGTGCTTGGTGATGTGTACGTTCAGCGCAATGATGCGTTCCAGGCTAAGGCAACTTACGAAAGTATTATTGATGGCTACAAAGTTCCGGACGATGGTATTATTGATGAGGTAAACCAGCGCATGCAGCAGCTGATTCAGCGTGAAAAAGAGAAAGAGAATGCGGCCTCACAAAGCCCGTACGATGTGGCATTGTAAAGGAGAAGCAAGAAGTTTATAATCTTCTTAAACTTCAAAAAATAAAACTTCGTAGACTATTTCGATAAATAAACGATTCAATACACCGTCAATATATGAAAAGGATTTTATTACCCCTGCTGATGTACCCCCTGCTAATGCCTGCTTTTGCTCAGGCGCAGGAAGATCAGGTGTCCAAAACAGTGGAGGTTTTGCGTGCATATGATCCAACTCTATCCGATGCATACAAGATAAATCAAATGCCTCGTGTTGACGATACAGCCAAGCTGCTACATAATTTTACGTACACTCTTCGCTCAACTAAGTCGTTGACTGATAATTATTTATTAACTCCAATTCCTCCGGCTCGCATACAAAAAGAGCGCTATGAACCGGATGAAAAAGTTCACGCATACTTGCGTTTGGGATTGGGATTTAAGGTTACAGCTTTGTTGGATGCATATGCAGGTAGCGAAGGAAAGGACTATTCGTGGCAGGCAAAAGCCAGCTACTATGGCAGCTATGGTAAGGTGAAAAAGGAAGACGGAACCAAAGTTGCGACACGAGATGTACGGGATAACATTGGCATTTCCGGGCAAAAGAATTTTGAGCATGGAGAGCTGGCTGCAAACCTGGATTTTGGACAGCATTGGATACGCTACTATGGATACGCTACCGATGAGTTTACTTCCGGCAACTATAAGGATATGAGCACAGATAGCTTAAGGCAGCTGTACAATAGAACAGCGGTTGGAGTTAGCTACAAGGGTAGCGGTTTGCCGGATAGCTCATGGGCGTACGGCGCCAATTTTAACTTTCATGATTTTCGTTCTAAGCACAATCATAGCGAAGATCGAGTGGGGCTGAACTTATATGCGACTAAGCAGTTTAGGCCAACTACCATCTTTGGGTTAGATTTTGATCTTGACATATACGCTAGGAGTTCAGCGCTGGGCAGCAATGATTTTTGTACATCCTTGACTCCTTCTGCTAAGGAAATACGCGATATGTGGGAGGCAACGGCAAGGCTGAATTTAGAAATAGACAATAGCTCGGGCAGAGTAAAATTTCATCCACATCCAACGTTGAATTTTACGCTGCTGCTGGCAGACAAGTCATTCATGCCATACGCTGAAATAACAGGAGGCCGTGAGGTAAACACCTATGAAAAGCTGGCGACAGAGAATCCGTATCTTCACCCTTATGCTAATCAGGATTTCAGTAATACGGAATACTTAGCAGCATTTTCGTTAGGTTTTAAAGCGCGCTACTCATCAGTGGTGAGCTGTAACATGTGGATTTCCTATTCATTTGTTGATGATTTATACCTCTTTGTAAATTCAAAAGACGGCTTAGGAAGCTACTTTGAGGTTGAGCATGATGATACAAAAATATTTTCCTACAATACCTATGTTGCATTGAAGCCTTTGAAGGCGTTGGATGTAAATTTGAAGTATACCTACAATGGCTATGACATGGATAAAGTCTCAAAAGCGTACAATCGTCCGGCACACAATTTGATATTGCAGGGAAGATACAACCTTTGGAATAAGGTAGCTTGCTATGCCAACTTAAGAGTTAATGGTAAGTACGCCGCACGGAATGCTCCCACTTCGTATTCTTCTGGTACAGAGGTGGTTCGTAAGGCCGGTGCAGATCTTAGCCTTGGAGGAGAATATCGCTTTTTTGATCGCTCATCAGCATTTGTGCAAATGAATAATTTGTTTGCATCACGATACCAAATATTCAACGGCTATCCTACCTATGGCTTTAACATGATGATAGGGTACACATGTTTGTTTTAGCTTATAGCTCGTTCAGCATAATTCATAAAATGCAAGTACCTGCAAATTGCTGATGCAAACAAAGCAAAGCGATCTCCCAATTTAGGCATAAAATTGCTTCGCTTTACTCAACATGACAGCTGAACTTGCTAAGATGCACCCCGTGCGTTAGGGTGCGCAAGCCTGACAAAAATCCGGTTCGAGGATATTTTTGTCTTAACTTTTGGTTACTTTATGTCAAGACAAAGTAACGAATAATGCATAGTGCACAATCCATAATTAGTGATGCCGTGTGAGTGCACTGTTATCATGAGCGAAGCGAAAGATACCGGATCGACATCCGTAAATTTCATTAAACACTAAAAAGCGTAGCGCTCACACGCCTTGTTCGCATAGGCTTTGCAGAGCCTACGGTGCGGATGGGAGGCGCTGCACTTTTTTGTTTTTGCTTCTCACTATCCATCATTGTCCGCAATGGTATGGTCGTTAGTAGTTGATAGTTGATTTTGATGCATGGCCTTGCCCGACAATTATTCGCTTATGCATTAGGAGTTGAGAATTAGGAATTGTTTTTTATCTTTGGAAAAAAAGTACAGCTATGTTTGATTTAGTAGCTATAGGCTCCGGTCCGGGAGGTTATGTTGCTGCCATTCGTGCGGCACAGCTGGGTATGAAGGTTGCATTGGTGGAGAAGGAGAATATAGGCGGCGTATGCCTTAACTATGGGTGTATTCCTACAAAGGCTTTGCTGAAAAGCGCGCAGGTGTTACACTATGCCCATACTGCTGCGGAGTATGGAGTTGAATTGCCAACCCCGGCTGTTCCGAATTTTGCGAACGTGATTGCACGTAGCCGTGGGGTAGCGGAGAATATGCGTAAGGGAGTAGAGTTTTTGCTCAACAAGAATAAGGTAGAACTTATACAAGGCGCCGGACGTTTGCTGGAAGCGGGAAAGGTTGAGGTGTCGGACGTGGCGCATAGAGTGAGCATCGTTGAGGCTAAGCATATTATTGTGGCTACGGGAGCACGTGCACGAGAGCTTCCTATGCTGCCTGTTGACGGTAAAAAAATACTTGGCTACCGCCATGCGCTCACCTTTGATAGGCTGCCAAAAAGTATGCTGGTTGTGGGCTCCGGAGCTATTGGCAGCGAGTTGGCCTACTTTTATGCTATGATGGGAACAAAGGTTACTATACTGGAAAGCCTGCCACAAATTGCTCCAAATTGCGATGCGGATGTTTCTCGCCAGCTGGATAGGTCGTTGCGTAAATATGGTATACATACAATGGTCTTGGCTCAACTTTTGGAGGTAGATACCTCAGGAGAGCTATGCAGGGTAGAGGCGCAATCAAAGAAAGGCGTAGAGCAGCTGGAGGTTGAGGTTATTTTGTCGGCTGTTGGAGTGCAGGCTAATATTGAGCATATTGGCCTGGAGCGGCTTGGCATTGCGGTTGAAAATGGGAAAATAAAAGTTGACGAATTCTACGAAACCAACGCAGCTCACGTGTACGCCATTGGAGATATTATTGCTACACCTGCATTGGCACATGTGGCTTCTGCTGAGGCGATAGCCTGCGTTGAAAAGCTTGCGGGTTTGGATGTTAACCCGATAAATTATGCGGCAATTCCCTCGTGTATATATACCTCACCGGAGGTTGCTTCGGTAGGAGTGACGGAACAGCAAGCACAAGATAAAGGTTTGGACTTTAAGGTTGCGAAGCTTCCATATACGGCCTCGGGCAAGGCTGTCGCTAGTGGTGCACGTGACGGCTTTGTTAAATTGATTTGCGATGCTAAAACCGATAAAATATTAGGGGCGCATCTTGTTGGCGCTAACGTTACCGAAATGCTGGCAGAACCAACTTTGGCCATGAATTTAGGACTAACGGCGCACCAAATTGGAAGCGGTATTCATGCGCATCCGACAATGAGTGAGGCTATAATGGAAGCTGCAGAGGCTATTCATGGAAAATCCGTACACATTTAGGCAGTCGATAAATGCTTAATAATGAGGTATTTATACGAGTATTTTTGATGCCTGATAGCTGGTCGCTGATACCTGCCTACGCCATTTTCATACCACTTTCCATAATTGCATTTGTGACAATTTGCTTGAGCTCATTCTCATCGCCACGTTTGCAAATCATGAGTACATCGTCAGTATCTACAACAAGGTAGCTATCCAGATCATGCAGCACGGTTAGCTTATTGGGCATTGTTTTTACAATGGAGTTGCTAACCTTACTTTGCGAAACGCTTCGTTCGAGCATGGCGTTGTTGTGCTCATCTTTTTCGGAGTGAAGGTATAGCGAGTTCCATGTTCCCACATCAGACCAGCCGAAGTCGGCACAAATTACGTGCACGTTGTCGGCTTTTTCCATTATGCCGTAGTCAATGGATATGGATTTGCAGTCGGTATAGGTTTCTTCTATGAATTGATCTTCATCAGGAGCGTAGTATTTGCTCTTTCCTGCGCTGAAAGCTTTTGCTACTTCCGGCAAATGCGCTTCGAAAGCGGTACATATGCTGCTGAGCGTCCAAATAAACATGCCGGAGTTCCACACAAATTCTCCGCTGCTTAGAAATGCTTTAGCAGTCTCAATATCAGGCTTTTCGGTAAATGTTTTTACCTTGCAAATGTTGTTATCGTCCTTTCCTTTACAGGTTTGAATGTAGCCGTATCCGGTTTCCGGACGTGATGGCTCAATGCCCACCGTTACAAGATTACTGCCGGTTCGTGCAAACTCTATGGCGTTTTTCATGGTGGCAACAAACTCATTTTCCTTGAGGATGAGGTGGTCAGACGGGGCAACCACCATAGTAGCATCTGGGCTTTTGATTTGCAGCTTGTATGCCGCGTAGGCTATACATGGCGCTGTGTTGCGACGGAGCGGTTCGAGTAAAATGTTTTCTTCTTGAACTTCGGGTAGCTGCTCTTGCACCATTTGCTTGTACTGTGCGCTGGTAACCACCACTATGTTTTCAGCGGGAATGAATTTGGTAAGCCTGTCAAACGTTTGTTGAATAAAAGTGCGTCCAACTCCTAAAATGTCTAAAAATTGCTTGGGCTTGGCGCTCCGGCTAAGAGGCCAAAAGCGGCTCCCTACTCCTCCCGCCATAATTACCCCATAAATATTATGCTGCATAGCTTACGTTTACTTAGTTGATGGTTGATAAAAGCATAAAAGAGATTATCTTTGCTAGTTAACAAACAGGCCGAGAATTTCACCGGTCAAAAATACTCTTTACAAAGATACAATAATTTTGAGGTTTCGGCATGGTGTTTTTGGCTATTTTAATATTGCTTGATAGCATAAAAATGTATGGTACTGCGTTATGGATGTAGAGCAGCTGCGGGAGTACTGTTTAAGTAAGAAGGGGGTGACAGAATCTTTCCCTTTTGACGATACCGCCTTAGTCTTTAAGGTGTGTGGTAAAATATTCGCCATGATTGCCCTCGATGATGGGTGGATGAATCTTAAGTGCGATCCTGAAAAGGCCATTGAGCTGCGAGAGCAATATCCTGCGGTGATGCCGGGCTATCATATGAACAAAAAGCAGTGGAATACGGTTGTGCTGGATGATTCTGTTCTTTCGAAAACAATTTGTGAGTGGGTGGATGATTCGTATGATTTGGTTGTACAAAAGCTAACGAAGAAGCTGCGTGAAGCGCTGCCCAACTTATAGGGATATTTTATTATAAATGCTTTATATACAGATAGATAGTATGAAAAGATTTTTTAGTGCATTTTTCACTTTACTGATTTCGCTTGCAGCTTTCTCACAGGAAATAAAAAATCCTGTGGAGTGGAATGTTTCTGCCAAGAGAGTTTCGACCACTGAAGTCGAGTTGAGCTTTGAGGCAAAGATTGGTTGGGGTTGGGTGGTATACGGTACGGACGTGCCGGAAGATGGACCTTTGCCGATTTCGCTGAGCATGGAGGAAGGCGCTACCGACGGTGCACTGGTTGAGGTTGAGGCCGCTAAGATTAAGCATGATGAAATGTTTGATATGGATGTTCCTTACTTTGCCGGCAAGGCGCACTTAATGCAGCGTATAAAAATATTGCCTGATACAAAGGAGGTTAAGGGAACGCTAGAGTTTCAGGCGTGCAGCGAAACCGAGTGTATTCCATTGAATCACGATTTTAAATTGTCTGTGCCAACGGATATTACTTCTGCCTCTGTAGTTGAGAAGGTGGAGGGTGGGGAGTCGCTGCTGTTGTTCTTTTTTATTGCAATGTCTATGGGTTTTCTGGGCGTGCTGACGCCTTGTGTATTTCCCATGTTGCCTATGACTATTTCATTTTTCATGCGTAATCAAAGTCGTAAAAAAGGCCTGTCGCAGGCATTTATCTTTGTTGCCTCTATGGTAGTAATTTATACCTTGATTGGCGTGATGGCAACGCTGACAAAATCAGTGGCATTCACCACCGCGCTTAGCGCCCACTGGCTGCCGAATATTATTTTTTTCCTGCTATTTATCCTGTTCGCCGCTTCTTCTTTTGGTGCGTTTGAAATTACCCTGCCGACTTCTTTGGTAAATAGAATTGATCGCCAGGCAGATAAGGGAGGCTACTTTGCTATATTTTTTGTGGCGCTGGCTTTATGCGTAGTTTCATTCTCATGTACAGGTTTATTTGTTGGCGGACTATTGGTGGCTGCCGCAAGTGGTGCAGTTTTAAAGCCTGTTATCGGAATGTTTGGCTTTGGTTTGGCTTTTGCTTTGCCATTTGGCGTATTGGCGCTATTCCCTTCTGTTCTGAAAAAGTTGCCGAAGTCTGGCGGATGGCTGAACGTGATAAAGGTGTTTTGTGCGTTTGTGCTGGCCATTTTCAGCATGAAATTTTTGGCCACTGCCGACCAAGCATTAGGTTTTTACATTATTTCCCGTGAGGTATTTTTGTGCATTTGGATTGTGCTTTTCACCATGTTGGGTTTTTACTTCTTGGGGAAAATTCACTTTGCACATGACGATAAGGTAGAGAGGGTCGGATTTATGCGTTTTTCTCTAGCTGTTGCGGCATTTGCCTTTGCGTTGTATTTAGTAACGGGACTACTGGGAAATAATCTTAGCGCTATTTCCGGATTCTTGCCAGCACCTGAGTTGACAGCCAATCATACTCAGAAGGGTGGTGGGCCAAAAGCAGTAGATAACGCGATTGCGTACGCTACCGGTGCGCTATGTGAAGTTCCAAAGTATTCCGGTACAAAAATGCGTGGCCCGGCGGGAGTGCCTGCTTACTTTGATTTGGAGGAGGCGATAGCTTGTGCAAAGAAGCAGAGCAAGCAGCTGCTTTTGGATTTTAAGGGATATAGCTGTACGAACTGCAAGAAGATGGAGGGCGAAGTGTTTGCTCATTCGCAAGTTAAGCAGGCGCTACAGGATAGGTTTGTTGTTGTTGCGCTGTATACAGATGATAAAACCCCGCTTCCCGAAAGTGAATGGTATACCTCTTCTTTTGATGGTAAGGTAAAAAAGACGCTTGGTCAGCAAAATATGGACTACCTCATAACCAGCTATAAGGTGAACGCTATGCCTTACTTTGCGGTGCTGAATAGCGAGGGTGAGCTGCAGGGTAAGCCGGTTGGTTACGTTTCGAATCCGGATCAGTTCTTAAAGTTTTTGGAGCAGAGTGCAAACTAGCCGCTAACTTTTTATCATAAAAAACAGGCTGCATCAAAAGGTTGATGCAGCCTGTTTCTTTGCAAAGATCAATTTGCAATACGTTGTTTTTCAGATAGTTATATTTGATCTCTAAAATAAGCGTAATTTTTACTAATTTTGTTCCCCTATACTTATACCATATGAGATGAAGAAGTTTTTGCGGTTGTTGAATTTCGCCAAGCCTTACACCAAGTATTGGTCTCTATATTTGCCCCTGACGCTACTGGGCATGATTTTTAGCATTGCTAACTTCATGCTGATTATTCCGCTGCTCGATATCATATTCGATAGCAATAATGTTGCGGCTATTACTACTTTTCCGGAGTTCTCGCTTACGGTAGACTTTGCGAAAAATGCTTTTGGCTACTACCTCTACGCTATTAAAATGCATAGCGGTGTGATGTGGGCGCTTTCGTTTATTTGCGTTTCTGTTATTGTTGCCTCGCTCTTTGCCAACGCCTTCAAATATTTTGCGTACATGGTACTGGTGTCCATGCGCGTGCGGGTTATGGCAAATATTCGCACCGCTTTGTACCGGCAAATTGCACGTTTACACGTAGGTTACTTCAACAATCAGCGTAAGGGGAATCTTTTGTCGGTAATGTCCAATGATGTGACCGAGGTGCAAAACTCTACGGTGGCATCGTTTCAGATTGTTTTCCGTGAACCGATTCTTATACTGGGAAACCTGATAGTGCTGTTGTACATGTCGTACCAGCTGACAATAATTACACTTATAGCGTTGCCTTTGTCGGGCTATGCCGTAAGCTTGATTACAAGACGCTTGCGCAAGATAGCTGTTGAAACTCAACGTTTGCAGGGCGATTTGATGAGTACGCTTGAGGAGACCATTTCGGGAATTCGTATCATCAAAGCGTTTAATGCGCAGGAGTACGTGCGCAAAAGTTTCGCACGTATCAATGAAGCGCATCGTAAATCGTCGAAAAGCGTAGCGCGTAGGAATGAAATGGCCTCACCTATGTCTGAGTTTTTGGGTATTACCATTGCCATGATTATCCTGTTTTTTGGCGGAATAATGATTATCAATGGCGCTTCTGAGCTTAGCATTCCTGAGTTTATCGCATACCTTGCATTTTACTACCAGATTTTGGTTCCCGTAAAAGATGTAAGCAAGGCGTACGCCAACATTCAGAAAGGTATGGCTTCGGCAGATCGTATTTTTGCGGTGCTGGATGCGGATATGGAAATTACGAAGGCCCCTCATGCCATAGATGTAAAGGATTTCGAAAGCTGTATTGAGTTCAGGAATGTATCTTTTGCGTACGCCAACGAGCCGGTGTTGCGTAATGTAAACCTAATGATACCAAAGGGAAAAATGTACGCTTTGGTAGGCCCGTCAGGTGCAGGAAAATCTACCCTAGCAGACCTTATCCCTCGCTTTTACGATGTGAGCTCCGGCGGAATTTTTATTGATGGAGTGGATATTCGCGACTACCAGCCCAAGCAGCTTATGAACCTCATGGGTATTGTAACGCAGGAGGCTATTTTGTTCAATGATACGGTGAGAAATAACATTGCTTTCGGCCTGGAAAATGTGTCGGATGAGGAGGTGGTGAATGCTGCCAGGATAGCCAACGCCCACAACTTCATTATGGAAATGGAGGAGGGTTATAGTACCAACATTGGCGACCGGGGCGGACGCCTTTCGGGTGGGCAGCGTCAACGCTTGTCTATTGCCCGTGCCGTGTTGCGTAACCCGTCTATTTTGGTGTTGGACGAGGCAACTTCAGCCCTCGATACCGAGAGCGAAAAGCTGGTGCAGGATGCATTGACTAACTTGATGAAAAATCGTACATCCATTGTTATTGCCCACCGTCTATCTACCATTCGTCATGCTGATTGCATTGTGGTGATAAATCAAGGTGAAATAGTAGAGCGGGGAACGCATGACGAATTATACGCTAAGCCGAACGGAAAATATAGATATCTATTTGATTTACAGACATTTAAATAGTTGAAGATTGAGGGCTGAAAATTCGTCATTTCTCAACGCTCAATTTTTAATTAACTTAGCTATGACTTACAACAGAAAATACACCAACGGGGAAATAAACGTGTATTGGCAGCCGGATTTGTGCGTACATGCTGCCATTTGTTTATCTGAATTGCCACGGGTGTTTAATTCTCGCCGTAAGCCATGGGTAGACCTTTCGCAGGCCGATACCGGACGTATTATTGAGGTTGTGAATGAATGCCCGACTGGTGCTTTGATGTTTCGTTGGTGCGACGAGGCACGTAACGAAAAGGAAGCTAGCCATAAGCTGCTGAAGGATGAAACACAAATTCCTTTATCGGTAAGAAATGATAAGCCTGCAGCAGCAACGCTTGCTGATAAAGATGTAGCAACGGTAAAGGTAAAATTGCAACCTAATGGGCCAATTGTTATTACTGGAAATTATGAGCTGGAGGATGAGCGCGGCAACAGGGAGCAGCGTGCATATTCATGCTCTATTTGTCGCTGCGGTAAGAGCAAAAGCAGGCCATTTTGTGATGGTTCGCACATGGGGTAAGTAAAACGGTTAAAAGGAGAAAATAATACGATGAGCAAGAAATTTACAGAGTACAAGGAATTAAACTTGTCGCAAATAAATAAGGATGTGCTGGCCAAGTGGAAGGCCGAGCATACTTTTGCGCAGTCATTGGATTTGCGCAAAGGTTGTACGCCATTTGTTTTTTATGAAGGTCCGCCTTCGGCAAATGGCATGCCCGGTATTCACCACGTGATGGCGCGTGCTATAAAAGATATTTTTTGTCGTTACAAAACACAAAAAGGATTTTTGGTAAATCGTAAGGCAGGCTGGGATACGCATGGACTGCCTGTGGAGTTAAGCGTGGAGAAAATGCTTGGTATTACCAAGGAAGATATAGGTAAAAAGATTTCTGTAGACGAATACAATGCTGCATGCCGTAAGGAGGTAATGAAGTACACCCGTGAGTGGGAGAACCTTACCGAGCAAATGGGCTATTGGGTAGATATGAGCAATCCGTACATCACCTACGATAATCGCTATATTGAAACATTGTGGCATTTGCTCAAGGAGTTGTACAAAAAGAATTTGTTGTACAAAGGCTACACCATACAGCCATACTCGCCGGCGGCTGGCACGGGGCTTAGCACGCATGAGCTTAATCAGCCGGGCTGCTACCGTGATGTAAAAGACACAACTTGCGTGGCAATGTTTACTGTGCCCGTTGAAAGTGAAAATGCAGATTTGCTTAATCGTGCATTTGGCTCCAATGCTATGCATGTTCCCGGCGGCTGGGGTGGAGCATTCTTTTTGGCTTGGACAACCACGCCATGGACTCTGCCGAGCAATACGGCGCTTTGCGTTGGTCCGAACATTGATTACGTGGCAGTGCAAACGCACAACTCATATAGCGGTGAAAAAACTACGGTTATTCTGGCAAAGGATTTGGTGGCAAAACACTTTAATCCTAAGGCTGCCGGGCTGAAATTTGAAGATTATAAACCGGGTAATAAGCTAGTTCCGTACAAGATTGTAGGAGAATGCAAGGGTAAAGATTTAGAGGGTATACAGTACCGCCAGCTTATGCCGTGGGTTAATCCCGGTAACGGAGCGTTCCGTGTAATTACAGGTGACTTTGTTACCACTGAAGATGGTACAGGGATTGTTCACATAGCGCCAACCTTTGGCGCTGACGACGACCGTGTGGCCAAGCAGCATGGTGTTCCGCCATTGATGTTGGTTGATAAGAACGGCATTCGTCAACCTATGGTTGATAAGACCGGAAAGTTTTTCAAGGTGGAAGATCTTGATGGCGCCTTTGTAAAGGAAAGTATGAACCTTGACCTATACACGGAATACGCCGGACGTTTTGTAAAGAATGCTTATGACCCGAAGTTGACAGAAGATGATGCCACGCTTGATGTTGACCTTTGCGTAATGCTTAAGCAGCAAGGTTTGGCATTTAAAATAGAAAAGTACGTACACAGCTATCCGCACTGCTGGCGTACAGATAAACCTGTGCTATACTACCCGCTTGACAGCTGGTTTATAAAAACTACAGCATGCAAAGATCGCATGGTGGAGCTCAACAAAACTATTGGCTGGAAGCCTGAAAGTACAGGTACGGGGCGTTTTGGAAAGTGGCTGGAAGACTTGAAAGATTGGAACCTTTCGCGTAGCCGCTACTGGGGAACTCCGTTGCCTATCTGGCGTACCGAGGATGGTAGTGAAGAGAAGTGTGTTGGTTCGGTGGAGGAGCTGTACGGCGAAATAGAGAAGGCAACTGCGTCAGGTGTAATGAAATCCAATCCATACAAGGATAAAGGATTTATACCTAATAAGTATGAGGCGGCAAATTACGAAAAGATAGACTTGCACCGCCCGTATGTTGACGGAATAATTTTGGTGTCGGACAACGGGCAGCCAATGAAGCGTGAGCTGGATTTGATTGATGTGTGGTTTGATTCCGGCGCTATGCCATTCGCTCAGGATCACTATCCGCTGGAGGGTGGTACAGGTCGCAAGGTGGCAGATTTCATTGCCGAAGGCGTTGACCAGACGCGGGGTTGGTTCTTTACGCTTCACGCCATTTCAACCATGATTGCGAATGAGGTTTCGTTCAAAAACGTAATATCAAACGGCTTGGTTTTGGATAAGAACGGCAACAAGATGAGCAAGCGTCTTGGCAATGCTGTAGAGCCGTTTAAGGTAATGGAGGATTATGGTAGCGACGCCTTGCGCTGGTACATGGTAACCAACTCGCAACCTTGGGATAACCTTAAGTTTGATATTGACGGAGTGGATGAGGTGCGCCGTAAATTCTTCGGCACACTTTACAACACCTATTCATTCTTTGCGCTTTACGCAAATATTGACAGATTTACGGGAGCCGAAAAGTTGGTGACCGTAAGCGAGCGTCCCGAAATTGACAGGTGGATAATTTCCCTGCTGAATACACTCGTGAAGGAAGTTGAGGAGGCCTACGAAGCTTACGAACCTACACGTGCCGGAAGGTTGATTCAGGATTTTGTAGGAGATAACCTGAGTAACTGGTATGTGCGTTTGAACCGTAAGCGTTTTTGGGGCGGCAACATGACGCAAAATAAGCTGGCGGCCTACCAAACGCTTCATGAGTGCTTGATGAAGGTGGTGTTGCTCGCAGCGCCTATTGCACCGTTTATTACCGATAGAATTTTCTGCGACATCAACGCTGTAAGCGGCGAATCTAAGGTTAGCTCTGTACATTTGGCTGATTTTCCTGAGTTTGATAACTATCTAATTAACAAAGAGTTAGAAAATAAAATGCAGCTGGCACAGCAAGCTACCTCTATGATTTTAGCCTTGCGCCGTAAGGTGAATATTAGGGTGCGCCAACCCTTGCAGAGAGCAGTGCTTGCAGTTGCAGATCCGGAGGTGGTGAAGCTGCTTACACCCCAAATAAAGGATATTGTAAAAGCAGAAACCAACGTGAAAGATTTGCAGGTAGAGATGGAGGTGGTGGCTAAGCGTGCTAAGGCCAATTTTAAAACCTTAGGCGCTAAGTGCGGTAAAAATATGAAAGAAGTTGCCGCGCAAATTCTAACGTGGCAAAATACGGATGTCCTGAGCCTCGAAAGTCGTGGTGAAGCTGAAGTAGCGTTGGCTTCGGGTGAAAGAGTGCTGCTTACACCTGATGATGTGGAGGTAATTACGGAGAGCATTCCGGGCTACGAATGCGCTACTGAGGGTAAGCTGACGCTTGCCTTAGATATTACGGTAACCGAAGCGCTGCGTCAGGAAGGTATTGCCCGTGAGCTGGTAAACCGTATTCAGAATTTGCGTAAGGATAGCGGTTTTGAGGTAACAGATCGCATAAATATTTACATACAGAAGCGGGCTGAAATTAATGACGCCGTGACAACATTTGCCGATTACATTAAAGGTCAGGTGTTGGGAGCATCTTTAAAAATACAAGACTCTGTAAATGAAGGTATTACGATAGAAATTGAGGACTATACCGTTGAGGTAAAGGTGTCGAAAATCTAGGTATAGAGCTTCAAAATACTAACAGGAACATGCAGTCAGTTTGCAGATTGTAACATGGTTCAGAGAATATTTGGAATTCGTGCAATAAAGTGCTAATTTAGCAGGATTAAACGTTGATTTATGAAAACAAAACCTGTTAGAAAAACAAGGTATTCCGATGCGGAGTTGGCCGAGTTTAAGGAAATTATTTTAGAAAAGCTGGAGAAGGCTAAAAAAGACTTTGGAACTTTGCGTGAAGCCATTACTCAAAGCGAAAGCAACGATATCGCAGATACCTCTCCTACATTCAAAGTGCTGGAGGAGGGAGCATCTACCTTGTCTAAAGAGGAGTCGGGAAAATTGGCCGAGCGTCAGCAAAAATTTATGCAGCATTTGGAAGCGGCTCTTGTGCGTATTGAAAACAAGACTTACGGAATCTGTCGTATAACCGGAAAGCTTATCCCGGCAGACAGGTTGCGCGCCGTACCACACGCTACGCTGAGCGTTGAGGCGAAGGTCGGACGTGTATAGTTTTAGATTAGCACAGTAAGAATTTGTTATGTGCCGATACTGCTGTGTCAGCACATTTTTTTAAGCATACAATGACACTAGGAAAAAAAGCCATTCTGCTTGCGGCCCTTATGATAGTTGCCGATCAGCTACTCAAGATTTGGATAAAAACGCACATGAGCTTGTGGCAAGAAATTGTTTTCTTGGGCAATCGCGACGGCGGACACGTAGGTCTTTACTTTACCGAGAATAACGGATTTGCATTTGGGGTAGAGCTGTTTGGTGAGGTGGGCAAGCTGATGCTAACCCTGTTCCGAATAGTTTTTATAGGAGCCCTTTTGTGGTTTACGGTGAAGGAGTATAAGGCGGGAGCCTCCAAAGGTGTGGTGATTGGCTTAGCGTTGATGTGCGCCGGTGCGGCAGGAAATCTGATAGACTGTTTATTTTACGGGTTAATTTTTGATGCATCTACGCCTACTCTTGTGGCGCAAATGTTTCCGCAGGGTGGCGGGTATGCTCCGCTTGGTTTTGGTAAGGTGGTGGATATGCTCTACCTTCCCATAATCAACGTTGCACGTGAGGGTGGAGATAGATTTATCTTCTTCCGCCCCATTTTCAATGTGGCAGACACGGCAATCACCTGTAGCGTGTTCTACATGATTTTTTTTCAGCGTCATGCCTTGTCTGAATCACTTAAAAAGTAGAGGTGTAGAATTGTATTGATTCTACTGCTTGCTCCGTTTGCGAATAAAACCAATGCTATGGAAATAAAGAAAATTACTTGGAAGAATATGGAGGCCGTGCAGCTCAGCGCGGGAGATTATGAGGCTATTTTGGTTCCCGGCGTGGGCGCTAACTTGGTTAGCCTTGTCAATACGGCAAAAAATGTAGCTGTGCTGCATACTCCGACCGATGCGGATATGGAAACATTTTTAGCTCGTCCTCAGCTATTCGGATTGCCGCTGCTATTTCCACCTAATAGAATTGCAGACGGTACATACATCTTTGAGGGTAGAAAATACCAGTATCCTATTACTATTCCCGCTCAGAACAACTATCACCACGGAATTATAAAGACACAAAAATTTGTAGTCGGCAAAACAGCTGTAGGCAAAGATTGCGTGGAGGTTGAAGCTGCATTCTTTTCTAATGCGGTGAACAATGAAATTTTTGTGGATTTTCCGCATGAGTTCGAATGCCGCATGAGCTTCAAGCTATCGGCAAACGGCCTGGAGCATAAGGTTACGTTCATAAATCATAGCGGCGCCAACATGCCGTTGGGAGTGGGCTACCATACACCAATCAACGTTCCATTTGTAAAAGGTACAGATAAAAATGGTTACAAGATAATGCTTTCGGTAGGCAAACGTTGGGAGCTTAGCGAGAGAACTTTGCCAACAGAGAAGCTGCTGGACTTAGTAGCCGATGAAAATTTGCTGCGCACAAGCGGACTGAATCCTGTAGGTGCAGCCATGGAGTTGGCGCTTACCAACGAACCTTTGAAGGTTGACGGCAAAGAGTACAATGGTGCAATTCTTGTGCATGAGGCTAGCGGAACAAAGGTATTTTATGAAGTTGACAGTCAAGTAAAACACTGGACGTTGTGGAACAATGGCGGTAATGCAGGATACATTTGTCCTGAACCGCAAACTTGGGCAATCAATACGCCAAACTTGAACTTGCCGGCGGAAATTACCGGATTCCAAAGCCTGAAGCCCAATGCAGAATGGAGCTCAGTAAGTAAATTGTACGTTAAGTAAATCTTATACTACGACATTTAAAGCAGCCGCGGTTATTAGATAAGCCTCTGTGTATCATATGTTTATCTAATAGCAGATGGTTGACAGGTCGGGATAGCATCCCGGCTTTTTTGTTTTGTAATATTTTATTATCAATTCCGCAAACAGCGTGTAACAACCTTACCATAGCTTTGCGGCAAATCAAATAATGCAAAAGGTATGAAAAAAGTATTCGCTGTAATTTGTTGTCTCACGCTGTTGGCGGTAAAAATGACACAGGCGCAGGACGTAGAGCTGGCGCCCATAGAGCTGCTGGAGCAAAAAAACGAAGATTTGGACAATCGATTGAAGGTGCTGGAAAAGTTTAAAATTTCAGGCTACATTCAGGCGCAATGGCAATATGCGCAGCCCAATGCCGCCTTAGGTACTAACATGAAAGTTGGGGATAGCTTCAATGAAAATCTTTATGATGACGAAAGCTATAGTCGCCTTGGAGTACGTCGTGGTCGTATAAAACTTGCGTATGAAGAGGGTATTGCCTCCGGTGTAATTCAGCTGGACGCTACGGAAAAAGGTATAGCCTTTAAAGATGTTTACCTTAATATTAAGGATCCGTGGTGGCAAACCAACGCCTTGCGTACCGGTATTTTCGACCGTCCTTTTGGTTATGAAATCAGCTACTCGTCATCTCGTCGAGAGTCGCCGGAGCGTTCGGCTATTTTTCAAACGCTATTTCCCGAGGAGCGTGATTTGGGCGCTGCGCTTTACTTGCAAGCGGCCAAGACTTCTCCACTTAGCTTCATACGCCTCGATGCCGGACTTTTTTCGGGTAACGGAATTAAGCCTGAAATGGACAGCCGCTTGGATTTCATTGGACACCTCTATGCTACCAAAAATATCGGCTCCAATGCTAAATACGGAATCGGCGTGTCTTACTACAATGGCGGTGTGCTGCAAGAAAATAAGAACGTATATAAAATGGTGGACAATGCTTTTGTGCTGAGCAGTGATTCGGCTGCCAACTTCAGGAAGTACGCAAAGCGTGAGTACTTTGGAGTTGACGGGCAATTCAGCATCATTACTGCTGCCGGAATGACCAAGCTGCATGTTGAATATTTGTTTGGCCAGCAGCCCGGAACAAAGGCTTCGAGCAAAAGTCCCAATGCCGGAATTATTCCGGACGGTATAAAAAAAATGAATCCAAACCTTTCTGCTAACGATACTTACATTCGAAACTTCGGCGGTGGATATGTGATGCTTACACAGGATATAGGTAATCTGCCTTTTACGGTCGTGCTTAAGTATGACTGGTACGATCCCAACACCAAAGTATCGGGTAATGAGGTAGGCAAAAACGGGACGGGTTTTGCTGATTTGGCGCAAAATACTTTTGGATTCGGAGCATTCTGGAGGGCAAATAAGAACATTCGCCTTACGGCATATTACGAAATCAACCGCTACGAAAAAAGCGATTTGAGCTATCAATATAGCTATAGTAATGAAGCTAAAGCAGTGTTAATAAACGATTTAAATAGAAATGTGTTTACGTTGAGGTTGCAGTATAGATTTTAAGTCTTAACCATTTTGTAACAATTTTATTCCCATTCTGTAATAACAACAATTTATTTTTGTAACAGGTAAAAGTAAGAATTATGAAAAAGATTATTTTATCCGTATCCATAGCAGCTTGTACGCTGCTTGGCGCTCAAGCTCAAAAAGTTAAGGGCTCAGACACCATGTTGCCTCTATCGCAAAAAGAGTCGGAGAGCTACATGAAGGCCAATCCGTCAACAACGATAACCGTAACCGGTGGCGGCAGTGGAGTTGGTATTTCAGCCTTGCTTGAGGGCACAACAGATATTGCGCAAGCCTCTCGTAAAATCAAGTTTGATGAGAAGCAGAAGCTGCAAGAAGCAGGTAAATCAGTAAAAGAAATAGTTGCTGCCTACGACGCTTTGGCGGTGGTTGTTCATCCATCTAATAAGGTAATCAACCTTACCCGCGAGCAGCTGGAAGGGATTTTTACCGGTAAAATTAAGAGTTGGAAAGAGGTTGGCGGAGATGATTTGAAGATTGTGCCTTACTCGCGTGAAACGTCATCCGGTACTTACGAGTTTTTTAAGGAAAGCGTTTTAAAAAATAAGAACTACATGAATGGTATAATGAGCATGCCGGCTACAGGCGCTATTATTCAGTCTATCAGTCAAACAAAGGGAGCCGTTGGATATGTGGGTTTGGCCTATTTGAACAAGGACGTTAAAGCAATTCATGTATCGTATGACAGGGGAAAAACATTTGCCGAACCTTCGGTGGCCAACGCTAAGAGTCAGGTATACCCGATTGTGCGCCCGCTGTACTACTACTATGAGGTAAAGTCGGAAAAGCTGGTAAAACCTTTTATGGATTATGTGCTTTCTGATGCCGGACAGAAAATTGTTTCAGAAGTTGGATTCATTACTCTAAAATGAGACGGCTAAAGAGAATTGCAGAGCGTATGGTTGAAGGCTTGTTAACCCTCAGCGGGGGAGTGACAAGCCTTGCCATTTTGCTTATTATTATCTTCCTTTTTAAGGAAGGCTTAGGGCTCTTCAATAGCCCGAATGTGGAGAAAGGATATTCGCTCTGTGTCAACTCCTCAAACGAAATTGTGAGGCTTAACCCTCTGCAAATCAAGAATATATTTGACTATGAGGTAAGTAATTGGCAGGAGGTTGGCGGCGCTGACGAGGAAATAATGCCATTTCGTTTTGATGAAATTTTCTCTCAGTATTCGGATGAAGAGCTGGGAGAAGATTATGCTTTACTACCTCAAAGATTAAGTGAAGTAATCGCTAAGCATCCGAATATTATTGCCTTTCTGCCACAGAAGTATACGCCAAAAGACGAGGCGAGCGTAAAGGTTTTACCAACAAAAAATATTAGCTTTGCCGATTTTTTTGGAGGAAAAGAGTGGTTGCCTACGGCTACGCCTTCACCATTATATGGGTTGCTGCCCCTGCTGTTGGGAACGCTTTGGGTAAGTATTTTTGCTATACTCATTGCGTTACCGCTGGGTTTAGGTGTCGCCATTTATTTATCGGAGCTGGCTACAGAGCATGCCGGAAAATTCTTGAAACCTGCCATTGAGCTACTTGCCGGAATCCCATCGGTGGTTTATGGCTTCTTTGGTTTAGTGGTGCTGGTTCCGCTTGTTCAAAGGTCGCTTAATCTTCCGGTTGGCGAAACGGCGTTTACAGGTAGCCTTATACTTGCCATTATGGCTTTGCCTACCATCATCACCGTAGCCGAAGATGCCATGCGCAACACGCCGCGCGCTATGCGCGAAGCTAGCCTTGCGCTGGGAGCTACACACTGGCAAACTATTTATAAAGTTGTTGTTCCCTATGCCTCTTCGGGTATTTCAGCGGCAGTGGTGTTGGGCGTTGGTCGTGCCATAGGAGAAACAATGGCTGTACTTATGGTTACGGGTAATGCGGCAGCTATGCCTCGTTCATTATTTGAATCGGTAAGAACTATTCCGGCTACCATTGCTGCCGAGCTGGGCGAAGCGCCCGCCGGAGGAGCGCACTACCAATCACTTTTTTTGCTGGGTTGTATTCTGTTTGTCATTACTATGATGGTGAGCATATCGGCGGAGGTGATTTCAAAACGGCAGTACAGTAAAGGAGTTTAGTATGAATAAAAAGACTAGCCAAAAAGTAGCTTTCCTCACCTTCCGACTGTTAGGGCTGTTGGTAGTGGGTATTCTATTTTGGATATTGGGCTTTATAGTATACAACGGCATAGGTATTATCAGCTGGGAATTTTTGACAACGGCGCCTAAAGAAGGTATGACTGCCGGTGGTATACTTCCGGCCATTGTGGGAACGCTGTGCTTAGTTGTTGGTAGCGTTATTTTTGCCTTCCCGCTCGGTGTAATGTCCGGCATTTACATGGTGGAATATGCCAAGAATGGTTGGGTCGTTAAGCTCATTAGAGTAATGACGAACAACTTGGGAAGTATTCCTTCGGTAGTTTTCGGTCTGTTCGGTATGGCGCTTTTCGTGAATACTCTTGGCTTCGGAGATTCTATTATCGCGGGCTCGCTTACCCTGGGTTTACTTGTTTTGCCGCTAATTATCCGTACTACGGAAGAGGCGCTTAAGGCTATTCCCAGCTCATTTCGTACAGGTAGCTTAGCGCTTGGAGCCACTAAGCTGCAAACCATACGAAGAGTAGTGTTACCCATGGCATTTCCGAATATTATTACGGGGCTTATTCTTTCCGTGGGTCGTATATCCGGCGAAACGGCGCCTATTCTTTTTACCGTGGCGGCTTACTTTTTACCAAAGTTGCCGCACAGCATTTTCGATCAGGTAATGGCCTTGCCGTACCACCTGTACGTTATTGCCACCAGCGGAACCGATATTGAAGCGTCACGTCCCATTGCTTATGGTACAGCGCTGGTACTTATTGCTATTGTATTGTTTATGAATACGTTAGCAGGTATGTTGCGACGATATTTTGGAAAGAAAGTAAAAACGAATTAAAAAGTCGCCAGGGGTTAAAAACGATTAAACAGTTCAACGAATCAACAGCTCAACAATACTATGATAGAGGCAAAGAATGTAAATTTCTACTACGGTAATTTTCATGCGCTCAAAAACATTAGCATGCAAATGGAGGCCAATACCGTTACTGCTTTCATTGGCCCTTCAGGATGCGGTAAGTCAACGTTTTTGAGAATTCTCAATCGCATGAACGACCTGATTGATGATACGCACTTGGCCGGAGAGTGCCTGATTGATGGACAGAATATATACGATAAATCGGTACAGGTAGACGAACTCCGTAAGAAGGTGGGCATGGTTTTCCAAAAACCAAATCCATTTCCAAAGTCAATTTTTGAGAATGTAGCTTATGGTTTGCGTGTGAATAGCATGGGCGATAAGTCATTTATTGCCGGACGCGTAGAAGAGTCGTTGCGGGGAGCTGCACTATGGGAGGAGGTAAAAGATAAGCTGAAAAAATCTGCCTTTGAGCTTTCGGGTGGGCAGCAGCAGCGCCTGTGTATCGCACGTGCGCTTGCCATTTCCCCGTCAATCCTGCTTATGGATGAACCCGCATCTGCGCTTGACCCCATTTCTACTTCAAAAATTGAGGAGCTGATGTATGCGCTAAAGCAGAAGTACACCATTGTGATTGTAACGCACAACATGCAGCAGGCCGCGCGCGTGAGCGACAAAACCGGATTTTTTATGCTGGGAGAATTGGTGGAGTACTGCGATACGAAAAAAATGTTTTTGAACCCCGATAAAGCACAAACACAAAACTATATTACCGGAAAGTTCGGATAATTTATAATTCACAATTGATAGCTGACAACTCATAATTACTCGTAGTTTGAATTGTCGAATTTCAATTATTCATTTTCAATTAAAAGAAATGAAACATACAGAAAGAGAGCTACAATCCCTCAAAGAGGAGGTGAGCCAAATGTGGAAGCTGGTGCTGTCGCAGCTTGAAAAAGCGAAGCAATCCTACTTTAGCGGCGATATTGAGCTGGCCAGGGAAATTGCCAGCCGCGAAAAACGTGTGGATGCTTTTGAGCTAAAGATAGATAGCGATTGCGAAAACTATATTGCGCTGTTTAGCCCCGTGGCGGTAGATTTACGCTTGGTGCTGTCGCTTATGAAAATAAGCAGCACGCTGGAGCGCATAGGTGATTTTTCCGAAGGAATTGCGCGCCACGTTATTGAGGAAGACTGCAACAGGATGCCTCCGCAAATGCTGGAAGACTTGCAGCTGGATAGAATGTTCGACATGCTCACTGGAATGCTTTCCGACAGCTTTGTAGCGCTGGAATCGGAAAATACCAAGCTGGCTGGAAGAATTTTAGCAAAAGATAAGGAGATAGATGCCATGTACTGTAATTCTATTGCTTTGATTGACAGGTTTTTATCTGAAAATCCGTCATTTATCCATTGCGGGCTGAAAACCCTGCTGCTCATTCGTAAGCTGGAGCGGATTGGCGACCATTGCGGCAATATTGTAGAAGAAATTGTTTTCTATGTTGACGCTAAGGTTTTGAAACACGGAGCGAAACAGAATAAAGAATAAGCTTGTATCTTTGAGGAAACAGAAAAACATGTCGCAAAAAATTCTCATAGTCGATGATGAGCGGGATATTTGTGAAATTCTCGAGTTCAATCTTGCCAACGAGGGTTATGAGGTTACCTGTGCTTATTCGGCGGAGGAAGCCTTGGAAAAGTTGACGCCTAGCTGCTCGCTTATGCTGTTGGATGTGATGATGGGCGGAATGTCCGGCTATAAGCTGGCCGAGGCTTTGCGGCGAGATGGCAATCAGATTCCCATAGTTTTTCTTACGGCAAAAGATGCTGAGAATGATATGCTGACCGGATTTTCGGTGGGCGGCGATGATTATATTGCCAAACCATTTTCCATAAAAGAAGTTTTGGCACGAGTGAAAGCCGTACTCAAGCGACATAAGAAAGTTGATAGCGCCGATGCCGGCTCAGGCAAGCTTGTTTTTGGAAACTTGACAATAGACAAGAGTAGTAAGGAAGTCAGCATTAACGCCGAAAAAATTACGCTGACAAAAACAGAGTTTGAAATTCTGGTGCTTTTGGCAGAGAAACCGGAGCGCGTATTTTCTCGAGAAAATATTATCGGGCAAGCTTGGAAAGATAGTCCCTATATCACAGAGCGCACGGTAGATGTACACATTGCGCGTTTGCGCAAAAAGTTGGGAAGCCTTCCTGGGCTTATCTCCAACCGTTCGGGTTACGGATATTTATTCAACGCGTCCAGCCTATGAAGTTAAGCTACAAGCAGAGGTTATTTTTATGCTTCTTTGTCATATTTGCTGCTTTCTCCACAGGCGTTATTATCATTGAGCAATCAGAGGGGCGAAAGCATAAAACAGAGGCTTTGAAGGACAGGCTGGCTAGCTATGCCGGTGTGGCTAACATGGCGTTGATGCACCGGGGCAGTACTGCGCAAATCCTGGATAGTCTGACGGTACTTTTTCCTAAAAACATTCGTCTTACACTGCTGGATGCGTTAGGCAACGTGATATACGATAATATTGTTGGAAAGGTCGGAGCGCTGGAAAATCATGCTGCCCGACCTGAAATTGTTATGGTTCGTGAGAAGGGAGAGGGGTCTAATATTCGGGCTTCAGCTACCAACCATGTGGAGTACCTTTACTATGCCAAACGGTATGGTAGCTACTATATCCGGGTTGCTTTACCTTACGATATTCAGACAAAAAAAGTTGTTGAATCCTACAATATTTTCTTCTACTATACCATTGCGCTCTTCGCGGCCATGCTGCTTTTAATGAATTTTGTGGCAGGTCGCTTCAGTAAATCTATCAAGCAGCTGCGCGATTTTACATGGGCTATTGAGAGCGGAGATCCGGTTACGTTTGATGTAGATTTTCCGCAAGATGAGCTGGGTGAAATAGGCGCAAAAATAGCAGAGAACTATGAGCAGCTGAATCGAAGTAAAAAAGAGGTGGCAGCAGAGCGAGAGAGGCTGCTCCAACATGTGCATAGCTCCGAAGAGGGCTTGTGCTTCTTTTCGGCTAACAGAACGGTAGAATTTTACAACGGGCTATTCATTCAGTACCTCAATACCATTGTTGACGAAGCAGGCTGCGATCCTTTGGCAATTTTTTCCGATCATGCCTTTGATAAGATAGCCGCTTTTCTATCCGGTCACAGCGGTTATGAAAATTACTTTGAAGCTCAGATTTTCAGACAAGGAAAACATTTTACAGTACGGGTAAATATTTTCGAGGATAAAAGTTTCGAGGTGGTGATAAATGATATCACAAAGCAGGAGAAAACGAGGCTCATGAAGCAGGAAATGACCGGAAATATTGCCCATGAGCTGCGTACTCCGGTAGCTGGTATTCGAGGCTATCTGGAGACTATGTTGAGCCAGCGATTAGATCCCGAAAAGCAGCGCTATTTTTTGAGTAAGGCGTACAACCAGGCGCTGTCGCTGTCTGAGCTAATTCAGGACATGGGCTTGATTACAAAAATTGAAGAATTGCCGCAATCGTTTCATTTGGAGCCTGTGGATATAAATCAGCTGCTCAAAGATTTGAAGGCCGACTTGGAGGTTCCGCTTCAGGAGAAAGAAGTAGAAATGAAGTGGAACATTTCTGACAATGCTGTGGTAAATGGCAACCGTAACTTGATATACTCTATTTTCCGTAATCTTACCGACAACGCCATTCGTCATGCAGGCAACGGTATAACTATCTGTATATCAGAATATAACGAAGATAAGGACTTTTGCTACTTCTCATTTTCTGACAATGGCGTTGGCATTCCCGACGAACGTCATTTGAACCGCCTATTCGAGCGTTTTTATAGAGTAAACGAGGGACGTACCCGTGGCAGCGGAGGTTCGGGATTGGGATTATCGATTGTAAAAAATGCGGTTCTATTCCACAAGGGAGCTATTGTAGCAAAGAATGCACCGAGCGGAGGACTTGAGTTTCTGTTTAAGTTGCCGAAGGTAAAAGCAGAATCCAGCTCATAGCTCAGACCTTCCCATCAGGCTTACCACAATTCTCTTCAACTTAAATAGCTGTCTGAAAAGAACGACTGCGCTGTACAAGATAAAAACAATCAGTATAATTGCCGGCCAATCCGGAACAAGCGTAACAAGGCGGTTTGCCAGGAATGCAGCAGACGAAATGCCGCATAAGCATAGTTAGCCATGCGAAATTAAGCAGCTGTTTTTTTAGCTGGAAATCGCATTTTTCGGAGAGCTAAAGCTGAGATTAAATCATGTAAAATATGCAGAAAATCATTCCGAAGTTGAAGGCGGCGTGACAAATCACCGCACCTAGAATTGAGCCGGAACGATTTTTGAAGTACAAAAACATAATACTCGCGAGAAACATCCCGATTACCCAAATTAGCGTAGGCATTAGCAGAAAAGTCCATTTTCCGCCGGTAAATATCAACCCAAAGTGCGCAATATGTGTAGCGGCAAACGCAACACTTTCGATAGTTGAGGCCCCTCTGCCGCCAACGGATTTTGCAAAACTAGAGTAAACAATTCCCCTGAAAAATAGCTCTTCACCAATTGGGCTAAACAGCATTCCCGTTAAGGCAGTGATTGAGAATAAAACGGCCTTGTCGTGTGCGCTGATTGCTGCCGGAATGTTGTACGACTGCCCAATATAAGCGTACCAGTTTTCAAAAGTACTTCCGTAAAGAAATTGTCCCAAATAGTGCAGTAAAATGCTGAAACCTAATCCGGATAAAAGTGCGAGAAGTAGAGCGCTATATTTTTTAGGCTTTGTTATCCCGATGCTTTTTTGCCCTGTCTTTGTCAAGAAAATAAAGGGCAAAAGCGCCGAAATAACCATTATCAAGCCAATATAACCGTAGCTGCCCAGAGCATTGGCTTGCAAAACCAAAAAGAATCTTGGGATACAAATAATCAGGATTAGAAATAGCCCGAGCTTCCAGTCAAAATTGAAAATCCATCTCCAGCGAGTTTTTAACTCATTTTCCGTTTCCAACTTTGGTTTTTCCGGTGTCGGATAGTATTGATTTTTAGCCATATTCCCTTTATTGTTAATTCTCAATAAATTTCAGCTGTAACCTTAATTTTTATTCCGATCGGTATTGCTGTGTTGCCGATATGCGCTTGGAGTCGTTTTCTTATGCTTTTCCAAGATTATGTCATGCACCTTTTCTTGCATAACCCTCACATCGGTTGAGGCCACCTCTTCTGCCGGGATGGCAGGCATGATGGTGATTTGAAACAGCTGACGGGCGTTGAGCCATCCACCGTTACCATTGGAAAATTGGCGGGTGCCGTCAATGGCTACCGGCAAAATGGAAACCTTGTTTAATTTAGCAAGTATAAACGCTCCCTCTTTAAATCTTCCAACCTGTCCGTTTTTCGAGCGAGTTCCCTCGGGAAACATCATTATCGAAATACCTTTTTGAAGATAACCGGAGCAATCTTGAATCATTTTTTTTGTACTCTTTGTGTTGCCACGCTTAATGGTAACATCACCATGCAGCAGTAGCAGCTGTCCCACAAGGGGAGTACGGTATATTTCCTTTTTAGAGACCCACCTGAAGTAGGTTTTTACATTGTACAGCAGCACAATATCCAGCATAGACTGGTGGTTGGAGCATATTACGTAAGGCGTATTATTTTTCACATTCTCCGTACCTTTTACTATAACTTTTGCAAAAGGCGACAGCACAAAGTACTGCATGGATATGAAGGTTGAGAAGTGATGCTGCACCTTGCGTTGCGGGTCGAATGGGTAGCACAGCACGAAAAGTAGGGCGGATATTGCCACCAGTATGGGTGCTGAGATTAAAAAGTAAGCTACAAAAAAAATGGTAAAAATAACGTTCAACATAACAGGTAAGATTTAAAATTCATCGTCGAATACAATAGCTAAACCGTCAGCAGCAGTCTTTTCTGTGACCTCTGTTGCGTTTGGTTTAGCCTTTGCTGTTGATTTACTCTCTGCCTTAGAAGTACTACTCTGAGCAGAAGCGTTGTTGGTTGTGTGAGCTGTGGCTTTACGGTTAGACGCTCTGATTTCGGCCCAGCTTGTACTCTTCTTTGGGTTATTTTCGGCCAGCTGTGGAGGAGCTGCAGCTTCCTTTACACGTCCCGCGCCTGCATAGTAGGCATTCCAATAGGCGCTGTTGAGGCTTGCTACCGCAACGCCGCCGGATGGAGAAGAGTGTACAAACTTATCGTCCGAAATGTAAATACCCACGTGCGACACACGTTTTTCCTTATTGGTAAAAAAGATAATATCGCCACACGCTAAGCTGCTGCGCTTTACGCTTATCAAGCTCTTGGCAATGGCCGAAGAATTACGAGGAAGCGTTATGCCCAACGCATCCTTGTACACCGTTCCTACAAATGTAGAACAGTCAATACCATGCCGGGTGCTGCCCCCATACTTGTAGGGTGTCCCTAACCATAGCGTGCTGATATGTATAATATACTTATTTTCAGAGCCTTGCAACTGAACGCCAAGTTTCTTTGAATGCTCACGATAGAATTGCGGATCGCCTGAAGTAGCTGCTCTGCGAGGGCTGGCACAAGCGCAGCATACTATGAACAGTATGGTGTGTGGGTATTTTTTTACTATTTTTGCTATCCTCATTGGCTAGAATTGAAAGTAAATAAAAGGTTGCAGCTCGGCCGACGAGGCCTGATACATGATAATTACCGCAAAAACGATTATCAGTAGCTTCAGAACAACCGGCAACTCCACAAACTTGTGCCTGTACCAGCTTTTGAACCTCAAGGGTAAAAAGTGAATGGTAAAGGCCGCAGCCATTAGCAGAAAAACGGTTTTATATCCCAGTAAAATTTCCGGTATAAATCGCACGTAAAATTCGCTGCAAATCCGCCCGATAATTTCCAGCGCGGCAGCCATGCTGCTTGCCCTGAAAAATATCCATGCCAAGCACACAAAGTGAAAGGTAATCAGCACCTTTAGCGCTTTTGGCAGTGCAAATTTACGACTAAAAACCGAAAAATGTTCTTTTGTAAACCTGTTTACCGCCAAAGCTATACCGTGCATTGCCCCCCAAGCTATAAACTTATAGCTGGCTCCATGCCAAAGCCCACCGAGTAACATTGTGATAATCAGATTGATATAAGTGCGAACTCTGCCATTTCTGTTTCCGCCCAGCGGAATGTATAAGTAGTCACGGAGCCAGGTCGAAAGAGATATGTGCCAACGGCGCCAGAAATCCTGTACGTTATACGCTTTATAGGGTGAATTGAAGTTGATTGGTAGCCTGAATCCCAGCAGCAGCGCCACTCCAATGGCAATATCGGTATAACCGGAGAAATCGCAATATATTTGCAGGGCATAGCCGTATGTTCCCATAAGTAGCTCAAAACCAGAGTATAGTAATGGGTCATCGAACATGCGGTCTACATAATTCAGAGAAATATAGTCCGAGATGACTATTTTTTTAACAAGCCCGTTTAAAATAAGGAAAACGGACATCCACATCTCACGACGAGTTACGCTATACTTCTCGTAGATTTGAGGAATAAACTCAGCTGCCCGAACAATAGGACCGGCAACAAGCTGTGGAAAAAACGAAACATAAAATCCGAAATCCAAAATATTTCTCACAGGTTCCACCCTCCTGCGGTACACGTCTACGGTATAGCTAATAATCTGGAAGGTGTAAAATGAAATGCCTACGGGCAGTATAAGATTATTTGCCTCAAACTTTTCGGTACCTGCCAGCATATTCATGGCGCTGGAGAATATATTTACAACCTCGTAGCTAGTGTTGAATAGTTGGTTTACAACATCGGTAAAAAAGTAGGCGTATTTAAAGTAGCAGAGTATACCCAAGTTCACGGTAACGCTAAGCGCCACCAGCCATTTACGTTTTACCTCTTTTACAGAGCAGAAAATGCCGCGTGCGATATGGTAATCCATAAAAGTGGCAAATACCAGCAGGAAGAAGTAGGTTCCGCTTGATTTGTAGTAGAAGAAAAAGCTGAATAAAACCAGGTAAATGCTTTTTGCTACGCTGGACTTTTTATAGATGAAAGAGTAACCGATTAAGAGTACGGCAAAAAAAATCCAAAAGGACAGCTGCGTAAAAATAATTGCGCTGTCCTCGCTGTAGGTAAAAACTCGCTCTATCAGGTTACGTAACTCCATAGGCAAATCCTAGTTGGCTGATGATACAACGGCTTTACTCTGTCTGTGGGGTTGTGTCGCATATGGACCATACTCTTGCGCTAACGCACGACAAAACAGCTCGGCAATTAGCGCAGCGCCGTCAGCGCTGAAGTGACAAAAATCTTTTGATGCCAAAACCGGGGTTGCATATGCCCATGACACAATAGAGTTGCGACCACCCATAGCCTCGTATGTATCCCAAAATGCACAGCCTGCACGGAATGCCGCCTGCTTTTGAGCGTTGCGCACCTTCTCAATATTCGGGTAAGAAATCATATTTCCGTTAGCGCCCCTCTTCGCCATATCCGAAACCCCCACTACTACAATACCCGATTGCGGACAGACTTGTTTTAGCAATTGTAGCTGCTCATACATTTGCTGCTCGTAGTAGCTGTAGCTGCTCATCATTTTCGGAACAACATTTGCACCGAACTGTAGAATAATAAACTTTGCGTTCAGCTTATCGTAGCTGCGCTTGAGCAAATTTATATCAGCCTTAGTGAAATCTACGCCATTGCTGCTACGCAACGGAATATTATCCACCGCAAGACCGGATCTGTAATCCAACGCCAAGCCGTAAATCTCCGGACATCCTCTACCGCTGAAAGTCAGCGTAACGTTCTCCCGATTGTTAGGAATAATCAATTCAATTTGCTGAACATCCTCACTTGGGTTTATGCTTCGTGAGTATAGCCGCTTGGTTGGAGTTTTTGCCTCAATGGTAACGGGCGCACGGCTGTTGCCCAAGAACAATCTGATACGTGAATAACGAAGGGTTGGATAGGTCCTCAACGGTCTGCGGTCAATCCTTATCCATGCAGATTTTGGTTGACTGTTAGATGGCAGCTTTACGTTAGATAGCAGGTGGCCAATGCGCATTCCTTCCTGTGCTTTACTTTTCACAGCAGGCGTAGAGTGCTGCCAATTTTCGGACATTGAAATTTTTACGGTAGGGTTGATAGGTATTTGAGGATCCAACGCTACAAAGCCAACGCCACCACCTCCAAATTGCGACTGTAGCTGATTGCGAAGATACAGCGTCATACGATCGGCCTCCAGCTGCGAATCGCCGTAGTGAAGCACGCGTACCGGCTTTGGAGAATTCTTCGCTGTTGCAAATTCCATCCACGTATCCTCTAGAATATGCTCATAGCCTTTGGGGTATTGTATTGGCTGCAAGGGCAATGCTCGAACATCATCAGGAGTACATCGCAAAGGCAGTGCAGCGTGCGCGTTTTTTACCAATCCCGATGGTTGAGAATAAAAGCCTTCCTCGCTGCAATCCATATTCAACTCGGAAACGTCGGCAGCTATTCCCAATGCATCCTTTATGCCGGGAAAGGTAATGGTAGCATTGGAGGTAAGGCGTACGCCTTCTTTTGGAAAAAACAAGGCGATAGCAGCCAGCAGCGCAAACACAATGGAGAGTGTGAGCAGCATGTATTGCGGAGTCGCTTGTTTTTCTATTACTTGAGGCTGGTGTAGCATAGCATTTACTACTGGTGAAAAGTTCTACTAGCCAACTTTTTTTATCCTGATTTGTTGACCGGGCATTAACCTGCGAGTGTTGTTAATGCTATTCAGCTCCTTTATATCTGCATCGGAAATGCCAAGATACTTGTACTGTTGAGATATGCTCCAGAGCGTGTCGCCGGGCTTAACGGTATAGTACATAAAGCCGTCTTTTGCAAATAGTTGACCTTGTGGAGAAGCGGCTGTTGTAGAAGCCGTAGCGGTACTTGCTTGCGCTTTAGCGTATACTTGAGCCTTGTTAGGCGACAAGAAAATGCTAAGTTTTTGACCGGCATATATCTTGTTGCTACGTAGGCCGTTCCAGCTACGTACACTGCCTGCGCTCACACCATAGCGGTTAGCAATACCACCAATATTCTCACCGCTACGCACATGGTGAGTAATGCGGGTTTTGCCGGATGGCGTGTAAGGAGTAAATGCCGTCGGGGCAGCCATGGTTTTCGGGTTGTACACGCTGGCCTTATATTGCGCTATCTTACTTTCGTTATCAAGATATGCAGCGAGGTACTTTGCAGGTAGCTTAAGCGTGTAGCTTTTTTCGTTGCCCGGAATAATATCACGACGATACTGTGGGTTTAGCTCACGTAGTGTGTTAATGGGAACGCCAACAAGCTCTGCTATTTGGTCAAAGTGCATCCACTCATTTACCTGTACAGTATCAAAATCCGCTAGCAGCTTGAAGCTATATTTTGCAGGAGTAAGTCCGTGATTTTTGCTGTAGTGCATCATGTAGCTGACGCCAATGAAAGCGGGTACGTAACCACGAGTTTCACGCGGCAGGTAGTTGTATATACCCCAGAAATCTTTGCGGCCTGAACGACGTATAGCCTTGTTCACATTACCTGCTCCACAGTTGTAGGCGGCAATTACAAGCGTCCAGTCGTCAAAAATGTTATACAAATCTTTAAGGTGTTTCGCTGCAGCGTGCGATGAGGCAATTGGATCACGCCTGTCGTCTACGGTAGAGGTAATAGTAACACCATAAATTTTTGCGGTGCCATACATAAATTGCCATAATCCGGTAGCGCCTACGCGCGATACGGCACGTGGATTAAGCGCAGATTCAATTACCGGCAGATACTTAAACTCCAGCGGCAATCCGTATTGATCCAGTATAGATTCGAGAATTGGGAAATAGTACTCTGAAAGTCCGAGAATGTTTTGTGATTTGTCTCTGATTTTATCGGTGTAAAGTATGATGTAGCTGCGTACCCTGTCGTTGTAGGGCAGGTTTATAACCGACGGCATCTTTTTTAAGCGTGCCATGTAAAGAGAGTCGCTAAGAGTAGCGGGCAGCGGTTCATCTCCGGATTCAATCACCTCAAACGCGCTGGATTCTTCGGCAATAACTTCGTCGTTGCGGCTATCTTCCGGCATTTCAGGTATACCATCATCGGAGCCTGTGAGGGCCTTATAAACCTTATCGTTTTCATTTGATTTTGTTTTTCCTGCGAACGCAGAGCTAACCGAAAACATTGCGAAAACGAGCAGGGCAGTGGTGTAAATAGGCTTCATGCTATGTATTAAAACGTAAAACTCAAATTAAAACCTGTGTATACGCTGTTGCTGTTGGCGTACTGATGTACCACGGGAGTGATATTGAAAGACAAATCGTTGCTAACATCGTAGGTGTAAAAATGCGCGTCTACCGTGGCGTCGATAATATTCAATCCGTAAAAAAGAATCGTGAGGATGATGTAAAAATCTCGATCACGACGATACCTGTCCCTGTATGTTCTTAACCTATCTGCAGGAGTGTTTAGGATAATACCCAAGTTATCCGCCAGCTCCAAATACTCCGGACTTAGCTTATCGGGTATGCTGGATATTGCAACCTGATCGTTGTAAGCATCGCGATACAGCTTGTATCTAAAATTATTGCTTTGTATCAAATAACCCAGTACCATGAACCCGCCGTACACCAGCGGTAGCTTCCAGTATTTTTCGTTGTAGATTTGCCCCAAACCGGGAATGAGGGTAGAGTATATTGCTGCTTTGGAAGGAGAGTGCTGTCCGTTGTCAAATCTGTAGCTAGCTACTCCGTCGAGCATGCTGTACATGTAAAAAGCGCTTGCTCCTGCAAAAAAAAGATTACGGTTGCGCTGATAACGTTCGTAGGTGCTTTGTGAGCCAATGCCGTTGTTGAAATCGTTTTTGGCATCATGGTATAGAGAGTTGCTTTTGATTCCACCGTAGAGCATTCCACCTATACCGCCCAGCACAATCGGCATTTTCCAGTATTGGTGGTTGTATGCTTGCGAAAAGCTGGGAGCCACCAGTGAGATAGCCCACATCTTGGCTACGGATAGTGAGTCATGCTGAACCTCTGCAGTGCTCTTGGTCTGTGCTTGTAGTGTGTGAGCCAAGCATAAGAACAGCAGTAGTATGACAGCCAACTTTTTTACCATGCAAGGATCGTTCTTCGTCTTGTAACTTTTTGCAAATCAGATTGTTATGCCAGTTGCGTAAGTTTTGCAATGGCCTTATCAATATCCTCATCGGTTTTAAGGTCAATGGTAAGCTTTGCGCCACCGTTAAGTCCACGCTTAATGCTTACCGAGCCGCTAAATACCTTCTCAAAACCTTCGGTCAATTTTACAAAAGACTCCGATAGCTCCTCTGATGGCTCAGCGGCATGAGGCTTCTCCTCTTTGGGTTGCGACAACTTTTTTACCAATTCTTCAGTGGCACGTACCGATAGACCTTGCTGAACTATCTTTTTAGCGATGCTCAGCTGCATTTTGGGGTCGCTCACGTTGATAATAGCGCGCGCGTGACCCATAGAAATCAAATCTTCACGAATAGCCAGCTGAATTTCTTCAGGCAGCTTTAGCAAGCGTAAGTAGTTGGCTACCGTAGAACGCTTCTTGCCAACACGGTTGCTTATGCTCTCCTGTGTTAATCCGTATTCTGAAACCAGTAGCTGGTAGCTGAGCGCTATTTCGAGAGCGTCTAAATCCTCACGTTGAATATTTTCTACCAATGCCATTTCCAGCACGCCTTGGTCATCGGCCGTGCGAATATACGCCGGAATTTCCTCTAACTCAGCTAAATGGGATGCCCTGTAGCGACGCTCACCGCTGATAATCTGGTAGCGGTTGGGACCAATAGCGCGTACGGTAAGCGGCTGAATAATACCCAGGCGCTTAATAGACTCGGCCAATTCAGCCAAAGCCTCATCGTCAAACTTAGTACGCGGCTGTGAGGGGTTGGGCTCAATTTGTGCAAGTGGAATTTCCTTAATCAGCTCCGACTTTACAGTGGTGGTAGCGGGTTCATCTCCGGGCATAGCCGACTGAACATAGACCGATGCTCCTTTTGCTACGGTTTCGGGTTGTACGCCCAGCAGGGCGTCAAGCCCGCGTCCCAATCTTTTGGTTTCTTTTGCCATGGTAAAATGTTATGCCTGTTTATCCGAGTTTTTGATTTGAGTGTTATCGTTGCGCTGCAAAAATTCTTTTGCCAAATTCATGTACGCTACAGCTCCGGCAGATTGCGCGTCATACAATAAAACGGGCTTGCCGAATGATGGAGCCTCCGCCAGCTTTACGTTACGCTGAATGATGGTGCTGAAAGCCATGGTGTCAAAGTGAGTACGCACATCCTCCACCACCTGGTTGGCCAGCTTACCGCGTGCGTCATACATGGTAAGCAGGAAACCCTCGATGCCCAGGTTCGGATTAAGGCGACTTTGTACCATGCGAATAGTATTGAGCAATTTGCTCAACCCATCGAGCGCAAAAAACTCACATTGGATTGGAATGATGACAGCATCCGCTGCGGTAAGTGCGTTCAGCGCAATAAGTCCAAGTGAAGGAAGACAGTCAATGAAAATGTAGTCGTAATCCTCCTGCACTTTTGCAATGGTTTTGCGCATTACACTTTCACGCTCCTGCGCATCAACCAGCTCCAACTCTGCTCCCACAAGGTCAACGCGAGAGGGTAGCAGGTGCAGGTTCTTCAGCTCTGTTTGTAGAATTGCCTCACGAGGATCAACCTCTTCTATCAAACACTCGTAAATAGTGGCTTTGATATCTCTTTCTGTAAAACCGCATCCGCTGGTGGCGTTAGCTTGAGGGTCGGCGTCAATAAGCAGTATACGCTTGTCCAATGCCGCCAAGCTGGCCGAAAGGTTGATGGCGGTGGTTGTTTTACCTACTCCGCCTTTTTGGTTTGCAATTGCAATAACTTTTGCCATAAAAACTTTCTAAAATCGTTGCTACGCGCCAAATCACATGGCGCTGGAATATCATGCAAGTATAGCAATAAAACTCCGATTTAACAGCATTTTCTTTATTAAGTAGTGTGAAATAACTGAAAATCAAATGATTACCACAAATGCAGCGGCAGATCGGGTTGGCGGGAGCTGTTTGCACTCAAAAATGTGTACCTTTACGTGGCGCATCAAAACATTTAGCGTAATGTCTTTTACTACATCACCTTCACGTTGGATGGTAATCGTTAATCCCAAAGCCGGTAAGGGCTATGGTTTAAGGGACTGGCCTTCCATTTCCAATAAGCTAAACTTTAGCAACGTTGACTTTACTTGCGTGTTTACCGAAAAGAAATTTCATGCTGTAGAGCTCACCGTAAAGGCCATTAATGACGGATTTCGAAAAATAATCGTAGTTGGAGGTGATGGCACTGTAAATGAGGTTGTTAATGGATTATTTATTCAAAAGAAAGAAGATCCTAAAAATATAACCCTGGCGGTAATTCCTGTAGGTACCGGTAACGACTGGGTTCGAATGCTGGGAATTCCCCGCACCTACGATGATGCGGTAAAAAGCATTTGTGCCGGGCGCACCATTATGCAGGACGTGGGTACCGTATCTTTTGAAGAATCGTTAGTTAGGCAAACCCGCTACATGGCAAACGTTGCCGGTATTGGGTTTGATGCTATGGTCAATCGTCGTTTCAACCGGCTCAAAGATAACGGGCGCACCAGCAAGTGGCTGTACTTGACCAGCACATTTACCACCTTGCTTAGGTACAGGGCAATTTCATTCAAAGTTTATGTAGACGATAAGCTGTTTTTCAATGGCCGGCTTTTCAGCGGAGCTATTGGGGTTGGAAAATTTAACGGAGGCGGCATGCTACAGATGCCCGCGGCTGTTATGGACGACGGTTTGATGGATATTACCTTGATACGTAAAATGACCCTGTACCGGTTTCTTGCAAATTTTCATCGATTGTACAACGGCACCATTTACAACTTTTACAAAGTATTGGCCACTCAGGGTCGAAAAATTACCATTGAATCAGCTCCGCAAAGCCCTATTGAGATTGACGGCGAGGCCTGCGGCTACTCCCGTTTTGACATCGGCATTTTACCTTACAACATCAAAGTTGTAGTGGGCGAAAAATTTGTAAGAGCGTAAGCATAGTTGAGAGCGGAAAATAATTTTGAAGTTGTTTTGCCTTGATATGCGCCGCTAAAGCTACCGAATGTATTGTGAAAGTATTGATATAAAATGAAGTAAATAAAATATTAACAGAGCTTACGCTCTTATTTTCTAGCTAACGAAATCTGGTAAATTTCCTCCGAGAATAAGTAGCGAAAGTTCACGCAAATGTGCGTGGACTATTCGTGCTTATTTGGAGGAAAAGGTTTACCAGAGCCTGTTAGTTAAAATGAGCAGCTAGTGAGTAGTTCACGCTTTTGAAAGTTCTTAAACAATGAACGTCAAAAGCATGAAAACAGCAGAGCGAGTGTCAACGGACATATCGGACAATTATGTGTTTGCCAGGTCTGTGCTGGCATACCAAAAGGCAGCCGGGCTGATAAGCGGAGAGGTGCTTGAGCTGGGAACAGGTACGGGCTATGGGTTACAGCTGCTTGCCGCTGCCTCAAAATCACTTACAAGCGTAGATAAAACTTTAGCGGTAGCTAAAGCTGCCGTGCCTGACACCGTTGTGGTAAAAAAAATGAAATTTCCTCCCCTTGCTGGCTTGGCGAGCGGCTCGTATGATTTTGTGGTGAGCTTTCAGGTGGTAGAGCATATTAAAAATGATAAGTTTTTTTTACAGGAGGTAAAGCGGGCTCTAAAAGCGGGTGGAAAATTTATCGTTACCACACCGAATAAGGAGGCATCTCTCACCCGGAACCCTTTCCACGTAAGGGAGTACACGTTCAATCAGCTGCGAAATTTGCTGCTGGACTGCGGCTTCAAAAATGTGGCGGAATATGGCGTTTTCGGTAATGATAAGGTAATGCAGTACTACGAAAATAACAAGAGGCAGGTGCAAAAAATAGCACGGTTTGATATACTTCGTTTTCAATGGTGGCTGCCACGTTTTTTGCTGCAAATTCCTTACGATTTAGCGAATAGATTATCACGCAAGCGCTTGTTACGGCAAAATGCACCACTGGTGAGCGCCATTTCGCCGAATGACTATAGCGTAGAGCACTTAGAAAAAGATTGCAACAGAGTATTTTTTGATTTATTCTATATTGCCGCAACGTAATATCTTGATTTATAGATATTTAATAATTATTACGAGGTATGAATCCGCAAGGTTTCGAGCATTTATGGGGCTGACCTTGGTTTTGCGAAGTAGTTTTAAGTTGTTGCTGCGCTACAACTTCTTCAGGCACTCCTCCAGCAGCTGCTTCTTGTTTACAGGAACAACACCAACCGTTTCGCAAACCAAACCGCCGGCCAAATTCAATTCCGCTGCCGAAATCAGGCGGATGATACAAAGTGACTCCGCGGCGCGCAGCGTCATGTTCTACAGGGTATTACAGGTAAAGACCACCGACTGATGTATTTGCCCTTGAGGCGAATGGGCGTTTGCTCAGGATGGAGCTATTACAGCAGTTCGCCTTTACCCTGTCGAACCAGCTCGTAGGGCTTTTCGGTACAATTCACAATGGTTGATGGCTCATTCCCGCCAAAGCCGCCGTCAATAACCACATCCACCAGCTTTGCGTATTTTTCGTGAAGTATCTCAGGGTCGGTTTCGTACTCTACAACATCATCGCCACTTTTTATGGAGGTAGCAAGCAATGGGCAGCCTAAACGCTCCTGAAGAGCCATGATAATATTGTTATCCGGAATACGTATGCCAATGCTCTTACGACGGTTGAGCAGCTTATCGGGAACTTTGCCCGATGGATTCAGGATAAAGGTGAAAGGTCCCGGAAGGTTATTTTTCAGCGTTCGGTACGCCTGATTATCTACCTTAACATATTCGGCGGCGGCGCTCAAATCCGGTAATAGCAGCGAAAAGTTGGCATCCTTCTCCCTCACCCTTTTTATTTGCAGCAAGCGATCGTAAGCCTTTTTGCTGGTAAGCGCACAAATGTATGCATACACCGTATCGGTAGGACAAATGGCCACGCCATCCTTTTTCAGGAGTTGCACCACCATGTCTACTTCACGTGAATTAGGATTATCGGGATGAATTTTAAGCAACATTTGTGGTTGTTGATTTAGCTATTTACGATTTACCGGTGAAGAGAAAGGCCTGCCTATCAGCGGCAGCATTACAAATCACATGCATAAAATCATAACTAAAAAAAGGGGCAAGCCCCTTATATCGCACCGCTACAACCGCCTACCCTTGCTGCCTTCCGACCCTGGGGGAGTTGAGCGGGAGCTGGTCGTATAAGACTTACCCCGATCACAAAGGTAGTAATTTTTTGTTTGCTACGAAACTTAAGGGCAGCTGCGCTTAAAAAGGGTGGCCGTTCTTTATGAAACATCACACGGCAAGAGGAGCGTTCAGCGCTTAAATTTTAGCTGCAAAAAAACCTCAAAAGAAATCAAAATAAAACTTTTGAGGGCAAATACAGCTGCAAAAGGAGAACGAAATGGCAGTTGTACAGCTAGCTATTTTTCAATACTCTTTACTATTTCCGCAACAATTTTTTGTACTCCCGCATCGTACGCCTTTCTTCCTGCTGCCTCGTAGTCAAGCCCACCGCCTTTGAGGTCTGTAAAGTTGTTGCCATAGATCTCTTTACCCGATTTTCTTTCTATAAGCGATATTGCAGCATCAAGGTATGAGAAGTAAATTCCGTTCACGCCTGTACCCTTGCGCGTAATAGCCTGGATATCAAGCACCCAGTCGGCTTTTTCACGTTGCAATGTAAAGCTGCAACCATGATTGGCCAGCTCCGATTTCAGCTTTGGTTCAAGCAGGCGAACGGGTTGCTCAAAATTCTTTTCGGTGGATTTTATAAAAACCACCACTGCGCTTTGCAAGCGGGAAGTAGCCTGCAACACTTCCGACTGCAGCGCCAAACTTTTTGGCAGCTGTTGGCTTTCGGTTTCGCCGCCTTCTATGGCGATAAGCAGCGATTGCGAAAAGTCCAACTCCCTGAACATAGGCTTAACCTCTTCGTACATACGCCTGGCACGCCCCTTATCGCCGTTGCCTTCTGCCTGCCTGGCGCTGCTCATTGCCATTTCAATTTTTTGAATGGCAAACGATACGTTAGCCCTGTAGTAGCCCTTTACCTCGCTTTTGCTGGCGTAGGCAAAGGCGTAGCCCGTTCGTGTGGAGTTGTCATAGTAGTAGTCTATTTTTAGACCGTTGATTTCAGCGTCGGCAAAGGTAGCCGTGCTGGCAGAGAACTCTTCGCTTATCACGCCGTTTACCTCTGACTTGCTAAGCAGCTGAGCGCTTTTTACCGAAACACGAATACCCTGTATCAGCTCCGACTTGGCGCTTGCCTTAAGGTCGCTGACAAAGTGTTGCGAGTTGCTCCCTACGTTGCTCGAAAATCCGGTCAGGTACTGCTCACGAGGATAGTCGAAATTCCTGTCCTCATCCAGCAGCCATACCGGTTTTTGAGAAAAAATAAGGGTGGAAAGAAGCAGAAAAAATGCCAGTAAAGTATTTCTCATAGCTTAATTTTTTAGCTGCATGACGTAGCCAAAGCCCGTTCTGGCGTACTCAAAAACGAAGCGCCTTTGTCTTTTGGTGTCAATCTCGTAAGTTTTTGTGGGTACTGTACCCGACCACTCCAGCTTAACCGTCTGCTTTCCCGGCCGGCTATCAGGGAAGGATACAGAAAATCCACCGTTTAGCGAACCGCCGCCAACATGCACCCCGTCCACGTACAGCTCTACGGTAGGGTTTTTGCTGTACTTAAACCCGGAGAATTCAAGCGTAACCTCGCCGCCTGCCTTTACGTCTGTCCGCCTGGATTCAAAATCCCAGTCATCTTTTTCGGTACGTGCTCTAAATACCTCTTTTGGGCTTTGCTCACCTGTCGGCTTACCCTGCGGCACATTTTCTTTGCTGCGCTGCTTTTCTCCTCTCCCTGAGAATACCCCCAAAAATGAATCATCCTTATCCTGCTGCGAGCTTGTAGGAGCAGACTCGCCCAAAACTTCATACGTGAGCACCGTTATGGCATCCAGTATTTCGCTCTGCTTTTTCACCATCTTATTTTTTTGGCTTTCCACGCTGGCGCTTTGCACATCTATCATCTTTATGGTTACCATGTGCCTGTCGGCGGTGGACATGAGCACCGAGAGCACCACCTTATTTGCGCCTGCCAGCCTGCCCAACTCGCTCGCCTGACTTGCATCCACGGCGCCTGAGTTGGAAAATTTTTGCTCCTTCAGCACTTTATCAATCAGCGATCTTTCTACAATGCTAAACTTGCCGGAGTTTACCATTGCCTCGCTAATCATTTCGCGCACCATGACTAAAGTTCCCTCGTCAATGTTTCCTTTAACGTCAGGGTCAAAAATGGCAGCACGCATTTTCTGATTTTGCGCTACTAAGCATAGCGGCATCATGAGGAGTAGCAGACATATAAATAGCGCTCGTTTCATTGCAGCATACACAACAACTCTACGGCAACCACCATAACGTATGGCTACCGCAGAGGTTTGGTTAAACATCGGTTTAAAACACGTAGCTAACGCCCAGGAACAGGGAGCTGAGGGTCAGCTTTTCGTTATCGTCAGCTTCTTTAAGAACGTTAACAAGCCCCAGCTGGTACCCACACTCTATCTTAAACTTGTTGAGGTTAATGCCAAACATGGCGCCCAAGCCGGCATTGAAAGAGCCGAGTCCGCTTTCCTCACTTTCGCTCAGCTTAATTCCGATAAAAGGGCCTGCCTGTCCGTAAAAAGAGAGATCTCCAATCGGGAAGCTATACCCAAAGTTGAGAGGAACGTCGAGATAGTACATGCTTAAGCTCTCGCTGCTCCCGCCGCCCCCGTTGTCGAAATCGAAAGACTTTACGCTGAACATGGCCCCGGAGTTGATGTAAAAATTGTCTTTCACAGCGTAGTATAAAACAGGTCCTACTTCCAAGCCGAAGTTACCGTCAATACTTTCACCACCTCCTGAAACAGTTGGCTTGGACAATCCTGCCCTTATACCCCAAACTGCCTGCGCGCTTGCGCTACCTACGCCTATTGCCAAAAAGACAACCACGGCCAAAAATATTTTTTTCATAAAATTTTGAGTTGATAATTAAGTCTTTTTTTACTTTTTAATGTACACCCATGTGTGGTCCGGATATCCTTCCTCTGCAAGAGTCATCTTATCTCCGTTAACTGTACCTACCTCTGTGCCCCACGGCGCAACAATGGTTATGTTTGGCTTCTTATAGGTGTAGGTAAAGGAGTCAGAGCCGCTTTCTTTGCCTGGTTCGATATACGTATAAACTCCTGTGGTAGCTGTTGTAAACGCGTAAGTGTCCGTGTATCCATTATTGTCTTCGTACACCCACTGCGTTCCTACAAGGCTATCGGAAGCGCCACCTTTGTCGTTGTCATCATCTTTGCTGCAAGAGGTAATTACCAGCGCTGCAAACAGGCTCATCAAAGCCGTCAAAAAAATTCTTTTCTTCATTGTAAAAATGTTTGCTATTATTGTGCCTACTCTTACGTTTTTCGGCTTCCACGTTTTACTTACGCCTACTTGTAGCTTTGTGCAAAGGCGGCCATTTCATCGTCAAAATTCTTGCGGAATTTTTCGCGGTTAAAAATGGTTTCCAACTTTTTGTTTGCTTCCGCTCCACGCTCTAAAGCCTGAAAAACCTCATTTTTATTAGCCTCTACGGCCATGTACACCTTGTACATGCCATCTTGGGTTTGAAACGTTTTATTACATGCCACTGAAACGTTGCTAATTTGCTGTGAAACAACCTGTTTACTCAGCGATTCAAAAGTTTCGGAGTAGTCCGAAGGCTTTTGTCCGGCGTCGTTCACATACCTTTCGGCTACCTGCTTAATCAGCGTGGAAATACCTCCCGCCAGCGCCGTATTAGCAGCCATACGCGCTTTTTCACGAGCGGTATTCAAGTCTCTACTTTGCGCAACGCCCTGTCCTCTAAAGAATTCCTTATCGGTACGCTGATCATCGCAGGGAACAGAAACCTCCCTTTCATTTGCCGCCTGTGTTACCGCTATTGGTTTCGCACCTCCGCATGACGAAAGCACAGCACTTGCCCCTAGGGCTAAAACCATTGCTACAATGTAACTTTTTTTCATACTATTCAACTTTTGGTTAACAATTATAGGTAAATATACTCTCTTCAAAACATAAACATTTAATAATCAAAACTTTATACAATAACAGGTGCATAGTACTAAATAGCTGTCCGAGGCATATAAAAATGCGCTTATTGTAGTAAATTTAGGAAGCAAAGTTAAACATAAATTTTATTATTAAACAAAATTTTAACAGCTAAAGTTTAATAATCAATATAACACAATGAATTACAGCAAGATACGATTAGAGATAGAAAAGCAGAAGATGACTGTAAAGAATTTTTGCCAAAAAGTGGGCATCAGCGAGCAAGGTTTTTCAAAAATGCTTGATAATCAATCAATTAAAATAGAAATCCTGGAAAAAATGTCTGACGTCTTGGGCGTTCCCATATCCTACTGGTTTGAGGAAAATACGGAAGGACAGTATGACCATAAAAAGGAAAGACCTGCTTTGCCTTCTCAGCTGCAGCTTCGCAGCAAAATGGCGAAAAATCAAACAAAAAGCATCGATTTAATAACGAGCGAGCTAAACCACCTGCTAAAATCTCTGGTTGCCCGAAGTTGATGCGCAGCTAAAAAATGTACCAATTTTTATTCAGCCAAAGCGCTACTGCTTTGGCTTTTTTATTTCCGGAGCTATGCGGCTTACCACTTTATTTTTCAGCTCTAAAACAAGCCCCGTACTTTTTTTTGCTATCTTTGTTAGATTTGCATCTCTTCGTTAAGAACACCCAAGTATTCTAACAATATTTTAGCAATAGAAAATGAGCGTTTTAAATTCGATTATTAAGCTATTTTTTGGCTCCAAGTCAGAGAGCGATATGAAGGTCATAGCGCCTTGTGTGGAAAAGATTAAGGAGGTTTACCCGCGCTTTGAACAGCTGAGCAACGATGAGCTGCGTGCCGAATCTCAACGCCTGCGCAAGGTTATAGCCGACAGAATTGCCGGGGATGAAAAAAAGATTGCCTCACTGCGTGAACAAATGGAGCATCCGCAAACTCCTATTTACGAAAAGGAAGGCATTGGTAAAGAGATAGATGCGGTCATAAAAGAGGTAGATAACAAGATTGAAGAAGTGCTGTTGGAGATTCTTCCGGAAGCCTTTTCAATTGTCAAAGATACAGCACGCCGCTTCGCACAAAATTCAGCTGTAGAGGTAACCGCCTCGGACTTCGATCGAGAGCTCGCTACCTCAAAAGATTTTGTTACCATTGAGGGTAGTAAGGCTCTGTTTGCCAACGAATGGATGGCCGGCGGTAACATGATAAAGTGGGACATGGTGCACTACGATGTGCAGCTGATTGGCGGTGTTGCCCTGCACAAAGGTAATGTTGCCGAAATGGCAACGGGTGAAGGTAAAACCTTGGTGGCAACCCTCCCTGTTTTCCTCAACGCACTTGCCGGAAAAGGCGTTCACGTGGTTACTGTGAACGACTACCTTGCACGTCGTGACAGCGAGTGGATGGGCCCTCTATACCAATTCCACGGGCTATCGGTTGACTGCATCGACAAGCATCAACCCAACTCCGACGCTCGTCGTAAAGCTTACCTGGCCGATATTACTTTCGGTACAAACAACGAATTCGGTTTTGACTACTTGCGCGACAACATGTGCGGATCTCCGGAAGAGCTGGTGCAGCGCAAACATCATTTCGCCATTGTGGACGAAGTAGACTCGGTATTAATTGACGATGCCCGTACTCCCCTTATCATTTCAGGTCCCGTACCAAAAGGCGACGACCAAATGTTTTTGGAGTACAAACCTTTTGTGGAAAAACTTTACAACGCTCAACGCAACTTGGTTACACAGCTACTTTCGGACTGCCGCAAGCTGTTAGCCGAAGGCAAAACCGATGAAGGTGGGTTGCTGCTCCTACGCGCATTCAAAGCGCTGCCAAAGTACAAGCCGCTGATTAAATTTCTTAGCGAGCAAGGAAATAAGGCGCTCCTGCTGAAAACCGAAAACTTCTACATGCAGGACAATAACAAGAACATGCACAAGGCTACCGATGAGTTGTTCTTTGTTATTGATGAAAAATTAAACTCTGTAGACCTTACGGACAAAGGTCTTGAGCTTATTTCGCAAACCGTAAGCAATGCCGATTTCTTCGTGTTGCCTGACATTGGAAACGAAATTGCGGAGTTGGAAAAGCAACCTTTGTCAGCCGAAGAAAAGCTGGCAAAGAAGGATGCCTTGCTTACCGATTACGCTCAAAAATCCGAGCGGGTTCACACCGTACACCAGCTGCTAAAGGCATACGCCATGTTTGAAAAAGACGTGGAGTATGTGGTAATGAACAATAAGGTAATGATTGTAGACGAGCAAACAGGACGTATTCTCGATGGCCGCCGCTACTCCGATGGCTTGCATCAGGCCATTGAGGCCAAGGAAAGCGTAAAGGTCGAAGCCGCTACGCAAACCTTTGCTACCATTACGTTGCAGAACTACTTCCGTATGTACCACAAGCTTTCGGGTATGACAGGTACTGCTGAAACCGAAGCCGGTGAACTTTGGACAATTTACAAGCTGGATGTGATTGTAATACCAACCAACCGTCCGATAGTACGGCATGACGCAAACGACTTGGTGTACAAAACCAAACGTGAAAAATACAAAGCTGTAATTGAAGAAATCGGACGGTTAGTTGGAGCAGGCCGCCCTGTGCTGGTGGGTACAACTTCGGTAGAAATATCGGAGCAGCTGAGCAAAATGCTTAAGCTGCGTGGCATTAAGCACAACGTTTTAAATGCTAAGCAGCACCAGCGTGAGGCTGAAATTGTAGCGGAAGCAGGTCGTGCAGGTGTAGTTACCATTGCCACCAACATGGCCGGTCGTGGTACCGACATTAAGCTTACCCCGGAAGTGAAGGCTGCCGGAGGTCTTGCCATCATTGGTACGGAGCGTCATGAAAGCCGCCGTGTTGACCGCCAGCTGCGTGGTCGCGCGGGTCGTCAGGGAGACCCCGGTTCTTCACAATTCTACGTTTCTCTGGAGGACGATTTGATGCGCCTGTTCGGCTCGGAGCGTATTGCTTCGCTAATGGATAGAATGGGTCTGAAAGAAGGCGAGGTTATTCAGCATAGCATGATCAGCAGGTCTATTGAGCGGGCGCAACGTAAGGTAGAGGAAAATAACTTTGGTATTCGTAAGCGCTTGCTGGAGTATGATGACGTAATGAACTCGCAACGCGAGGTAATTTACGCACGCCGTCGCCATGCTCTATACGGTGAGCGTATAGATGTGGATATGCTGAATATGGTGGCGGATTATACCGCAACGCTCGTTGAGCAAAACCATGGCAACCTCAGCTTTGAAGAGTTTGCAATGGAATGCATCAGATTGGTTGGCGTTGAGCCCAACTTTGATGAAACCGCATGGAAAGGCGAAAGTGCGAATACTTTGATTGACAAGCTGGAAGAGCATGTGATGGAATCCTACACGCGCCGCATGGATGCTTTGGCTAAGCAAGCCTATCCTGTGATTAAGAATGTGTTCGAAACTCAGGGGAGCAGCTACGAAAACATGGTAGTGCCCATCACAGATGGCTACAAGATTTTCCAAATACCCGTAAACCTGAAAAAGGCATACGAAACCGAAGGTACAGAGGTATCACGCAACCTAACCAAAAATGTTATGCTCGCCATGATTGACGAGAGCTGGAAGGATCACCTGCGTGAAATGGATGATTTGAAGCAAGCCGTACACAACGCTTCTTACGAGCAAAAAGATCCGCTACTTATCTATAAATTAGAGAGTTATAGCCTATTCAGCGGCATGTTGGAAAAGATAAATCGCGAGGTGCTATCTATGCTTATTAAGGCGCAAATTCCACTACGCGAGAACAATGCTCCGGTACGCAGCGTTGCTCCCAAGCGTATGGATATGAGCCGCATGCAAACCGGACGCCAAGAGCTGGTAGCAACTGGAGGTGACGGAGCGCCACAAAAGCCGACGCCTGTACATGTAGAAAAAACCGTGGGACGCAATGACCCTTGTCCATGCGGAAGCGGTAAGAAGTTTAAGAACTGTCACGGGAAAGAAGCCTAGCTCAAGACGCCAATTCAGCGCTCGGGTTTATAGCTCAGCGCGCTGAAGCTGAAATTTTGAATGCACCATGAAACGCAACATTCTGTTACTCATAGCACTCATTGGTATTTGCGCCGCCACACATGCGCAAAATTTGGTGTTGCACTACAAGCTAACGGAGCAAGATAAATATATTGTTGACCAATCCGGAAACGGTAACACAGGAGAAGCGCTAAGCGGCAAAAATTGTATTTACGGACACTCTATTGGCGGACGCCACGGAGTGTTTTGTTTTAAAGACCCAAAGAGTAAAATTCGCAGCACACAGGCGGTTAACATTAAAGGTGAAAATCCAAAAACAATTTGTTTTTGGGCATACTGCAGCTACAACCCTGCCGAACCATTTTACGAGCTAATGACCAACGATGGGCACGCCGACGATTACTTTCAAATCTTCATTCGTCGCCGCAACGAGATTGTTGTCAACTTCGAGAAGCCTCAAGCTGTAAAAGTGTCCAAAAAGAATAGTAAGAGGCATCCTTCGAAGTCCGCAACCGTCCTACGTAGCTACGTAAGCTTTAAAGCGCCGACCTTTTCCATTAACGACAACTCGTGGCATCACTACACTATTGTTTGTCCGGATAAGAATCCGGAGAATGTGAAAGTATACTTTGACGGCAAAGAGCTGAAAGGTAACGTAAAAGGAAGTTTTGTTATCAACACAAACAAATCCCGATTGACATTCGGATCAAAGTTCAACGGTTACCTCAGCAATATAAAGGTCTACAATGAGGTGTTGCAACCCGCGCAAATCATCAACAACGTAAAGAATTAACCTCACCGGCAATCATAAAAAAATCCTTGCAGATTTCTCTGCGAGGACTTTTTATTTTTTAGATGACAACAACAGGCTTAAAATACTAGTGGAACATTTTCCTCAACCTGTCCATCAGGTTGCGCTCGCCGGCATCAGGCTTTGGTTTAAAATTTTCAGATGCTCCCAACTTCTCAAGAATTTTTTGCTCTTCCTTATCCAGCTTCTTGGGAATCCACACGTTTACGTATACAAGCAAATCGCCTGTGCCATAACGGTTTACATCCGGCAATCCTTTGCCCTTCAACCTCAAAATAGTACCGGGTTGGGTACCGGCTTTAATCGCAATCTTTGCTTTACCATCTACCGTTGGCACCTCAACGCTTTTACCAAGAGAAGCATCGGGAACAGCCACAAACAGCTGGTAAATTAAATTACTCCCGTCACGCACCAGCTCCTCATTTGGGTCTTCCTCTATTATAACCTGCAAGTCGCCATTCTGTCCGCCATGACGGGCAGCGTTACCTTTTCCGCTGATGTTGAGCTGCATCCCCTCGGATACGCCCGCAGGAATATGGAATGAAATCTCCTCCTCGCCTTTCACTGTACCATCGCCATGACAAGTGGCGCAGGGTGTAGCAATAACCTTACCTTCGCCGTGACACCTGGGGCAAACGGTTGAAGTTTGCATGCGCCCCAACATGGTGTTCACCACCTGTGTAACCTGTCCGCTACCGCGACAAGTGGAGCAGGTGGTAACCGAATCTTTATTCTTTGCACCGCTACCTCCACAGGTCTTACATGCTACAGTTTTACTTAGCTTTACCTTCTTCTCAACACCATGAGCAATGTCGTACAGATTCAGCTTTACACGAATACGAATGTCGGAACCATAGCTGGTTTGCCTGCGCGCACCACTACTAAAACCGCTGAATCCGCTAAAGCCTCCGCCGCCAAAAGCGCTTTCGAAAATATCGCCAAAGTTGGAGAAAATATCGTCCATGCTAAAGCCTTGAGAGTACCCTCCACCGGCAGCGCCGCTCATCCCCGCATGTCCAAACTGGTCATAACGTTGACGCTTTTCGGGAGTGCTCAGCACATCATATGCCTCCGCAGCCTCCTTAAACTTCTCTTCGGCCGCTTTATTACCGGGATTCTTGTCCGGGTGATATTCAATAGCTTTTTTACGGTAGGCTTTTTTTAGCTCCTCCGGAGTGGCGTTTTTACTTACGCCCAATATTTCGTAATAATCGCGCTTGGTTGACATGAATTATTTATTTACCATTTGACAATTTACCATTTCAATTCACCAGCACAACAATCTTTTTGCTACATTAAATTGTCAATGAGTAAACTGTAAATTTCTTTACTCTCCCACTACTACTTTTGCGTAGCGGATAATCTTATCGTTTAGCTTGTAGCCTTTTTGTAGCGTATCGAAAATCTTATTCCTTTGCGCTTCCTCCGATACCGGGAATTTTGACACCGCATCGTGCACATCCGTATCAAATGCTGTGCCCTGTGCCGACTCTACTGCCTGTAACCCTTTGGACGACAGGTAGTCCTGCAATTTTTGGTAGATAAGATCCACACCTTCCTTCACGGCGGCAACATCCGTAACATTTTCCATTGTCTTTTTTGCACGCTCAATGTCGTCAAGCACAGGCAGAATTCCTTTAATGGTATCTTCCGCCGCTGTGGCTAGCAGCTCCAAACGCTCACGAACCGTACGTTTACGATAGTTGTCAAATTCTGCTACCAGACGAATGTACTTATCCTGCACTTCTGCCAGCTTCTGCTCAGCTGTAGCTTCTGCAGCATCGGTTTTTGGAGCTGCCTCCTCGCTACGCTGACAGCCATCTTGTCCGTTTTTACCGTCCTGGTTGCACGCTTCATTTGCGCACCCCTCCTTTATTTCTTCGTTTTCCATACCTGTAATATATAATTATCTTGCTATTAAATACTTATGCGCATGTGCCCATTCGGTACAATGTACTACAACATTAATAGCAACTACCTTGCCAAACGTTTTTCTACGACAATTTGGCAGGATGTGTAACCTACCCGCCGAATTGCATCAGATATGCTTTTATAAATGGTTGGATATCACCATCAAGCACGGCTTGTGCATTGGAAGTTTCGTGCTCTGTACGGTGGTCTTTCACCATTTTGTAGGGGTGCAAAACGTAGCTGCGAATTTGCGAACCCCACTCTATTTTCTTCTTTTGCCCCTCTATTTCGGCCTGCGTTTCACGCCTTTTGCGCAGCTCCAACTCGTACAGGTGTGATTTCAGAATACGCATGGCATTATCCTTATTTTGCAGCTGCGAGCGAGTTTCGGTATTCTCAATTACAATGCCTGTGGGAATGTGGTACAAGCGAACACCCGTCTCCACCTTATTCACGTTCTGGCCGCCGGCGCCGCTGGAGCGGTAGGTATCCCATTTTATATCTCCCTGATTTATAGTTATTTCTATAGAGTCATCAGCTGCCGGAGCCACAAATACCGAGGCAAAGGTCGTTTGGCGTTTGCCCTGCGCATTGAATGGCGATATGCGCACCAAACGGTGTACGCCATTCTCGCTCTTCAGGTATCCATAGGCATACTCACCAATGAGCTCAATGGTGGCAGATTTTATTCCGGCCTCCTCCCCATCCTGAATATCCGAAATTTTCACCTGAAAGCTGTTGATTTCTCCCCAGCGTATATACATGCGCATGAGCATTTGTGCCCAATCTAAGCTCTCTGTACCACCGGCACCGGAGTTAATCTTCAGAATAGCGCCCAGCTTATCCTCCTCATTGTGCAGCATATTACGCATTTCCAACTTATCAATGGCATCAATCGTTTTGGAGTACTGTTCGTTTACCTCAGACTCATTGGCATCTCCGCTTTTTACGAAATCCACCAGCAAAGTCAGATCCTCCAGCCCACTGTGTACAGCATCGTACTCCGTAATCCAAGCCTTAATGCTCGAAACCTTACGAAGCTGCTCTCTGGCCTTCTTAACATCGTCCCAAAAGGCAGGATCGTGCGTTTTGGCCTCTTCTTCCTCCAGCGCTATACGCTTCGCGTCAATGTCAAAGATGCCTCCTAAGCGCATCCTCGCGCTTACCCAGCTCTTTTATTTGCTCGGTGGTTATCATGTAGTGAATAATTTTATAATAAGGGTTGCAAAGGTAAGGATTTTTCAATAAAAAACGGCAAACTAAAGTAGCTGCGATAAATTGCAGGGTTTTAGCCGTTAACTGGAAAATAAAAAAGATCCATAGGCAAATTTTCTGGTTTTGCACGCAATGACGTGGGGTTGTTGAGATGCTTCGCTTTGCTCAGCATGACAGCCCACGGTGCGCAGTGCAGACAGGAACACAGGTTCCTCCGCGCGCACTCGCTCCTCTCGTGCGCTTGGTCGGAATGACGGCATCGTTGTTGGATTACTACCCGCGCTCCATTGAGGACGGAAAGAAAATCAAGTGGATTGACGGGCTGTAATGCAATTTGGACATTGCTAAAGTTCAGATTTAAATGGGAATAACAGCAGAACCATTTACCAGTGCGTGTGCCTTACCTGCTGAGCGAAGCGAAGCGTCTCAAGTTGGCGCCAAAGTGGGTAATCCCGTGTTTTATTTTATGACGGCTGCTTGTTGTCTGTAGACAGAATATCCAGTAGTCTTTGATATTTCTGCGCCATGTGCAGCTTGCTATCCATCTCATAGCTTATTTGCAATACCTCTGTCAGGTAGCGTAGTGCAGCAATATTGCTGCATGGCCGGAAGAATGTCGGGTTGCTGGATAGGTGTATGCTCTCTATAAATTGTTGCAGCTGCCGCTGGCCGAATATACTTCCGTTGTTGTACGGGTTGATGTAGAATAGCACCTGGCTATCGTTGTTGTTTTGTTGGTAGTCAACATCGCTGTACGCAACTATGAAGTTACGAGGCAGATTGATGCCAACTACGGGTAAATCTAAACGCTGCGCAATGCACAGGTACAGTACGGCAAGCGAAACAGGATTACCGGCTTTCTCATCCAGCACACGATTTATGAAAAAGTAGGGGATATCGTTAACCGCTACCTTTTGTGCGCCGAACTTGTACTTTTCAAACAAAAAGTAGTTGACTATTCTTACCTGCTCCAGCGGAGTTTGCCGAAATGACAACTCCAGCCAAATTTCGTTGCACAGGACATTTACCGTTTTCGAAACTTGATCAAACAGCAGGTTGGGATAGTTGAGCTTAGCTACCAGGAATGCGCCCAGCAAAAGATCATGCATGCCACTCCTAACCCAGCTGGCAAGCGCGTTAGCCACAGCATCTTCTCTAATAGCGTCAATAATATGGCTGAGATGTTGCGCTTTTGTGGGCTGCGTGCAACTCTCCCACGCCTCCTCCAAGTCGGGGAGAATATCCTCGCCCTGCGAGAGGAGGCGTTGAGCTACAGGCTGCACTACATCAACATCCGGATCGTCTAAGAGGCTAATGAGTGATGCTACTTCGTTGTGCGTCATGCGCTACTTAAGCTTATCAAGCGCTATTTCTATCATGTTGCCTACCGCTTTTTTGTAGTCAACATTCATATCCAAAATGGCGCGGTTAGCTATGATTGTACAAACAGTTAAAGTTTTGTGTCCCAGAAGTTTACCCAATCCTGCAATGGCAGAGCCTTCCATTTCGAAGTTGGTAATCTTTTGCCCCTTGAATTCGAAACTTTCAATTTTTTCGTTCAACAGCGGATCTGCCAGTGGCAAACGTAGCACACGGCCTTGCGGACCGTAGAAACCCGGTGCAGAAATGGTCATTCCGGCTACGGTATCGGAAGCAAATAGCTTCACCAGCTCCTCTGAGTTATCTACAAAGTAGGGCTTGGTGCATTGCGGGTTCCACTGCGTGTGCTTCTCAAATGCCTCTTCAATGTCAAGGCGGGAGACCTTATTACGATTGGCGTAGAAGTTAAGCAAGCCGTCGAACCCAATGCAGGTGTGAGAGCTAACCATGCTGCCTAATTTGATTTCCGGTTGAAGGGCTCCGGATGTGCCAAGGCGTACCAGCGTCAGCTCCCGATGCGATTCTTTTGGCATTCGGGTTTTCAGGTCAATGTTGGCCAGCGTATCCAGCTCGTTTACCACAATATCAATATTGTCGGTACCAATACCGGTAGAGAGTACAGTCATGCGAGTACCCTTGTAGCTTCCGGTAACGGTAACAAACTCCCGGCTGGCAACGTGACATTCTCTACTGCTAAAGTGTGCGGCTACGGCCTCTACGCGTCCCGGGTCACCTACTAAAATAACCTTGTCTGCCAGCTGGCAGGGTTGCAGGTGAAGGTGAAAAATACTGCCATCGTTGTTGATGATGAGCTCTGAACTTGCAATTGGGTTCATAAATAATGTCGGTTTTTATAGCGCTTCGGTTGGTAGAAGTCAAATAAGGTGAATTTTACTAACTTTGCACTAGTGTTATTGAAAAATAAAAATTATGATACAACGAATTCAATCTGTTTACCTGGTAGCTGCCACAGCGTTGGTTGGCCTGCTGTTTTTCTTTCCATTCTCTGTTTGTGTCGATGTACTTAACGAGGAAACTTCGGTAAAGGCATCAAGCTACCCGTTGGTTATACTTCAAACAATTGTATTTGTTATACTGGTTATTACACTTTGTATGTATAAGCGCCGCATGTTGCAAATACGCTTCTGTGTTTTCAACATTGTGGCTTTGCTTGGGTACCAGGGCGTAGCGCTTTATATGGCTATGCGCGAGGTTTGCTCTTACCAAATTACGTTGGTTTTCCCATTAGTAGCTGCCATTTTAATTTTCTTGGCGCTAAGGGCCATTACCAAAGATGAGGCGCTAGTTCGCTCTCTTGACAGGCTTCGCTAGCTTACCACAGTTACTCCCACGCAATACCGGCAGCCTTTGCTAAACGCTTTGGTATGTCGGTGTTGTCCATTTTACCATTGAACAGCTGGCTACCCGCGCCAATAGCGTACACAGGAACCATATTACCGGTATGCTGATAGGTGCTATAAGTGGCTCCTCCCTTTTTACTGGCTAAACGTGCAATAGCCTTAGCCAGGGTTTCCGCTTTCTCAATGTTACACAGCTCATCATCGCTTTTGGGGGTTTTCTTCACGTGCTCGACAAATAGCTCACGCAGGGCTATTTCATCTTTAAAATCAAGCTTTAAACCAAAGTCATGAATCAGTGATCCGTACAATTTATCATAAGATATTGGCTGCTCCAGCTCCTTTTGCAATGCGGTAGCCGATATTTTCTGGTAGCTGAGGTTAATAACGTTAGCGCTCGAATACTCGCTGCTGCCTAAACCTAAACCTCCGGTTTCGTGGTCGGCGGTAACAACTATAAGAGTTTGCTTTGGATATTTTTTGTAGAAGTCGAGCGCTACTTTTATGGCATCTGAAAATTCAACTGTTTCCCCTACCATAGCGGCAGCATCGTTGTTGTGCGACGCCCAGTCAATCATACCACCTTCTACCATAAGGAAGAATCCTTTTTTGTTGTCCAGCTTCTGTATGGCAGTTTGGGCTATTTGCGCAAGCGTGTAGTCATCCTTTTGCTTGTCGATAGCGTATGGAAATGAAAAGGTGTTTTTTCCCTCGGCCTGTATCAGTACGTTTTTTGCAGCAGTAGATTTTTTGCAGCTGTCAATAGAGCGGCTAACCACATATCCGTTTGCTTTTAAGTTGTCAAACAAATTTTCTTTACCATCAACTTGGGGCTTGCGAAAGCCTGAGCCTGCGAAGAAGTCGAACCCACTCTTGCCCAACTCCATAGAGATTTCGTAGTACATGTTACGATCGGGTTGGTGGGCGTAGAAGACAGCGGGAGTTGCATGGTCAATGCTTACGCTGGTGGTTATTCCCACCTTGTAGCCTTGCTTTTTGAAGCGGTAGGCAATGCTGGTAAATGATTGCGTAGTGTCAACGTTCATCCCGATACGACCGTTTTTGGTTTTGCTGCCGCAGGCCAACGCCGTACCGGCGGCGGCGGAGCAGGTAACCAGGTTGCTGGCCGAGTAGGTCGTGGCCATTCCTGTAACCGGAAATTCGGAGAAGCTGAGGCTGTTTGCTCCCAGCTTATTTTCTACAGCGGCAAGATAATCCTCTGTTACGGTAATAGCGCCCGTACCCATGCCATCGCCAATGAAAAAGAAAAAGTACTTGGCTTGCGCAAAGGCAAGCGTTGCCGTGAGCGCAAAAATGAAAATCAGTAAAGTTTTTTTCATGTTGTATTATATTTATGATATGCGATAAACGCTGTGCTGCATATCGGGGGTTACATTTTTACTCTTTATACCACTCTTTGTATTTTAGGTAGCCTTGGGCGTTACGTACAATCACTTTATCCACATCTTCCTCTGTCAATAATTTGACCTTCTTTGCCGGAACGCCTGCATATACGCTATAGGGTTCAAGCTGGGCATTGCTCAACACAAGCGCTCCTGCTGCTATTACTGTACAATCGGGGATTACGGCGTTGTCCATAAGCGTAGCGCCCATGCCCACTAAAACCTTACTACCGATTACTGCACCGTGTATGTTAGCCAGGTGGCCAATGGAAACATCGTTGCCAATGATGGTTTTTGAGCGTTCGTAAAGCGTGTGCAGCACCGCGTTATCCTGAATATTTACGCGGCTGCCGACTATGATGGAGTTCACATCGCCACGAAGAACGGCGCCGTACCAAATGCTGCAATCGTCGCCAACGGTAACGTCGCCTATGAGCACGGCCGTTTCGGCCAAAAAACAATGCTGACCGACCT
>JAISBU010000060.1 GCA_031266015.1 Prevotellaceae bacterium | reverse complement strand
CCTGTATCAAATACTCCCAATATTTTGTACGCTGAAATTTCTTTTATTTCAGCATACGGAAGATTAACCGGCGCTCGGGAGAAGTTCAGCTTGTGCGGGATAAAAACCAGCTTGTCGCGCAGCAGATACCCCACGCCGCCATCGGCAATGATGCCCCTAAAGTGGTTCATGCAGCCTTTACTAAGTATCTCCTCGCCCAAATCAACTTCTTTGCCAAGAAGTCCGGCTTCTTGCGTAGCTTGGACTTTTCCAAATAGCCACGTGCACAGCCAGCCGTACAAAAGCCCGGAGACAGCAAACAGCAGGTACGCCTGCCACGATAGTACGCTATCCTCCCTGTAGCTGATGTAAACGCTCAAAAAAACCGTCATCCATAAAGATTGCAGCCAAAAGTAGAATGTGAATATCGCTTTCATAATCAATTAATTAAATACTCCTAACATGTAAGCAACGGAGTAATACGAATCAGAGGCTTGATTAACTCAGGTACTATCTGTTCGCTATTTTTGATACGCTTTAAGCATTTTCTCTACCTTTTTTTCTGCAACTTCAATGCTCCCGCGATAGGCAACATTCCCCACCGTATCTAACACCAAAACTGCAGGATACGACCGTACTTTCATATAGCTTGATGTGCTGTCGTAAGCCAGCAGTACCGGAAAAGTGTAGCCTTTTTCGCGAAGCAGATTAAAAAGTTGGTCTTTATTATCCCTTTCCAAGGGGTCGTTGACGGCATAGAGCGCAACCCTGCTATTATCTTTATATTTGTCGTAAAATCTTTGTACCTGTGGAAATTTTCTAAAACAGACACCGCAACTTGTTGTCCAAAAATCAAGCACTACAATTTTACCTTCCCAAGCGGTTACAGACAATGTATCCCGTTGCTCATCAATAAACCGCATGGCGCTATGCTCGGCTGTTACAGCGCCAATATCACCATAATTCAGCTCATCTATCCACATCATATATCCTCCGAAAGACATAAACAGGCACATAGCCAACGTTACGCCGGGTATAACCCAGCGCAGCAGCCGACGGTGGATACAATAAAACGCAAATCCGGTAACGATTCCCAGCAGGCGACACGCTGCATCGGGAAGAGAAATCAGCGAATCTTGAAAATGCAGTATTCGGAAAGGCAAGTGCAAGGCTAAATATCCCAGAAGAATAGCGCATAATATGTACGGCGCTTTTAGCCTGACGCTATATCGTCTTAAGCAAAACACCGTGAACACAAAATAAGCTATACACCCTACTGTGCAGCTTAACCTGAAATCTATTCCTCTTAACCAGCTTGTGGCTAACTCAACTAATAGCGAGCAAAGGATTAAAAGAGAAAACGTTATAAAAATCTTTTTCATTTTATTTGAATTTAGAAATTGTTGAGAAATAAATTGGCTATTATACTTATATTTTTACTATAATTCAGTATATTATATAAATTCTGAGTTCTATTATTCGGGAACAATTCCTTAATTGTAAAAATGTAGAATCTAATAAATTAATCAGTTTTGATAAAAAATTTAGATTCTACCAACTTTTACCGTGAATTTTATCCAAAGAACAAGCTAAACATCGCATCTGCCATTACACTCACCTACCCATATCCAGCCACATCCATAAACAGTTAGCACACAATTGGTATCCTTACATTCTGTGAGATATGAACAAAAATCATGCGCTTTATTGCAGTTACAATCCTTTTCTGCACCACTTTTGAGTCTGACAACTTCTGGTAGTGGTACTTCATTCACAACAAATATTTGTGATGGGTTTGTACGGGTATGTGCTAAAACGCCGCTCTGATTGAGTAACTGATTGGGAGAATATGCAATAGAGGATATTTGTTGCGTTGTCCAGCCTAAAGAATTTTGAGCGTAAGCAAACCAACTTTCTCGAAAATTCTGACAATTTTTTCTTACAAGTGTGTCTGTAGAACAGAAAAGTTCTGGATGATCTACTACATAATCCCTTAATAAAGCGATATGTTCTTTTTCCAGACCACTCCATTGAAATGACTCTATGGTCTCGTTGAGTTTATCTATCCACAGATTTTGTCTTTGTATTGGAGTAAATGCTCTGAAAACAGGGCGTTTAAAATTCTCACTTACAGTAAACCATTCAGCACTATTCATCTTACGGATATCAACGATATTTTCTTTCACTATCGCATCTTCCTCCGGATCGCAGCTATAATATTCCTCTTGTTGGCATCCTGCCATAAAACAACCTGCAACAAGCACTATTAGTATTGTTGTAACAATATTTACTCTTTTTAAATTTTTCATGATTTTTAATTTATTTAATTATTTATTTGATTGTCAATTCTTTTATTATATCTATACATTGTGGTTTAGCTAAAGAATGCCATATTCGAATTGGCGGTAAAAGACACCTCCCTGCCTTCGCCTTTCCCCCTCATGGTGGCAGGGCGCTACCGTGAGGCTGTACCTCCGGCGCTTCGCCCTGCCGTGACACTTTGATATTTGGCGTTTCACTTGCCTCGCATTGTGTTGCGGACGTGCGGTTTTCCTCCCTTTCCACCAGCTGCTGCATCTCGTGCTTAATGACGGCAACAGCGTGAGAGGGTATCTTTACCTTCTTGTCAATAATTATCTTTGCCAACTCCTGCGCTTCGGCTATATTTCCCTGCTCCTCGTGCAACTTTGCCAACTTGTACAAGGGCATAAACTTCACCGGGCACATCGCCGCCGCTCTTTTGTAGCGCTGCTCCGCTTCGCTATATCGCAATAATTTTTCGTAGTTATCTGCCATCAGCATCTGCAAATCGTAGTCCGCCCACAACTGCTCGCACTTTTTGCCGATTTGCAAGCTTTCACTATAATTTCCGGCTACATTTAACTCCGCCGCGTAGTTGTAGAGAAACAATTCATTGTTGGACAAGGTCGGATAAAGTCGCTCGTACTCCGGCAGCATCTGTTCGGTTTTTCCCAACAGAGATTGATGCGCAATTTTGCACCAGCGTATTTCATTAGACATACGCGGCCAAGTTGCCCGAACAAAAAACAGGATTGCCAAAATTGTAAAGAACTTTACCGGATATAAAACCCGGCTGGATATTTTTACGGGATATTTTGCATGGTAAACAATGACAGCAATGCTTAAAAGCGCCATTATCCAAACAAACGGATACGTCAACGGATAAGAGAACGGAGAAAAAACGCCAACCGAAAGCAAACAGCATACAGCAACATGAATAGCATGATTGCTTCTGCTGCAACGCCGGTAAGATTTCCATAAAAACCAGCCAAAAATCAAAAATACAAGCAATCCTGCCAACCCGTAATCAATGAGCAGCAGAACATACTCGTTGAACGGACGGTTTACGTTGTCGGCCAGCATAGCATATTCGCTGTCGGGATGCTCCTCAAAATACTTTGCCTGATAATTCATGTAGCCGGCTTTGAATCCGCCATGCCCATGCCCCAGCAGCGGCTTGTCCTTCACCATTTCCCACGAGCAGCGCCAAATGAGCAACCGCCCGTCGGCAGAATCTTTCTTCAAAAAATACAATCCCGACAGCAATGCCAACAACAATGTAAGTGCAGCTATCCATTTCCAGTTAACGCCTACTTTTACTTTATACAAGAATACTGCCAATCCCACTGCTGTCAGGCTGATAATCCCCGCTCGTGAAGCGGAAAAAATCACAGCGGCAATGACTATAATCCCTGCAGCTATCGCTAAGTACAGCTTCCACGATTTTTCGCAGAGAATGAAGTACAGCAAAAAGGGAAATCCTGCGCATAAACATGCTGCAAATCCTGCCGGATTATCAAAACTACCTGTAACCCGAAAACCGTTGCCTGCCGAAGCCACATAAGCATATTGGAGTATGCCATACGCTGCCTGTATTACACATAAGGCTGATACTATCAAGCAAATGGGTTGCATTGATTTTTCCATTGCTACCATCTTCCCTTTTGTGAAGAAAGAAAAGATGACATACGCCAAAAACAGGGTTGCTGTACAGAAAATAGCACAGTACCATTTTGGCGCAATCTGTTCGCTCACAAAAAACGTTGTGGACAGAAATAAGCTTCCGGCGCATATAAGGAAAAAAAGCGTTGTGAATACTATGTTTATTGCTCGATGCATGTGTTTACCAGAAAAAACGCATTTGCTTATCCAAGATATAACAGACTCTTCCTTTTTTTTGGGCTGTGAGATTAACGATATAAAACAACGCTGTTGATGGTGCTTGAAATTCCACTGTTGTACCAGCGGCTGTTTGCTTGCCTAATGATTTCCAGCTATCTTTATCCCAGCAAAGCAACTCGTATTCGTGCCCGATATAAATTCCATGCCCATCAGTGAGAGGCACATAGCGAATTGCAGTAATGGTCTGTTGTTCTCCCAAATCCAAGCCTGTCCATGCGCCGGAAGCTGTAAACGCATTGTAAAAAGTCGTAATATCGCCGTCAAACGCTTTGTCTCCGGTCTGTCCTAAATTTCTGTACGACCATGCAGTTCCGATGTGAACTCCCTCTAACTTTTTTCCAGAAATTCCCAAAAATTCTATTTCGGCAACATTGCAGTATCCGTCTTTCGGAGATTTGTAGCGCACATAGCGATAGCTGTGCTTTCCGGATAGCCTTACATTATTGTACAAGTCCGGTGTCTTTTTTACCGTATGAATGATTTTTGCGTCCGAAAAATCCGGCTTGTTCGCGCCTTCAAAAACACCGTCAATCATGTGGAGAGAATATAGATGGTCATTAGCCGGCGGAGCTATTGCAGAAAACGTTAACAGGCTATCCGGCGAATCAGAAATAAAAGCAGCTGTACGCCCATTATTATCAAACAAGAACGGATACCCTGCGGAGTACTGTTTACCGTCCGTGTAGTACACAGGCAAATAGATAACATTTTCCCCAACCGCAGGGAAATTAATGTTAACGGAATCCGTGTTTCCATATCCGACTATATGCCATTGAAAATCGGAGAGCAGGGCAAGGTAAGCATCGCTGCTTGGCGCTTTGGGCGGGTATATAACCGGTATCTTTACATCTATACACTCTTTGTGCTCTGCCGATATATCTTTTATATCATCACGAAACAATGGGGGAATATCTTTTTCGTTTGGATTATTAATAATGCGATTGCGGGCAAACGTTCTTCGATAGACTTTGCTTTTAAGCATATTAGTTCCCTGATGCGGTGCATACGGATTGGTTTCTGTTCCCATGAAAGAAATATGCCTGCCAGAGCTGTCGCATACGCTATTCCAGTCATGTCCGTGTGGCCTTTTTGCCCAATGCGGCGTAAAATCCAGCGTAACCGGAATACCCAACGTACGCATTACAAATGCAGCCAAAGCAACTTGTCCGCTACACAAACTTCTTGTAGTTGCCATCAGCTGCGTGTAACTCATTGCAGGAAAATCTTTATCCATCTTGAATTGAGGCAGCAACCTGTTGACTTCAGCGCATGCACGTACTGCTGTCATCGTGGAATCTTCCCTCAACGTTTTATTTATATCTGCAAAGCTTGCCAGCACTTTTTCACGCCAACTTTCCAAAAACTCCGTGCTAACCCTGTAAGGCAAAATTTCTTCGCAAAATATTTCAAACGAAATATATTTGCCCCAAGGTTTATCCTGCCATGCCTGAAAAGCCAACTCTATGTTACTGATAAGATAATCAGCGGTTATGTATTTTACATCTTCGCGTTTTACAAGAGCGCCTAATTTGTAGGCATCCAATACGCTTTGTATATCCGACGAACTTGTCCAACGCAGGCATACTGTTGCAACGTCATTCCATGGTGCGTCATAGTATTCGGAATATTTGCCCGGCATGTTGGCAATAAGAAATTCGGCGGCTTTGTGCTTTAAGCTGTCGGCAGGGTTGCTGCTGTAATGCTCCAAGACTTTTTCCAGCTCATGCCGATTTTTGCCCGCTTGCTGCAAGGCTTCTTTTATCTCCAAAGGGTAATGATTTCCACAGGAGAGGCAAAACCATGATATGAGTAAAAACAAGAAAAAAAATTTCATAATATTCTAAATAAGAGATTAAATTCATTTGCTGCGTACCATCTCGGTGTTTTATAGTATCTGTTCAAATCGCTCCGAACAGGACACAAAATATAGCAAGCTACAACCTCAACCTGCCTCATGTGGCCAAACTACGAATAATTCTGCGCTACTCCTGCTTGTAGTCCAGCGCCACGATCTTGCCGAACCCCGACCACGACATGTCTATCTGGTATCCTTCTGCCGTGGGATTTGCAGGGTGCTTTGCCAGGGTGAGGTCTCCCGTTCCGTCTTTGGCGTCGAAGAGCCGCAGGGTGCCGTTTTGACCCTCCTCGCCGCTTGGGTCGTAGGTTGCCACCGTCAGCAGGTGCCCTCGCGGCGAGCGAACAAACAGAAACTCCATGACGCTTATCTTATGCCCCGCCGGCACAACCTGATCGGTAATATCGTGAACTGACATGGTAGTGAGCAAAATCCGGTACACCCTGTCCTCCGTTGCGCAGTACAGGTAGGGCAAGGAGGTGTGGTAGGCAAAAAACTTGACGCTCTCCACATCAAAGTTTGTCGGAAACACCGACCGCGCCAGCTGGTTAGCGACTACAGCGCTGGGGCTGCCTGTTAAGCTCATTTGCAGCAGCTCGCAGAGGCCTGTGGCGGTATTTTTTACCACGGCAAAACCATTTTGATACGTCCGGTTGCCCATGTAAAGCAGCTTGTAGTCGGGATTTTCCCACTTAAAGAGGAGGTCTGCGTCGGTAATTCTGTGCGAGCAGTATATCTTGCTCGATGTGTACATATCGCTGGAGAGGATTTTGTGCAGCATGAAGCGGTGGTTGTCTTCGTCAAACATAATGGCTCCGTAGCCGGATCCGACTATAATGTGGGGAGATACGGCGTAGGGCTGCGCCTGCGGTTCGCCGGACAAAACATTGAGCGGCTGGTTGAAAAAGTAAACCATGATCGACCCGTTGAAGAAAAACCAATTGCCGTTGAAGTACATGTAGCACCGCGCGCCGGCTACCGTAGCCGAAATGGATACCATTTTTTCGGCCACCAGCGGCTTGCCGCCCAACACCGCGGCAGGCATCAGCGAGAGCTTGGATATGTTGTAGTCCGGCGCGTAGGAGTAGTCTTCGGCTTTTATCCTGTCGGTGCTTTTGTCGGTGAGCACCCAAACGGAGTACTCCAGCCTTGTGCCCACGTAGTAGGGCGACGGCGCGGTGTGGTCGGGGTAGCAAAGCAGGTCGAGGGGCTTTCCGCCTCTGGGCAGGTCGGATGCAAACATGTTGAGGAGCTTACTGTAGCGCGTCAGGGTATCGCCGTACAGGGACATCAAATCAACGTCGAAGCCGCCCCCGCTCTGCTCGTGGAGCACAATGTAGCCCTTGCTTATTCTGTTCTGCACGTTTACCGAAAATACGTGGTCGTACCTCACGCCGGTGGTGAGGTTGGTCACGCAGTACATAAGGTAGTAGGATCCGACGTCGCTCAGGGAGCCTTCAACTTTCAGGTTCAGGTTTCGCTCCGTCGAGAGCAGGTGCACCGACTGATGGGGGACTACTTTGCCCATTTGGTGCCACTCGTACCGGTACGCATCGTGCTCTTCGCCTGCGGAGAACTTCAGCGTTGGCGTAATGCGGAGGTATTCGCCTACGGCAACGAGGTAGGACGTATCGACATGGTTTATCCCCGATATGGTAATGCTGTTGACGTCGTGATACGCGTAATTCCCCTTATCGTCGATACATGCTCCCAAAAGCAGCAGCATGGCTAACGCAGCGGCGGTACAAATATGTTGTTTCATATTCAAAAATTCAAAATTCAGAATTCAAAATTACTCAGTTAATGCCGTCCAGCCCCATTTTCACTTCTCTTTCGTGCTCGTCGCGCAGGGGATGGCCATACGTTTCCTTGAACTCGTTCAGGTAGGCGTTGATGATTTGAACCCAGCTTTTGGAGTACGGCAGAATCCGCACGTTGAACAGCTCCAGCGCGTCGCCGTCGCCGTCTTCATACGAAAAAAATTCTCTGGTAATGCCCAGCCTTTCGCACATGAGGTTAAACTTCACGTTGCTGTACTCGCCAAACATCCCGGTGCACGCGCTCAGGTTTTCCGACCAGAGCCTTGGCATGTCCACAGCGTTGTCGAACCTTATGCGGTACACCGTGCTCACTATTTTGCCCTCCC
>JAISBU010000037.1 GCA_031266015.1 Prevotellaceae bacterium | reverse complement strand
TGCCTTTACGTAGCTGGAACCTCGCATAAAAGGCGTAATGCTGTAGGTGTTGCCATTTGCGGTGCCAGACAGGCCAAGGCCGCTTTGCCATGCAACAGCGGCACCTGCAGGAAGATTGCCTACTTGGTAGGTGTGCGGGCCGGAAGAGCAAAGCTTGGTGGGGCCGGAAATGGTGGGAGGATTAATCAAAAGCGTTATATTATTTGATAATTCTTCTATATAGTATATATTTGAATTTGCAGCAGAACCATTCCATGCCTTAGCAGCAAGGACTGTATTAGATGTAAATTGTCGTTTATTTGAACTTCCCGGAAATGGGCAACTACTATTGTTTATACTACCATATGAAATAGATGTATTATCAGGATTTTGTGTAGCAGAAGCACATACAGGATATAATTTTTGAGGATGAGCAATATTATTGTTGTTATTTCCAATATCTTTGTGTATATGCCATATCAACAGTCCGTGTCCTGGTAATGAGGCATCGAAGCCATATTGCTGCCTGTTTTCTATTAAAAAATATTCACCTGTAGTATTTGTATTGATTTTATAAAAAGAATTGGAATTTACATATGCTGGATACAAAGTAATATTACTAGAAATATTATTTGCAGGAGTCCATCCATATATCTGAGTCTTAGTATATGGATTGTGATGTGCTGGTATATCTCCTCCACTATTCCAACTGCCATTTCCCATTAAATCCCATTGCCCGGTTCCTTGGTATTGTCCATTCGTTGAATAATCCGTATCGTAAAAATCAGGTGCACCAAATACATGCCCTAATTCATGACATATTGTTCCTATTGAGGCTATAGTATTTCCATAATTCCATCTTAATTCAGATGAACAGGAGTAAGTCGAAATAGATTTGCCATCTAACACCATGGTAGGTATTGTCCATTTATGTGACCATATAGCATTGTCAGAACCACCTGCCGCTTCATCATATCCCGCAAAAATGATGTGAACTCCATCAACAGTTCCATTGTTGTCATTATCAAAGTTAGCATAATTAACATAGGGATTTGCTTTTTGTACTGCTTCTGTAATTAATTCTCTTGGACGCATATCGTCGGAACTAGAATTATTGCCTCCATAATAAGCCATGTCGTGATTTGCAATGAATGGACCCGCTACTGTTATTTCCAAATTGAGATTATTGTATGAAACTTCTTTATAATAATCTTTTACACTACCAATAGCACTTCCAACATTATAACCCGTTTGATTCATTAAATTATTGAATTCTGTTTGCGTTTTTGAAAAAGGTAAATCTGTGAATCCCATTAAAATACAAAGTATTTTCTTTGTTCCTGTTACATTTGAAGCGTTTGTTACCTGCGAAACTTCACGTTGAGCAACTTGCAATACCTGTTCTCGATCACTTTTCAATAATTGAAAAATCTGTTCTTTTGATATTGTCTGCAAATACTGGATTTCCGCATTATCTCGTTGATTAAGATTATGTACTTTGACATTCGCTGGCATTAAATGCCCATCACTTATCTCTGCATATTCAAACATACCCGCATTATTGCGTACAATAACAGACCCATCTTCAGTTTCAGTCCAATGAAAAAATTCATCGCCTTTAAGCAATATGGTTAAATTAGTGCCATCTTGTTGTACAATGTTTATCGGATATGGAAATGCAGGTGTTCCCCAAATATTATTTATTGTACATAATAATAAAAAACTAATTAGGAATGTCTTTCTCATATTATATTCTTTTTGATTATACATTATTCTTTATTTATAGCCCAAATCAGTCCTGCATCTTCGTTATCATCAAAAAACTGATTCCAATCAGGTGTTTCAGGAAAAAAATTTTCACTATCAACAGATGTTTCTCCAGACATTACACTATCGCCTAAGCAATTTTTTAATACAAACTGATTATATGGATATACTGATACTCCTTGTTCTGCATGAAAATTATCCATAAAAGGTTTTGTCATTATTAAAATCGTATTAACTTTATTTCTGCTAATGTATATGTGGATTTCTATTGTGAATTTTGATTTGCTGTGTTCTGTGCAAAATTTTTTTAACCAGTCAATATTTACAAGCGGGTCATCGACAGTACAAGCTGAGATATCATGATTTTCATAAATTTCAATTTCGTTTTCTTTCCCGCAGGCAATCATTCCTGCCAGCACCAGCAGCATTGCTGCAAAACTTACTAATTTTTTCATAATTTTATTTTTTTAATTGATATTTTATTTTTACAAATTAGGCGTAAACTATTTTGGCGCTTCAAGCAACATTACAAATTCCGCTTAGCGGGGTTTCACCCGGCTTCAATTCTCTATAATTTGCGCTCTCTGGTAGTCTTTAATTCATGATATTTTCATTTTAAATTTACTTACTTCTTTCGAACCATTTTGAGCCGCTTCCGACTGTACCTGCGTAATCGGAAGAGAAAATCAAATTGTTACCTTCAATTTTAAAATAATCAGCTCCTATGGGAATTTCGTTTTTAATATACAGAATGCTATCATATTCACCATCTCCGGAGGCATAAAATCCATGTCCAACCGTAAACCTTTCACCGTACTCAGCTACCTCTTGATTTTTTATTTTACGCCAAGCGCTGTCTGCTGTAAAAATAATGGACTCTGTTGTACCCGTATTTTCAGGCGTGAGCGGATTCATGTCGTCCAACGGAATCATTCTGTACGTTTTTGTCCACTCCCATTTGCCTATTAAAGTACTGGAATCCAAACAAGTGGGTTCACTGTTTTCACAAGAGATAAAGGAGATTTCTATGCAAAAACAATGAGCTCCGGTAGGATTTGATATGTCTAATGATAAGTTAGAAGCAGCTCCGGAAAACAGTACATTTTTGTTGGGAACCTTGTACGCTTCCTCTAAGCTGCAAGGGAAAAACAGCCTTGCTTCGTCATACGTACCTGCTTCATGCACGGATATGTACCACTGTTGAACCTTTTCGTTGAAGTTAACAACGCCTTTTAAATCTACCACCTCAAACGCTTGCTCATTAGAGCAGCTGCATTTTTTTTCATCTTCTTTGCAAGACAAAAAACTTCCTGCCAACACCAGCAACATTGTAGTCATATTTAAAATATTGATTTTCATTGTATTAATGCTTTTAAATGATTGATGTTTGTTTTTACAAATAGGCGTAAACTATTTTGGCATTTCAAACAACATTACAAATTCCGTTCAGCGGGGTTTCACCTGGCTTCAGCTCCCTACTTGCATTTTCTGGTAGTCCTTGACCCATAATTTTTTAGCTTTATTATTACCACAAAGTTACACGTTTTTTTTAGTGTTGTACTGCTACATTATTGTTCCTTACTACGCTTCCGCTTTGGCTCAACGCCAAAGTATAGCTGCCGTTAGGTACGTCCGATACATTGAGATCGAAACTTTCGCTGCTAACGGTTTGGTCAAGCATTACCGTACCTGTAGTGATTGAGATAAGCTGCCGGAGTTTTTGTTAGCCTACTTAGAAAGCAACAAATGATTATGGGTAAAATCAACATTTAAAGCGTGTTCAAATACGCGCAGAATGCGTGTGTGCCCATAGTGATGTGCATCAAGACGCCCTCCCCATTAGGTGGAAAGATTTATCTTCCGCAGGAGATGTTTTGACAAGCTCATGATGACAACAGCAAACTCGCACGTCATTGCGAAGAAAAAAATCGACATCCGGAGTAATAAGTACAGAAAAAAGTACCTATATTTGTACAAATAATCCCCTACGACATCATGAGAACCGTAAGCTATACCGATTTAAGAAAGAACCTGAAAAGCTACCTGGATATGGTTGTGACCGACAGCGATACGCTGGCTGTACACCGTCCGGGAAACGCCGGCGTTGTAGTTATTTCAATGGATGAGTACAACGCAATGAGCGAAACAAAGTACCTAACCTCATCAGCCGCCATGATGAAGCGCCTGCGTAGCGCAGAAGCGCACATGAAAGCAGGTAAAGGGGTTAAGGTAAACGTAAACGAGCTGTGACGGAGGTTACTTTTTCGCCGGAGGCAGTGGAAGATTACAAGTACTGGAAAAAATGTAATCCTGCCGTAGTAAAACGTATTAAGCTGCTGCTTTTGGATATGTGTCGGCATCCCCATACGGGTATAGGCAAGCCTGAACGGTTAAAGTATGAGCTGTCCGGATGGTGGTCAAGAAGAATTGATGTCGAACACCGGATTGTGTACGCTGTACGTGAAAGTGGTATCTACATTCTTTCCCTGCGATATCTCTATGATAAAAAGTAACTTCATGCTGAGCCGAAGCGGCAATTCGTAAATTACTAATTATCAAGTTATTGCTAGCGAGGCGAAGCAAGCTCACGCCATTTACGATTTACTATTGACGATTGACCGGTGCGTGTGCGTTGTCATGCTGAGCAAAGCGAAGCATCTCATGGTGCGGTAAAGTGGCATCTTGGTGCGAACTTGAGATCCTTCGACAGGCTCAGGATGACAACAGTCGACTGTCGACTTGAAAATTGAGGCTTGTCGGCTGGCAAGTTTTTTGTATCTTTGTATAAGCATAACATACCTTTCATAAACCGGTGGCAATATGTATAACTTACTATCATCCAGTTACTTTCTACTATTCCTGATCATTGCTATCGGCCTCATATTTGGCCGTATAAAAATCAAGGGAATCTCTCTGGAGTCATCGGCGGTTATCTTTGTTGCGCTGCTATTGGGCCATTGGGGCTACACGCTGCCAAAGGTTGTGCAGAACATCGGGCTGGTGTTTTTCATCTTTACCATTGGCATGCAGGCCGGACCGGGTTTTTTCCGCTCCTTCATGAAGGACGGGCGAAAGCTGGTAATCCTGGCCACCGCAGTAGTAGCCACCGCCACCCTAACCCTGTGGATTTTCGGGCGTCTTCTTGGGTTAGAGAAGGGTCTTGTTATCGGTCTGTTCAACGGAGCGCTCACCAGCACGCCGGGTTTGGCCGCCGCCGTTGAAATATCGGGCTCACCGCTGGCGCCCATTGGGTATAGCATTGCCTACCCGCTGGGAGTGATACTTGTAATTTTGTTTCTGCAGCTGGTTCCGGCAATTCTCAAGATCAACTTCCGCAAGTGCGAAAAAGAGTACGAGGCGCAGCAGCAGGAAACCATTGATCAGATCATCAGCAAAAATATTCGGGTAGAAAACGCCAACATCGACGGGAAAACCATCCAGGAGCTGCACATTAGAGCCACCACGGGCTGCGCTATATCACGCGTTAAGCACGAGGGCGTAACCACAACGCCCGACAAGTCCACCATCCTGCACCTGGGCGATGTGCTCCGCGTGGTGGGCAGCGAGCATGATTTGCGTGGAGCAGAATATTTTATAGGTTCCGCCGTAGACGAGGCGCTGGAGCTAAGCCATGAGCATAGCGTAGATTGGGTGCTTGTTACCAACAAAAGCGTCATTAACAAGCCCCTGAAAAAGCTGGATCTCTTTGCCAACTTCGATACCACCATCGTTCGCATACGCCGCGCCGGCATAGACCTTGCTCCCACCGGAAATATGATGCTGCGCTTTGGCGACCGCGTGCAGGTAGCCTCACGCAAAAACAGCAAAGAGCAAGTAATCAAACTGTTAGGCAACGATAATAAGCGACTATCAAGCACCGACTTTCTGCCCATAGCGCTGGGTATTTTAATTGGCGTAGCGCTGGGCAAAATCAGCATTCCCGTATTCGGCATAGATGTTAACCTGGGCGTTACAGGAGGTGTGCTCACAGCCGCTCTTGTGCTAAGCGCACTAGGCAAAACCGGTCCCATTATCTGGAGCATGTCCGGCAGCGCCAACCAAATTTTCCGAGAGCTCGGCCTGCTATTCTTTCTTGCCGGAGTGGGAACCGAAGCCGGTAAAGACATGGCCGGTGCGCTGGCACAGCATGGCGTAATTCCCGTAGCCATTGGGATAGCCGTTACGCTACTGCCGCTCGCTGTAGGAATGATTGTAGGCAGATGGGCGCTCAAGCTAAACTTTTTAACGCTGCTTGGCGTGCTTGCCGGAGGTATGACCAGCACTCCCGGGCTATCGGCTGTAACCAGCAAGTCCGATACCAACATAGCACAGCTGGCCTACGCCACTGTTTACCCGTTTGCGCTGGTGCTTATGATTATTTTCTCCACCCTGTTGTTCTACATATAAAATTGACAGCCAAGAATCAACAGCCGTTGTTGCCCCAGCTTTCAAGTTCACCTGCCCCCTTCCAATACAAACAAATAGTGTAGGCCCGTATTGCAAACTTCAACCTGCCATACGGGTGACTTTTTCATTTTCCTCCTTTTTTCTCTTCTACAAGCTGCATTTTTATGCTGTCATAAAAATCATTTTTCTTACTTTAGACAGCATACACCCTCGCACCGGCCATTCAAAAACTTTTATTACACTCTCAGAAACAACACTTTACCATTACACAGTATTTGCCGTATTTCGAAAACTTAACTAAACAAAAAAGCTATGAGCAAGTATTTGGTAATTGAAAAAAAAGAGGAGGTTTTGCTATGGACAATACCAAGTCATCAGCAGGACAACAGCTCGCTAGCCTGCTTTCATTCGGAGGGGGAGTTGGTTTCATTTTTAGAGCAAGTAAACAAACCGATAGTCCACCAAACGCCGAATACCACAAGCGCTCCGGAGAATGAAGCACGAAACGATTGCATTTTCATAAAGGATAAAGACTACTTCCGCAAAGTCAGCTTCCAGAATATACTTTGGGTAGAGGCCTCCGGCAGCTACTGCTATGTCCACTTAAGCAACGGGCATAACATTTGCCTTTCGTTCTCCCTGTCGGAAGTATCTCCCAGGCTGCCTTCAAAATATTTTCTGCGTATTCACCGCTCGTACATCATAAACCTAAACCAAGTAGATGCGTTCATCGGCAATATGATATGTATAGGGGAGCACAAGCTATCTATAAGCAGAAAGCTGCGCGAGCAGGTAATAAACCGCATGAACATAATGGGAAAAGCGTAAAAACAAGCTATCGAAGCACAATTTATACGCCTCAGAGCTTATCCGATACCCTTTACAAAATAAACTTTCAACCCGATATTGTCCGCCGTAATTTTGTTCACAGATAAGCGCCTATCTAAGCTACTTTATTTACTCATTTATTTAAAAACAAAAACATTATGCCACCAATTGATTCAAGCGCATCAAGAGAGGCTGCCAACGCCCTCAAAGCTATCCCCTATGGTGATATTATCGGTGCTCCGCTCATCGCCTGTATTCAGGCGCAAGCCAAGGCTGCCGAAACCACGGTAAACTTCATCCAGCAGGTTGGTTTGAATACCGATGAAAACGGCCACAAGGAAGCGGTCGTGGTATCCTTTACCTTTGACAAGGAAGGGGCCAAAACCCAGCTGAACGTACCTCTGTTGACCATTGTACCCATTCCGTACATTGCCATCAATAGCGTCGAGATTTCGTTCAAGGCAAGCATTTCCGCTTCGGCAACCAGCTCGCAGGAGGACAATTCTTCCAGCAGCTTCAGCACCTCAGCAAAGGTCAGCGCCTCTTACAAGGGACGTATCAGCCCATACTCGGCCAGCGCAGAGTTTTCGGCAAACTACTCAAGTAAGAAGGATTCCAAGGCAACACAGGACTCAAAGTACAGTGTGGAGTACACCATGGATATTCACGTGCAGGCAGGACAGGAAAGCTTGCCCGCAGGTTTGGCCAAGGTGTTGGAAGTACTCAACAGCAGCATTTCTGTGAAAGCACTGGAGCCAGCCAAAGAATCTGCCGCAGCAGACTCTGCAGAGTAAGCCGCATAGCAGGTAAAGGCTAGTTCCGTCCGTTGGGGGTGTTAAGATAAAATATACCAAACAGTATTATACCAAATGGTACTAATCGTAACTCCCCAACGGATTTATTTAATGTCTAACAAAAACTAATAACCATGGCCCAATTTAGCGCAATAATAAGCTCCATCCTTCGCGATTTCACAGCGGCACAGCACGAGGCAAATTTATGCTCGCTGGCCCTGGCTCAAGCGTATCGCAAAAACGGAAAGGCGAAAGACTTCCGGCTACCCAACGCCATCATTGAGGATATAGAGTTGGATATCAAGTACGCTATAACCGATACCAGCGTAAATCAGGAGCAGTACGAGGTAGATCAGACCAAGTTGAGAAACTTTTTCAAGGATATCTCCCTGCAGCTGTCAAAAATTATCATCACAGCCGTCGTATCATCCGTGGCAACCTCTGCAATTCCGAGCGGTAGCAAGAAGAAAAAGTTTCAAGAGCTGATGAACAACGAAAGTAAACTTCGAAAAGATTTTGCCGAATTCATGGGCAAAAAAATACGCACGGCGCTCACCGAAAAGCAAAGCGAGCTGCTAGAGGAAAACGGAAGTATCAATACCGATGAGCTCCTAAATGCAGCAATGGAAGTGGCGCAAGCGGAGTTTCTCACGCATCGCGACCTTGACACCCTTTTTGAAGATGAAAGAGGCGAAGAGCTTCGAGAAGAGGCCGCTGAAAATGCGAAAATTATGGCCGAAGGTTTAGTCGAAAAAACAACCAAGGATTTTAACGTAGCCCGTAAAAAAGTTTACCCATCCTTAGACGTAGTGGTAGCTGCCGATGAACTGCAAAAGCTACCGGAAGACGCCATTCACAGCATACGATTCAAAATTCAACCCAAATACTACTCGGTAGTGGATGCCGAGCAGGAGGGAAACAGCAGCTTTAAAATTGTAGCACAATAACATACTTACAAAATGGAAAATAATCAAGTAAAACGAGCCAGCAACCAGGTAATGGACCTGCAGCAGCTCATAGCAGGGCCACTTATGGCCACCATTGATGCAGACTCTATTTCGTCAAGACGCTACCTGGACTACCTTTTCGAAGTTGCTTTCGAATCCTATGACAAAGCTACGGGTAAGGCGGGAGAGCTGCGCATGTTATCCTTCACCTACGATAGCCAGGATGTAAACAGTACGCAGCGCCAAAGCATCAGCATTCCAATGCTCACGCTGGTACCGCTACCGTTGCTCCAGGTTAAAGAGGCGGAGTTCGACTTTGATATTAAGATTGTAGACGCCGTATCACAAACCAAAGAGGAGCAATTTTCCCTCACAGGCGATAATGCCAATCCCGACGATGACGATGCAGAGAAAGGTCCCTTAAAAATGAGAGCATCACTGGCTCCCCAGAGTGGGCAAAGCAAAACCGATTCTCAGCAGGGGCTATCGGCCAACATGAAAATAAAAATCAAGATGCAGCAAGCCGATATGCCGGGCGGATTATCAAACCTGTTGCACGTTACCGCCAGCAATATGCAGGTAAAAGATGTGGACAAAAAGGAGGAAGCCCATGACTAGATCTAATCGAGAGCCGGGTATAAGCTGCCCGGGTTGTGGATGCTTCATCCCAACCACTATTACGGAATTACTTGTAACGCAAACACTTATCTGTTATTCTTGCGGGTTGGAACTGAAAATGGACAGGAAGGCATCGTCAAAAGCATTAGGTTTGCTACAGAAAGTAAACCACGCCCAGCAAATGGTTGATGAGAAAAGTAAATTTCACCGTTAAACGAAAATAAAAACAAAAATGAAAATAAAAACAAAGCTACAAAGATTCTTTATCGGCATATTCGTTGCCCTGCTATCCTTCATTGGCGTATCGCAAGTTCAGGCAGCAGAAACCGGAACCCAGGCCCTGGATAGAGTAAAAACCGTACTCTGCCCGGACAATAAGCCCGTTGGAAAACCACAGGGACAAGATGCCACAATCACCGTGGTCAGCGTAAGCGATTTTTCCGACGCCTACACTTACCTTATCAAAATTTGTCCGGCAAAAGAGCTGCAAAAAGAAACCAAGGGCGACTACATCTTCTACACCTATACCCTACCCGACGGCGCAGGCAGCATCGTTTTGCACGACAAGGTGAACTCCGGCAAAAGAGAGGTAGCTGTAATGGAGCTAGCAATAGCAGAGTTCAAGAACACGCTGCAAAAAATAGTTTTTATAAAAAAATAATTCACCAAAAAAATTAACATTACCATGGCATACACGCTACAATCAACCGTCAACAACCTGGCTATAGCAGAACAAGAATACGCGAAGGAAGCCTTCGGAGTGAGATTCACAAAATTCACCTCATGCATTGGAGTTGTCGGGCAAAGTTCAAAAGGATTAACAGGAGTTCATCTTGTGATACTCAGTAAGGACGATCAAAGAATTCAGGAGGCAGATATACCTCAGGTAGCCGACTTGCTAAAAAGTTCAACACGCATTGTTGTTTTCGGACATGTAGGAACATGGAAGAGTGACGATGAACTGGCAAAAGTTTATGACAAGCTGTTGCTGGAGCTTAAAAGGTTAGTCGGCGAAAAAATGCTCTATGAGATAGATCTAAACGATGGCATTTACGGCGCAGATACTGCCGACGGACATTTAAAGATTTACCAGTATAATCCAACCAACGAAAGCAAACGCTTAATAAAAATGTACTAATGGAAACAACCAATAAACTAACCCAGGCAGACTTTGAAAAAGTCGCCAAGCTGCTGGCGGTAGAAGTTGCTGCGGTAAAAGCCGTACAGGAGGTAGAAACCGGAGGGCGCGGAGGTTTTTTTGCTCCGGCAAAACCGACCATACTCTTTGAGGGGCACATCTTCTGGAGCCAGCTCAAGAAGCGAGGCATAAATCCCGAACAGCACCAAACCGGCAACGAAGACGTCCTGTATCCGAAATGGACCAAAGAGCATTACGGCAACAAGGTGGAAGAGTACAACCGGCTGGATAAAGCCAGGCAAATCAACGAAGATGCAGCGCTGTGCTCCGCCTCATGGGGGATGTTCCAGCTTATGGGATTCAACCACACGCTTTGCGAATTCAGCACCGTGCAAAAATTTGTTGATGCGATGAGCAAGGGTGAGCTTGAGCAGCTGGACGCCTTTGCCCGATTTATGATCAACAGCAAGCTGGTTCCGTTTCTTCGTGAAAAAGATTGGGCAGGCTTTGCACAACGCTACAACGGCCCCGCCTACGCTCAAAACAAGTATGACGAAAAGCTGGAGCGAGCATACCAAAAACACAAACAAGCATAAAGCTATAAAAAAACACAAAAATGAAAAAAATATTATTTATAATTACAGCATGTCTACTAGCAAATTGGTGCCAAGCACAGCACTTAAAGATACATCGAATAATGTCATTCGAGGAAATGAAAACGACTGTTAGCACAGGACATTTGCAACGTAACTACACAGGAAAAACTATTACCCGTAAAGCACAATGGGTCTTTACTTGTAGGGAATACGGAGCAGGTGCAGACTACAAAATAACATTTACAATGAAGGATGCATACAGAGACTCGCTCAAATTAAATACTATTGATGCTACAGAGACTAGTTTCAATGGTGAGGCTCACCACCCTAATTTTATAATAATAAAACCAACTACAGAGCCTGGTGCATATGGAATCAGTATTAATCGAATAGCAGGATTCAACAGCAATATCATAGAAATCTACACCGAGGTAAAGCGACCTGATGGATGGACAAAATGTCAAAAAGAAGAATGTAAGCCTAATCCTAAAAAGAAATAAAATTCACATTTCACTAACATGCATAATAGAATACTAACCATATTGATCTTTTGGCTATTCATTACCCCTATATTTGCTCAGGAGCAAGGCAAAAAAGCCACAGCCGATCCCAGCATTTACATGTATGAGGAGTATGTGTCCGACTTTGATGCCACGTTTCCGAACGAAAGCGCCAAGCACAACTTCACGCTTATAAGGGAGTACCTGCAGCAAAAAGATGACTTGGAGTTCATGCTGCAAGAGCTGCTGCTGGAATACGGCAAAAAAACCAACACCGTAGATGTAACGTTGACCGATTTCCTCCACTCCTTGGACAAATCGCTAAAAGGTGGCGTAAACGTCAGCACCCGTCAGCAGATGATCGGCGAATTCTATAAGAAGCAGCAGGTTGACAGCATCAACTTGGCCATATACAAGCAGCTAAGAAGCAACCAGCAGACGCTCAGGCACGATCTGTGGCAAGCCAACTATCTGACATTCAATCTATTAGAACCAGATATGAGGCAGCAGCGCTTCCGCATGATGGTAAGCATGGCGTTCACGTTGCTCATTGCCGCCCTGCTTCTGTGCTTCTTCTTTGTCATTTACCGGCGCTCCAGCCGCAAGGTATACAAGCTGTTACTGGGGCATAGCGGGCTGCAATTTGTAACAATATTTGTTCTTATTATAGCAGTTATACTATTCGGTATATTAGGCGTACTGGGCGGAAGTGAGCTGGCGGCTATACTATCCGGAATATCCGGCTACGTATTGGGTAAAAATATGCAAGAAGAAAAGCCTCCGAAGCAAGTTGAAGCAACACCGGAGCAAGCTGAGCCAACCGACGAAGACTAATATCCAAACAACGAGAGCATAGCGAAAATTTCATAGTATGCCCGGTAAGCTTTAGCCAATATCGCTTAGGAAATTCATCCTGAAAAAGTATGTGAATCCTAAGCCAGAGGCTGCTGATAAAAGCTATTCACCTTAACAAACGGCGTGGGTACACATCTGCCAATCTCTCCACTCGCAACGGAGATTCCCACGCACGTACAGGTAAAAGCTTTTGAGGCAGCCTCTTTTTATTCTATCCAAATCCTTACAAATACTCCAACAATACGTTTTGGTTGGCAGGGTTGAGCCTGTCATTGTCAGAGTAGTACTCGCATTTTATGAAACATGTCAAGTATAGACGGATATTATTTGCAACAGCCGCCATTGTGGTAGCCGGATATTTATGTGTAAGGAAGTCTACTTTTTCTTCCGGCGCATCGTATTGATTTTGAGGAAGCGGCTCGTGGAAAAGTTAAGGAACCCGCCGACGCTACAGATGGGGTATTCACGAAAGCATACAGCGCTTGGGATTGAATTGTTACGGATTTCCGTACTTCATACGTACTTCATTGCTCACCCGTTGGATGAAACATGATCTATGAGCGATTTTGGCAGCACTTTCACAAGCGTACCGCCAATAACCGGAGCTCTCGCACCTGTAGCCGATGGCCAGCAATTCGGTTCATCATTCAGGTACAAGGTCCCCAAAAATGCAAAAATAAGCGCTTCTTTAAAGTTCACTATTTCGGAACAGGGAATAGCTACTTCACCATGAGCAAGAGCGGATATTCTTTGCATCAAAAAGCTATTAAAAGCGCCGCCGCCGGTTACCAACACGCTACCCTTCACCTGGCAGCGGGCTACTTGCATGGCAACATGTTCGCACGTGGTACGCAGCTTATCTTTCGTATCAAGCTTGTACTTTTCAAAGACTTTAGAAAAAACATTTTCCACCCACTCTCTACCAAGTGATTTGGCGCCTTGCTGTCCGTAGAAATCAAGATTATTCAGCTCATCCAATAGCGGTTGACAAACAACTCCGGATGATGCAAACTCTCCATTTTTATCATACTCCGCACCCAACTCTTGAGCAAATTTATTGAGGACAATATTGCAAGGACAGGCATCATATGCTATACGTTGTCCGTTTTGCTCGAAAGAAATATTGGCAAATCCACCAAGGTTTAAGCAGGAAGAATAGCCGGAGAATAGTAGCTTATCGCCAATGGGAACGAGCGGAGCGCCCTGTCCTCCGTGAGCCACATTTAAGCTGCGAAAATCGAAAATGGTTGATATTCCGGCGGCAGCGGCTAGCGTGTTTCCACAACCGATTTGCACGGTAAGCCCTTTCCCGGGTTGATGGAATATGGTGTGACCATGCGATGCTATGTAACCCGCCTTCAGATTTTTACGCTGCAAAAAATCTTTGCATTGCTCACCTAAATATTTTCCGTAGGATTTATTCAGCAAGAGAAAAGGCAAGGTATCCAGCTCGTGCGCTTGCCGCAACTGTTGCCTCCAGAAAGCATCATAAGGCCTTGTTTCAGCAGCCTCAACGGCAAACTGCCAAGCGTTACTATCTTTCCAGAAGTGAGCAAGACAAAGATCCAATCCGTCAAGTGAGGTCCCGGACATAAGGCCAAGAATTCGTACATCCTGGCTACTTATTTCGTGGAGTTTCGAAGCTTTTTTATCCGTGATTGAATCCATGCCAGAGGTTTTTTACCATACGAAATTGATTTTTCTTTGGCAGCCATGTACATAAAGAATGCACCCAGGGGAAGCGTAACGAAGCTGGACATCCACATAGCGCCAACCATATCCCAGGCGCCATCTTTGGCCATCTTCTCAAAGGATATGCTTACCACGTAGTAGAGCAAAAATACGAGCAGCGACACCAAAAACGGCGTACCAAATCCGCCCCTACGAATAATTGCGCCAAGGGGTGCGCCGATTAAGAAAAATATAAGGCATGCAAAGGGGTAGGTAAATTTAAGATGCCACTGAACATCATTCATGTTTACCAACCGATTGGTGTACTTCAGCTCCTCTATTTGGTTGGCAAAGGCGCTCTTGGCCTCACGCGCCTGCTTAAGCGCTTCTGCCGCCACATCGTACTGCTGCTCCGCAGAGTAAGTACGCATTAATGAATCGGTATGCTGAGCATACCTGCGAGCCGGGCTCTCCTGAAAAAGCTCGTAACCATGAACAAAATTGGGCGAATGGAAAAATCTGCGCAGCTGATCTTCAATGCGCCTACATTGCTCTAGGCGCAGAGAATCACCTGTGATAGACAACTGTTTGATATTCAGCATTTTAGCTTGATTCTTGAAAAGATTTTCGTCGCTACGATTAAAACCATAGCCCTCCATTTCAAAAATGACCTCCTGCTCACTAAAGCTGTTGGAGCGGAAAGGAAGCTGACGCCCTCCGCTACCGGCCTTTTCTTTTACATCTTCATAGGAGTGCCCATCGTACAAAGTGAGAATCAAATACTTCTCATTTTTAGTCATTTTCAGGTATCCGGAATCCGCCAGCGTAATGGAGTTGTTTCCGTTTTCTTTGGAATGATCGTAGATAATAATGTTATGCAGCAAGCCGGTTTTCTCGTCGCGCTTATCTACTTTTATGGTATAACCTTGTATGCCGTTGTAGAAAACACCGGGCTTAATCTGCAGCTCCGGTCGCTGTTTTTGCACCGAGAATAGCAGCGAGGAAAACTTAAGGTTGGTATACGGCAACACCTTATCCGCAAACAGAAAACCTCCTACGGAAAACAGCAGGGCAACCACAAAAAGCGGAGCAATAATACGTTGCAACGAAATACCCGAAGCCTTGAGCGCCAGCAGCTCATTGTGCTCGCCCAAGTTGCCCATGGTCATAATGGAAGCCAAAAGTATGGCCAAAGGCAAGGCCATCTGCACCAAGTTGGCAGCGGCGTACACCATTAGCTCCAGAATTACCAGAAAGTCAAGCCCCTTGCCCACAAGGTCATCAATGTATCTCCACAAAAACTGCAGGATTAGCACGAACATGACCATAAAAAAGGTCATGAGCAGGGGCGGAATAAATGATGCCAGTATAAAACGATGCAGCCTCTTCACGTGGGCAGATTTGTTTATTGAGTAAAAGCCTGTAAAGGTAGGCTTTTTTGACGGTATACTCCACTTTTCTACTACAAAAAAACAACCGCTCTTGCACGGAATTAAAAAAGTTACTACCTTTGCATCCTCTTTTTAAAGGGAGAATGGCTCCGTAGCTCAACTGAATAGAGTAGCTGACTACGGATCAGCAGGTTACAGGTTTGAATCCTGTCGGAGTCACAAAATTTTTGCAAGCTATTGAAATACAGTAGTTTGCAGCGGTGTAAAATCGAAATTTTACTTCCGCATAAAACAGGGCGCATCGGTTACGATGTGCCCTTTGGTGCTTTGGAGTTGAGCGATCCCATTACGCTCCATCGCGCGTGAGGGCATTAACCGGAAAATTCGTAAAATTTACATATGCTGAAGTTAAATAATCAATTATCTATATTAAATTAACAATATCCCTGAAAAAAGTGCGATAGCGGCATAATTTTGGCCGTTTGCGAGCCGTCATCGTTGGTTGTGCAGCCCATGCTCAACTGAAGTACTTAAAAATCAAAGCGTTACGTGAATACGTAACGCTTTTTTTACCTTCAACGGCGGCAAGCATAAGAATGCTTGCGGATTACTACTCGTTGCCAATAATCTTGAACTCCGTGCGCCTGTTCTGTGCCTTACCTGCTGCAGTTTTATTATCAGCAACGGGCTGATCAAATCCGTAGCCCACGTAGGTCAAGCGAGATATGTCTATACCATCTTTCACAAGGTAGTCAACCACCGCTTTGGCGCGTTCCTGTGACAACTTCTTGTTGAAGGCAGCAGAGCCTACATTATCAGTGTGTCCGGAAATTTCAATACGCAGCTTAGGCATATCGGTCATCATGACTAAAAGACGATTCAACTCGGTTACAGACTCTTTGGTAAGCACGGCTTTACCCGATTCAAAGAACAGGTTGCGCAAAACTACTTTAGCGCCAACCGCCAGGCCGTTCAACTCAATATCCTTATAGATTTCCTGATATTCGGCATTGCCACGAACGTCAATATTTTCTGAGTAGAACAGGTAGTTATCAGCCTTTACCACCAAACCGTAGTTCTTACCAGATGGCAACGATACCATGTAACGTCCTGTTTGCGAGTTAGTTTCAAACGAAGCAATAACCTCGCCCAGCTCGTTATCTGTAACGTCAATCTTGGCCAGAATAGGCTTCTTAGTCTTGGCATCTTTTACAATACCCTTCAACAGCGTAACGGCCGTAGAGGTTTCTTCCACTCTCTTTTCAACCGAAATTTCGCTCAAAGGTTTTTGCATGTACGCAATCAAGTTGTCCTCAGATGCGTTCATCGGATGCTTTTCTGCGCCTATGAAGGTAATTTGGTAAATATCATGTGAACCTTGTCCTCCTGCCCGAAATGACGAGAAATAGGCGTAACGTCCGCTGGCGCTCATCATGAAGAACAGATCATCATCCGGCGTATTAATAGGATAGCCCATATTTACCGGAGTGCTCCACTGGCCGTTTTCGTAGTCGGAGCGAAAAATGTCGTATCCTCCCATGGTGTTTAAACCATTCGAGGAGAAGTACATTGTTTTACCATTGGGGTGTATAAAAACCGCACGCTCGTCATACTCCGAAACCGATGTAACACTAACGGGTTGTGCAGGTTGCCAGCCATCTTTTCCGGCTTTTTTTGAGCAGTAAATATGGTGGCTGCCGTTTGCGCTGCCGCGGTTACTCACAAAGTATAATGTTTTTCCATCCGGCGAAAGTGAGGCGCTGGCTTCATGCGCAGGAGAGTTAACGGCCGAACCGAAGGATTTTTTTTCGCTCCACTTGTTACCCTGAAGCTCAGAATAGCCAAGGTCTCCGCCATTCTCTGAAAAGAATACAAACAGCACTTCACCATCCGGAGAAATACCTGCCACGGCGTCATTGTCGGGAGTATTGATTGGCTCTCCCAAGTTTTTCGGTTGGGTCCAGGCGCCGTTTTCACGAGTGGTTACGTAGATATCTTCTGCGTAGCTTCCGGCATCTTCGTCAAAAGTTCCACCTACAACATCGGGACGACAGGAGGTGAAGTACATGGCAGATCCGTCCGCATTGATTACGGGGCCATACTCAGGATATTTAGTATTGACCACGCTACCCAGGTTATCGATAAACACACGAACGGGATTTGCCACCAGCTCTTTCGCAGTTTCGCACTCGGCAATCTTTTTATTCACATATTTAGTGCCTGCCGCATAATCTGCAGCATTACCCGGATCCAGCCTGTCACGGTATTCCTTGAAGTAGCCGATGGCCTTATCAAACTCATAGTTAAGGTGATACGCCTCACCCAGCAGCTTGTACGCTTGTAGCTTTGCAGGCGATGGCAGTGCGGCTGCCCTCTCCAAGTATTCAACAGCCTTTTCTTTTTCGGCAGAACGCAAGTAGCAATCGCCAATCATAATGTTGAGCTGCGCATTATTCGGATTAAAATCGTAGGCACGCAAAAGGTAGGGCAAGGCCTCTACCTTACGGGATGCAAAGCCCACGTTGTACAGGTCTGTTCCCGTCAGGAGCTGCTCTCTCGCCTTTTTTAGCCCATCTCTATCATTTGGGAAAAACTTTTTATCGAACTCAACGTTTTGATTCTGTGCGAAAGCCAGGTGCGCACACATCGCCGCAAGTAGTATCAGCGTATATTTTTTCATGTCGAATGTCGTGAAATTTGGAATTTAAGAACCTGGCAGCGCCTATCTGCATTGCATCGATACGTAGCTTTCGGCAGAGGGAACCTCTAAGCTTGCTGCTTTACGCCAATCGGCACACGCGCCTTTATCATCGCGCAGCATTTCTTTTGATATGCCCCGGTTCAGGTAGGCCTGACCAAAGTTGGCGTTAATCCTGATAGCCATATCGTACTCTGCAATGGCCTCCGTATATTTTTTCTGTTGGAAGTAGGCGTTACCGGCATTGTTGTACGCACGGTAGTAGCTTACATCAAGCTTTGCGGCGCTGGAAAAGTCAGCCAGGGCGCCATCAAAATCGCCCCTGCGCAGCTTTGCCAAACCTCTGTTATTGAGTAATTTAGCATCTTGTGGGCTTAGCTTCAAAGCCTCGTCATAGTCACGAATAGCTTCATCAAATTTATCCATCAAACGATACACGCTGCCCCGGTTACTGAAAAGAAAATCGACCTTGGGGTTAATGGCAATTGCCGATGAATAGTCGGCCAGCGCCTTATCGTACTGCTCCAGCTGGCGATAGGTACTTCCTCTGTCGTTGTATGCATAGTAGTATTCAGGATCTGCAGCCAAGCATGCTGTGAAATCGTCAGTGGCAGCCTGAAAGTTGGCTGCCTGAAAGTGCATAGTACCTATGTAGTAGTAGGCCTTGGCCATTTTAGGATCCAGCTTTATGGCTTCGGTAAAATCCTTTTCAGCCTCATCTCCAGAGCCTTGCTCCTGATGTACACGTCCGCGGGCAAAGTAGGTATCGGCAGAGGGCTGCAGCTCAATAGCCTTAGAGTAATCCTCTATGGCGCCCGTAAAGTCTTTGCTGAGGTTTTTTGCTACCGCACGGTTGTGATAGGCTTCGGCAAAATCGGGCTTAGCGGCAATGGCGGCATCAAACTCAGCAATAGCGCCCGCATAGCTCTTTTGCTCAATAAGGGTAACGCCTTTGTTGTAAAGTTTTTCCTCCTCGTTGTTCTTCAGCGTAGAGGCGCGCACAACCTGGTCGTCCTCCTGCGCATACGCCGCAGTGCCCAGGCACAGGGTTAACAGTAGGGGTAAGTATCTCATTATTTTTGCGTTTGTTACTGCATTAATATTCAGGAAAATAGCCCGCATTTACACAAACCATCTACTAATAGTAAAACGGTTATTACGGTGCAAAAAGTATGAATGTCTATAACTTTAACAGCCACTTGGCCACCGAGAGTAAGATATACAGCAGTATAATGGGAGCAAAAGCGCTGAGCACCGGAATTCCCCCAAAAAAAGATTGAGCAATAGCTACGCCTGATAGCGTCGCCAACGCCAGCTGAAAGGCGTACTTTTTTACAGAAAAGTTCTTGATTTTCAACGAAAACATAGGAATTTCGGACACCATCAGGTAGGAAAAAACGACTATTAAAGCTAGCGTCAGCCACAGGTCATTTACACTCCCCAGCCCAAGCGACAAAGAGCTAAAAAACAACGCATTAGCAGGAGTAGGCAGGCCTATAAATGAGGTTGTTTGCCTATCGTCTACGTTGAATTTTGCCAAGCGTAAAGCCGAAAATATGGTAAGAACAAATGGCATATAGGACACTATATACCGAACGGCAGCTGGCGCTTCTAAAAATAGTACGCTACCACTTATAAACCGAAACAGCATAGCTGCCGGCAACAACCCAAAGCTAACCATATCTGCCAGTGAGTCCAGCTCTACACCTACAGGAGAGCGCGACTTAAGCAGGCGGGCTACGAATCCGTCAAAAAAATCAAAAACCGCCGCCAGCAGGAGGCAAATCATGGCAGCCACGTTATTGCCTCCAAAGGCCAGCACAATACCCACACAGCCCGACAAAAGATTCAGGCAGGTAATAAAGTTTGGAATGGTAGCTGTTTTTATCTTGTCAGCCATTTTCTGTCAATTAAGTTAGGATGCAAAGTTAGCTTTTTTTGGCGGGAGTTTCTTATACCTCAAAATAACATTTTGTTGTACCTTCGTCTTTTGGGAAGTGAAAGATTTATCTTTAGAATCACCACTATCCACCACAGCTACCTTTGGCGCTGGAACTAAGGCGAGGCCTAATGCTTAAAAAACTGCTAACAGCCCTACCGGCAATCATTATCTACAGCCATACTTTACGTGCCGACGCACCCAAGTACAGCAATGAGTTCCTGTCTATAGGGTTGGGCGCCAGGGCGTTAAGTATGGGCAGCGCCGCTACGGCCACGGCCTCCGACGTTACCGCCGCTTACTGGAATCCGGCGTTGCTAGCTACCCTGCCCCAGAGGCGAAATGCAGGACTTATGCATGCCGAATACTTTGCCGGCATTGCCAGCTATGACTTCGGCGGCTTCTCCTATAAGCTCGACTCTTCTACCACCCTTGCCCTGTCGCTCATTCGTTTTGGAGTGGATAATATCATGAATACCACCGACTTGGTTGACAAGGATGGGAATTTTGACTACGGCAGGATAGCTTACTTCTCTACAGCGGATTACGGTATTTACCTGTCACTGGCAAAAAAGTCGTTCTTCAACCGGAGCATAAGCGTTGGAGCAAACGCTAAAATAATTTACCGCAACGTAGGCAAGTTCGCCAACGCATACGGGTTTGGCTTTGACGCAGGCGCCTGCGCTCGCATCAAGGGATTTGACCTGGGCCTTATGCTGCAAGACATTACCACCACCTTCAACGTATGGACATACAACGCTTCTGCGCTGGAGGTTCCCTCTTATGTACTCCCCTCCGGCGATACGATAACCAACGCTGTATCGGGCACAACCAATGAGGTTACGCTACCTAAAATAGCGTTGGCTGCCGCACGTGAATTTCAATTCAACCGGGATTTTAGCCTGCTAGCCGAGTTGGGCTTGGAACTTACTGCCGATGGACAGCGTAATTCACTCATTTCAAGCAAAATACTGAATATAGACCCAAAGCTGGGCTTGGAGGGCAGCTACAGGAAAATGGTCTTTCTACGCTTCGGAATCAACAATATACAGCGTATAACTCAATTTGACGATAAGCAAAGCCTGGTTGTTCAGCCAAATATGGGGTTAGGAGTAAGCCTGTTCGGATTTACGCTCGACTACGCCCTAACCAACATTGGTTCGGTTGGGGTTTCATCTTATTCGCACGTATTCTCGCTCAGCTACGGGTTCTAGCGTACAGGACTACACAAAATTTAAAAATTTATGCTCAAGCATTCGCTTAAACGTTCACTCGTACCGGCGCTTACCGCATTAACGCTGGTTTCTTGCTTCGGGGGTAGTGGAAGTAAATCCACCGACACCCAACAACAGCCGGCCATAGCAAAGTCTATCAACAGTATACAGCTAGTCCAGCCAAAGAATGGGGATAACCTGGCACGCGGTAGCGAAGTTACGATTCAGTACTTGAAACAAAATTTTAACATAGACTCCGCGGTAGCCTACGTTGACGGCAAACCGTTACTTTCATTTACTGATACCGTTGCAAAGCTTAAAGTTAACACTCGCAAGTTAGGAGCTAAAACTCTCATTATCAAGTTTTTCAGTAACGGAGTCGAAGTTCAACAAACGTCGGTAAGCATTAATCTGCTGCCATCCAACCCTCCCCGGCTGTACGGCTATAAGGTGGTGGCAGAATATCCGCATAACGAGCGTTCTTACACTCAGGGATTGCAGTATGTGAATGGATTTATGTATGAAGGAACCGGCGGTTACGGAGAGTCATCACTGCAAAAGGTTGACATCCAAACAGGTAAAGTTCTGCAAATAAAGAGCTTAGATAAGATGCATTTCGGTGAAGGTATTTGCCTGCTCCATGACCTTATCTACCAGCTGACCTGGCGCGAGCAGCGCTGTTTGGTGTACGACGCAAAGACTTTTGACCAGAAAATAACCTTACCCTACAACGGCGAAGGCTGGGGGCTCACCTCCGATGGTATACACCTGATAATGAGCGATGGAAGTCATCGCGTAACTTACAGGTCTCCACAAGATTTTTCTGTGGTTAAGCAGCTGGAGGTTTGCAGCAACAAGGGCTACGTAAGCATGCTCAATGAGCTGGAGCTGATTGAGGGCGAGCTCTGGGCCAACGTGTATACAACAGACCAACTTGTACGCATTGATACGTCAAGCGGAGAGGTAACCGGCGTTGTGGATGTTAAAGGCTTGCTGCCCAAACCATTGCGCACCCCACAAACGGATGTGCTCAACGGTATTGCCTATGATGCCACCCATAAACGCATTTTTGTTACGGGTAAAAATTGGAAAAGGCTGTACGAGGTGCAAGTACGCAAAAAACGATAAGATTTAGCCATTGCCAATAAAATATCCGCAACGGCTAAACAATTTACCGCTACTCCACTCGTGCAAATCGTCGCGCAATGCCGCTATCCTCCACCATGTAGCTAATGGAGAAGACGGTGTCCTCCAGCTCCATCAGCTTGGTAAACACGACTTTATCTCCATTATTAAACATCAGTATAAGAGCCTCTTTGGTAAGAATGTAGCTGCCTTTTTCTACCCTTTCAATAGTTTCCTTAATTAAGGAGCCATCTTCTAGAAAAGTAAGTCCTACACGCTGTTCGGGAACGGCGTCTATCCAGGACGGAGCTGTGGACTCATCGTAGTATCCTACGCATTGCTGGGTCAGCGTCCACTTGCCAACTACAGACTGGGGCCGTTCGGCAACCTGTTGCTTACAGCCCATCATAGCCACACTCAGCAGCATTGCAAATGCAATCTTTTTCATGGCTTTTAGGTATTTAAATTAGTAAAATTTACAATCAAACCTCATACACACTCTTGATTTATAGAGGCTTCCCTGTTTGCCCGTAACCCTTCTTTTAAGCTGTGTAAATCAAACCACTAACTTCCTGCGCCGTAAAGATATGATTTTTTATATCAGATTATTCAATTTTAACATTAAATGTTTTAAGTAGCTGATTATCAGTATATAAAAATAGGAAGGGTGGAAAGCTACTTTCCACCCTTCTTGGGTAATTCGTTCACACTAAATTCCTACTTCTTCGTTGCATAAATTCTATACTCCCAAGGATTTAGGATGAAAGATGGCCGAGAGCTAAACTCTACGCTAATACCCTTGCAGGCCAAATTGTACTTTCCGTAGTAGGCGTCGCCCTGCGGCTCTACGTCTTTAAGCACCTTGTTGGAAAGGTTGAAAACACAGAATATTTTGCTATTGTCATCCTCACGCACAAACATCAACACCTTCTTTTCCCGGTTATTGTTTACCCAAACCATATCGGCTCCGGCCGCACCATTGTGCAGAGCGCTGTGGTTCGCTTTCAACGCTGTCAGGTTTTGATAGAGCTTGCTGAAGTTGTCGGCATCATTCCAGCAAATAGCATCTTTTTCAAAGAACTCCAAGGAGCGCTTAAAGCCAACCTCTTGCCCCGAGTAAATAAGCGGAAATCCGGGTACTGTGAAGCTAAGTGCGGCCATAGCTTTTGCTGCATCACCCATACGCATAAACTCTGTACCGTTCCATGAGTTCTCGTCGTGGTTAGAGGTAAACATCATGCGGCAGGAGCGCGTTTGAGTATTAAGTACCTCACGTTCAAAGTATTTCTGTATATCTTTTACGCTAGCCTTGCCTTGCGCAACATGGTTCATCATATGATGGAATTCCCAAGCATAGTTGGCATCAAAAGCGCTGTAAAGCAGCTTACGCAGCGCTTCATCTTCAGCTAGCATGAATACAGGCTTTACAGTGTCCAACGCTTTACGGGCATCTTCCCAAAAAGATACGGTCTGTTCTTCTGTTACGTAGTCACGGGCCAGCCCTGCTACGTCGCAGCGGAACCCATCAATATCTGCCTCGGTAAGCCAAAATGCCATAGACTTGATCATTTCTTTTTGCATGTCCTTGCCGGCATAGTTGAGCTGAGCCACATCAGTCCAATCATACGGCCCAATGGGCTTACCATCTTTGCCCGCCACATACCAATCCGGATGCGCTTTAACCCACTCATGATCACGTGAGGTGTGGTTGGCCACCCAGTCTATGATAACCTTCATACCCAAGCTATGCGCCTCCATTACCATAAGCTTAAAGTCTTCCATGGTGCCGAATTCCGGATTGATAGCACAGTAGTCGCTTATGGAGTAGTAGCTACCCAAAGTACCCTTTTTATCTACCTTTCCGATAGGACTTATGGGCATGAACCACAATATTTTCACGCCCAGCTGCTGCAAGCGTGGCAAATGTCTTTGAAACGCAGCAAGCGTTCCCTCCGGCGTATACTGGCGTAAATTTACCTCGTATATGGTAGCATCTTTACTCCACTCCACCGATGCAAAGGGCTCTACAGCCGGAGCCGTAGAGGTTGTACTTGTAGCTGCGTTGTTGCACGAGGCCAACGACAGGGTTGTAGCGAGCGCTATAGCCAGTGCAAATTGTTTTACATGGGTTAGGAAAAATCTCATAACGTTATATGTTTTTGGTGATTAAATTCTAAAGATTTGTCAGCATATCAAAGCTATTTCCTTGCATTTCAAACGACCATCCTGCCGCTGTTTTTGAAACGGCTACGCTACCGAATTTACTTTTCAACAGCGCATTTTTGTAGCCCTCGGGCAGCTGAACTGACGCTGTTTTGGGTTCTATCGCATTGTTAATAACCGATACGACAATCTGGCCAAAATAGGTGCGCGCCATCACTAAAACATCATCATCTACATACAGCAATTTCGTATCGCCATATGTAAGTGGTAATGATTTGGCGCGTAATGAGGTTAGCTTCTCAACCTTACTTAGCAAGCTTTGCTCCGCTGAGCTATAGCCACTAAGCTGCATCCAGCGGCGATTGTCCGGATCGTTCGCACCGGGCTGCCCGTACTCGTCACCGTAGTATATGCAGGGTATCCCGGGAATTGAGAAAATGAACGCTTGCAGCAAGGCTAGTTTTTTATACGCAACGCTATCTCCCACTCCAACTGTACGATTCCAGCCGGCGGCTTTGCCATCTTCATCAAAACTTACGGCTCCTCCGGCATGTGAAATAAAGCGGACTCTATCGTGATTGCCCGTGATGTAGCCCATTAAATTATGCGAGCCGTACACGCTAAGGCTCTGCTGCAATACGCTCCATAAGCGAGCCATACTTCCACCGCCCGCAAAGGCTCCAACCGCAGCATCGTAAACGTTGAAGTCGAACTGAGCGTCCAGCAAACCACTGCTTACGTAGCTACCAATGAGCTCAGGACTACCGTATGTTTCTCCAATCTGGTAAACGGGTCTGTCAATTTGAGTTTTGATTTTTCGGGTTAGCATGCGCCAAAATAGCAGGTCTACATGCTTGCTGGCATCATGCCTGAACCCATCAAGATCAAATTTTTTGAGCCAGAAAACAGCGCTATCGCTCATTGGCTCGGCTATTTCTCGACGAGATAAATCCAACGTGGGCAAATGCTCATCAAACCAGGTCGTAAGTCTGTGATCGTCCCAACGCTCCAGGTTCAAAGTACCATCCGGCAATTTCAGCGGTGTTATCCAATCAGGATGCTCTTTAATTATCGGGCTCTTGATATGCACATGGTGCGCCACATAATCCACAATTACATTCATATTGCGCTTGTGCGCTTCGGCAAGTAATTTATGCAAATCGGCATCCGTACCGAATCTTTTATCCACTTGCGTCAGATAAAGCGGCCAGTAGCCGTGGTATCCGGAAAATTTTGTATTTGGGTTAACATTTTGTCCCCAAGCATCATACGGATTTTGCATTAGGGGCGAAAGCCAAATGGTATTTACACCCAGCCGCTGAAAATATCCGGCGACAATCTTCTTCGTGATGCCAGCCAAATCTCCGCCAAAGTAGTCTGCCTTGGGCAGCACTTCCGCGCTATTTATGCGAAAGTCGTTTGTGCTATCGCCATTCACAAATCTATCTACCATAAGCGAGTAGATAATTTGCGTGGGCTTATCCTGGCGCGTTAGCAGCTTGGGGTTACTTATCACCTTTCCATTATGCAACGGAACAAGCAGGTCGTTAGCAATACCCGCCTGGTTATAGGCCCATACACGAATGCTGGAGCGATTGAGCGCAGCTGCATTTTGCGGAATAAGAACTTCTACAATGCTATCTCTTTGCTTAACAAACCGGTCGTCAAGCCTGTAGTTTTCCCAGTAAACGAACAGCTCCTGTGCGGTATTTTCAGCTAAGAAAGTCAGCTTATTACCTTCCTGCCTTTGGGTAATTAAAACAGGCGGTTGCCCGGTGGTTTGTCCGACTGTAGCTAAGGAGTTGAAGCCGCCCGCGTTGTTGCTCACCTTGTGAGGATTGGTCGGATCTAGGCCTTCTTTTTTACCATCAAAAACCAGGCAGTACTGGTAGCTGCCACGCGATGCGGTCAAGGTAACGCTCCAGCTATCGCCCACACGACGCATGTTTCCGTCATTCGCATTCCAGCCGTTGAACTCCCCTTTTACCTGCACTTTTTTGTAGCCTTTATCGGGGATGGTAAGCGTAAAATCATGCTCATCTTTTTGTTTGGCAATAAGTGAATACGGCTCACCATCCACCCAAACTTTCACCTCATTCAACAACGAAGACGCGTTGCCTAATTGTCTGATTATCAAAATATTATTAGCATAGTCAATCAGGTAATTACCTTCGTTAACAGCAACGCTATCAATGCCTGAATTTGACGTAAAATAATCATTCAGGTATATGGTAGTTTCCTTGCTATCAAGAATAATTGGCGACGCCAGCCCTTTTATTGCTGATTTTTCGGGTACGCTGAGCGTAACCTCCTCCCGGCAGCTGACAAGCAAAGCCAGCGTTGCCGCTAAAACTATGTACTTCATAAATTTTCTGTTTACAGGGTTTAATAGAATTCAAAATTCACTTCTTCACCGTCAGCTGCACGGCGAGGCTTCCGGCAAGCAGCAACGCGCCTGCTATCAGCAGCATGTTCACCTGCATGCCGCCCGTGAGGTAGAGCAGGCTGCCGCCCACGAGCGCCGCCACAATTTGCGGCAGGCAAATAGTGCCGTTGAACAGCCCGAGGTACGCCCCCATATTTTTGCCCGAAAGCGCGTTGGTGAGGAT
>JAISBU010000018.1 GCA_031266015.1 Prevotellaceae bacterium | reverse complement strand
GGAGGCCTCGAAAATTTATTGGACGCAGCGAACGGGGTAGCCGTACGCCTTACTGTTGTTGCCGGCCGGGGTGCTGGCTGTACTGTTGAAGTTCAGGCGGTAACCGGTAGTACCGTTATACTGCGTACTGCTCCAACCGTACCCGTTCGCGCCCTGGCTGGTGAGCGCTCCATTGGAGGTGTTACGGTAGCCCGAAGCAGGGAAGAAGACACAGCCGACCATGTTGTCGGGAAGCGAGCACGTGGTAGCGTTGGGGCCGTAGAACCGACCCGCAACGGCGTTACCCTTACTATTGGCGGCCACCCACTGACCGCCTCTAGTCCCGTTAGGGCCACCAGTATACTGACCACTCAAACTGTCGAGCTCCTGATATTCAAGCATCGTAGGCAACCGCCACCCGGCAGGGCAGGGACTGCCGTTTGTCCACGTGGTAGCCTGATCAGCCGTGGCATTCCAACCCGTAACAGCAACGCCATTTCCGCCATCAGAAGGCAACCAAGCCTTATCTGGCCTGTTCCACTGGTACCAGGCGTAGTCCGCTGAAGCATCGGCCGCACTGGCAAAGTGGGCAGGCGTGCTAACGTTGCGGTCCGCCCAGCAAAGTCCGCTAGGCGTAACCAAGCCGCAAAAGGTAATAATAATGGCGTTGGAAAACTTCCGCTCACTGCAGCCATCAACATAGGCAGCCCGCTTGAACTCTACGTTTCGCCCCACGGCCTGGGTTTCAGGCACCTCGTAACTATCGTGCGTGGCAGCTGTACCAGGAATGATTTCCCCGTTCCTATACCATTGGTAGCGGACATCAGTGGCGGCAGTGGCGGCAGTGGCGCTCTCAATGGTGTAAGCTTTGAGAGGCGGCGCATACAGGTGGTTTTGCGCCCATGCGCCCTGCGCTGCCATCCCGGCTAACAGCAGCAGGAATATTTTTTTTACGTGTTTCATTTTTAGTTAGTTAATTTAGTTGGTAATGGTTAGTAGCTATATGGTTTACAAGCAAAAGGAAGGGGTTTCCCTTTTCATTTACTAATTATTAATTACAATTTATTAATTATCAATTCGTTAATTATCAAAACATTACAAGCAAGCTGCGGGCGCTGTGCGGAGCAAGCTCCGAGCCCCTACTTATTTTACCCTCTGCCACTCGTCATTTCGAGTGAAGCGCAGCGGAACCGAGAAAACTTTGTCCCTTCTCTGCGGTCGGCACAACGAGGCAACGGTAATGATGCCGCAGATCGCGCGCTGCGGGCGCCGCAAAAAAGGGCTTGCCTCCTGAGCAGCGGTGAGGATAGAGGTTCCTCCGCTCCGCTGCGCTCCGGTCGGAATGACGAGGCGCCGGTGGAGTAAGAAGGGGTTTTGCGGCGGCTGCGCCGCCGCAAAACACTCCCCCCCCTCTCCTTAATTTTACCCTCTGCCACAGCCGTCATTTCGAGTGAAGCGCAGCGAAACCGAGAAAACTCTTGCCCCGTCTCTGCGGTCGATACAACGAGGCAACGGTAATGATGCCGCAGATCGCGCGCTGCGGGCGCCGCAAAAAAGGGCTTGCCTCTTGAGCAACGGCGGTGGTTCCTCCGTTCCGAGCAGTGGCGAGACGGAAGTTCTTGTGCTCCGCTGCGGCTGCTCCGGGCAGCGGTGAGCGCAGTGGTTCCTGTGCTGCGTGGAGCCTGCTCCGAGCCTTCGGCGGGATAGAGGTTCCTGTGCGCCGCTGCGGACAGCGGTGAGGATAGAGGTTCCTGTGCGCCGCTGCGGACAGCGGTGAGGATAGAGGTTCCTCCACTCCGCTGCGCTCCGGTCGGAATGACGGCGCCGCGGTGGGGTAAGAAGGGTGTTTTGCAGCGGCTGCGCCGCCGCAAAACACTCCCCCACTCTACTTCAAATGCTGCCGTCATTCCGACCAAGCCCGTGAGGTACGAGCGGGCGCGTGGAGGAATCTCTGCCATTTTTAATTTATAATTCATAATTTTTAGCTATGCGCTATAAAAAGCGGCGCTTTGCGGCGTATACCTTGTATGGAGGCTCTGCAGGGCCCAGCGAACAGACCTACGCCGAAGCGACGCTTTAATTTTTTTTTCACCGTACATAAAAAACAAGAGCGGTAGCCTGCTTGCAGGCGCACTTCCGGAGGGGAAAATTCACCTGCAAGTAGGCTACCGCTCTTGCGGCATGGAAAAACCATGCCCTAAGGGGACCCACTCGCGCCTGTTCTCATGGTAAATTTTGCAGATTTCCGGTACGAAGCGCTATGCTTTTTATGTATATTTAGCTATTTTTTACATATTTTGTTCAGCTGGGTACAAAAAAAGCCCGGGAAGCGCCCGCAACGGCGCTCCCTGAGCTCAATTGAAACGTGCAAATTTTTGCACTCCCGTACATACAAGTATATACAGGCAAGAAAAAAACGCTGCAAGCCTTATCCGGCCTTGCTTTTAGCTCCGCTAAAAAAATTTTGATTTTACGCTTACCTCGTGTGTGTGTGTGTGCAAAAATCGTGCCAAACTTTTGGTCCGGGAGGCCTGAATTCATTGACACTGACGTACTATTTGCAAACATCGTTTTCACACCTAAAAAAGAAGAGGTCATGGAGGGCAAAGGTAGCGCTTTTTCCGCTTACACAACTTTTTCTTACGCAAAAGCTGCCCATACACTCCTATAACGGAAAGATTATCGTTTTATTGTACAACAATAACGATTCGTGATAAACGGTTGCCGGTAAGCCAGCGGGCGGCATCGGAGGATCGCTTGGCTTCGGCCGCAATCGCCGGCAACCGGTTGCCGGCGATTGCGAGCCGCTATACCGTTCTTTGCCTTACCGCCTCAAACAGCACGGCTGCTGCCGCCGCCGACACGTTCAACGAAGCAATACTCCCGCATAAGGGAATGCGCACCAGCTTATCCGACAGCTTCAGCACCTCCGGAGAGACGCCCGCTTCTTCGGAGCCTACCACCACTGCCACAGGTTGCGTAAAATCTGCGCTATAAACGCTCTCCTCCGCCTTTTCTGTGGCCGCTACAACTTGAATTCCGCTATCCCGTAGAAAATATATAGCGCTCCTTACGCTGGGAACCCGACAAACCGGCAGTACGCTTAAGGCTCCGGCAGACGTTTTCATAGCATCGCCGTTTACTTGCGCCGCTCCCTTTGCCGGAACCACAATGGCGTGCACGCCGGCGCATTCGGCAGAGCGGGCAATGGCTCCAAAGTTACGCACGTCGGTAACTCCGTCAAGCAGCAATATCAAAGGTGTTTTGCCCTCTTCAACAACGCTTATCACTACCTCCTCAAAATTAGCATACTCAATAAGCGAAGAGAAGGCTACCACTCCCTGATGATTTTTTCGGGTAAGGCCGTTTAGCCTTTCATACGGGACCAGCTGAAACGGGATATTACCGTCACGAACCAGCTGCATGAGCTCCTGCGCCAAGTCTCCCTCCAAGCCTTTTTTAACCAAGATACGATCGAGCTCCCGTCCCGCTCGTATCGCCTCCATCACGGGACGGATACCAAACAGCAAGTTTTCCGGGGTTGCCTGACGGGGTTTAAAAAATTTCTTTTCCATATGGTTGATTTTCAGAGTTTTACAGGTTCATGGTTCCTCCGCTGCGCGGAGCTTGCCCCGAGCAAAGCCGAGGGGGTCGGAATGACGGGACGGCGGTTCCTCCGCTCTGCTGCGCGGAGCTTGCCTCGAGCGAAGTCGAGGGGGTCGGAATGACGGGCGGCGGTGAGGGGAAAAAAGGGGTTCCTCCGCTGCGCTGCGCTCCGGTCGGAATGACGGGCGGCGGTGAGGGGAAAAAGGGGTTCCTCCGCTCCGCTGCGCGGAGCCTGCCCCGAGCGAAGCCGAGGGGGTCGGAATGACGGGACGGCGGTGAGAGAAAAAAGGGTTCCTCCGCTCCGCTGCGCTCCGGTCGGAATGACGGGCGGCGTGGGGGGAAAAAGGGGTTCCTCCGCTCCGCTGCGCTCCGGTCGGAATGACGGGACGGCGGTGAGAGAAAAAAGGATGTTTTGCGGCGGCATAGCCGCCGCAAAACACCCCCTCCTTCAAAAGACGGCGTCATTCCGACCAAGCCCGCGAGGTACGAGCGGGCGCGTGGAGGAATCGGAGCCCAGGGTGGCAACGCACGATGTGCGGCGTCCAAATTGTGAATCATAAACTATAATTTGTAACCTGTTATTTCGTTTGCAATTTTTCCCACTGCCACATCGCTTCTTGCTGCCGCTTCTTTACAGCGTCATACTTAGCAAAGAATCCGGCAGTGGCCAGCTCCGGTTTTTCCGCCAGCAGAGCATCCATTTCCGAAATTTCGGCGTCCAGCGTTTCAACTTGCGCCTCCACTTCCTCCAGCTGCCTGCGCAACTTCCGGCTAATTTTATCCTGCGTTCTTTTCTCCTGATATTGCGCCTCCTTAACCGGCTCTTTTACCTGAGCGGCCTTTTCAACCACAGCGGCAGCCTCCATCTCCTTTAACGTTTCGAGCTTACGACGCTGCATAAACTCCCAAATGCCACCCAAATGCTCTTTCACCCTGCCATCACGGAATTCGTAAATTTTACCTACCAATCCGTCCAGAAATTCACGGTCGTGAGATACCACTATAAGGGCGCCGTCGTACTTCAACAGGGCATTTTTCAATATATCTTTAGAGCGCATGTCCATGTGGTTGGTCGGCTCGTCGAGTACCAAAAGATTATATGGCTCCAGCATGAGCCTTGCCATAGCCAAACGTGAACGCTCTCCTCCCGACAACACTTTTACCTTTTTGTCCACATCTTCGCCCTTAAACAGAAATGCACCAAGAATATCGCGCAGCTTCGTTCGAATCTCTCCCGCCGCCACTCTATCTAACGTGTCAAAAACGGTAAACTCACCATCCATCAAGTCATCCTGATTTTGGGCAAAGTAGCCAACGTTTACATTGTGCCCCAACTTTGATTCGCCCTCCTCACAGGGTAAGCTGCCAACCAAGATACGGCTCATAGTCGTTTTTCCCTCACCGTTCCTGCCTATAAACGCAACTCGATCGCCCCGCTCTATCGTAACGTCGGCTCCGGAAAAAATAACCTTACCATCAAACTGTTTTTTCACATTTCGCGCAGTATATACCACCTGACCGGAGCGGGGCGCAGGCGGAAACTTAATATGCATGGCCGCCGTTTCCTCATCGTCAATCTCAATACGATCAACCTTCTCAAGCATTTTTATGCGCGATTGTACCTGATTGGCCTTAGCCGCCTTATAGCGGAAGCGCTCAATAAACTCTTCGGTCTTCTCAATGGCCTTTTGCTGGTTGGCATATGCGGCCACTTGCTGTTCCCGGCGCTCCTTACGCAGAACCACATATTTAGAATATGCAACGCGATAGTCGTGCGCCCTACCCATTACCAGCTCAACGGTACGATTGGTTACCGCATCCAAAAAGGCGCGGTCGTGCGATATAAGTATAAGCGCGCCGGAGTATGTTTTCAAATACTCCTCCAGCCACTGAATACTCTCAATATCAAGGTGATTGGTCGGTTCATCGAGCAGAATAAGGTCCGGACGCCGCAACAAAATCTTTGCCAGCTCAATGCGCATACGCCAGCCTCCGCTGAACTCCGTCGTTTGCCGTGCGAAATCGCTCCGTTTAAAGCCCAAGCCCATCAGCGCCTTCTCAGCCTCGCCCTCTCGATTATCTCCACCTAGCATATGGTACTTGTCGTGTACTTCATTCAGCTTCTCAATCAGCTTCATGTAGCTCTCCGATTCGTAATCGGTGCGCTCGCCCAGCTCACGGGTAATATCCTCCAGCTTTTTTTCCAGGACCTGCAGGTGGGCGAAGGCCGTAAACGCCTCATCCATAACGGTTCTACCATCTGCAACTTTCACTATCTGAGGCAAATATCCAAGAGTAACCCCCTCCGGTATAGCCACCTGACCGGAAGTGGGAGCCTGTAACCCGCAGACTATTTTGAGGAGCGTAGATTTTCCGGCGCCGTTTTTGCCCACCAAGCCAATACGGTCTCGCGGATTAACCATAAAAGTGACATCATCAAAAAGTGTGATGCCATTAAACGCTACAACTAAATTGCTAATAGAAACCATACGACAATGGACAAGTGACAACGGACGGTAAAAACAACAGGCGGATAACTACACCGATTTAACTACGTACAATGCTAATAATCAGCAAAATACGACACAACATCGTCAATTGTCCGCTGCCAATTGTCAGCTGAGTACAAAGGTAGCCAAGTTTTTAACTTTTTAGCAAAAAAATTAGTTTGAAATAGTTTGCAACGTATGAAAAAGGTTTGTACCTTTGCACCCACCTGAAAAAAACGATTTGGCCCATTCGTCTATCGGTTAGGACGTCAGATTTTCATTCTGCAAAGAGGAGTTCGACTCTCCTATGGGCTACCAAAAGTTGATATACCAAACGTACTATGGCAAACATTAAGTCAGCAATCAAAAGAGCTCGTCAAGACGAGGTTCGTCGCATTCACAACAGGTATTTTGCTAGAACTACCCGTAACGCCCTTAAGGCTTTGCGCCACACTACAGATAAAGTTGTGGCAGCTCAAATGCTGCCTAAGGTAACGGCTATGCTGGATAAGCTAGCTAAAATGAATCTTATTCACGATAATAAGGCGGCAAACTTAAAGAGCTCTGCTGCCCTTCACGTAAATAAGTTAGCGTAAGCTTTTACGCCGTTGTCTGTAGTAAGTAAAGCCTCGGAAATATCCGAGGCTTTACTTACTGCTTTTTGAGCAGCTACCGAGAATTCCCCGGCAGCTGAATTTTCATCCGGCTCGTTTGCCTTGAATATGTTTTTAAGTCGAACGATCAAACAAGGCTGCCATTAATTTTTCAACCCTTCCATTTTCAACGCTCGGCCTACCACTACCGGCTCTCAATATATCTTCGCCACTTCTCCATTACCAGCTCCATATCGTCCGGCAGCGGAGAGTCAAACAGCATTTCTTTGCCCGTTGTGGGATGTACAAAGCCTAACGTCTTTGCATGTAGCGCATGGCGTGGAAGCATCTCGAAACAATTCCGTACAAGCTGCCTATACCTGGCGAAGGTCGTCCCTTTCAAAATTACATTGCCGCCGTAGCGCTCATCATTAAAAAGCGGATGACCTATGTATTGAAAGTGCGCACGAATTTGATGCGTACGTCCGGTTTCTAACCTGCACTCCACCGCCGAAACATAGCCAAAGTTCTCTACCACAGAGTAATGCGTAATTGCAGGCTTACCGTTTTCGCCATCCGGAAATACCGTCATCTTTAACCTGTCCTGCAGGCTACGGCCGATGTTGCCAACAATAGCTCCGCTCTCAGGATCCGGCACTCCCCACACCAACGCTATATACTGGCGCTTGGTGGTATGATCAAAAAACTGCTTGGCCAACTTGGTATGAGCCAGCTCATTTTTTGCCACTACCAACAATCCGGATGTGTTTTTATCGATACGGTGTACTAGTCCGGCACGAATACCGCCAGCTTGGTATAAGGGTAAATCCTGCAAATAGCAGGCAAGAGCATTCACTAGCGTACCACTGAAGTTTCCATGCCCGGGATGTACCACCATACCGGCTTCTTTGTTCAGTACAATCAGGTCGTCATCCTCATACGCTATGTTGAGTGGAATGTTCTCCGGAACGATTTCTGTGTCTCTTGGCGGGTAAGGCATTACCACCGAAATAACATCCAACGGTTTCACCCTGTAGCTTGATTTTACAGGCTTACCATTAACCAAAACACTATCAGCGTCGACAGCGTTCTGAATACGATTTCGAGAAATCCCCTCAATCCTATTACTCAGAAACTTATCAATGCGCAGCAAGGTTTGCCCCTTGTCTACAGCAAAGTTAAAATGCTCGAATAAGCCTGATTGCTCATCGGTTTCTTCCGTATCAACCTCTCCTGTTTCTTTGGAATTTTTCATTTGATTTCTTCCCTCAAGGCAAGGCTCGGCACAAGCTACTACCTTTTCAAAAAGCATTGTATGGCCACGGGTTTATCATTTATCAGCAGCTGCAACAGATATGCGCCTTGCGGTAGTCCGGATACATTTATAACATCGGTTACGTCAACCCGATGCAGCAAAGTTCGTCCCGTATATGAAATAATTTTTGCCGAAATATTTTTATCCTGTAGCTCCGAAGGCAGCTTCAGGTACAGCTCTTCATCCGCAGGATTAGGATATGCTACCACAGTATAGGTCGTTTTTTCCCGAGGGGCGCCGGTTGTTTCATCCCAAGTAAACGGAGCAAACGAGGGTCGTATCATAAGCGCTCCAACGCCATCATACGCTGACTTTACCCAGCCATTTCCTTCGTCAACAAATAGCTTTCCGGCGGGCGCTCTATTCTTGTCAAAACCAATATTGAGCAAGGCATTGCTCTGCTGCACTATACCAACGTAGAACAACCCGTTCACCACCACTTTACGCGTCAACTTATAGCATACAAATGAGTTAAGACTATCGAATTCGGCAGTATGATTACTCTCGCTATACAGCTGCTGTCCAGGCGCTCCACCTACATCGTTCCACACCGATAGGGTAAAAGGTTGAAGGTTGCCGCCATCCTGCGTACTGTTGAAGTATATGTAAACGCTACTGAGCGTATCGGCCAGGTACGAATAGTACTGTACCGCTATTCTTGCTCTCGATGCACTATTACCAAAAACACCATAGCCGTTTTCGGCTGTACCGTCATCGTATGAATAGCAGGTATAAAATTTTTGCTCGTAGGTACTGGTGTCGTTGGCAACCAGCACCGATCGCAAGCCGGGGTTTGCGTTATAGCTATCGATGTACAATTTTATATCAAAGGCCACAGAGTCCTGCGTTGCACTAGGCGACAAGATATCTTCGCTTGACAGGTAATGTTCAAAATCCGAACGAACCGTATCCGCCTGAATGTTATGACCTCCCCTGTCCCCCTTGTTCAAAGCGCCACCCTGTACGCACCTCAAGTTCACAGATGTAGTAAATGATGAGGCGGATTTTGCCAGGTTGGCAACATTGTATCCCAACAACACCTTACCGCCGGTAAACAGCTGCTCCCGCTGTGCTCTGGTACTCAACTTGAGGTGTCGCCAGGGCATACTTTCGTAGCCTTTCAAAATAGATTTCACAGGCTGCTGAAGAGCAACATCTATCATCACCGTATCAGCTATGGTGCGATTTCGATTCAGGTACACCATGTCCAAATTCCACGTATCGCAGTTGCCCGTCATTCCTTCAATTTCCGAAGTCGCACGACTGGCATAATTTACAAAACGGAGCTGAAATCCGGAGTAGCAGAATCGTTTGGGAATAGGCACCATCGCCCTGTAAAATTTGGTCTGAAAGGTATCCGACAAGGTATATATCTGAGTATCAATAGATTGCATAAACTCCTGCATTACATGGGCGGCATTGGTTTTAAGCGTTTTGTCTGTAGATGCTCTCCAAGCTGAAATCCAAGTAGTATCATTCAGCCGAAACTGCAGAACTAAAGAATCCTCTCGCTCCGGCATATCCCCATATCCTCCGGGCTGAAAGTAGAAGCTGAGAAATACGCCTCCTAAGGTATCTGCCGGCAGCAGTCGAATTGGCTTTGAGGTAAGCGAGTCCGCCGTAAAACCATAGCTATTGGTTTGCTCGTACAGCTCACCTTTCTCATTTAAAATATCAAAAGTAGCAGCGCCGATGGTAGGCTGATTGATGCCATAGGTATTGTTAATGAATACCGTACGATCCAACCATTTATTTTGATCGGGAATACCATTCGTAGCGGCCGAAAAGTCATCGAAAAACGGAAGAGCAAGCGTATCAGCAGCTGCAGCTAGCGGAGCGTTATTCAGTGGCTGAATGGCAGGGCGTTTCGCACGTGCACTCAAAGGCGCCAGCATTTCACCGGCAAAAGACGTACCCGCGGCCAGAAGCAGCATCATGCACAGTATTCTTTTGCGTATAACCATGAGCTAAACCTATGAACTCGCCTCGTAAAATTTACTACTGCCCCAACCTGGCGGAGTTTACCGTAAGAAAAATGTCTACCAAAGAGCCAACCTCCAGCGTAGATTCTTCTGTGGCAACCGGGTATTGCAAGTACACTTTCGCCTCCAGCGAATCCGTCATATTTTTTACCGACTCATCATAACGTATACGACCAGCGTTAAGCGAGGCTTCTATAATGCCGGATCTTGCCGATGGAAGCGAAAGCCCTATCAGCTGCGGAGCCGCAGTACGAACCGATGCTCTACTTTTACCCAACACCAAATCAACCCGGCTACCCACCACCAGCTTGTCTCCTTCTTTGAGAATGGCGCCACGGAATTGTTGTCTCAGCACGTTGTTGTTTGCTATATCCGGCGCAAAGGATAGCCTGCCAACCTCCAGCCCCTGCATTTCAAGCGTTGCCTTGGCTTGTCGCAATGATAAGCCTGCAACATCCGGCACTCCTACACGTTTTGCGGAGAGGGCATTTATGGTAACAAATAGCTTTCTATCTTTTTTTACTCTTACCTTACTCTTCGGATTCTGCTCTATTACCATACCTCCGGGCTTATGGGCAATGTAAACCGAATCGTTTATAACCACGTGCATTTTCTTGGATTTAGCCAGCTTTTGCGCATCGGCAATAGACATACCGGCCAACTCCGGCACCGGATATGTTTGCCCATGGCGCGTAACAATACGCAACACCAAGGTGGTAAGCAAGGCCAACAGTATAGCCATACAAACGACAAATACAATGCTTCTCACATAGAAATTGCGCCAAATTCCCCACAGGGAAAAGTGGATATGCGTTTCCCTTCCTGCAGAAAATACCGGCTCCTTTTTATCTTTCTTCAGCATGAGCATCAATTATAGGTAATGTTTGTATAAACGCTAAAGCTACATAAAGTAAGGCTTACATGGGCATAATACAAAGCAAAGCACGTTAATATTGCTTAATTTCCCGATACAGCGAATCTCGTTCTACCGGAGTAAAACCTGCACTACGGCAAATATTTGCCAGCTCCGCCACTGACATAGCCGGATTTTTATCATGAGCGCCCGCCATAGAATATATTTTGGTGCTATCATCAATAGTACCGTCCAAATCATCGGCGCCAAAGGCCAAAGCCAGCTGGGACACGCTTTTGCCCAGCATAGGCCAGTAGGCTTTTATATGCGGAACATTTTCCAGAAAGATTCTACAGATGGCCAAATTACGGAGATCTTCCATAACAGCCAGCTCTCCGGCTGCTCCCAGCTCATTATTAGCGCTGCGATACTTAAGCGGAATAAAGGCATTAAATCCTTTTGTAATATCCTGTAAATCACGAAGTTGCGATAAATGCTTTACCCTATGCTCAAAAGTTTCCACGTGGCCGTAAAGCATGGTAGCATTGCTGGGCATTCCCAGCGAATGCACCTGTTCGTGTACATTTAGCCAGATTTGGGAGCTTATTTTTTGAGCGCAAATAACCGCTCTCACGCTATCGTCAAGGATTTCCGCACCTCCGCCGGGAATAGAGCCCAAGCCCAGCTCCTGCAATCTATACAGCACATCCGCTACAGGTGTTCCCCGCAATTCTGCCATTTTCCACAATTCCTCTGCTGTAAATGCCTTAATGTGAGCCTGTGGCAGCAGCTCATGCAGACCTCCGATCATTTTTTCATAGTAATCAAAGGCGTGACGAGGGTGCACTCCCCCCACCACATGAACCTCCGTAATATCCTTATTTACATAATGTTGAGCAATAGTAAAGATTTCATCCAACGATAAATCCCAGCTACCCGTCTGCCCTTCCTCGCGTCGATAAGAGCAGAACTTGCACTTATTTACGCAAATATTGGTGGGCTCAATGTGAAAGTTGCGGTTAAAAAACACCTTTTTACCATTCCATCTTTCACGCACGGCGTTTGCCAGCACGCCCAACTCCGGCAACGAGGCTTGCCTGTATAACGTCAAACAATCCTCTTGGCCAACTCGCTCGCCCTTCAGAACCTTGTCGGCAATGGGAATAATTTGCTCCGAAAAATAGCTGTGATCTAACATTTACAATTCAGGCTTGTGGAGTGTCATGCTGAACTTGTCGAAGCAGCTCATGCTGTAGTAATGCACCATCATCGTGCAAATCCGAGATCCCTCACTTCGCTCAGGATGACAACCGGTAACGCTTTGTTGCCCTATTTTCCTCACTAGTAAGGTATAAACAAAAAAGTAAAGACAGCCTTGCGGGTCTTTACTTCATATGCCAAGCAACAAATTACAAGCGCCAACAAGCGTTGACGCCATGCAGACTACTTGCCGTACTTAGGCTCGTCGGAAACTGTAAGCTTTTTGCGACCACGCGCACGACGTGCGGCCAGCACTCTACGACCATTAGCGGTAGCCATTCTTTCTCTGAAACCGTGCTTGTTTTTACGCTTGCGTACCGATGGTTGAAATGTCCTTTTCATTGCCGTGTATTCTTTAAAAAATCTTTTACCACTAAAAGTGGTACAAAGGTACGCCTTTTTTATCACTACCCCAAATTTTTACTCGTAAAAAGCAAAGGATTGAAATGTGATAAACGCTATTTAACTTTACGTTCAATTCATAATACTTTAAATATCAAATACATATCATCGACATTCAAATACGTTGGGGCGCGTGAGCCTGACAAAATGCGGTTCGAGTATATTTTCGTCTTGACTTTTACAGCAATGACATGAGAACTAAAGATTTATGAATTTTACATTATGACGAAGGATGGCAAGCTGCCTACTCAGCGATATCGTCCTCCACTCTATCCAGCAATTTTTGCGGAATAGATTTGGTAGTATTTGCTCCTAAACTTTTTATCCGCTCAATGCGGCCAATAATGGTATCCCCTTTTCTGGAGGATTCCGTGAGCTTATTCATGGCTGCCTTGTAGTCGTCTTGAGCGTCATTTATTTTCTTACCTACGCTGATAAGGTCGTCGATAAAGCCAACAAACTTATCGTAAAGCGCCCCGCTCTCTTTGGCAATATCCAGCACGTTACGCTTTTGGTTTTCCTGCTTCCAAATAAAGGTAATGGTGCGCAGCGTTGCCAGCAACGTAGAGGTAGAAACCAGCACTACATTTTTGGCAAAGGCTTTATCAAACAGCGCCGGATCGCTTTGTAAAGCCACGCTTAACGCAGGTTCAACAGGTATAAACAGGAATACAAAATCAGGCGGGTTTATGCCGTAAAGATTCTGGTAGCTTTTGCTGCCGAGATCGGTAATGTGTCGGGCAAGGCTAGCCGTATGCTCAGAAAGGAAGGCTGCTTTTTGCTTTTCGTCATCAGCGCTGCAAAAACGCTCGTACGCTGTGAGCGAAACTTTGCAGTCAAGCACAAAGTTTTTTCCTTCGGGCAGATTTACAACGTAGTCAGGACGCACGTTTGCGCCATCTTCAGTTTTAAAGTTTTCCTGCTTGCGATAATGAATATCACGTATCAACCCGGATTTTTCGAGCAATACCTCCAGCTGCACTTCGCCCCAATCTCCCTGCACCTTACTATCACCTTTAAGAGCACGGGTGAGCTTTCCGGCCTCATCGCTCATTTGCCTGTTGGTTTGCATCATCAGCTCCAGCTCCTTGCGTAAAGAGGCTTTTTCGCGAGTTTCGTTGCTGTACGTTTCGTCTACTTTTTTCTCAAAGGTTTGTATTCTCTCCTTTAGCGGATTCAGGATTCCCGCTATTTTTTCTTCGTTTATTTCTACAAACTTTTTGCTTTTCTCCTCCAGAATTTTGTTTGCCAAATTCTCAAACTCCACCTGCAACTTCTTTTGCGTAGCCTCCAGCTCTACTCTATTTTCCTCCAATTTTCCGGAAAGCGACCGGCTTAATTCACGCAGCTCCGCACATTCGGCAACTTTGGTTTGCAGCTCCGCTCCCCGTACATTCAGCTCACCCTTGAGCTCATCATACATACTTTTTTGCACGTATTTAAGCTCCAGCTCTTCCTGTGAAATACCTCTTTGGTTGGCATACTTCAATCGGACAGCCAACCATGCCACAAGGGCGCCAACAATAAATCCGACGAGTAAAAACAAAATAATGTTCATCAATAAATCAGCCTACAAGTTTACGGGTTAATATTCATAACTATTTTATTTTCAGGACTATACGTTGCCTTCTGCATCCAAATCGAAATGAAGGGGCAGTAAGGAGGCCGCATCTTTTACTACCTCAATAGCGCGTTCGCCCACCATAATAACCTTTATGGGCTGCTGTCCACGCTTTTCGGTTTCGAGCATCACCTGCCGGCAGCTACCACATGGATATACGGCCTGATCGCAGTACTTATGATCGGTTTGCGCAGCTATGGCAATGGTTTTCACTGCCACATCCGGATATTTTGCCCCGGCATAAAACAGGGCTGTACGCTCCGCGCACAAGCCTGACGGGTAGGCCGCATTTTCCTGGTTAGCCCCGGTAACAACTTCTCCATTGGCCAGTAGCACGGCGGCTCCTACCTGAAATTTGGAGTAAGGCGCATAGGCATTGTTAGCCATTTCTTTCGCTCTTTGTACCAGCATCGCATCTTCTGCGCCAAGCTCTGCAACCGAAGCATATTCGGCAACCTCTATCTTTACCTCTTTTACCTTCATAGTATAACGCAATTATTTAGTTATCAAACATTTAACTTAAACGTTTCAAGCATTGTATGCAAAGATAGCAAATATTATGCATGTTTATTTTTTCTACAGACTCAAATCATGTTAACTTTGCAGGATAATAGATTTCCATGAGAAATTTCACCTCTGCAAAAAACAACACCCCAAAGTCTTCGCTAAGTAAGCCGTTAAATTTCCTAGGCGCCATTGTACTGGGTTTAGCGCTTGGTACGCTATACTACTTTTACGATGAGCTGTACGGTAGCAACGTAAAGGCTCCGGAGCAAGGCGGTTATATATACATTCCTACCGGCTCTACAAAGGATGACGTTATCCGGCATCTGGCGTCTTCGGGCTACATTGAGAATATGAATACGCTGCGGCGCGCCATGAACAGGCTTGAGTACGGACGTAAGGTTTACCCCGGTCGCTTTAAGCTGGTGCAGGGTATGAGCAACAAAAAGGTTGTGCGCATGCTTGCCTCCAACATGCAATATCCTGTTGACTTCATGGTTCCTTCGGTACGCACCAGAGAACGCCTGGCAGGCACCTTGGCCAAGCAGGTGGAACCGGATTCGATGTCCATTATTTTGGCAATGACTGACGAAACAATGGCTCGCAAGTATGGATTCAATACCGATAGCTTTTTCTCCATGTTTGTTCCCAACAAATACCAAGTTTACTGGAACATCAGCCTCAACGGACTCTTTGATAGAATGAACAAGGAGTGGGAAAACTTTTGGCGCAACAATGGTCGTGATAAAAAGTTGAAGCGCAGCAAGTTATCCCGTGAGCAAGTGGTGGTTTTAGCCTCCATTGTATGCGAAGAAACAACCAAGTATGACGAAATGCCTACCGTTGCCGGTGTGTATATCAATCGTCTGAACAAGGGAATAAGGCTACAGGCTGACCCAACGGTGCGCTATGCGATGGGTGATTTTTCCGTACATCGTATTCTCGCTTCGCAAACAAAAGTACCTCACAACTATAACACTTATCGCATAAAGGGACTGCCTCCCGGCCCGATTTGTACTCCGGATACCCGCGCTATAGATGCGGTGCTTAACTATGAGCAGCATGACTACCTTTACTTTTGCGCTCGCTCGGATTTCTCCGGTTATCATGCCTTTGCAAAAACATATGAGCAACATATCCGTAATGCCCAGGAGTATCAACGAACGCTGAATAGAATGCAAATTTTCAGGTAAGCGACTCAATTACGTCCTGCTGAATGTTAGCGTAAATATCACCATAACGCCAACCGGAGATCCTTCGCTCTGCTCAGGATGACAAAGTAGCTACCTATTCATTAGCTGCTCTACTTGCAGGAGTTTTTCTTCCATCGGCAGAAAACCGTCTATCCAATGTATAACGGCGCCCTTGCGCTCCATGCCCCTGAACCACGTCATCTGACGCTTGGCAAATTGATGGATGGCAATGTTGAGCTTTTCTACCATGCCATGGTACTCCAGCTTACCAATAAGGTATTCGGTAATAAATTTGTACTCCAAACCGTAGTAGATAATATTTTCGGGAGCCATTCCGCTATCAAGCAGCTGTTGCACCTCATTTACCATGCCCTCGCGCAGTCGCGCATGCAGGCGTTCGGTTATTCGATTGCGACGGGTTTCTCTATCAAATAAAATCCCGACGTACAGGTTGTTGATTGGCGGCATTTGCGGTATAGGGGCCTCTTGTGAATGTAGCGCTATTTCTATCGCTCGAATAATTCGTTTGCGTGAATCAAGGTCAGTAGCGTTGTGCAGCTTTTTCAAAGCCGCCAACTTGGCAATTAACTCCTCAGCCGATAGCAGCTCCAGCTCCTCCCGCAGCTGCTCATCGGGAGGAACTTCTACAAGTGAGTATCCGGTTACAGCCGCTTCAACATACATTCCGCTGCCCCCGCAAAGAACCGGCATTTTTCCTCGCGAGCGAATATCTTCGTACGCTTTTCTAAAGTCCCGTACATACTCGTACACGCTATACCTGTATCCGGCATCAACAATATCAATAAGGTGGTACGGAATTTGAACCCCACTGACTGCATAATCTGCCAAATCCTTACCTGTACCAATGCTCATGCCCCGATACAGCTGGCGCGAATCTCCGGATATGACTTCGCCTCCCAGCTTACAGGCCAAATGCGCAGCCACTGAGGTTTTGCCCCCGGCTGTCGGCCCCAGTATGGTAACAAGTTCGTACAAATGTTTTACAGAAATATCTTTCAAAAAAATACCGATTGGAATACGGCAAAAACCTTCAAACAAGATTTGTAGCGCTCTAAAACGTAACGCTGATGCCGGGGCTTATCATTACAAACGGAACTTTACCCTGCAGCTTGTACCCAAACCCGGCATGTATAGGAACGTTGAACATGCGCCGGGAGCTGAGCGGATAAATGCTGCCAAGCGCCACAATGGCCAAATCACGTTGAGCGCTTTCGCTAAAGTTAAACGTATTAATGAACAAAAATCCGGCGCCGCAACGATAAGGCCTCAGCTTTCCGGCCTTCTCACTATCGGTAAAGCTGAACTGTGCAATAAGCGCAATACTGATACCGCCGAGGTTATCGGTAAACGAGCTCTTGTCTGTTTTACTCTCTCCAAGGTTTTGAATCATCATACCGGCAGGCAGCGAGAGATCAATATCAAACATCACCTTAGGTTGATAAATCACCTCTATACGGTGCTCAAATACGGGTTCTGAATACTTATCCGCCGACTGTTTAACATCTACCTGAACTTTACCAAAGTTATCCAATGCGCTGGTTTTTGTACCCAAAATATTATTCAGGTTAATATCCTCGCTCAAGCAATTCTTATCCTTATAGTAGGCGCCGCGCGGTGAGGTTTCATCAGGACAAACCAGCTGATTTTTCAACGTACGCATTTCAATAATTTCACCCCGCTTACCCAAAAGGCGTACATCAATATCCAGGTACTGCTTCCCGTACATCTTGGTCTTACTGTCTATTCCCGACTCATTAAAGGACAGCGTAAAATCTTTGATAACGCTACGGGATATAATGGTGTTGCTGATTTTATTTACCTGTGTATGAGAACCATAGCCATAGTTGAGCGTAATAAAATCAAACGGGCGGGGATGTTGGTACTCCTCCACCAGCAAAAAAGTTTTTGTTGGCTGTCCATTATTAAGCAAATCTATACGGCGCTTATTTATATCCATTGGAATTACCAGCTTAAACAACCGCCGGTTCTCGGTTTGCACCAGCGTATCAGAGGTTACATCCTGCACATCCTGCCAGTGAAAATGGGCCTTATGCAAGGCTTCGCCCTCAACGCTCACATCCACCGTTTCACCGGGGCGTACCTGAACGCTTTGCCGCCAGTCTTCACCCTCATGCAAAACAGACACTCTGGATATTTGCATCTGTGGGGTTATATCCAAGTTCGTAATAAACTGTGGCGAATCACCATCTTTTAAGTAAAGATAACCCTTTGTCTTTCGATGCATGTTAAAGACCGTGAACTTGCACAGCACCTTATCATTGGTCAAATCCTTTATGGTAAACAGCTCTGCAACTAGCGATCCGCCCGCACCCTCCTGATTCTCTATCCTGTACGTTTTCTTCATTTGCAAACGACGGTTGTTGTCTATGGTTACAATTACACCCTTCGAGCGAGCCTCGTCATCATAGGTAACCTCTTTTCTATCCATGTTCAAAAACACTAACCGACTTGCCTTAATCGTCAGCGGTTGTGCCGGTATGCTAACGTTGTAGGTCAGCATTTTATTCGCATCCAAATACGGGGATAAAGTTTCGAGCTGGATGTTCAACTCTTTCACTCCCAACACGCGCGGCAACACGTGCAGCTGCAACCGCCCTTTTTGAGCCGCTAGCCTGTAATCAATACCATTGCTGGTTTGCCAATCTCCCGTAACTTTTATATTGTCGGCATTATTTGTTTCCAAGTCAAAGATTTTTTCTTCTCCTACAAATAAAAAGTCGTTACCCGGAAAAAACTTAACCCAAGTTTGCGTGTACGGAAACAAAGCCAGCTCCCACGTTGCCCGCTGCAAGATTCCGTCTTTTTGAAAAACGACATTAACGAGCAAAGACAGCTGCTTATTGTTGTACAAATCGGCAAAACGAATGCGCCCCCGATAGCACTCATTATTTACAAAAGCTATCGAATCCAGCACCTCGTATCCTGCCGAAGTTACAAAATCCAGCTTTTGAATGCCGATATCTTTTTTAGGGTAAAACCGTACCTCACATACGGCATACCTGCTTGTATACTCAAAATATAAGGCGTTGCGCTTCTGAGGCTGCACTACATTTTTGCTAAACTTGTAAAGGTTTGTATCCACGGCAAGAGTAACATCCTCAAAATAAGGATTATACACTGTAGCAAAAAGGCTCGGCGTACAAAACAGAGATACTATTATAATACAAAACAGGCTCTTCATTATTCAAGCAAATACACGTTGACTTTAAATTGTAAAAATAAGCCTTTTGCAAGTTTTTACAAGCGCAATTAGTACAAATTATCTTTACAAAATATAACAGGGTTTGGTTAAAAATCAAACAAAAAAAGCCTTGCAAAATGCACTACAACACTTTGCAAGGCTTTACCGCCACCATTTTCGCACCGCTACTTCAGCTGCATAACGGCCAGCTCAGCCGCCTTGAGCATAGGGTCAATGCTCACCTCGCTGCCCGTAGCGCGCTTCATCCACAGCTGAGGAGCAAGGCGCCCCATGCTGTATATTCGCAACACTTCCGATGCAAAATCCTTACCACGCAAATGCTCCTCCAGCTGAAACTCTATCAAATGCCCCATAGGATAGTTGGACAAATACAACGGAGTATTTATCATGTGAGAGTATATGGCCAATATCGGCGAATCTTTTTCGCCCAAAATCGGAGCATAGTAGGCATTCCAAACTTTCCGGGCAATACGCATCACATTCTCTCTCAGCTGCGCCGGAGTCGTACTGGGATTGGCGTACAGCCATTCCCAAACAGCCATATCCACCAACGATACTCCCATAATCTCATAGCATCCCCAGAAAATATCAAGCGCCATAAGATGATTTTTGGCAGGATTTTTCTCGGCCATACCCAACACCTCCAAATCACGCTTCTGGAAGATAAATGCCAAAGCCTCCGTAAAGGCAGTATTAGGCACGCCGTTCATCATGTAGTAATCCACATCATACAGGCTGATGGTTTGCTCTACATTGTGGCCAAACTCATGCATGGCAATGTTGTAACCCTTGTAATCCATACCGTTTGCCGGAATACGTGTACGCAAATGAGCCTTATCTCCCTTCATTTGAGCGCCCCAGGCATGACCTGAACCACGAGCCGCATCAACCTCTATTTTACTGCTAATACGCTGCGCCTCTGCTGCTGTAAATCCCAGGCGTTGCAAAATGCCGGGCAAATCCTTTTCAAATGCAGCCGCAGATGGGTAAGCCTTCACCGTTTTAGCGCTCAAATCATCCTCGGCAATGCTGCTACGGGTTTTAAAACCATCATACCAAATATCAAACGGCTCCAGGTTGCGCCCCAAGCGCTTTTCTATAAGCTTCGCAACTTCTTTGACCTGACTCGAAGAAATAAGCTGGGTAAATATTTCACGCACCTCCTCTTGAGAGAACTCCATGCTGCCCTCAAAAGCACGATGGCTATAGGTAGGCAGCAGCGGCACATAAGGATCTTCCGCCTTTAGCGTCTTAAAATTATTGATAAACATTTGATACCGAATGTCTTGTTCTCTTTCAGCAGTAGCTTCCTTACCGTTCTCATATACCTTATTAGCTATCGGATTCCATTGCCGCTCGCCGTTATCAATTACTTTTGCAGGAATCTCCTGCGCAATAATTTGCTTCATCACCGCGTAAATCATGCGCTGCTTTTCCAAGCCGCGCTTCGAATCCGCATAGCTGGATTTCAGCTCATCACGCAACCCCCAGTGCGAAATCAACTTCATACCGGCAGGAAACAAGGCCTCATTAGCATCATTGCGAAGAGAGCCCATGACAATATTGTATGCCGCAATATAATTCTCCGCAGCAGCGCCGGCAGCCGAAGCCTCTTGTCTGAGCTTAGCAGGAATACGAGAGGTAAACAAATCTCCCAAGCGAGCATATCCCCATTCCTGACGTGACCATCCTTCGCCCATTTGCTGCTTCTCGCTCAAGCTGTATGACGGAAAGTTCACTATGGTAGCAAATGCCAACTTTGAATCGAACATGTCATCGTTGAAGTGCGCCGTAACATCGAATTCTCCCATGCGGTAATCCACATCGCCCAATGCATCGCCCACCTCATGCAGCGACCTCTTCAGCCCAAGATCTAGCTGATTAAAGTGACCGAAAAGCAGCTCAAACTTTTCTGATAGCTTTTGGAATAACACCCGACGCTCGACAGCGTCATTCACGTAACTCTCCATGCAAAATTTCACAAACTCTTTCTCATCTCCATCACCCTCATACCACAACTCTGCTGCCTGGGTTACTCCTTTGGTAGCATGAGCCACATCAATATTAGCATAGCGGGCTTTCAATGAATCTACCACCGTCGCCACCACTTTAGGATTCTCTTTTATCATGGCTACATTTTCTTTTTTAGCGGAAGAACAGCACGAGGCCATCACAACAACCGCAATAGCGTGAATAAATACCGAAATTTTCATGGCTAAACTTATTATTTGAGTTCAAAACAGCCGGCTTACCATAAGCAAAGATAGCTTGTGAAGCTCACACAGCCTTCAAACTCCAAAGGTAGGAATTTAGGAGCAAAATCCGAGTGTAAAAGTCAAATAATTCGTTACATGATTCATAATTTAAACGTCAACCGTCGCAAGTCGACAGTGCGCTGTTATCCTGAGTCTGTCAATCGTAAATCGTCAATCGACAAGAATTTCTCTTGCATTTGTGCCGGAAATTCGGTATCTTTGTTAATTTAACGCCTGTCCCAAACTCAAAACTCAAAGCAGGCGAACGCTCAAAATTCAAGCGATTCAAACTATCATGAAAACACCCGGAAGGATTAAAATTTCCGAGCTTCTACAGCGCAAAGAAACTGGCCAGGAAGTTACCGTAAAAGGATGGGTACGCACCAAGCGCGGCAACAAGAATGTGGCTTTTGTGGCGCTCAACGACGGCTCCACCGTCAACAACATTCAGCTGGTATTTGACTTGCAAAATAGCTTCTCGGAGGAGCAGCTCAAGGAGGTTACCACCGGAGCCTGCCTGTGCGCCACTGGGCAGCTGGCACAATCGCAGGGCAGCGGGCAACCCATTGAAATACAGGCAAAAATCATTGAGTTGTACGGAGCTGCCAATCCGGAAACTTATCCGCTGCAAAAGAAAGGGCACACGCTAGAGTTTTTGCGCGAAATAGCGCACCTGCGCCCGCGCACCAACACCTTTGGCGCGGTGCTGCGCATACGCCATGCCATGGCCTTCGCCATCCATAAGTATTTCAACGACAACGGGTTCTACTACTTTCATACGCCCATCATTACCGCTTCAGATGCAGAGGGGGCAGGAGCAATGTTCCAGGTTACCACCCTGGAGGCAGGCAGCCCTCCCCGCGCCGAAGGCGGAGCGATTGACTACTCGCAGGATTTTTTCGGAAAGCACACCAGCCTTACCGTTTCCGGACAGCTGGAGGGAGAACTCGGAGCTATGGCTTTAGGTCAAATATACACCTTTGGCCCAACCTTCCGTGCCGAAAATTCCAACACACCACGCCACTTGGCCGAGTTCTGGATGATTGAGCCGGAAATGGCTTTTTACGAAATAAAGGAGAACATGGACTTGGCCGAAGACTTCATCAAGTACCTGATACAGTATGCGCTGGACAGCTGCATGGACGACCTGAAGTTTCTTAACAATCTGTATGATAAAGAGTTAATAGAGCGTCTGCAAAGCGTTTGCAGCGCCGAATTTGTTCGTCTGGATTATACCGAAGGCGTAAAAATCCTGGAGGCCAGCGGAGAAAAATTTGAGTTCCCCGTACACTGGGGTATCGACCTGCAAAGCGAGCACGAGCGCTATCTGGTTGAAAAGCACTTCAAGAAGCCCGTAATCCTGACCAGCTACCCGAAAGATATCAAGGCCTTCTACATGAAGCAAAACGAGGATGGCAAAACCGTACGGGCTATGGACGTGCTGTTTCCAAAAATCGGCGAAATAATCGGAGGTTCACAGCGCGAAGAAAGTTTTGACAAGCTGAAAGCGCGCATTGATGAACTGAAAATGGACGAAAGTACGCTGTGGTGGTACCTTGATACGCGCCGCTTTGGCGCTGCTCCGCACAGCGGATTCGGCCTGGGTTTTGAACGCCTGCTGCTCTTTGTTACAGGTATGGGTAATATTCGCGATGTTATCCCATTCCCGCGTACACCGCGTAGCGCGGAATTTTAGGAGGATGTTGAATCGTTGAGTTGCTGATTTGTCGAACGAAAATATGTATCAATCCCCATCTGAAATATTCCGAGAGCCCATTGCAGAAACAGCAAATAGAATCAATGCTTTACGAAATAGTCAGCTAAAGCGCATAAGCAGCTAAAACTGTTCAACTCTTCAGCAGTTCAACCTTATACTCATTGTCCATTGCTAAACCAATCGTTATATCAAAGGCAGCAACAACGCCTGTCTCCGCTACAAATACAGCTTATAAGGCTACTGGAGCTTCCTGTTCAGGAGTTCAACCAGCGAGTACAGGAGGAGCTGGACGAAAACCCCGCTCTGGAGGAAAACAACGACGATGAATTTTCTGATGTAGCAAGCGAAGTTGTCAACGTTGATTTAACTACCATTGACAGCGCTCCGGATTACCATATCGGCAGCAGCGGACACTCCACAGAGTTGAACCTGCAAAGCCTGGTTCCCGCCAATAATCTTGATCTGCAGTCAACGCTTTTACAGCAGCTTCAGCTACGAAAACTCTCACAACGAGAACAAACGCTCGGTGTATTTCTCATAGGATATATTGACGATGACGGATACATCCGCCGCCCGCTCAGCGCTATTTCCGATGACCTTGCCTTTACTCAGAATCTGGAGGTAACAGCGCGGGAGCTGGGACACGTTCTCAAAGTTATTCAGGACTTTGATCCTGCCGGAATAGGAGCACGCAACCTGCAAGAGTGCCTGCTTTTGCAGCTGCACGCTAAGGCGAGAGAAGGCGAAGATGTTGAGGTAGCACGAAAAATGGTAGCCACAGCGTTTGACGACTTTATCAACAAGCGCTACGACAAAATCAAGCAGCAGCTTTCCATATCGGACAAAGAGTTAAAGCAAGCCTTTTCCGAAGTTGTGCATCTCAATCCCAAGCCGGGAGGCAGCTTCAGCGGGTTAAACCTGCCTTCTGCAAACATTATTTTTCCGGATTTTATTGTAGAGTACAAAGATGGCGTGTTGCAGCAAAGCCTTACGCCGCGCAATATTCCATCGCTTAAAGTAGCCAGGGAATACAGGCAAATGCTGCAGCAGTACTCCGTTGCAAAGAACGAGGCGGAACGTGAAGCCGTAATGTTTGCCAGGCAAAAAGTAGAAGCGGCAAAGTGGTTTATTGATGCCATAAAGCAGCGGCAGCTCACCCTCGTCAGCGTAATGTCTGCTATTGTCGAGCGACAAAAAGAGGTGTTTATCACAGGCGAGTTTAACTTGATTAAACCTCTCATACTCAAGGATATATCAGAGAAAACAGGGTATGACTTATCAACTGTATCACGTGTGGTAAGCAGCAAGTACGTGCAAACCAACTTTGGTATTTACAGCCTGAAAGATTTCTTCTCTGAAGGAATGCAAACCGAAAGCGGCGAAGAGGTTTCTACCCGCAAAATAAAACAGATACTTGCCGACTGCATTACCACCGAAAACAAAAAAACGCCCCTATCCGATGAAGCGCTAATGGAGGTTCTTAAGCGTAAAGGCTATATTATTGCCCGCCGTACAATAGCCAAGTATCGAGAGCAGCTGGGTATTCCGATAGCCAGGCTGAGAAAAACAATATAGCAAACGGCTACCCTGTCGCAGCGCCATCTCCGTTTTTCAGGCGTGAAAATTTTCTACTTGGAGAATTTACTATTTCTCCAAGTCCCAACTTGCTCCACTTCTTATCTACGCTATCAATGGTTTTATCTGCTGAGCAAACCACATTCGGCCAACGACGATTAAACCCTTTCTCTCCCGCTTTTTTCGTGGTAGCATTAATATATAAGCGCCCATCCTCCACCCTGCAATCACGCTGAGGATCTACGTTATTGCCCAATAGCCACAGGCAAGCTGAAAGGTCAGCCAAGTCTACGGATTTATCAAATTGAACCGCGATTTTACTCCTCACATCAGCCACATCATGTGCAAACGTATATAAATTTTCCGGAGAAAAAGTTGAATCTTTATTCGCCATCTCTCCCGGCATTTTTACGGTTGCATCCAGGCAAATTTTTCCACCGTAGCCACACGCCTGCGCAGCGTGATCCAGCACATCTAATGGGCCCTTACCAAAATAAACATCCCTATCCGGAATAAAATTTTTCGTCAAGGCATCCAAAATACGTTGCGCATTGTGCACATCTACATCACCATCCACCACCACAAGCATTTTATTCAACATCATCTGTCCCGCACCCCATAGGGTATTTGCAACTTTATGCGCCTGCCCCTCGTACGTTTTGTTTATTTTTACCACAACAATGTTATGTGCCACTCCCTCTGCCGGCATGCTCATATCTACCATCTCAGGCGACATTACCAGCCTTATCGGAGCCAGGAAAATTCGCTCAGATGCCTTAGAAATATAGGCATCTTCCTGTGGAGGAACACCCACTACTGTCGCAGGGTACACGGCATTTTTTCTGTGAGTAATGCAGGTTACATGAAACTTCGGATAGTAATCTTCCAAGGAGTAAAATCCGGTGTGGTCTCCGAATGGCCCTTCCACAACAAGCTGCTCCTGCGGATCGACATATCCCTCAATAACAATATCAGCATCAGCAGGAACTTCCAGCGGTTGAGTTATACACTTTACAAGAGTTACAGGTTTACTCCGTAAAAAACCGGCCAATAAGTACTCATCCAAATTATCGGGAAGCGGAGCTGTGGCACAGTATGCGTACACCGGATCGCCACCCAGCGCAACCGCAACAGGCATGCGTTGACCAGCCTCTTTGTATTGCGCAAAATGACGTGCTCCGGTCTTATGCTTATGCCAGTGCATGCCGGTGGTTTTATCATCAAAAACCTGCATGCGGTACATGCCTACATTGCGTACGCCGGTGCGTAAATCCCGTGTATGCACCATAGGAAGAGTAACAAAACGTCCACCGTCGCATGGCCAGGATTTAAGTACAGGTAAAATATCCAAAGAGGGATGCTGTGTTACCACCTGCTGGCACTTTCCCCTACCTCTCTGCACGCGAGGCATCCAAGTCGACGCCTGCTTAAGCGTTCCCAACATTTTCAGCTTATCCCACAGGTTGAGCTTCGGCTGCACCAGCTGGGCAAAAAAATTATCAATTTTTTTGCCCACATCGTCATAATTTTCCACACCCAGCGTGCTGCACATTCTACGATGGCTTCCCATCATATTGGTAAGCACCGGAAAATTTGTTCCCGTATTCTCAAACAGCAGGGCCTTGCCGCCATCCTTGCTCTTACTCACACGATCGGTAATTTCTGCCATCTCCAATACCGGATCGACAAACTCCGAAAAACGAATAAGCTCTCCTTGCTGCTCCAGCAAATCAATATATGCGGATAAACTTTTAAACATCTCTACAGGCTATAAAAAAATTCTGCCAACCATAATTGTAAGCGAGACAATCCACGGTTAGCATAATAATTTGATATTCAACATATTACTATTTTTTTACTTCCAAAAGCCACGCATCTTTTATAACTTTTTGGGTTTTGGCCAACTCTTTTCTAGCCACCTCCTGGCTCTTGTAGCAGCCAATGGCCACACGTATTTTATTGCCGCTTTCAACAACCCGGCTATTTTTATAGCCCATTTTCACATAAGTTTGCACTTTGATGTTTGCAGCCTTCCTGGAGCTTACGCTGGTTACTATAATGCAGTACTCACAATTGCCAGTTGACTTAGCCGGTTGTGCTTTCGGCGCTGCTTGTTGCGGTTTTGGCGTCGGCTTACGCGCCGGTTGATGTACAATTACCTCCGAAGGCGCGCTACCACGTGATGGTTGCGGTTCCACATTCATCTCATTTTGAGCAGCAGGAGCTAAAGACGCATTTACCTGCATCTCCGGTTTCGTAGAAAGCACTGCGCCCAGCTCATCATCGATTGTACCTCCGCTCAAAAACAAATACAAGCCGATTGCCGCGGCCAGCGTTACCATTCCCGCCAAAACAATAAGCGGCAAGGTATTCACGTCAACAGGCTTCCCTTCTTTTTTAGCCGCTGTTCCGTGGTTGCCTATTTTTACAGCGCTTAAACCAAACGAATCGCCATTCAAATTTGTACCCCTGTTCTGCCCAAAGCTGATATCACGCGTTTTACCTTGCTTCAACATACCCAAACCGGGTAGCTGCAGCTTACCATTCGCATCAAGCATGAATCGTACATCCATCGTAATATGCTTAACGCGAACAACCGCTTCTTCCTCCGAAATACTATGCTTTTGAGCGTATAGCTGCTCCACCAAACCGTCATTCCATGTTTCAGCTATCGAAAATGTAATTTTTTTCGAAGGTGGGTTTATAGTTTTACTGTCATTATCAATAAATGCCGGTTGCGGAATAGCAACAAATGCTCCCAAACCCGGTAGCGAAACCCTATTGTGTGCCTTTAGCAGCTCTATGAGCAGCGCGGCTAATTCTTCCATATCGTCTTGTGTTTTAGATGATTACTTCTAAGTCGAAGTCTCTACTTTTCACCTTTTTGTTGCTCCCTATACAAGTGAGCATGCTTCCAGCGCTTATGTGTCCACATCCATAATTCGGGTACACGATGTAGATCTTTCTCCAGCTCTTCGTAAAACCTTTTTGTTATTGCCATGGGCTCTTCTTTTGCAGCGCTCTCGCTCAACATTACAAACTCATACTCATAGCGAAATCTTCTGCGCTCCACAATTCTCAAATACATCACAGCGCTATCCAGCTTTTGCGCAATACGCTCCGGGCCTATCAGAACGGGCGTTGGCTGCCCCAGCAGTGTAACCCAATTTGCACAAGATCCTCTGCCAGGCGACTGGTCAGACACCATAAGCGTCATCGTCTTTACACCCTGCCTTTGGTAGGCAAACAAAACCCTAAACACATCCTTAAGCGCGGCCATCTTAGCGCCAAAGCGCTCACGAGCCTCTCTGATAATGTTTTCCAACGGAGCAAAAGTCAGAGGCTGATACGCCGCTACCGTTTGGTGTCCAATGTCGGGTTGCACCGTACCAATGTACTCCCAGCAAGAGTAGTGCCCGGCAAGCATGATGCCGTCTTTATCTTTTCCGTACAGATTTTGCATCATCTCCAAATTCTTGAACACCACCGTACGCATTATACGCTTGCGGGATGCGAAGCGAATTCGAAAAATATTAAGCGTGGTATCAAAAAAGCTGCGATATGATTTCTTTGCTATCCGCTTGATTTCCCTATCGCCTTTTTGGGGAAACGCCAAACGTAAATTACTCATTACCACCTTGTAACGATAGCCTGCAACCCGAGCTGCCAAAAATGCCAAAACGTTAGAAACAAGGCATAAGCACCGGCTGGGCAAAATGCCAACGCAGAACAAAACCACCCTCAATAGCAAGCTTGCCAAACCTAATAAAATCCGTTTCATGGCACAAATATAAGAAACTGTTTTGACTTTTTTGCCTAAAAGCTAACCTCTTTACCTGCTATTACCATATTTTGTGTAACTTTGAAGTTTGTGCCGTTTCAGTACAAGTGTCAAGAATTTCAGGCCGTCAAGCGCCAAAGAAATCAAGCTAAATGTTCAAAAATCAACCGTTGATAACGTCTTTTCTATGATAGATACTACGACAAACGCCTGTAATCCAGAGCGTTCGCTCAACTTTATTGAAGAAATTATTGAGGCGGATTTGGCTGCCGGAAAACATAAAACCATACTCACCCGTTTTCCGCCGGAACCCAACGGATACCTGCATATAGGCCATGCAAAGAGTATTTGCCTCAACTTTGGGCTGGCGCAAAAGTACGGCGGCGCTACCAACCTCCGTTTTGACGACACCAATCCGGTAAAGGAAGATACCGAATACGTAGACTCCATCAAGGAGGACGTAAAGTGGCTGGGGTTCAGCTGGGCCAATGAGCTTTATGCTTCAGACTACTTTGAGCAGCTGTACAGCTGGGCCATTGCTCTTATCAAAAAAGGCTTTGCCTACGTTGACGATCAAACGCAGGAGGAAATACGTGCAACCCGGGGAACAGTAACTGCTCCGGGAGTCGATAGCCCCTACCGCAACCGCAGCGTGGAAGAAAACGTTGACCTCTTCACGCGTATGCGCAACGGCGAATTTGCCGACGGCGAGAAAGTGCTACGCGCAAAAATTGACATGGCGCATACCAACATGCTTATGCGCGACCCAATCATGTACCGCATACTGCATACCAACCACCACCGCACAGGCAACAGGTGGTGCATATACCCCATGTACGACTATGCACATGGAGAATGCGACTCCATCGAAAAAATTACACACTCCATTTGCACATTGGAATTTGACGTTCACCGTCCGCTATACGATTGGTTCATTGAGAAGCTGGAGATTTTCCCGTCACACCAGTACGAATTTGCGCGCCTGCGCCTTACCTATACCGTAATGAGCAAGCGCAAGCTGCTTGAGCTGGTGAAAGGCAGCTACGTAACCGGCTGGGACGATCCCCGTATGCCGACTATTTGCGGTATACGCCGTCGCGGCTATACTCCCGAAAGTATTCGTGCTTTCGCAGATAAGGTGGGAGTTGCAAAACGCGATAACCTTATCGACCTCTCACTGCTGGAGTGGTGCATCCGTGAGGACTTGAACAAGCGCTCACTTCGCCGCATGGCGGTACTTAATCCGGTGAAGCTGGTAATCACCAACTATCCCGCAGGAAAAACCGAAACCACCGAAGCCATTAACAACCCCGAAGACGAAAGCGCAGGCAAACGCATGCTTACGCTTAGTCGCGAGCTGTACATTGAGCGTGATGACTTCATGGAAAATCCACCGAAAAAATTCTTCCGCCTTGCTCCGGGACAAGAGGTGCGCCTGAAATATTTCGGCTACATTATCAAGTGCGAAAATGTAGTAAAAGACGCCAAGGGAAAAATTACCGAAATTCACTGTACCTATGATGCCGACAAGTCGCGCTCTGTAAAAGGTACCATCCACTGGGTAGCTGCAGCCGATTGCAAGCCGGTAGAGGTTCGGCTATTCGACCGTCTATTCGTAGAGCCTTTTATGGATGCTATTCCGGAGGAAAAAGATTACAAGGAGTACTTGAATCCGGACTCTTTACAAACAATTACAGGCTATGTAGAACCTGCGCTACTCAACGAAAAATCGGGTAACATTCCTGTACAATTTGAGCGCTTGGGCTATTTTGCCGTAGATTCCGATAGCAGCGCCGACAAAATGATTTTCAACCGTACAGTAACGCTAAAAGATACATGGGCTAAGATTGAGAAAAAACAGTAGCAAAGCATTTCATTATTTCTTTAAAACCTCATGAGCATGAAAATCTCGTGAGGTTTTTATTTTTTCCACTCTGCTATTGCAAGTTAACACCCTCATTATCAAGCTATTATTGGCTTAACCCGCAATCTCTTAGCGTTAGAGATACTTTGGCGCACCATGAGATGCTTCGACAGGCTCAGCATGACAACCCGCAGCTTGTTGAGGTACACTCTGTGCGTTGAGGTGCGCGAGCCGGACAAAAATCCGGTGCGAGGATATTTTTGTCTTGACTTTTGGTTACTTTGTGTCCAGACAAAGTAACAATAAACTAAAATCCTTAGGTCAACTTACCTGTTCGCATGGGCTTTGCAGATCCTTCGATGCGGGAGAGTCGGCCAAGGAATTTTTCATTTAAAAGTTGAGAATGAAAAATGAAAATATCACGGCTGCACTTCATCATTGGGAATATTCTATCGGCTAAAATGCTAAATAGGTAATGAACTAGCTGACTTTCACAGCAACGATGATAGCTAGTTATACAACAAATATTTCTCCCTTTTCTTCTTAAATGCATCCAAGTCCGGTTGCCATGTGGCACGGATTTGCTCAGCGCTCAAGCCTTGCTCTATTTGCTTTTGCAGAGCATCGGTTCCCGTCAAATTAGTGAAAAATTTAGTAAAAAACTTTTCTTTTTCAGCAAAATAACGATAGGCCTCAACTATGTAATCGAGGCTCATTTTTTTCTGCGTAAATAAATCCTGATCATTCAGCTGCTGCAGGTTTACACCATGGCAAACCTTACCTTCATGCGGTGGGTGGTTAGCCACACCTTTTATACTTTTAGGAGTAAATGAGAATGTTTTTCCTTTCCAATCAGGATGTCCAAATGCTTGAAACGGAAATGTTGTACCGCGCGCTATGCTCATGATTGTTCCCTCCATAATACAGAGCGACGGATACAAGTATATGGAGCGCTGATTTGGTAAGTTTGGGGAAGGTTTTACAGGCAAAACGTACGGAGCTGCGTGCGTATAATCTTTGCAGGTAATCACTGTAAGCTTGCATTGCACCGACTTCTTAAGCCAGCCCTCGCCATTTAACATTTGTGCCAACTCTCCCAGCGTCATGCCATGTACAATGGGAATAGGATGCATCCCAACAAATGAGCGATACTTAGGATTGAGAACAGGGCCATCAACGTAGCTGCCATTAGGATTCGGGCGGTCAAGAACCATCACAGGCACACCCCTCTCGGCGCAGGCTTCCATCACATAATGCAGGGTGGAAAGATAGGTGTAAAAGCGCACACCCACATCCTGCATGTCAAACACAACAACATCCACATCTCGCAGCTGCTCCGGCTTCGGTTTTTTTGTTGCACCGTAAATAGAGGCTACCTCCACTCCACTTAGCTTATCCACGTAGCTAACCACACTTTTTCCCGCTTCGGCTGTTCCTCTAAATCCATGCTCCGGCGCAAAAACTCTCTGAATTTTGATATTCAGCGCTTGCAAGGTGTCCAACAAATGCCGGTTACCAACATACGTTGTATGATTCGCAACAAGAGCAACTTTCTTGCCTTGCAGCAAGGGCAAATACTCATCCATGCACTCCGCGCCCACCTTAACAGGAGCAGCAGCGCCGCTTATAAATACCTGCAAATAAAATATCAGTGAAATAAAACTGCGAAGCATGCTATCCTACCATCCGTTTAAAAAATCAACCAGCTTTCGAACAGCCTCTGCACGATGGCTCACCACGTTTTTCTCTTCCAAAGACATTTGTGCAAAGCTGCGGTCGTACCCTTCCGGCACAAAAAGTCCATCGTAACCAAATCCACCTTCGCCACGCTCCTCCTCTATGATTTGGCCTTTCACCTTTCCTTCAAAAAGATACTCTCTACCTCCCAAAACAAGAGCAATAGCGGTACGAAAACAAGCGGTACGGTTTGCTTTTCCCCTCAGCTCCTGCAGTAGCTTTTGCTTGTTTGCCTCCATGTTCTTGGGCTCTCCTGCATAACGTGCGGAGTAAACTCCCGGAGCGCCATTCAACGCCTCTACTTCCAGTCCCGTATCATCAGCAAAGCAGTCTTCATGTAATTTATCGTATACATATCTGGCTTTTTGTAATGCGTTGCCTTTCAAGGTTTTACGCTCTTCGGGAATTTCCTCGGTAATACCATGTTGTGCCAGAGTAGACAGAGCAATATCGCCTTTCAGAAGGCTTGATACTTCCTCCAGCTTATGCTTACTATTGGTAGCAAAAATCAAATCCATAACCTGCCTCCTACTAGCGGTTTTCTATCGCAAGAACCTCGTCAACCTTAGCCTTAATGCCTTGATTCGGATTTCCCTTGGCCATAATTTTATCCTCCTTATCCGACAACACCATATACGGAATACCTTGTACGAGGTCTTTTCTAAAATTTTTGAGTAAAGTTATGTATAAATTTGGTTCAAGATAACTTAAGAGGATAATTTGGTATTGTCGGTTTAATATAGACACTTGACTGTTTAACTTTAACAAAAGTAAATTTAAAGAAGCTTCAATCCTGTAATCTGCTTTACCATACCATTTTCCTTTTCGCTTAAACCTGGGTAAATAATGCCATTTTTTAGCTGCTGATTCGTATGAAGAATTTTTTTCTTCATAAAAAACTCCCGTAAAAATTTACGGGAGTTTTTTACTGCTCAATCTTTCGATTAATATGCATATCCAGGTTACTTAAAACTTCTTTACGACCTGTGCCCCTGCGGATGAGCTGTTTACTCCTTCGGGAGTTGTAGTGGTTGAGGTTGTTCCCCTAACGCTTACGCCGGATCCCAAGTTCACCCCCGAACCATAGCTGGTAGTGGTGGTACCTCCCCCGCTATAGGTGGTGGTAGACGGTGCACTTGTACTTGCAGGTGTACTTGGCGCACTTGAGGGTGCGCTTTGTGTACTTGCAGATGTGCTTGGCGCGCTTGAGGGTGTACTTTGTGTACTTACAGGTGTGCTTTTTTGTGCACTTGCGGGCAATAGCGACAATGCAAATAGCATTGCACAGCTCATAGCTAGCTTTTTCATAATGTTTTTTGTTTTATTGTTAACACTCACAAAACGCATACCTTGCACAAGTGAAACCTCCTTTTTTAATGTGCAATTTTAAATATGATTAAACCTCTGCCATATTTTCCCTCTCATCAAGCGAGAATTGAGGAAAAACGTAGAAATTTTGGTAAGCCCAAGTACTATAGTGAAACATTTTTACTGCTCAACCTTTCGATTAATATGCATCTTCGGTGAACCCGGTTTTACGATGACCGGAAATTCTATAATCAGTACCCCATGCAGGATTATCATCGTCAAATCGAATTACAAACACAATGCTATCCGTCTTTACGCCGGTTTTTGAATGGCCAACTCCTTCCAGTACCTGACCGTCAACTACGATAAACTTTGAATCATAACGCAGGTTTACTACGGTATCTGTAGCTGAACCAAAGGTTGCATTTTCGGCATTGGCTTTTATCTTACCCTTAAGATTCCAAAAGGTTCGCGTGCCTTCGCTAAGGTCGTCAATAAAAATCTCTGTTGGGACATTTGCTGCGGTGCTGTAGGTATTTATCACTATGCCATAGGGCGCTGCCGCTTCCCAAGTGCTGGTGCTTGCTTCGTAATAGTCGGCTTTTACTACCCACTCGCCCGATAGCTTGTAGGCAGACGAGTACCAGTTGTCGTACTTCTGCTCACATGCGGCGGCTAACAAGGCTACGGCTGCTATCAAAAATATTTTTTTCATGCTGTTTTTTAATTATATTACTTATAGTGGATAGTAGGTTTGGGGATTAACAAGATTTCCTTGGTCGACTAAAGTAACCACAAATTTAATTTTGCCGTCAGGGAGAATTTCTCCCGTTCCATGATGTCCTCCGTAAGCAGAAGATCCTTGTAAAATAGTTATTGTTCCATCTCCCATATCAACAAAATCAAGGGGTATGGCTCTTGCCTGCCACCAGCTATCCGTAGCGTGATAGTAGCCTACCAGTCCTTCGTTTTTTGTAATCGTTATTTTATTTTCACGGGTCGCATGTTCAATTTGATACGTACCCGAAAGGTCTGTAGTAGGTATGCTACTTACAACGACCACCGTTCTTTGTACCGATGCCGAAAAACCGTCTGAATTTTTTGCAGCATACCGGAGAACATAGACGCCCGGCGCAGCTGTATTTACTGCGCCGCTCGTTTCGATGGTCAACTCCGTTTCGCCTTCAAGTGCACTAACACCCGGATCTGTGAAAGTAGCGCCGCTTTGAACGAACATAAAGTCACTACCTTCCATTTTAAACGTGGCGTATGCCGTTACTCTCGACACTCCTTCTGTTTCCTTTTCGCACGATGCAAGCATGGGCGCCGCCAGGAATACCAATAAAATATATTTCAATGCTTTCATAATCTATCCTAAAATTAAAAGGTTACTTACCTGCTTTTTGATTCCACCACACCGGTTCGCCAATGTTTGCCTTTTGAGCGGGAGCATTGTTGTTCCGCGATATGTAAGCTTCAGGATACGTGGGCGAAGCGGGCAGCTTTCCATTGAGCGTGCCACGCCCTGCCACTGAAATTGTCAGCTCGCCTACGGGAAAGTTATCCCAAGCGCTTTGACGATTGCTTGCAATATCAATATCGTTTACCGAGGGGTATTTGGTACGGTTTCTTTCAATGAACGCTTCGGCGTGCTGGTAGTTGCAGTTGGCTACCCACTTCTGCATGGCAATTTGCTTCACGGCTGCCTCGCCTGTGGGCGATTGCCACTCGGCGTATCCGCCTGCCTCAACAATGCTGTCGGCGCCCGTAATTCCATGCTGCGCCAGCGAAGCCTTTACGCCGGTTTCGTAGTACTCCTTTGCCTTTGCATCGTTTCCTGCACGTGCGTACACTTCAGCCAGCTGGAAGTTAACCTCCCAAGCCGAAATTAGCGGTATATCCATATTGGCAGTCAAAACGACCTTTGCATAGGTTTCCTTATCGTCAGTTGTACCGTTACCGTCCGAGTCCATTTTAGAGCCGAAATCGCCAAAGAAAGCAGCTTTTGTACCACTGAACAGCTTTGCAAAGCGCGGATCGCCATTTACCAAAAGGTAGTCAAAGAAAGATTTGCAGGCCACCACGTTGGTGCTAAAGTAGTTTGCCCCGCCTTCCTGGAACTCCCTCATAGGATGCCGCTTTCCTTCCATGGCATCGTTCCAAATGCTGCCCGGAACGCTTGCCGAAACGGTTAGCAAATCGGCGCTTTCGATAAAGGTTTTCACTGCCTCATTATCGTAATCGCCGGTTTCCGACAAGCGCAGCATCAACTTAAGCTTTAGCGAGCCGGCAAACCTGTACCACTGCTCCATATTTCCTTTAAAAATAAAATCGGAACCTCCTTCTATTGATGCACTGCCTACATCTATGCCCAACAGCTTATCAACCCGGACTTGGAGGTCGGCATATATGTCCTGCTGCTTATCCTGCTTAGGGTGCAAAACTCCCTCGCTCCCCTGCAGGGCTTCAACGTAGGGTATATCGCCCCACAAGTCTGTCATCAGCTGCCAGGTGTAAATAGACAGCGCCTCGGCAACGAAGTAGTAGCCCTTGTTTCCGCTTTCGGCAGTCATGCTCTTGATGCGCTCCAAATCGGTTAACGGCTGCGACAGCAAAGACTGATAGGCTGTACTAAAACTTTCGGGCTGATACTCACATAGCGCTTTGAACTGCGATGCGGTGGCCGATTGCGTCCAGTACTGTACCCAAAAACCGCCGCCAAAACCAAAATGCCAGCCCATGAGATTATTGGCTATGCCCACCTCCGCAGCAGGCAGCAACACTTGAACTTTATCCGTAGGAATTTCTTCAAGCGCATTGGGGTCGTGGTTGATATCCAACCAATCGCCACAGCTCGAGAGCGTTACGGCTGTTATGAGTAGTATAATTAAATTCTTTTTCATACTTGATTGCATTGTTTAAAATGAAACTTTTACTCCGCACGTATAAATCTGGGTTGAAGGGTTAGCGCCAAACTCGCCAAACTTACCTGCTATGCTGTTACCAAATGTGGTGATTTCTGGATCGATGTACACGTTATCGCTAGGCGTCCACAGCAAAATGTTGTTAACGGCGAGCCTTACCGAAACGGCTTTCATCTTTACCTTTTGGCACCATTTTTCCGGAAGCCGGTAGCTCAGGGCTACCTCCCTCAACTTCAAGTAGGAGCGGTCTACGAGGAACGCGTCGCCATAGAGCTTGTTGCCGTAGTAGGTGTGCAGCCCGACAGACTGGCCGTTCATAATGGGAACCGTATTTTCGCTGTATGTCCCGTCTTCGTTTTCAACAACTGAGTTGGGTACTATAAACGGACGACGGTCGTTCTGTACGGTGTAAGGCCCGTTTCCAACCCAGCCCATGTAGTCGGCGGTGTAGGAATACATGTAGCCGCCGTAGCGGAAGTCCAAAGAGGCTTCCAAGCTAACTCCCTTATAGGTAAAGGTGTTGGTTAAACCCATGCGGAACTTTTCGCTCACATCTTTTCCGAGATACACTTCGCTGGACGTAGGTAAAGGCATACCGTTGCCATCAACTACCATACTTTCGACCCCATTTACCACGGCGGTCAGGTTATCCTGCGTTTTGAACTGCCCCATAGGCTTTCCCTCAACGGCGTAAATGCCCATTCCGCCGAAACCCTGCAAAAATACTTCGGGGGATATCAATTTTTCTACCTTATTCTCATTTTTGGTAAAGTTATACGATATGCTCCACTCAAAATCTTTCATCCTAACAGGCACAACATTTACCAGCAGCTCAACTCCCTGATTCCTCACATCGCCCAGGTTGGTCCACTGGGCGGTATAGCCCGAAGAGGGGTCTATGTTCAGCAGCTCAATCAAGCCTTTGGTAATTTTATTGTAGTAGGTAAGCTCAACGCCCACACGGTGTTTGAAGAGGTTTAGATCGGCGCCAATTTCAAACTCATCGGTCAGCTCCGGCTTAAGCAATGGATTTCCGGCCGTATTAGAAACCGTAAACGCATTTACGCCACCCAACGGAAATGTCAGGTTATCAATGCTGGGGTAGCCGGGATTTAACAGCGTTGATGCAATAAACCTGTCATACACAGTGTAGGGATCTGCATCCTTACCCGTGCGCCCGTAGGCAAGGCGCAGCTTGGCAAAGTCAAGAACTCCGGTGCTTACATCCAGCGTTTTCAAAAAATCAGTAGCAATGAAGCTCAACATTCCACCGCCGTACAGATACGAGTTTTCCTTTACAGGCAGCGTTGACGCGTGGTCGTTTCTTAGCGTACCCGTTACAAAGAGGAAATCTTTATAGCCCAAATCTGCGTTCAGGTACACGCCCCACAAACGATATTTATCGGCACTCTGAGACGCTACCGCAGGGGACAGGGTATTTGAAAAATCGTACATGCCGGGCATGTCAATTGAGGTTATTTCGCCCGTAATAGCGTTATAGCTACGCTCGTTTACGTTTAAACCGGCAATGGTGCTCAGCGAAAAGTCGCCAAACTTGGGCGCGTAGGCAAGGAACACATCGTGGTTGGTCTGAACTCTTTCTCTCCTTACCTGCATGTAGCTGCCCGGGTCTTCATTTGAGCTGCCGGCGTTGGGCGTTCCAGGAGAAAATGCAACGCCGTCAACGTACGTGTCTGCTATTGTCGATTCGTAGTCGCCGCCAAAACGGTAGGTGGCTTTTAAATTTTCAATAATATCATAGTCCAGCTGGATTTTTCCAAAAAATTTGTTCTTCTGCTGCAAGGCCTCCCTAATATCCAACACTTGGTACGGATTTAAGCCGTAGGGCGTAAAGTAGTAGTCGGGGCTGTTGAAGATATTATTCCTATCCTTCAGGTCAACTATCGAAATGTCGGTAGCAATTTCGTTCAGCGAGCGGTAAATGGACTGGCTCTGCCCCGTAGGCGAAGCTTGATTCAACTCGTGGCTAAAGTTAATTGCCGAGCTAACCGTTAGCTTCTTATCCTTCCACGAGGCGTTTGCACCCAGGGTGTAGCGCTCATAGGAATCATCGTCCGTTGGAATGGGGCCGTCCATGTTGTCATACGAAAACGAGGCCCTGAAGGTGGTTTTATCGTTGCCCCCCGTGAGCGACAGGGCATGATTATGCCCAACGCCCAAATCGAAGAAGTCGCGAACGCGATTTTTCAGGTAAACGTATGGCTTCAGCTGCTGGCTATTGTTTACCACATTGCCCCACACGCGGTCTCTGCCGTCAAATGCCGGGCCCCAGTTGCCGTTTTCGTCCAGGGCACGGTTGCCGCCCCAGCCCTGTCCAAACTGAGATTGCTCCAAGGGCAGGCGGCCTACCTTTGTAATGTTGACGCCGCCGGAGTAATCTACGGTCAGCTCGCCACCTGAATTTTTGCCGGATTTGGTGGTAATCATAATTACACCCTGCGAGGCGCGTGAGCCATACAGCGCCGAAGCGGCAGAGCCTTTCAGCACCGTAACATTTTCAATGTCATTCGGGTTAATAGCGTTGATACCCGAGCCGAAGTCTGCCTGGTTATTCAGCGTATTTACTACCCCTGAACCCGTTTGCGCTTGATTCTGGCTATTAGTGAGGGGCACTCCGTCTACAATGTACAGCGGCTGGTTGTTGCTAAAGGTGTTAAAACCGCGTATGTTCACGTTCTCCGTTCCGCCAAAGGTGGAGGCGGATTGAATATCAACTCCTGCAACCTTGCCCGCCAGCGCCTGCATCGGATTTGCAATAGCATTCTTGTTTATTTCTTCCCCGCTCAACGATGTTGCCGCGTAGCCCAGCGTTTTTTTGCTGCGCGAAAGCCCCATAGCCGTTACCACTACCCCCTCTATTTCCTGAGCGCTTGCTCCCAGCTTCACGTCCATTTTGTCGCCGGTAATGGGCAGCTCCGCGTCGCCATAGCCGATGGAGCTAACGGATAGCGTTGTAGCCTCGTCCGGTACGCTGATGGAGTAGGCGCCGTCTGCGCCGGTTACCACGCCGAT
>JAISBU010000012.1 GCA_031266015.1 Prevotellaceae bacterium | reverse complement strand
AGAGTATTCCAACAAGAAAGCGTTACCGCTCTCTCACTGTATGTCTTTTTATGTTTTATGTCTGTTTCTTGCTACTAGCGTTTTAGCCGTTGATACTAATTTCAAATCGCAAAAACGATCCATCAGATGCTGCAAAGATAGTAAAATTTTATTTTTTTCTGCGCTACCTCCTAATAATTTAACGAACGGGGCTCAAAAATATTGTGTTGTAATTTACTTTTACTATTTATTGGCGGGTGAGGGTGGGGATGCTGGGTGAAGCGAAGCATGGAGCGTGGAGGGTTGCCGCAGCAGTAAAAAAGATTGGTTTCGCCGAGTTCCGGTTCCTCCACTCCGCTACGCGGAGCCTGCCCTGAGCGAAGTCGAGGGAGCCGGAATGATGAAGGTGAAGGTTCCTCCACTCCGCTACGCGGAGCCTGTCCTGAGCGAAGTCGAGGGAGTCGGAATGATGAAGGTAAAGGTTCCTCCACTCCGCTACGCTCCGGTCGGAATGACGAGGCGGCGGTAAGGGAAAAAGCGTTGGGCGGCGTAACCGCCGCCCAACGCTTTTTCCTCAACAACAACGGCGCCGTCATTTCGACCGAGTGCACGAAGGAACGAGTGTGCGCATGGATAAATCTTTTACCTATCCCCCCTTGCCGCATCCTTCGACAAGTTCAGGATGACAACGCACTCACGCGCTGTTGACTGCTTAAATTATGAAACGCGTAGCAAATTATTGGGCTTTTACAGCGGCTAGTACTTAATGTTGTGTCCTTCCAGTACTTTGCGAGCCAGCATTAGCAGCGTGGGATCGTCAAATGAAACAAAGCCGCCATCGGGCCCTTGCTCATAGTGAATTCCAGCTGCTTTTGCTTTGATGTGATCTCCTCCGAAAAAGTTGCGTACGCTGTCGGGGCTAACGTTGAGCAGCTCTGCCATTTTATGCATGCTACCATCTGGCAAAGCGTCCTTGATGCGACGCAACTCGTTGAAAGTGATTGTGTTGCTCATGGCTATAAAAAGTTTGATTAGTAAAACTGGGAGAACTTCTACGCTTGTATAGCGTTTTAAAGTTAGCACCTTTTTTTAGATAAAAAAAATATGAGCAGAAATAATCACCGCTCCTGAAAATATAGTAATTATGAACAGCTAATTTCGATTCAACATTCTTGAATTGGGGGCAACGTTATCGGTTATCCAAACATTGGCGCCTACAACAGAATTGGCGCCGATAGTAATACGCCCGAGTACTTTTGCCCCGGCGTATATGGTAACGCTGTCCTCCACGATTGGGTGGCGTGGTTGACCTTTGACTATGCTACCATCGCTATCTACCTGAAAGTTCTTGGCGCCAAGCGTAACTCCTTGATATACAGTTACATGTCTGCCTATAATGCAGGTGCCGCCAATTACTGTTCCCGTACCGTGGTCTATGGCAAAATACTCGCCAACTTGCGCTTCGGGATGAATATCTATGCCTGTATTGGAGTGAGCAATTTCTGAAATAATACGTGGCAGAATGGGTACGCCCAGCTTGAATAGCTGATGTGCGATTCGATGGTGCGTTATTGCCTTGAATCCCGGATAAGCGAATATAATTTCGCTTAAACTTCCGGCAGCAGGGTCATTTTTCATGGTTGCCTCCACATCCGTTATCAGCATTTTGTTGATGGATGGCAGACTTTCTAAAAACTCCAAGGTAATTTGCCTTACTGCTTCTTTATTGGGGCAGCTTTTGGTGTGCTTATCGCAAATGAAGCAGAATGCCGCCTTTACTAAGGGTTCTACCAACCGCTGTAAATGTAGCAACTTTTTCTCAGTGTATTTATCTAGGTTACAGCCCTTTTTGAGGTTGTTGGCGTAGTAGCCGGGGAATAGCAGCTCCTGGGTGGTATCTACCATTTTCTCAACCTGAGCAAAAGTTAGCAGCTTGCTGCCGTTGCAAGGATGCACAATGTCCGAGCATTGTGTTTGCACTTGGGCAAATTGCTGAACTATTCGTTGTATTGCTTCTTTCATGAAAAAATCTATTTTCTACACTACTAGGGCCTTACAGCGAGTTTAGCAGTATTCTGGCCTCCTCTACGGTTGCCGCAGAGCTCTTTACCGATAGCAGCTCCAGCTGAAACATTTTCAGAATTTGGTTAAGCTTATCGCGACCAATCATGTTGTTTTTCTTCTCAAATTCTTCGCTCAGAATTTGAATTTTCTCAAAATCCTGTATGCCTTCCAGCAAGCGTTCCATACGAATAGAGGAGGCGCTACCCGGATAGGCTAAGTAGCCGAATCCGGCTGCCCATTCTGTACTACGCGCATCCTGATTAGGATGTGCGTTCCAGCTGTTGAACGAATGCGTTAGCCCGTTTAGCTTGTTAGCCGCAATGTACCAGCAAATCCAAGCGGCATCAGCCGGATTGGAAAACAGGAATAAGTTGGGTTGCGCTTCTTTACAGGTGGTGTACAGTGTAACCGGCGTTGTAGATTTTGGTCGTAAAGATTTGTTTTTCAGTTGTTTAACTTGTACAAGGGGAATTGCGTAGCTGGCAAAATCTGTGGTATCGGCGTTGGCAACGGGCGCTCCCATGTGGCCAATCTGTAAGCTGGAGTTGGAGGCTTCTGCCAAAGCGCTCATTTTACGCAGCTGATCTTTGCTTGCATCTCTGAGCAGTAGAGCTGCTTGATCAAGCAGCTTTTGCTCGTCCAAATGTGTAGTGAGCGCCTTAAGCGTAGCCCCCATGACTTCATCAAACTCTTTGCTGTCAAATTTGCAGCTGAGGATTTGCACTTTGGATGAAGCTTGATCGAAGTAGGTGAAATTTTGCTGCGGCTGCACATTTACATGTAGGTTAATGTGCTTATTTACCTTGTTGCCATTCATAAACGAAAGCCACAAATCCAGCTTGGTAAAATCGACGCTCCACTCACCGTTTGCCCGCTTGGTAAGAGTTATTAAGCTCTCATGGTCATCCAGCATGGGGTCGGCATATGACATTTCGGTCAGCGGTACGCTTACTGTTTTTTGCCCGTAAGCGGCCAGCTGTTCCACAATCGGTTTCAGATGGTCAAAGTGCTCCTTGCTCCATGGAGTAACCTTATATATTCTTGCCACAGCCGCGGGGTTTTGCCATAAATCCAAGTAAAATGACCACTCGCTGCTTGGTGGCAATTGTCTTGTAAGAACATTCACGTTGGCGTTGAATACAAATGGCGATTGTCCTTTGGCTGATATGGTAATAAATCCCTTGTACTTACCCGCTTGGGTGTGCTCCGGAATTTTTATGGTAAACCACATTGGCTGTACCGTTTTGGGCGCTACGTTTATGGTTGTAGAACGAGCGTCGCTTACGATATCTGCCACCAGCGCGCTGTCGTAATCCCTTATATGACGAGGGCCGCAGCCTGCGGTTTCTTTGCCCCATGCGTCGCTCATTACGTACTGCACCGGTGCGATTTTGCAATTTTGTGCGCTCAACTTTAAGCCTGATTGCGTTTCAAAGTCGGATATGCTAATCTTTACATCGTTCACGCCCACACCGCTCCAAAGCAGTAGCTGCGCACACAGCTGCTCTCCACGCCAGGCCGTTTCGCCCCAGTAGTCAATAGTTCTGAATAGCGATGGAGGAGCTTGCTTTACGTAACGCTCGTCCTTACTTGCAAAGCTGGCATACAAAGGTTGCTTGTACTGCGCCCATTGTTTAGCGTTCGGTTTCTTGGGGTTGGGCAACTCGGCTTCTTTACCGGCTTGCGCCGTAGCGTTAAGTGATAGGGTAAGCAAACACAATGAGAAAAGTTGTCCAAAATAGCGTTTCATGAGGCACTCGACAGTTAAGCATTTTACATGGTACAAAGGTAGCATTTTTTGCTGAAAATATTGTAATTTTGGGACTTTAAAAGGGCAAAATGCTCTTGTTCTTGAAGTATGTTGGCTAACCCGTCTCAAAAATGAACTCAGCAATTCTTACCATTGGCGATGAAATTCTTATCGGCCAAATTACAGATACAAACTCTGCTTACATCAGCCGGTTGCTCAATGCCCTGGGCATTAAGGTTAACAACATGCTCTCCATTTCCGATTCTCGACAAAGTATAGTCAGAGCGCTGGATGCTTTATTTGAGCATGTTGATTTAGCTATCATTACAGGAGGACTTGGCCCAACAAAAGATGATATTACCAAGCATGTACTGGCTGAATATTTTAATTCTAAAAAAATGGTAACGCATGAGCCAACCTTGTTACATGTTCAGGAAATGTGCCGCAAGCGCGGTTTTGAAATGGTAGAGTCGAATCGTCTGCAGGCACAGGTGCCGGAGGTGTGCGAGGCGCTTTTTAATGAGCAGGGAACCGCTCCCGGAATGTGGTTTGATAAGAATGGCAAGGTGGCGGTTTCTCTTCCGGGCGTGCCGTTTGAGATGGAAGGACTTATGCAGAAACAGGTCATTTCCCGCCTTCAAAAGAGATTCGCTCTCAGCAGGATAGTACACCAAACGTTGCTGACTTATGGTATTGCCGAATCTAAATTATCCGAGGTTATAGCGTCCTGGGAGGATGCGCTGCCACCGTATTTACGCTTGGCGTATCTTCCTACACCATCTGGAGTTAAGTTGCGCTTGTCTTGCTATGAAACAGCATCGGAGAATGAAATTCCGGAACAATTTGAGGCGCTAAAAAAGTTCATCCCGGACTTTATTGTCGGCATGGGCGATTACCTATTGGAAGACTTTGTGGGACAAATGCTTAAGCAGCAGGGGAAAACTGTGTCCACAGCGGAATCTTGTACCGGAGGACGTATTGCCTCTATGCTTACAAGTATTGCAGGCAGCTCTGCCTACTTCAAGGGGAGCGTGGTGTCTTACGCCAATGATGTAAAGGTAAATGTTCTGGGTGTAAATGCTTATGATATAGTTAGATACGGTGCAGTAAGCCAAACCGTGGCGGAGCAAATGGCCAGGGGAGTGCAGCGTCTTGTAAAAACCGATTATGCCATGGCCACTTCGGGCATAGCGGGACCAGGCGGCGGTACGCCTGAAAAACCGGTAGGAACCGTTTGGGTTGCAGTAGCAACGCCTTCAGGAGTTCAAAGCCAAATGTTCAGCTTAGGTACAGCCGATAGAGAACGGAATATCGCTTGTGCTTCGGCAAATGCCTTGAACATGTTGAGAAAGGCGCTGGCGGAATAATCCTACTTCAAATCTGTAGAAAAAACGGCCTTTGGCAGGCTACGCAGGTTGTACTGTGACGCCATTACCTCACCGTAAGCTCCGGCTGTACGTAACACCAAGTAATCGCCACGCTGCGTGGTTGGCAACGAAACGTCTTTGTCAAACGTATCGCTGCTTTCGCAAATAGGGCCTACGACATCGTATTTTTTACTTTCCGTAGATGGTGAGGTGAGATTTTCGATTTTATGGTAGGCTCCGTATAAAGCCGGACGAATTAAGTCGCTGAAGCCGGCATCTACAACCACAAAGTTTTTTTTCAGTAACTCTTTGATAAATAGGCATTTAGTCACAAGCGAGCCGCACTGTGCCGCAATAGAGCGCCCCAGCTCGACGTGCAATTTTTGCCCTGCACGCAGCTTGATGGTTTTGTTTATAGCGGCAAAATATCCTGCGAAATCAGGTATGCTCTTCTCATCCGGATGATGGTAATCTACGCTTAACCCGCCACCTAAATTTACGTGCTCAACGGCAACTCCGATCTTTTCCAGCTGATCTTGCAGCTCGTTTACCTTCCTGCAAAGTTCTACAAAAGGCTCCAGTTCAGTAATTTGCGAGCCAATGTGAAAGTGGATAGAGATCAGCTTAATGTTGCTCAAACGCTGTACCTTTTTCGCCACTTCATCCAGCTGCCACAGGTTGATACCGAATTTGTTTTCGGCTAATCCGGTGGTAATATGGGCATGGGTATGAGCGTCAACATTTGGGTTTATACGTAGCGCGACTGTTGCCACCTTTCCTTTTGCCTTAGCCAGCTCATTGATAACCTCCAGCTCTTGCTCCGACTCGCAGTTGAAGGTGAAAATTCCGTGGTCAATACCAAGGTTTATTTCATCGTCACGCTTTCCTACGCCCGCAAAAGCAATACTTTTCGGATCAAAACCACAAGCTGCGGCGCGCTGTACTTCCGCTCCGCTCACACAATCCGCACCAAAACCCATGCCGCTCAATATACGAAGCAGGCGCTCGTTAGCATTGGCCTTCAAAGCATAGTGAACGATATAACCATACTTATTTGCTTGTGTCAGAGCCGTTTTTGCGGTTCTTTCGAAAAGGTCTACATCGTAGTAGTAGAAGGGAGTTGTAGTGTTGCGGAATTTACTCAGAGGAAAGTTCATTTTTATTTGTTGAAAGTTGAAAGTTAAAAGAGAACAATGAAACGTATACTACGGTAAGCTAAGAGTTAAAACAGCTTGCGGTTTAAAGCTTCCAGCGTGGCCTTCTTGTAATCGCTGTGTATAAGTAAGCTTATGTTGTGGCGACTTCCACCGAACGAAATCATACGAATAGGTATTTCGCTCAGCGCTCCAAAAATATTAGCCGCGGCGCCCTTGTTTTCAGAAATTCGGTTGCCTACAACGCTAATAATTGTCATGTCTTTATCAACTTCGACAGTACCAAAATTAGTAAGCTCGGTTATAATTTTTTGCAGGTTGCCGGTGTCATCAATTGTCAACGATACGGCCACCTCAGAAGTGGTAATCATATCAATGGAAGTACGGTAATCTTCGAATACTTCGAAAATTTTACGGATAAATCCGTAAGCCAGCAGCATACGTCCGGATTTAATTTTTACCGCAGTAATATTGTCTTTAGCCGCTACAGCTTTTATTATACCGACGCCATCGGCCTCCGAAGATATGCGTGTGCCGTACGCCTTTGGATCCATTGTGTTCTTTATGTACAAGGGAATGTTTGCCTCTTGCACCGGAATAACGCAGGTAGGGTGCAGAATTTTTGCGCCAAAGTAGGCCAGCTCCGAGGCCTCATCAAACGAAAGCTTAGAAATGGAATGAGTCTTCTCAACTATGCGTGGATCATTGTTGTGAAAACCATCAATGTCTGTCCAGATTTGCACCTCTTCGGCGTTGATAGCAGCGCCTATAAGCGAAGCAGAATAGTCGCTGCCGCCACGCTTAAGGTTGTCAATGTCACCTTGATAGCTGCGGCAGATATATCCTTGTGTAATAAAGAGCTTGCAGGTTGGATGCCTTTCTATTTCACGTTTCAGCACTTCACGAATGAAGTATAAATCCGGCTCGTCGTTCAGGTCTTTGCGCATGAAGCTAAGCGCGGGCAGCAGTATGGACTGTACTCCGGTTTCGTTCAGGTACAGGTTTTCCAGCATGGTGCTCATGAGCTCACCCTGCGCCAAAATAACACGCTCCTCTTTGGCTGTAAAGTTAGTAGGTTGGAAACTTTTAAGAGTGTCAAAATTTTCCTTCAGCTTCCTTAGCGCTTCTTTCGCAAATTCAGGCTTGGAGAATAGCTCTCGTACCACTTTAGCGTACTTATCTTCCAAGTTCTTAATGGCGGTTGCAGCTTCCTCCGATTTGTTTTGGTAAAGCAGCGTGGCAATTTCTACCAAGAAATTGGTAGTACCGCTCATGGCCGACAATACTACAATTTTGGGTTGATCGTCGGCAATGAGCTTAGGTAGCGTTTTTATACGCTCAGCGCTGCCTACAGAGGTTCCGCCAAATTTATAAACTTTCATTTTGTAAGTATTTTTTTCTTTTTGTACGGCTAGGGGTGCAAAAATACGCAGAATATCCTATCTGCTATGCACCTTAAAGCTAAAAAAAACAACTTGTTGAAAAATATATAAGTTTTTGATAATCATAATCTTACATAATTACTTAAAAAAAACAACTTGAAATTTAAAGTAAAAACTGTGAAACCATTTCTGTTTCAAGCGTAAAAAGCATACCTTTGCATAGTTTAAAAAAAGAAAAAGCAAGAATTTCATCGTACTACCCTAATACCCATGAAAAAACATACACTTGCCTTTGCGGCGTTGCTGATTTGTTCGGCGAATTTGTTTGCAATAAACAAAGGTGTTGAAGACACTGCGCTTGTACGCATCTCCACGCCCGAAGCACGCGCTGTTTTCCTTTCACAAAAAATGAAGGAAAAGTTGGAGTTAACCGATGAGCAGCTGCCAATAATTGAAGAAATCAACCTGCGCTACGAAGCTCAGCTACAAGAGTTGACTATTGCAAATCCCGCGTCACTTTTCAAAAGCGCCGCCAAGAAAAAAGGCAACGATAAGTTTGACGATTTGAGCAGCGCTCGAGAGAAAGAAATAAAGAAAGCGCTTAAGGGCAAGCAGTACAAAGAGTATGAAAAAAACCGCTGGGGGCTTCGCTCTGCGTTGAAGACCCAGATGAATGCCGATAAGGAGGAGAGAGATAGAGAAGAACGTGAAAAAGCGGCAAGAGAGTTGGCAGAGCTGCAAGCCAAACAACAGGCACAGACAGATTCTATCGCTAACGCCAGCTTGAAAAACAAGAAAGGTAAGAAGGGGAACGCTATGGCCAAAAAAGGTAAAGCCCCTGCTAAGAAAGGCGCTAAAAAGAAAAAATAGCTCAACGCTATTTTGTAATGATGGCTGTGTAATTGTGCACAGCCATTTGTTTTTTAAGTAATGCTATGCCCCAAATGTACATTTGTAATGAAAGTAACACCATATACGGCAATACATCAAGCTCTGGGAGCAAAAATGGCCGAGTTCGCAGGGTACAACATGCCTATTGAGTACACGGGCATTACCGATGAGCACTTGTGCGTGTGCCACAAGCTGGGCGTTTTTGACGTGAGCCATATGGGAGAGTTCTGGGTATCAGGTAAAAACGCTTTGGCATTTATACAGTACATTGTAAGTAACGACGCGTCGGTTTTGCATGATGGAAAGGTGCAATACGCCTGCCTTATGCATCCGACCGGAGGAGTAGTTGACGATTTGCTTATATACCGTTTTAACGAGGAAAAATACTTGCTGGTAGTAAACGCCGCCAACGTGGATAAGGATTTTGCCGTTGCCTGCAAATACGCCGGGCAGTTTGGTTTGGAGGCTGGCAAGACCCTGATAAACGCTTCGGAGGAGTATGCACAGCTGGCTATTCAAGGTCCACTGGCAATGAAGGCTATGCAAAAACTTTGTGCCGAACCGCTGGAAAATATGGAGTACTACACCTTTAAAGAGGTAGAGCTTGCAGGAGTAAAGAATGCCATCTTTTCTACTACCGGATACACAGGAGCAGGCGGTTGCGAGGTTTACGTGAAAAATGCGGATGCCATTCAGCTATGGAATGCCGTAATGGAAGCCGGAAAAGAATTTGATATACAGCCTGTTGGCTTGGGTGCAAGAGATACGCTACGCCTGGAGATGGGATACTGCCTTTACGGTCATGAGCTGAATGATCAAGCTACGCCGCTAGAGGCAGGATTGGGCTGGGTTACTAAGTTTACCAAAGATTTCGTAGGAAAAGCAGCGCTACTAAAGCAAAAAGCAGAAGGCGTTCAACGTAAGCTTGTGGGCTTTATGCTGCAAGATAGGGGAGTTGCCCGTGCCGAGTACGAGATTTGCAACGAACAGCGTGAAAAAATAGGAGCGGTAACCTCCGGAACCATGTCGCCACTTATGAAAAACAGCATAGGCATGGGTTATGTAAAAGCTGAATATGCTGCTGTGGGCAACAAAATTTACATCAAAGTACGTGATAAGTTTCTGGCTGCCGGTATTGTAAAACCGCCGTTCAGAAAAATGTAACACGCTTTTTCAATCGTCATTGCCTGTCAAAATCATTGGCATTTAACATTTTGTAAATTAGATAGTTATGTATTGTGGTGGGAAAATCAGGTAGCTATTGTACTAGTAAACAGCAGGCTCTGGTGTTAAAACAGCAAACATTCCCGCGAAATGCTTACTAATTGTCTGTATGTCATTGATTTTCAGGTATAAAAAAATATCGTCAAACTTGTGAACAACACTTGAATTTTTGCCAAAAAGTAACCAACTTTGTACGTTACAAAAACTCAACCGAATATAAATGAAAAAGGTTTACAACTTCAATGCCGGACCAAGCATTTTACCACGTGCTGCTATTGAGAATACCGCAAAAGCGGTGCTGGAGCTGGGTGATTCAGGATTGTCGCTCATCGAAATTTCGCATCGTAGCAAGGATTTTGAAAACATAAATAATGAGTGTATCGCGCTGTGGAAGGAGTTGTTGAACATTCCCGAAGGCTACCATGTACTGTTCCTTGGCGGCGGCGCCAGCATGCAGTTCTGCATGTTGCCCTACAACCTACTCAACAAAAAAGCGGCCTACTGTGACAGCGGTGTTTGGGCAAAGAAAGCGCTGAAAGAGGCTAAACTTTTTGGCGAGGTAGTAACCGTATCGTCATCGGCAGACAAGAACTACTGCTACTATCCTGAAATTAAGGATATTCCAACAGATGCAGACTACCTGCACATAACCACCAACAACACCATTTACGGCACCGAAATTCATAAGGATATTGACAGCCCAATTCCGGTAGTGGCCGATATGAGCAGCGATATTCTGAGTCGTCCGATAGATGTTTCAAAATACGCTGTTATTTACGGTGGAGCGCAAAAGAATGTCGGTCCTGCGGGAGTAGCGTTTGTAGTTGTACGTGAAGATGTTTTGGGCAAGGTACAGCGTCAGATTCCAACCATGCTGGATTACCGTACACATATTGGAGAAAAGTCGCTGTTCAACACACCCCCGGTATTCGCCATCTACGCTATGTGCGAAACCCTTAAGTGGGTTAAGGCGCAAGGCGGCGTGGCAAAGCTTGCTGAAATTAATAAAAAGAAAGCCGTTATGCTATACGATTACCTGGACAATGAAAGCAAGATGTTTGTAGGTGCAGCAGAGAAAAGCTCCCGCTCGCTGATGAACATTTGCTTTGTTATGGCAGACCAGTACAAGGCTAAGGAAGAGGAGTTTATGAATGTGACTAAGGCTGCCGGAATGGTGGGCATTAAGGGGCACCGCTCAGTAGGCGGATTCCGTGCCTCTACCTACAATGCTCTACCTGTTGAAGCCGTGCAGGCGCTGGTAGACTGCATGAGAGAATACGAAAAGAAGAACGCTTAAAATAGCTTACAAGCTAACATGTTTTCTCATTTGGAAAGTTGGAGTGGAGGTTTGGAAAAACTCTCGTGAGTTGGTTGTGAAAATTTATGCGTGTACAAAAGACTTTCCTGCAGATAAGCAGTTGGATTAGTAAACGCCTAAATTTCAACGTATTACCCGTTGACTATAGCAAGAGACTTGAATTATATAAAAACAAAAGCGTTAGATAATGTTTTACCTTGTGATAAATGAAATTGCCAAGCTGTTGAATGCACTTCGTGCTGCACAGCAAAAGCAAGTAGCGTAAACCTTATCAGCTTGTAACTTTACTAAACTGTAAACTAAGATGAAAGCACTTTTAGCCACTGAAAAGCCCTTTGCAAAAACAGCTGTTGATGGCATGAAAGCCATATTTGACGCAGCAGGTATTGAAACCGTTTTGTTGGAAAAGTGTACGGAAAATGGCGAGTTTCTGAAGGCTGTAGCGGATGTTGATGCGCTAATTGTACGTAGCGACAAAGTTGGAAAAGATGTTATTGCGGCTGCTAAAAATCTAAAAGTTGTGGTTCGCGCAGGAGCCGGCTATGATAACCTTGACCTTGAGGCTTGCACGGCAAGAGGCATTGTTGCCATGAATACTCCCGGTCAGAATGCTAATGCAGTAGCGGAGCTGGCCATCGGTATGATGATTTTTATGGCTCGTAACAACTTTGAAACCGGAACAGGAGCAGAGCTTAAGGGCAAAAAACTCGGAATTCATGCTTACGGAAATGTCGGCCGTATTGTTGCCATGCTGGGCAAGGGCTTTGGTATGGAAGTTTACGCTTTTGATCCATTTGTCGCAAAAGAGGCTATTGAGAAGGACGGCGTAAAAGTTCTGGCCACAGCAGAGGAGCTCTACAGCACTTGCCACTACATTTCATTGCACATTCCTGCTACCGAAAAAACTAAAAAGTCTATCAGTAAGGTTTTGTTGTCAAGAATGCTCAAGGGCGCCGTGCTTGTCAATACAGCTCGCAAGGAGGTTATCAACGAAGCTGAGCTGGTAGATTTAATGAAAGAGCGTCTTGACCTGAAGTACATTTCGGATATTGCCCCTGATTGTCATGCTGAAATGAAGGACAAGTTCGGTACTCGCTACTTCAGCACTATTAAAAAGATTGGAGCTGAAACCGCAGAAGCTAACATCAACGCAGGTTTGGCTTCGGCAAATCAGATCGTAGCATACTTCAAAACCGGAGACAAGAAGTTTCAGGTTAACAAGTAGAACACATTCGCATCATACCGAAAAGCCTTCAATGATTTGTCACTGAGGGCTTTTTTATTAGGTGGCGGTAGATGACAGAAGCTAACATTTTTTGATATCAACTATCTAATAATCAAATGGTTAATATTCCGGCTTGTTTGAAATTACACATCGATATTTGAGGCTAGATGTTTATTTTTCTACCTTTGTCCATGGTTCGGCATTTCTAATCTAAAACTGAAATCTTGATGAAACGCACATTTTTGTCCGCATTTTTCGCCTTAGCCAGCGTTGCTCTTGTGGCGCAAGATCCTATCGCTATGGGCGTAAAAATACCCCAAAACACCATTCTAAGCGAGCAGGCACAGCAGGTTTTGACAAATAAGCTGCAGCAGCTGGCTACGCTCAATAACGTGGGGAGCCAAGACAGCGAAGCCCGCTATGTATTGGTTCCGCAGGTAAGCATTACACAGTCGGAAATTACGCCTACCGCTCCGCCACAGCAGCTGGTAAAGCTAAACGTGGTAATTATGATTGTTGAAAATGACCGCCTCAAAGCAGTAGTTGCACAAACCGAGTTGAACAACAACGGAGTCGGTAAGAATGAAGCTGCCGCTATACTAAACGCGCTTCAGCAAATTGATGTGCGCAGCCCGGCGCTCAAGAAATTCATGGAGCTGGGCAAAAAGAAAATTGCCAAACTACCTCCGGCAACGGTAAAACCGAGCTATCCGGAGGACTAGAGATAAAAGGTAAAAGGTAAAAGGCGAGCTGCAAATTCAAAATGTAGATGCGGAAGCCACGGAGTTTGTGCAAATAAAATACTACACCGGCAGCATTCTTATGCAGGACAGGGAAAACCTGCAAACGATAGTTATTATACGCCAACGGGCAGCTGTACAGGTTTACCAGGCCCTAAAACCCCGAATGGCGAACAGGTGCAAAAACTCCTGTCCGCCATTCGGCTCACCCGGCTACGCAGGCCCGGCATCACAAAGGTAGTACTTTTTTGGTTAACCCCAAATTTTAGACCATTTAATTTACAGTTAAACCCTATACTCAATCAACCGTAGCTGTTTTAAGTAGCCGCTTAACTTTTTTACAGGTTGCTCTTTGTCAGCTATCTTTTTTTCCTTACCTTTGCACCGTAAACTTGGGGGTGTCCTGCTTTAATCAGGGCTGAGATTATACCCGTTGAACCTGATCCGGATCATACCGGCGAAGGGAAAAGTAAGACAATAAAACGTTGTTGCTAGCGCGGTTCTATTGTCAGGTATCATTCTCTTTTTAAGCAATCCCCCTTTTTGTTGAACCAGCGGCGTACGCCAATTTTGCAAAGCATAATTGCGATGTAAATTTGTGCCTTGCCGTATAACATTTATCCAATGAAAAGGGAAATTATTTCACTTTGCTGCGCTTTCTTTGCCGCAGCTACGGCGCTTTCAGCGCCAGCCGATTCTATCAAAAAAGTCAGCCTGGATGAGGTTGTAGTAACCTCAATTAGAGCTACAAGTCGTACGCCCGTGGTGCATAGCGATCTCAACATGCGGCAGCTGCAGCTGCTCAGCATAGCCGGAGACGCGCCGTCTGTGCTGGAGCTACTGCCTAGCATTACACTATCTTCAGAGAGCGGCACAGGGCTGGGAGCGACTTCTCTACGTATTCGTGGAGCTGATCCGAGCCGTATCAACGTTACGCTAAATGGCGTTCAGCTCAACGACGCGGAAAGTCAAAACGTATTCTGGCAAAATCTACCCGATTTGCTGCTATCCTTAGGTTCATTGCAAGTACAGCGTGGCGTGGGAACGTCTACAAATGGCGTGGCATCGCTCGGTGGTAGCATTAACATGGAGCTGATGCGACCAACGGAAAAACCGTACGCTGCTATTTCCGGCGAGCTGGGCTCATACGGAACTGCGGGATATTCGGGCATGACGGGAACAGGCATCAGTCCCGCCGGCTTATCGTTTGATGCACAACACTCCCGCATTATATCCAACGGTTACGTTAATCGCACCGGGATTGATAATACCGGATTTACCGGAGCTGCCGGATGGCAAAATAAAAAAAATTATGTGCGTGCCTTCCTCATGTACGGAGAGCAGCATACCGGGCTTTTTGGCGGTACACCCAAAGATAAGCTGGACAACGACCGCAGGTATAATCCTGCAGGCGAATACCAAACAGCAGACGGAGTTACTCACTACTATGAGAACGAAAAAGACAACTACACGCAGTGGCTTGGCCAGCTCACCTATGCTCGCATTTTGACTGATAAGTGGCGGCTGTCTGCAACGCTGCATGCCACGCTGGGTGAGGGATACTACGAGCAGTATAAGGCCAGGGCAACCTTAGCAGACTATGGGCTGTCCATTCAAAATATTGACAGCGCTACGCAGAAAAAATCCGATATTGTTCGACAAAAATGGCTGAAAAACGCCGTAGTTGGTGGAGTTGCAACCGCCATGTACGCAAGCGATAAGGCAAATCTGAACTTTGGTGCGGCGTATCAAATATATGATGGAGTTCACTTCGGAAACGTAATCTGGTCGCAGTATAACGATGGCAGCATTCCCAATGGCTATGAGTACTATCGTAATACCGGCATAAAAAATGACGCCAATGTTTTTGCAAAAATGAGCCTGAATGTAATGGACAACCTGACGCTATTTGCCGATGTCCAGCTGCGCTACGCCTCTCTGAAAATGAGCGGAAAAGATGACAACTACTACGAAACCGGGGCACAGCAGAAGCTGGACACCACCTACCGATGGCTGTTTTTCAATCCTAAAATAGGTGTTTACTACCAGATGCTACCGGAGCACAACGTGTATGGTTCAATAGCAATTTCGGGACGGGAACCCAATCGTAGTGATTTAAAAGATGCTGTACAAAATGGCGTGGCTAAGCCCACCGAAGAGCATTTGTATGATTTGGAGTTTGGATATCGCTTCAACAGAAAAGAAACAATTCTGTCTGCCAACTTTTTTTACATGTACTACAAAAACCAGATTGTGCATAGCGGCAGGCTGAACGATTCGTATAGGCCTATTATGGAAAACGTATTGAGCAGCTACCGGCGTGGCGTAGAGCTGGTAGCCGCCACAAAATTCTTTAGTAAGCTGGCAGCAGAAGCTAACCTTACGTTGAGCCAAAATAAAATCAAAGATTTTACCTCACAAACCCCTTACTACACCGCCACGCCAACATACAGAGAAGACTACTACAGCAAAGTTGATATTGCATACTCCCCAAACATTGTTGGTTCAGCGGCGCTGCGCTATAGCTTTACGGATAAGCTGGCGCTTAGCCTCATGGGCAAGTATGTAGGAGAGCAGTACATGGACAATACGCAGAGCAACGATCGTGTGATAGAGGATTACTTTGTTTGCAACGCTCGCTTGTCATTTGATTTTGATGTAAAAAACATTGGTGGCGTGCAGGCTCAATTTCTGGTCAACAACGTATTCAATACCAGGTACAGCAACTCCGGCTTTATATATGATTACGGCATTGATCCCGATACCGGCAGCGAGTACCTTGATACCCGATACTGCCCGCAAGCGGGAACAAACCTAATGCTAAAGTTGACGCTAAAGTTCTGAAATTTAAGATTATAGAGGACAAGAAAGGTTTTTATCATCTTTTCTTATCCTCTGTGATTCTTTGTAATCCTCATTCAAAATGGATTTCCTCGAAGTATTTGGTGTTACTTTTGCCCTGCTGTACCTCTTCTTAGAGTTGCGCCAGCATTCGTTTATGTGGATAGTAGGTTTTATTAGTTCATTAGCTTATGTTATTATTTTTTATCAGAACAAATTCTACGCAGACATGTGCATGAACGCGTACTACGTGCTCATGAGCGTATACGGATTCTACGCATGGAAGTTCGGCGGCAAGCAAGAGCGTCAAGGGCTGACAGTGTCGCACGTCAGGTTAAAGCATATCGCAATGCTGACGCCCACTGCAGCAATTCTGTTTTTGGGAATATTTTATGCATTAAAAAATCACACAGATTCTCCGGTACCGCTTGGAGACGCTCTTACAACCGCTCTCAGCGTTGTGGCAACCTGGATGTTGGCACGCAAAATATTGGAGCATTGGCTACTTTGGATTTTTATCAACGTTGCTTCAGCGGCGCTATATTTCTACAAGGATATGTATCCTACAGCGGCGCTGTTTTTCGTGTACGGCACGCTTTCGGTATATGGTTATTTCAAGTGGAGAAAAACTATTGCAAAAAATATCCCCCTCTCCCGATATCGTAAAATAAGTTAAATATAAAACGTTAATTTATGTTGATTAGCATTGTTGCAGGATAGGTGCATTTTCAATAAGCCTATTCGTATTATTTTAATAATCAATATATTATGAAACAGAGTAGAGTTTAAGGTTGCTGCTAGTTGACAGCTGCTATCCAACAGCACTAGCTGAAAGTTCTTCGTAGCCGGGAATATCTTTTAAGAACTCAATCTTCTCTGTATCAAAATCCACCTTACAGCAGTAGGTGGTAGAGCCGTTGGTCACCACCAGATAGGGAACCCTCAGCGTCAAGTTGTAGCGGGCAATTTGCTCAAAAGCGCTGTTTGTTATTTTTACCTCAGGAGCTTTACACTCCACCAGCAGCAACGGATTTCCATTTCTGTCGCAGACCAAAATATCGCAACGCTTGGTCAGGCCATTTAGCTTGAGCGAGCGTTCAACCGTTATTAACCCTTGAGGAGCGCCCTTGTGATTTGTTAAATAGTTGATAATGTGCTGTCTAACCACCTCCTCAGGAGTGGCCTTAACGTACTGCCTCCTAATGGGGTCAAATATCCGCTGCTCTTTTTCGTTCATAGGAATACTTTGAAGGCTGAAATACAGCAAGTTTAAATCAACAGCTTAATATTATTTAAAAAATCTTATTGTATACTGCAATAAAACCGGCAAATTTGGCGTTATATGCTCGAAAGGTCATAGCTGGCTTTCGGTTTACACAACAAAAGTAACAATGATTCGCAGCTTTTCAAAAATATACACCGGCAAGCTCCTGGGGCTTGTGATGATATTTTGCCTGCCAGCCGCTACGGCTACTGCGGAGGATGTGCGCTCTATGAGTGTAGCCGTAAGCGCTGATAAGAGCGAGGTTCGCCAAGGAGACTTGGTTACCTACTACGTAGCTGTTCGCAATACCGGTATTCGTGACTTGCGTAATGTGTCAATACTGGATTCTTTCCCGCGTGGCACCCAAATGGTGTCTTGCAGCGTAAAGAACTACCTTAAGGGTAAACATTTAGAGGTTCCGATTACACATTTGGCCGCCGGTGAGGAGTATAGCTTTGAGCTGGTGATGAAGCTGCAGCGCAAGGGTCGCGTTGAGAAGTTAATCCGTGCGACTTGGGCAGATAGCGTTATGGGCAAAGACGTTGCGTGGGTTGATGTAAAATCTTCGAATGTGCTGGATATTAACGTTACCGCATTCTCTCCAAACGGCGACGGCATAAACGACCTCTTTCAAATTCCGGGATTACTTAACTATCCGAACAACGAACTTACTGTATTTAACCGTTTTAGCGATAAAGTTTACCAGAAGAAGAGCTACGCTAACGATTGGGACGGCTTCAACGTCCCCGATGATAGCTACTACTACTTGCTTACCGTTACTCTTGAAAATGGCACCGTACAAAAGTACAATGGTCTACTTACCATTAAGAGATAAGCGCTAGCGCAAAGACATACCCCGAACGGCCGACGTATTTTTGCATCGGCTGTTTTTTGCCTATAGCATATCGTTCATAAATACTCCCCATCAATAAACAGAAGGCTCGGATTTATTGATTATCTTAGCTGAAGTTATTAGGCAACCTCAGCTATGGCTAAATCATCCTATAGAGAAGAGTATAGGCGCATAATGAATGACCTGCGCAATAAAATCTACAAACCCGTGTACCTGCTCATGGGCGAAGAGGCGTACTTCATCGATAAAGTATCCGGCTACATAGAGGCAAACGTGCTCAACGATGCGGAGAAATCCTTTAACCAAACGGTAATGTACGGAAATGACGTTACCGTAGGGCAGGTAATCGACGCTTCCCGCCGCTTTCCCATGATGGCCGCCTTACAGGTAGTAGTGGTTAAGGAAGCGCAGAGTTTAGCCAAAATAGAGGATTTGGAGCACTACGTAAAGGCTCCGCTGAAGTCGACCATACTTGTTATTTGCTACAAAAATAAGTCGGTAGATAAGCGTAAGGCGCTGTACAAGGCTGTGGGCAAGACAGGGGAGGTATTGGAAACGGCTCTTCTTCGTGATTACGAGGTTACCTCATGGATTACGGAATACCTTAAGGAAAAAGAGTGCGCCATAGAACCGCAAGCCGCTACTGTGCTTGCGGAATCGCTCGGTACGGACCTCGGCAAAATTGTAAACGAGCTGGATAAGCTCATGGTGTTGCTGCCACAGGGCATCAAGAAAATAACAGCCGAGCAGATTGAGCGCAACATTGGCATTAGCAAGGACTACAATACTTTTGAGCTCAACGGCGCCATTACCGGCATGGATGTGCTTAAAGCCAACCGTATTATACAACACTTTGAGAAAAACCCGAAAGCCTATCCGCTTGTGGTAACGCTTAGCGCCCTTTACGGTCACTTTCTGAAGCTGTTTTCTTTGCATATGCTTAAAGCGAAATACCGGGTGCAGCCGATTCCGGATGTGGAAGTGCGAGCCTTAGGCATTCATCCTTACTTCTTAAAAGAATATGAGGCTGCAATGCGCCGGTATTCTGCGACTAAAGTGTCGGAGGTAATATCGCTCATCCGTGAATTCGATATGCGAAGCAAAGGCTGGAACAACGCCTCTACATCCGATGGCGACTTGCTTCGGGAGCTGGTGTACAAAATTATGCACTAAAGTTACTGTAAATCGTCAAACTAGTAAATTATCCTATGATTACGCTTATAATTGTTATTGTTACCTGCATCGTATCCATCACTGCGTTTCAACGCCGTGATTTATTCGAAAAGCTGCTGCTGTCGCCCTACCGCGTGGCCAACAACAAGGAGTGGTACCGCATGATTACGCATGGTTTTCTGCACGGCGACTACATTCACCTGGCGGTAAACATGATTGTGCTATACTCGTTTGGCGAAGCGCTGCAAGACCTGTTCAGCAGCTACAGCGCTTACGGCGCTATACACTTCGCGCTGCTGTACTTCGGCGCCTTGATCGTTGCCAGCTTCTCTACGGTTATCAAGTACAAGGACAGCTACAGCTACGCCTCTATTGGAGCTTCAGGTGCAGTATCGGCGGTGCTGTTCGCCTTTGTATTCATAAACCCCTGGAGCAAGCTGCATTTCATGGGAATCCTGCCCATTCCCGGCATTATCTTTGGCCCGCTATACCTTTGGTATTCGTCATACATGGCAAAGCGCGGCGGTGACAACGTTAACCATGACGCGCACTTTTACGGGGCCGTATTCGGGTTTATTTATCCTGTACTTGTGAATCCTTATTTGCTGCAGCACTTCATACGCCAGCTGGTTACTTTTGGTAAATAAGAGCATAATCCGTTAGCATGAACAAGGCCATTTTTTTAGATAGAGACGGTGTAATTAACGACGATGAGGGGCGCTACTACGTGTTTCGCAAGGAGGATTTTAAGCTGACCCCTCAGCTGGGTGAACAGCTGAAAGTATTGCAGGATAAAGGTTATCTGCTTATTGTTATTACCAATCAGGGGGGCGTGGCGCGTGGCGAATACACCCTTGCCGAGGTAGAAATGCTGAACGGGGAATTAAGAAAATACCTGCAAGCTTTTGGGGTTAAGCTGGCTGAGGTGTACGCCTGCCCGCATCATACAGATTACGGAAAGTGCCTTTGCCGGAAACCGCAACCACTTATGATTCAGAAAGCTATGGCAAGATTTAACGTTGACCCGGCGCAGTCGTACTTTGTTGGCGACAGGGATTCGGATATGCAAACCGCCGGCGCTGCGGGTGTAACCGGTATTTTGGTGGAGCGCAACGCCGGCTTGAAAGGGATAGCGGCGCTGGTAAAATAGGGAGTATTAGGGCGGCTTTGCCGCCCTAATACTCCCTATACTCCCTTTTTTCTCGCTGCCGCGTCATTCCGACCGAAGCGTAGCGGAGTGGAGGAACCTCGCCGCCGTCATTCCGACCCCCCTCGATTTCGCTCGGGGCAGGCTTCGCGGAGTGGAGGAACCTCCGCCTCCCTCGACTTCGCTCGTATTGCGCCGTGTCCTGCTGTAGAGACGTACTGCGCCGCGTCTCTACCCCTACCCTCACGCTCCATGCTTCGGCAGGCTCAGCAGAACAACTGAGCTAGCCTTGCTACACCCCGTGCGGTGGGGTGCGCGAGGCGGACAAAAATCCGGTTCGAGGATATTTTTGTCTTGACTTTTGGTTACTTTGTGTCAAGACAAAGTAACGAAATAATTGATAAATGATAATCAGGATGCCGTGCATGTGCGCTGTCATCCTGAGCCTGTCGAAGGGAACGGCGGGGAGACGGGAAAGAGATTGGCTTCATCGCCCCATGCTTCGACAGGCTCTGCACGACACACGCCCTTCACCAGTCAATTGTAAATAGTAAATCGTCAATAGTAAATGGTTAGAGGTTCCTCCACGCGCCCGCTCGTACCTCGCGGGCTTGGTCGGAATGACAGCGGCCTTTAAAATAGGAGGAGGTGTGTTTAGGGCGGCTACGCCGCCCTAAACACACCTCCTTTTCTCACCGCCCCGTCATTCCGACCGGAGCGTAGCGTAGCGGAGGAATCCGTTTGCATTGCCGCCGTCATTCCGACCCCCTCGACTTCGCTCGGGGCAGGCTCTGCGGAGTGGAGGAACCTCGCCCCCGCCTCCTTCGACAGGCTCAGGATGACACCGCGCCAGTCGCAAGTCTTTGTTCTTTTGTCCTTTTTATCCTTGCTCCTTGCAACCCAACACTCACCAACAAATCGTCAATCGTAAATCGTAAATAATAAATTTCAGACAGTCTTGCATATAATCAGAATTTTTCTTATATTTGCGCGATAGATATCAACATAATGACCTGTATTGTTTATAAAAATACCGTAAAAAACACCGCCAAACCTTTGGCAGTGTCGGAATTTCTTATAAACACACACACACACACACACACACACACACACACACACACACACACACACACACACACACACACACACACACACACACACACACACACACACAC
>JAISBU010000025.1 GCA_031266015.1 Prevotellaceae bacterium | reverse complement strand
TTACAAAGAGGTCTTCCCACCCACAAGGTGGGAAGACCTCTTTTTTTGTTGGTACATAGTGAAGGCCTTGGCTAATTTTGCTGTGGCTAGTTCATTGGTATCTATGCCCCAAAATATAGGACGCCGCCTAACTTACAAGAAGCGCCTGTCTATAAAAAGACAGGCGCTTCTTTTTTCTTGATGTATACTTTGTTTATAGTAGTGAGAATGCTACCGTTAGCCCTGCCATTACAATGGCTACCATGCTCATCAGCTTAACTAAAATATTGAGCGAGGGCCCGGCAGTATCTTTAAATGGATCACCAACCGTGTCGCCAACTACGGTGGCCTTGTGCGTATCGGAACCCTTGCCTTCATGATGGCCTTCTTCAACATATTTCTTCGCATTATCCCAGGCACCTCCGGCGTTAGCCATGAAAATAGCCAGCACAAATCCGGCGCCAAGCCCGCCAACCAGCAACCCCATTACTCCTGATACTCCGAAAATTATGCCTGTTAAAACGGGTGCAAGAATAGCCAGAATAGAGGGCAGAAGCATTTCCCGTTGTGCGCCCTTAGTTGAAATTGCTACGCAACGCGCATAATCGGGCTTCCCCTCTCCTGTGAGAATGCCTTTAATTTCGCGAAACTGACGGCGCACCTCTTCCACCATGCTCTGCGCGGCACGTCCTACAGCATTCATGGTAAGACCGCAGAACATAAAAGCCATCATGGAGCCAATAAATACACCAGCCAGCACCTTTGGATTCATCAGATTTACCTGGTAGTAGTCCATGAGATCTACCAGCGTGGCCGTGGCTACTTCTACGGTATTTCCATTAGCCAGTATGATAATTTCCTGCCCGATGTGCTGTAATCCTATTTTGATTTCCTCCAGGTAAGAGGCAAGTAAGGCCAACGCTGTAAGCGCGGCAGAGCCAATAGCGAAACCTTTACCGGTAGCGGCGGTGGTGTTGCCCAACGCGTCAAGGGCATCCGTGCGCTCGCGAACCTCTTTACCAAGACCGCTCATTTCTGCATTACCTCCGGCGTTATCCGCAATAGGGCCATAGGCATCGGTGGCAAGGGTTATGCCTAGCGTTGAGAGCATTCCCACCGCGGCAATACCTATACCGTACAGCCCGAAGCTAAGGTTTTGTGCTGTCAGCATGTTGGCTACGTCAAAGTTTATAGCGCACAGGAAGGCCAAAATAATGGCCGCTGCAATAGTAATAACCGGAATAGCGGTAGAAAGCATCCCCAGCCCCAATCCTGAAATAATAACCGTAGCCGGACCTGTTTGTCCGCTGGCGGCTACGCGTTGTGTAGGGGCGTATGAGTGAGAAGTATAGTATTCGGTTACCTGCCCAATGATAATACCCGCGAGCAATCCGCAAATTACGGAGAATGAAATGCCGAGCCAGTTCGGCATTTGTAAAACGTAAAGAATACCAAAGGTGGCAATGGCAATCAGCACAGAGCTAACGTTGACCCCTTTGCCAAGCGCCCCAAGCAGGTTTTTCATGGTGGCGCCTTCTTTTGTTTTTACCAGAAATATGCCCATGATGGATAAAATAATTCCGACCGCAGCAATTAGCATCGGAGCAAGAACGGCCTTCAGCTGCATGTCCGGCATCATGTAAAATGCGGAAGCGCCAAGCGCGGCGGTGGCCAGAATGGAGCCGCAGTAGCTCTCATACAAGTCTGCGCCCATGCCGGCTACGTCACCTACATTGTCGCCTACGTTGTCTGCAATGGTAGCCGGATTACGGGGGTCGTCCTCGGGAATTCCCGCTTCTACCTTGCCTACTAAGTCTGCGCCAATGTCGGCCGCCTTGGTGTAAATGCCTCCGCCAACGCGGGCAAACAGGGCCTGCGTAGAGGCACCCATACCAAAGGTGAGCATGGTGGTGGTAATAATGACCACGTTTTGCGCTATGCTTACATCATAAAACTGGTTGAGCAAGAGGAACCATAGCGAAATGTCCAGCAAGCCCAGCCCTACTACGGTTAATCCCATCACCGCTCCGGAGCGAAAAGCCACGCGCAGCCCAGAATTCAGCGAGTTGCGTGCCGCATTTGCCGTACGCGCCGAGGCGTAGGTGGCGGTTTTCATCCCGATAAATCCTGCCAGCCCGGAGAAGAATCCACCTGTGAGAAAGGCAAAGGGCACCCAGGGGTTCTGCACCTCGAAAATGTAGGCCAGCACGGCAAAGAAAATCGCCAGCACGATGAACACCACGCTCACGATTTTGTACTGCTGCTTGAGGTAGGCCATGGCGCCTTTGCGTACGTGCAGCGCAATTTCTTTCATGAGGTCGGTACCTTCGTCTTCCCTCATCATTTGCCTGAAAAAGTAGCAGGCAAAACCCAGCGCCAGCAGCGCCGAGGCAGGAACAAGCCAAAATAAAAGATTCATAGTATGTATGGTTTAGTGTAATTAAATGCCATGCCGTTATCCGCCCTCCAAGCTCACCCTCAGCGCGGGTAAAGGTAGTAAAAAAAGTTGGTTCATGCCCACTTTTTAGTTCCGGATTCAAGCTATCCTTGAGGCCGGCTGTAGAGACGTGACATGCCGCGTCTCTGTATTTCCGACAAGCGGAAAGGAGGCTTTCTGATATTCCGTACTTACTCTACCACTGTATAGCCGGTTAAGGGTGATGGTACGCGGTTCGTTAAGTAGCCGCCAATGCTTAGTAGGCCAGCACTATGGCGTAGCCGTCAACCAGCCGGTAGCTGAGGGTAAATGCTTGGCGGCGGCCGTTGGATATTGCGGTAGCGGTGAACTCGCCGCTTTGCTGTAGTTCAAAAGGGTGAATTTCTATTTGCTTCGAGAAGTCGAAGTTACCCTCGCTTGCCACCTTGTAAATGGCCTCCTTGGCGCACCAGGCAAGGCAGTAGGCAAGGTTTTGGCCGGAAAGGGTTTCTTGCTCTTTCTGCGACAAAAAACGCTTTGCTACAGCATCAAAGTTACGGGTGGAATTTTCCATGTCCAGGCCTATTTTCGTGGTAGGGTGCAGCACCACTCCGATGAGGTTTTCGGTGTGGGAAATGCTGATGTTGAAGGAGCCATCGGAAAGCAGGGGAGCGCCATTGGGAGCGTAGCCCAGCGCCGCCGGAATTTTCAGAATGTTGTGAAGTAAATGTAGCGTGGCAAGCCGCTCTTGTTGCCTTTTGTAGTTGCTAATTCTTTCATAATCAGAGCGTTCGCTTTGACATGCGAAGGTGGGCGGCAGCAACTCTCCACCTGTGCAGAAAACGGTAAGCGTGCCGCTTTGCAAAACCGGAATATGGAGGATGAGTGGCATGCTTAAACTAGTTGAGAGTTGGGGAGTTACTGCCAGCGTGTGGACTCCATCATTCTGCGGATGTCTTCTGTAATGTACGCTATTACAGGGGCAAGCGAGTCTCTGTTGGGCTGGGTGTTGAAGTATAAGGCGCCCCGTATAAAGTGGCGGGCGCTGTCGGTAATGTAAAACTGTACGTTTGATGCTGCATTTCCGCCTATCTCGTACAGGTATCCGTAGCTCTTTTGGTCGGTACTTTCAAAACGCTGCTCTGTAATGGCATCGGCCTTTACGGTGTGCTTATACACAAGGTAGTGCACGTCTTCCACAAACTTATCGAGGTTGTTTTTTAGGGGCTTGTAGCTGATGTGGAGTTTTGCGTTTAGCTGGCTGTAACTCACGTTTATCCAGCAGGGCTCGGCGTTCTGATCATGGTCGGCGGTTACGCTTGCCAGCGTGGATATGTCAAAGGCGTACGGACAGCCTTTTTGGTGGAGCGGTTTGTATCTGGGCTCTTTGGGCAGCTCAATGCGGTAGTATCCGCGCGGCTTGGGGGTGGTGGCGCTACGGCATGCGGAAATAAGCAGTGCGCCGGCTATGAGCAGCGCTGCAAGGCAAAGGTGGGTCATGGCTTTTTTGGTTTGTTTTTTGTCTTTGCTTCGTCAACGGTAACGCGGATTTTCTGAATCCTGCGCCCTTCAAAGCTGGCTACTCTGAACGTGAATTTCTTATAACGAATATCCTCCGAGTTGGATGGAAACTCGCCTTTAACCTCAAGCAGCAAGCCGGCAAGCGTTTCTGCCTCTCCACGCGCTTCGTCAAAGTAGTCATCGGGAATGGACATTACTTTGCAGAAATCATTGAGCATGGTTTTCCCCTCGAAAAGATACGTGCCGTCGCTTTGCCTTGAGAAAAGATGCTCGTCAAGGTCGGACTCATCGGTAATTTCACCTACGATTTCCTCCAGAATATCCTCAAGGGTAACAATCCCGAATGTACCGCCGTACTCGTCTACGACAATAGCCAAGTGATTTTTTTGTTGACGGAACTCCTCCAGCAGATCGTTGATTTTTTTATGCTCGGGAACAAAGTAGGCAGGACGAATGAGCGATTTCCACTCAAAATCATCGGCCTCGTCCATGTACTTCAACAGGTCCTTTGTGTAGAGCATACCCTTGATGTTGTCGAGGTTATCCTCATATATGGGCATACGTGAATATTCCCACTTTATAATCAGCTCCCGCAATTCATGAAAGGAGGTGGAAATTTCGACAGCCGCAACATCAATGCGCGGCGTCATAATTTCGCGCACGTCAATGTTGCCGAAGGTTGCAATGCCTTTCAGCATTTTTCGATCTTCGGCCGAGCCGGTGTGCGTGACGTTGAGTGCGCTGGACAGGTCGTTAATAGATATGTTGTCGCCCTTTTTTACATGGCCGATTTTTTGGTTTACCCTGGCGGTGGTGCGCACCAGTATCCAGCTGAAAGGTTTGGCAATGGTAACAAGAACCATAAGCGGATACGACATAAAACGGGCCAAACGGGGGGCGTTGTAGGTGGCAAAAATCTTTGGTGTGATTTCGCCGCACAGCAGCAAAATAAACGTGATAATAACTACATCAAAAATAAATCGTACCACCTCTGAGCCAAACATAAAGGTCTGGTTGGATAGCAGCGTTGAGAGTATTACCATGGCGATGTTTACGGCATTGTTGCCAAGCAGAATGCTGCTGAGCAGGTAGTCCGGCTTTTGGAGTAGCTGCAGCGCCATTTGAGCCGTACGCTGATGGCTGTTTTGCAGGTTACGGATATCACCCGGAGTGAGTGAAAAGTAGGCGGTTTCGGAACCGGATATTACAGCGGAAACAAGTAGCAAAAGCAGGATAATCAAGAGCTGGCCAATAAGGGTGTCTGGCGCCAGATCAGGGTTCAGTGCGAGCAGGTTGATGAACAGCGTGTGCGTGCCGTCTTCCAAGGTGTGAAAGTTTTAGTTATAAAAGCAATGGTGATTAATGTAGCACATGAACGCCATTGCCGATAGTTATTTGCAAAGATAGTAAAAAAATAGGCGCAGTCATTTAATACTGCGCCTGCTGATTATTAATGAATTATAAAAATGAGGAGTGTTGTTCAAGAGGTGTCTTTGTGCCTTTGGATGGCGTGGTGGGAGCATTCACCCTAAATGTTGAAAAAACTTGTGCAGATTGGCTGTTGTTTACAAAAGTTAAGAACTATAATGCTTATCTTTGCTACTTATAATTACGCCTCGCACGTGCGCAAACTACTGGATATAAGCGTTTTATTTATTGGATTGAGCTGGCCGCTTTTGCTTTTTCATAGCGGCTGCGCTCGTAGGGGATATCCCGAGGGAGGCCTAAGAGATTCAGCGCCACCCGTATTGCTTAGAACCAGTCCGAAGTATGGGGCGCTTAACTTCAACAAAAAGCGCGTGACGTTTTTGTTTGATGAAAATGTTACGCTGAAAGACGCTGATAAAAAGTTCATCATATCGCCACCCACGCAGAAGAGGCCGACGCTTATGGCCAACGGGAAAAGGCTTAGGGTTACATTTAACAGCCCGCTGCAGGATAGCACCACCTACCTTTTGGATTTTGAAAACACCCTTGTGGACAATAACGAAGGTAATCCCTACAAAAATTTTAAGTTTGCATTTTCTACAGGCTCCGTGCTGGATTCTTTGCGCATGGAGGGTTTGGCTATCGATGCGTTTACAAATCGTCCGGTACTTGGCAGCTATGCTTTTGTGTACCTCAATACCGACGATAGCGTGGTACTTACCATACGGCCAAATAACATTGCGCTGACCGACAGCGCCGGCTTTTTTGTGCTTGACAACCTGAAGGGAGAACCCTATAAGGTGGTGCTTTTATCCGATGAGAACAAGGATTACAAGTACGATATAGGCCAGGAGTTTATTGGTTTTTTTGATGGACGGCCAAACCCCGCGCTGCTCCCTGTGCCCGAACAGTGTTGCCATGATCACGATTATGATCATGATGCAAAGCCCGATGTAGATAAAAAGCCGGATGCTTCACTAAAGTCGGTAGCTAAGCCAAAACGCCAGCCGCAATTTACCATCCGGATGTTTAAGGAAGAGGTGTACAAGCAATTCCTTACTTCGGCTACCCGTAAGGAGGCTAAAGCCTTTACGCTTACGTTCAACGCACCTTTTGCGCAGGTAGACAGCTTGCGTGCCGACAGTGTAGATTTCTCAAAAGTTCATGTAGAGTATAGTCCCAGCCATGATACCATTACCTATTGGATGGCTGATACCGCTTTGAGCTTTCCCGATACCCTGAAGTTGAAATTTTCCTACCTGAAAACGGATACGCTTAACCAGCTGAGTCCTACCTCTGCTAAGCAAACGTTGACTTTTGTGAAGAGAGAAAAGGCATCGGATAAGACGGATAAAAAATCGGGTGGAGTGGGAGGTTTCCTCAAAGGTTTGATTGGCGAGGAAGAAGAAGTACTTGATACAACTCCGAAAAAGCCTGCCAACTGGACGTTGAAACCTATGCTTGGCTTTGCCGGAGTGAGCCCCATACAGCTTGCAACCGTAAGTTTTGCAGCTCTTTTGGTTGAGGTAAATGCCGATAAGCTGAAGTTTGAGGAGGTAAGAATAAATCCAAAAACCAAGGATACAACTTTACTGGATGTGCCGTTTAAATTGGTGCAAGATACGCTTCGTTCACGCAGGTACATGGCTGTTGCAGACTGGAAAGAGGATGCCCACTATCGCTACCAAGTATTACCCTGCGCGTTTATTGATGTTTACGGACAAACGAATGATACTATAAATGGTAGATTTGACGCTGTTAATATCGAAAAAACCGCGGCGCTTAATCTTAACTTTTCTAACGTACACGAACAGTACATTGTACAAATAACCAATGCCAAAGGTGATAATATTTTGCGCCAGCTGACCGTTACACAAAATGGACAGATTGTTGTAAAATACCTCTCGCCCGCCTCCTACGGGATAAAGATTATAAGAGACGATAACCAAAACGGACGTTGGGATACCGGTAGCTACAGCGATCATATTCAGCCTGAGTTCGCCGCCTTTCTGCAAAACACGGATGGAAAATTTGAGTTTGCCTTAAAGCAAGGCTGGGACATGGATTTGAGCGTAGATGTTGATGTGCTGTTTCCGCGGGTAGCTGATGATATGCATGAGTAAAAGAGCTTACATACTGCTGCTGGTTTGCCTGTTGTGCGGGCTTAAAGTTCATGCGCAGGAAAAATACTTGGGTGTACGCTATGGTGCGGGTATATCCATGATTTATTTCACGCCCAATGTGGAGCAGCAATCAGTGGTTATGCCCTACAATTTTGGTTTGGCGTATAAGCAGTTTGCAGAGAAGTATGTGGGCTTGGAGGTAGAGCTGAACTACGGGACCCGGGGCTATAAGTATGGTCTTGATACGGCTTCGAAGCATACGGTGGAATCTCAAGTGGTAGAGTTGCCGGGTATTATGCAAATTCGTTTTCCCGTAACGAAGAATTTTAAGATTTACGTCAATGGCATTGCGTACGTAGCCTACTACCTAAAGAATACGGAAACTTACGACAATAACGGCGTTACGGTAAAGCAAACTTTTGACTACGGCAATTTTGATAACTTTGACTTTGGCGTTGGCGGTGGCTTGGGCCTTGGCTATTCCTTTGGTAAAACAGACGTTACGCTAGATGCACGCTTTACTACTGGAGTTGCTGAGCTGTATAAGCAAACGGTAGATAGGTATGAATCTCTGCCACAGCAGATTATTGTGTCGGTTAGCGTATTGCGGCGTATAGGTAGGACGAAATAAATATGGTGAATACCATTCATGGAAATCAGTTTTTTCTTACCTTTGTCAAAGTTTTTTCGGGGTGTAGCGCAGCCCGGTTAGCGCGCCACGTTCGGGACGTGGAGGCCGCTGGTTCGAATCCAGTCACCCCGACTTTTCATGTAAGTTGCTGTAAAACAGTAATTTATAACTCTGTTTTGAATCCTCAAGTAGAGTTAAGTAGAAATAGCAAAATCCTACCCATTTTACACACCCAAAATAATATTGGCATCAATATTTAAGAGCTGCACTTTGCTATTGGGAAATATTCCACCGGCTAAGATGGTAAACATGTAACGAATTAGTTGACTTTTACAAAAACGAGGGTTAGAAATTTCGTCTAACGCTCGTTTTTGCTTACACCTCATGGCTAACTACGAAAAGTTTACATTGTTTATTACACATGAGCTTTACAGCGGCATAATCATAAGTATCAATAAATAAGAGTACAAGCAGCTGGCGTGCGCGATAACTATCTGATTATCATAGTTATAAATTCTGCTGATTTTTCTTTATTTTTGCGTTGCAAAAAATATAAAATTCATGAGCATTTATCTGATCGCTGTTTGTATTCTGATGGCCCTTGCGGTTATGGGGCTTATAGTTGGAGTTAGTAACGATGCTACCAACTTTCTTAACTCAGCCATTGGTTCAAAAGCTGCACCTCGCTGGGTTATTTTATTGGTCGCGTCTGTCGGCATCATGCTGGGAGCCATATCGGCAAACGGGATGATGGAGGTGGCACGCAGCGGAATTTTCAGCCCGGCAGAATTTGTATTCGCCGAGGTTATGATTATGTTCCTGGCCGTGATGTTTACCAACGTCATCCTCCTGGACTTGTATAACACATTCGGATTGCCGACCTCCACCACGGTTGCCCTGGTATTCTCGCTACTGGGAGCAGCAGTTGCTGTAGGGATTGTAAAAATATTTTCAATTCCGGACATTGCTATTGGCGATATTGGCAAATACATTAAATCCGGACGTGTTCTTGGTATTATTTCCGGCATTCTCATCTCCGTAGCCATTGCCTTTACCATTGGTACTATCGTACAGTTCATCACACGGTTGCTTTTCTCATTCCGCTATAAGCGTATGATGAAGTACTTCGGAGGTATATGGGCAGGTATGGCCATTACGGCTATCACCTACTTTATTATTATTAAAGGTATTGGCGAGTCAAGCTTAAAAGATGGCGCTATTGACATTTACATTAAAGAGCATACCGGTATAATATTGACCTACAGCCTCTTATTTTGGACGCTTCTTCTACAGCTATGCATTTGGCTGTTTGAGGTTAACGTGCTCAAATTTGTAGTGCTGGTCGGCACCTTCTCCTTGGCCCTGGCCTTTGCCGGTAACGACCTCGTCAACTTTATCGGGGTTCCAATGGCAGGGCTCAGCTCCTACGAAGCCTTTATGGCAGCGGATATCGGCGCAGATGCCAAGACTTTTACCATGGAGGCGCTTAACAATCCTGTTGATACCAAGTACTACTATCTGGTTATTGCCGGCGCCATTATGACGTTAACGCTTTGGTTCTCAAAGAAATCGCGTACCGTAACGGAAACGGAAGTTAGCTTGGCCCGTCAAAATTCCGATACGGGAGTTGAGAAGTTCGGCTCAACCATGCTATCGCGCGCCATTGTAAGGGCTACGCTCAACGCCAGCAATAGCGTAAATAAGGTTATTCCGGATAAGGCGCTGGAATTTATCGATAAGCGTTTCACGCCCAAAAAAGTACCGTCAAAAGATGCTCCGTCATTTGACCTGCTTCGTGCCTCAGTAAACCTCACCTTATCCAGCATACTGATTGCGCTGGGTACTTCTCTCAAGCTGCCTCTTTCTACCACATACGTTACCTTCATGGTGGCCATGGGTTCTTCACTGTCCGACCGTGCCTGGGGACGCGATAGCGCGGTATACCGTATAACCGGAGTGCTCACCGTAATTTCCGGATGGTTCCTTACGGCGCTTATCGCCTTTGTTATTGCCATAACGGTAGCGCTTGTGCTATACTTTGGCGAAACCGGAGGCGTAATCGGAATGACTATACTGGCCGCCATTCTTATTGTGCGCTCCAACGTTATGCACACTAAAAAGGTGGAAGAAAGGAAGCCTTTACCTGCCATAGATTCAGAAAATATTGTACAGCACTGCATTGAAAATGTTGAGCAAACGCTAAAGAATGTGGTGTCTATTTACAGCGACACCATTGTTGGTTTGACCAATGAGGATAGGAAGCTGCTTAAGTCTGTAAAGCAACAGGTGGAAGAGCTAAAATTTGAAGCACGAGAGCTGGAATCAAACGTGTACAACGTACTGCGCAAGCTGCAAAAGGATCAGTACGCTACAGGTCACTTCTATGTTATGGTTATTGACTATTTGCGGGAGGTCGCTTACGCGTTGAACTTCATGACTGAACCCGGCTACACGCATATTGAGAACAACCACAAGGGGCTAAGCACCATACAGGCAAGCGAGCTGTTAAACGTCAACAATGCCATTTCAAAAATGTTCGCCTCCATGCACGTCATGATTCAGAAAAACGACTACAGCGAGCTGCCCGAGCTGCTGCAAGAGCAGCAAGGGATATCGGAAATGCTTAGCGACGCTCGAAAAAATCAGGTTAAGCGCATAAAAGAAGAGCAATCCGGAACCCGCAACAGCATACTGTACCTGGGGTTGATTAACGAAAGCAAAAACCTTATGATACAGAGCATTAACTTGCTTAAGGCGCTACGCGATTTCAGCGGACAGAACTAGCAGTATACCATATAAAGCTACCGCTCAATTTTCCAGCAAAGGCTGCCGGCTCAAGGCAGTCTTTGCTATTTTTTTGTACACTAGCGAGCCGTAGGATAGAACGCCTCCGGCAAATATTCTACAGTGCAATCGCCACCTTTTACGACTACCGAAATAACATCAAACTGCACATCTTTATTCACGTTATACTTTTCTACATAGGCATTGGCGGCAGACACCGTATGCTGCTGCTTTCGCCTGTCAACGCTTTGCTGAGGCGATACCAAAAAGTTAGCGCTACGGGTTTTAACCTCCACCACATGCAGCTTTGCACCTTTCGCCGCAACAATATCCAGCTCCTTATGCCCCCAGCGCCAGTTGGTGTGCAGAATGGTAAAGCCGTTACTTTTCAGATATTCTTGCGCGGCAACTTCTCCCTGCTGACCGAAGCTCATGTTGTTTTCCATAGTATCGAAATATCTTACTTCTTTCAAGCAAATAAAATCCTGCATATCAGATAAATATCTTATTGGAATTGAAGAAATTCTTGCAATCGGATAAGATTTAAGGACATACCTCCGTCTTTAGTCTCGGCCGGCAATAAAATCCTTTATAGCGCGCTCGGCCTCGACAGTAGCCTCGTCCAGCCTATCGTTGATGATTACCCTGTCAAAATGTTTTGAGAAGCTGAGCTCCAATTCGGCCTTTGCCACACGCTCGTCTATAACCTCAGGGGCATCTGTGCTGCGTGCGATCAGACGATTGCGCAGCTCCTCTACCGAGGGCGGCATTATGAAAATAAGTAACGCCTTATCTCCAAATATTTTTTTCAGACTAATTCCACCGTGTACATCTACATCAAAAAGCACGTGCTTCCCCGAAGCCCAAATGCGTTCAGGCTCAGACTTAAGTGTGCCATAGTATTTTCCGTGATACACCTCTTCCCACTCCACAAAGTCGTCCGCCTTTATACGGCTACGAAACTCATCCGTGGCCAAAAAGTAGTAGTCTTTGCCATCAACCTCTGTGCCACGAGGCGCACGGCTGGTAGCCGATATGGAAAACTCCAGCTCCGGCATTACCTTAAGCAAATGCCTTACAATGGTAGTTTTACCGGAACCCGAAGGAGCGGAAAAAATAATGACTTTACCCATAGCTGTCCCACTATTTTCTTAAAGCAAAAAAATCAACCAAGTGCGCCTTTAAAACATATATAACTATCTGATTTTCAAGATATTATTATAATTGGCACGTTGACATCTACCTTCGCATTACAAATATTTTGCAGCGTAAACGACAAATGTAGCAAAAAATCTGAAAGATAGGAAGTTTACGGTAAAAACAAGATGTTTCGCTTCGCTCAGGATGACAGCGCACATGCACTGGTAAATTGTCAATGGTAAAAGGTAAATAAAAAAGAGGGAGCCATGGGGGATAATTTCTTGGACGCAGCGAACGGGGAAGCCGTACGCCTTACTGTTACTGTAGGCCGGGGTGCTGCTTGCGCTGTCGAAGGCCAGGAAGTAACCGTTAGGAGCGCTAACCTGCGTACTGCTCCAACCGTACCCGGCCGCGCCCTGGTTGGTGAGCGCTCCAGTGGAGTTGTGACGATAGCCCGTAGCAGGGAAGAAGACAACCTAACGCAGCTAGTAGCCGCTAGCAAAGTAAACTGCTCCCTTCCTTAGCAAGGGTTTACAGTGGGCTACTGAAATTATCAAGACCTCTTTTGCGAGCGGCAAAAAAGTACCACCTTCAAAACGCTCATCTCTCCTTCGTGGACACCCATTTTTTACTCCCCTCTTAAATAATTCATAATTTATAACTCATACTTGGCAGCTGGTAATTTGAATGTCATTGCTAGTGAAGCATCTCAAGCTGTACGAAAGTGGCATTTTGGTGCAAACTTGAGGCGCTTCGACAAGCTCAGGATGACAGCTGAACTTGCTTGGCTTCGATTGCAAATGACGGGAGCTAGTGTGCCGCCAGCCAGTTTTCTCCAACGCCTGCCTCCGCAGTTAACGGTACTATTAACTTGAAAGCAGCTTCCATTTCTTCCACCACCATCTTTTTCATGTAATCCAACTCTTGCTTAGGAACATCAAAAACGAGTTCGTCATGTACCTGAAGAATCATGCGGGAGCGTAAACGTTCTTTTTGTAAGCGCCGGTAAATTTTTATCATGGCTAGCTTGATGATATCTGCAGCCGAACCTTGTATGGGGGCGTTAATGGCGTTGCGCTCTGCATAGCCACGCACCATAGCGTTGCGTGAGCTAATGTCGGGGAGCATACGCTTACGACCGCATAGCGTAGTTACATAACCGTTTTCTTTTGCTTGCCTTACCACATTATCCATGTACACTCGTATTTGCGGATAAGCTTCAAAGTAGCCGTCTATGAGTACCTTTGCTTCACTGCGTGGTATGTTCAGACGCTGTGATAATCCGTGAACTGATATACCGTATATGATTCCGAAGTTGGCAGTTTTTGCTCGTCGGCGTTGTTCCTTGCTTACCTCTTCGATGGGAATATGAAATATTTTTGCGGCAGTGGCAGCGTGGATATCCTGGTTTTGCAGGAATGCGTTAACCAAATGCTTATCTTGGCTAAGATGTGCCATTAGTCGCAGCTCTACCTGTGAGTAGTCGGCAGAGAGAAGCATGTGGCGCTCATCTGAAGGGATGAGCGCCTTGCGAATTTCCCGTCCACGCTCTTCACGAATAGGAATATTTTGTAAGTTCGGATTGTTGCTGCTTAACCGGCCGGTGACGGTTACCGCTTGATTGTACGAGGTGTGTATTCGGCCGGTTTCCGGATTTACCAGCTGTGGTAGCGCATCAACGTAGGTGGATAGCATTTTTTTCAGTGAGCGCATTTCCAATATTTTATCGATAATGGGATGTCTATCACGCAGGGTGGAGAGCGTTTCTTCGCTGGTAGAGTATTGTTTGGACTTGCTTGTTGTGCGCGCGTTTGCCGCAATTTGCATTTTGTCAAAAAGGGCCTCTCCCAATTGTTTTGGCGAATAGACGTTCAGCTCCGGCTCATCGGCCATTTTCCTAATCTCATTTTCCAAGACATCCAGCTCCAGCGTCATGGCTTTACCGGCCTCGTGCAAGCTTTGGGTGTCTATTTTTACTCCTTCGTATTCCATTTCTGCCAGTACTTCTATCAGAGGAGCCTCAATGCTGGTGTAGAGCTCCAGTAGCTTATTTTGCTTGAGTAGGGGGAAGAGCTTGCGGTAGAGCTGTATGGTTATATCGGCATCTTCCGCAGCGTATTCTGCGATTTGCTCTAAGGGAACATTGCGCATATTGCCTTGGTTTTTTCCTTTTTCTCCGATTAATTTCTCAATGGAGATAGGTTCATAGCCAAGGTATATTTCCGACATGTAGTTCATGTTGTGTCGGAGCTCCGGCTCAAGCAGGTAGTGCACTAGCATGGTGTCCAGCATTTTCCCCTTCAGGTTTATGCCGGCATGTTTTAGCACCAGGTAATCATACTTTATGTTTTGCCCTATTTTTGCAATGCTCTCATTTTCAATCGGTTGCTTTATCAAATCGAGTATTGGCTTGTAGTGCGCCGTTTGTGGAGCTAGCGGTATATACCAGGCCTCATGAGGTTTTACGGCAAATGAGATGCCTACGAGGTTGGATTGTATGGCATCAATGTTGTCGGTTTCCGTATCGAAGCAGAATTCTTCTTGCTTCATCAGCATCTCGACCAGCTTTTCAACCTGCTCAGGAGTTTGAGCAATGTGGTAGGTGTGCGAAACGCTATCTGCTGTTTTTAAAGCTGGTTTTTGGCTAAACTCTTTGATAGGATCGTTGATGGCTGTACTACCGTTTGCGTCACCCATGCCGGAAAACAGATCTGCTTGTGCCGCCTGCGCCCGGGCTTTTGGCGCTTCTCCACAAATATCTTTCAGATATGTTTTGAATTCCAGGTCTGTGAAAATCTCTCGCAGGTGCTCTTTGTTTGGTTCTACCACTTTTAGCGCCTCTCCGTCAAACTCTACCGGAACATCCAGGTCAATAGTAACCAGCCTTTTGGCTTTTTCAAGTAGCGGCACGTTTTGCTCTATAGATTCACGCTGCTTTCCTTTTAGTTCGTGCGCATTGGCAATAAGATTTTCCAAGCTGCCGTACTGCGCAATTAGCTTCATAGCGGTTTTTTCGCCGATACCCGGCGCTCCGGGAACATTATCCGTGGCATCTCCCCATAAGGCAAGAATATCTGCCACCTGTTCGGGGCGCTCTATTCCATATTTTTTGCAAATATCTTGTATGCCTATCTTACTGTCTTCTTTGCCAAAACCACCTGGTTTATAAATCATTATATGTTCGGAAACCAGCTGACCATAGTCTTTGTCGGGAGTCATCATATAAGTGATAAATCCGTTGGATTCAGCTTTTTTTGCAAGCGTACCAATTACGTCGTCTGCCTCAAATCCGGGTACTAGCAGCATTGGAATATTGAAGGCTTCCACCAGCTCTTTTATTACGGGAATAGATTGCCTGATTACCTCGGGGGACTCTTGCCTGTTGGCTTTGTATGCAGGGTACATGGTATGCCGAAATGTTTCTCCGCCGGGATCGAAGGCAACGCCTATATGCGTGGGTTTTTCTTTTTGCAAAACCTCTAAAAGGGTTTTGGTGAAGCCATATACAGCGGATGTATTAAATCCTTTTGAGTTATTCATGGGTCTGCTCAAAAACGCATAGTAGGCACGATAAATGAGCGCATATGCATCGAGTAAAAAGAGTTTTTTCATAAAAAATATGGTTGTAAGTATTATCTGTTATTGCGAGCAAAGCAAAGCGATTTCAATGTCGGAGATTAAGGTTGCTTTGTCTTTGCAATGATAGAATTTCACATCTGTCAATTACTTATTATCGTTGGCAACCCACGTAGCGTGCGATGTAGCTGTTTCGTACAGCCGTATGCTGTGTAGCCGCACATTTTTTGGTAGCAATGGCTGTAATGTTTGGGCAAAGTGTGCCACCATGTTTTCGCACGTTGGCTGATAGCCAACCATAGCTATTTTTGTTCCGGTATGCTGTAGGGCTTGTGCTGTGGCGCTGCCCGTTCGTAGCAAAAGTGTGTGGTCTAACGGCTCTATAATGCAGTCGGCTACCAACTTTTTCAGGTCTGTGAAGTCAACAACCATACCACATTTTGGATGGTTGACGTCTGCGATTGGCTCTCCTATAACCGTTACAAATAGCCGGTATGAGTGGCCATGTATGTTGCGGCACTTGCCGTTGTAGCCGTCAAGCTGATGAGACATTTCAAACGAAAATTCTTTGGTAACTCGTATTTGCATGGTATGGTTAGTTTTTAAAGATTTGTGCGCCAATGCTACATTGCAGGCAGCGTTTTTTATCGCAATACTCCTGCTTGAGCTGTATGAGCGCCTGGCTTTCAAACATGTTTTGCGGAGTAATATTTAATGATTTCCATCCGCTTATAATCACGTTGCTTTCACCCGGTAGCTGCTCCAGTAGATCAATGGCACGATTGCAGATATCCTCTTTTTCTTGCTGCATACCATACGCAAAAATTATGGGAGCAACCAGATTTGCAGCAATACGTTCAATGGATTTTTTGCCTAGAGGTTTTGCTTTGCGCTCGCTCTCCTTACCAAAAGCATAGCGTGTTTCCCAATATTCGGATGTCTTTACATCAAAAATTTTAATGCAGCTATCCAGTGAGACTACCTCCAGTACTTGGGTAAATAGGTTTGGATTTTTGTGCAGCAGCATGGCCAGCTGCGCTATGCGAATTGTTGGAAAGTTAACAGGGCGCGTGCGCAAAAATTTCCAAGTGTGCTGTGGTATTGGCGTCAGTGAAAATTTTGCCTGAAGTAGCGCATATTCTTGCTGCAGGTGCAGGTGGTATGCATCAGCCGGCTTTGGTTCTTGCAAAAATCCTGCTTGTCCAAATAGTAAAGCCTCTACTTGTGGTAGCGAGTTCCGGTGTTTTGCGATTTGCGCAGCAGAAAGGGATTGCGCCAGTAATTCAAATGGTTGTCCGTTTAATCCAAAGCCAAAAGAGCGAAATAGTAAGCGAAGAAGTACATCTTCCCAGCTGTTTTGAACGTTGCTTAAAATATCGTTTACACGTGCGGTGCGCTGTTCCAAACGTTCTACCGCCAAGCGTGTAAGAAAATGCCGGATTTTAAAAACCTCCATGCTTTTTACCAATGGCCGGCAAGGTGCAAATTCGGCAGATTTCAGAAGCTGGCCGTAGTGCCGTTCTAAGGTAGTATCGTATTGCATTTCGTACACAGGAATGATGGCGCCGAACTCATTTTTTATTGGAGGGCAGTCGTTGTTTTTTACCACGTGCAGAATAACGTTGTTGTACGCTTTGTTTTGCGAATGATGGTGCTTGTGCCAGTCTGAGGCATTGGTGTGAACCTCCACGCAGCCGGCCCACAGCGTATTGCCGATAGTTATTTTGGCGTTGGAGAAATCGGCTCCGGCGTGAATATTCTGAACGCCGGTAGCAAGAACCTCTATCCGTTCACCGGCGGTAGTTCTGGCGCTCTCTTTGCTGAAAAGGCCATGCTTCCAAATGAATTGCAGTAGTTGTTCCATTGGCTATAATACGGATTGCATCACGTCTTTTCCTATATCTGTTCTGAAATACTTCCCTTGAAATTCTATTTTTTCCAAAGAACGGTATGATTTTTCCAACGCTTCTTTTAGCGTATCGGCGCCAGATGAAACTACCAGCACTCGACCTCCTGATGTAACCATCTGATTATCAGATAATTGTGCTCCGGCGTTGAAAACAATACTGTCGGTAACGTCATCCACTCCCGTAATCTTGAATCCTTTCTCAAAATCACCGGGATAGCCTCCCGATACGCATACCACAGCGGCTGCGCTTTTCGGAGAAATGGAGCAAGTCTTTTTATCCAAGCTTCCGGTGGCTACGCCTTCGAATAAATCAACCAAGTCCGCATCTAAACGAAGCATTACGCTTTCGGTTTCGGGGTCGCCCATGCGAACATTGTACTCAATTACAAACGGATTGCCGCCTGCATTTATCAGGCCAAAGAAAATAAATCCTTTGTAGGGAATACAGTCTTTTTGTAAACCAAGAATGGTGGGCTCTACAATTTGCGCTGTAACTTTTTTCATGAAATCCGGAGTGGCAAATGGCACTGGAGATACGCTGCCCATTCCTCCTGTATTTAGTCCGGTGTCTCCATTACCAATGCGTTTGTAGTCCTTGGCTTCGGGAAGAAGTTTGTAATTTTTGCCGTCGGTCAAAACAAATACGGACAGCTCAACTCCGCTCAAAAATTCTTCTACTACAACCGTTGCGCTAGATGCTCCGAACATGCCGTTGAGCATGCTTTTCAGCTGATCTTTGGCTTCTTGCAGGTTGTCTAAAATTAGCACTCCTTTGCCGGCTGCTAAACCGTCGGCTTTAAGTACGTAGGGGGCTTTTAGTGATGCCAGAAAGGCGTATCCGTCCTGCAACGTTTCCTTTGTAAATGATTTGTAGCGTGCGGTTGGAATACCATGTCGCAGCATAAATTGCTTTGCAGAATCCTTGCTGCCTTCCAGCGCGGCGCCTAACTTGCTTGGGCCAATGACGGGAATATGAGCCAGGTCTTTATCTGCTAAAAAGTAGTCGTATATACCACGTACCAAAGGCTCCTCGGGTCCAACAATGACCATGTTTACATCATTGTTGAGAACAACATTTTTTATGGCCGGAAAATCGTTAACATCTAAATTTATACACTTTCCCAGCTGAGACATTCCGGGGTTGCCGGGTGCGATAAATAATTTTTTCAGCAGAGCGCTTTGCTTCATTTTCCATGCCAGCGCATGCTCTCTGCCGCCGGAACCTAAGAGGAGAATATTCATGGTAGTTTATAAGTTTACGGGTTACAAGTTTATACTACTTATTGCGTGGTGTCATTCTGAACTTGGCGAAGCCAATCTCAAGCTGCACGAGATATCTTTAAATTTTGAGCTTAAAACTTTTATTCGTTTAATGCTATACTTACGTTATTTTTCATGCCTTGCAAGCCGGTACGTGCAATGGTGGAGTGCTCAAAATACTCATTAAAAAAGTCCTGGTTCATGTTACGCCAAAAGTCTACATTTGATTGCTGTAACTCCTGTTGCAAAGTTAGCTGCGAATGATTATGATGTGGTACCTTTGCGTTCCAAGGACAAATATTCTGGCAAATATCGCAGCCAAAAATATACCTGCATCTTGTTTTTTCAGCCTCCCGTATACTTTTACCATTGGCCTCTAAGCGTGGCCTTTCAATGGTTTGGTAGGATATGCAGAGGTTGGCGTTTACTACTTTAGGAGCAACAATCGCTTTCGTTGGGCAGGCTTCCATACACTTGTTACAAGTACCACAATGCTCGGCGTTCATTGGGCTATCGTAGCCATCCACTTCTGCATCGAGTAGTAAAACCCCAATAAAAGTGAAAGTTCCCCACTGCTTACTTATCAGCATTCCGCTTTTGCCTATCCATCCCAGTCCGGCCTGTACTGCCCAGTAGCGCTCCATTATAGGGGCAGAGTCAACAAACGTTCTACCATGTACCTTAGGATTCTTTTGCTGTATGTTGCGACGAAGCTGGTGTAATTTTTTCTTTACAACCTCGTGATAATCTTGTCCGTATGCACATCGTGACAGCCGTAAGCTATCCTTGAAACTTGCCTCGTCACATTTGTACGATAGCAGCGTAACCACCGCCGCATTGGCTCTCCCCGACATTAGTAAGCGCGGGTTCAGGCGCTTCTCCAAATATTGTCGCATGAACTCCATATCGGCATGCCAAATGTTGTGAAGCCACTGCAGAAATACATTGCTATATGCCTCATTTACAGGTTGTAACGGGACTATTCCACAGGCGTCAAAACCAACGTCAATGGCTTCTTTTCGAACAAAATCGCCGTTGATTATGCTGCGATTTTTCACAAAAATCCGAGCTGAAGTTTTGCCTCATCACTCATCATATCCTTATTCCAAGCCGGCTCAAATACAAGGTCTACAGCGGCGGAGGTAACACCCGGTACGTTGCCGACTTGCTCGCGCACATCATCAACAATCTGATCGGCAATGGGGCAGTTGGGAGCGGTAAGCGTCATTACAATCTTGGTTGCGCCGCTTTCCTCCACGTTAATTTCGTATATCAACCCCAGCTCGTAAATGCTCACGGGAATTTCGGGGTCGTAAATGTTTTTTAGGACTCTAACTATGTCTTTTTGTACGGCCAGTACTTGCTCTGAGTTCATGCTCTGTTGTATATAGGTCTGATTATGACCTAATTTCGTTATGGTTAATCTTACTGTAACGCAACTTCAAATTTACCCACAATAGCCGTCACTACAAAATTATAATTTGCTTTTTTGAAATGTCCTTTTTTATTTGTAAACTTGTAAGTTATATCATTGCCATCTAGGCAAATGGATAATATTCTTTTAATGAGCAAATTAGAGGATAAAGCCAGGAAAGAGAAGCAGCTGCAATTTGACCGCAGCTATTTAATCATGGCCAACATTTGGGCGCAGAATTCATATTGTAAGCGAAGACAGGTTGGCGCTTTAATCGTTAAGGACAGAAGCATTATTTCTGATGGCTACAACGGAACACCCTCGGGCTTTGAAAACGAGTGCGAGCAAGATAATAAGACAAAACCCTACGTGCTGCATGCTGAGGCTAACGCCATTACCAAAGTTGCCAAAAGCAATAACAGCAGCGAGGGGGCAACGCTATACGTAACATCGTCGCCGTGTTTGGAGTGTGCCAAGCTGATTATTCAAGCGGGCATTAGCCGTGTTGTTTTTGCGGAGCACTACCATAGCACAGATGGAGTGTCGCTACTGGAGCGTGCAGGTGTAGAGGTTGAACAAATTACTGTAGAATAAAATGGATATTAAGAAGTTGCGGAACAAGTTTGGTTTGCCTGTAGCCATTGTGGGGTTGCTTTTGCTGGGACTGGTAATTGGCATTCGCATTAGCCGATTGGATCTGCAGCGTAGCTATTCCATCCTGCAAAAGTGGAATAAGCTGAATGCCGTGTTGAGTATTGTAGGCACAGAGTATGTTGATGATATTGACTATAAGAAGGTAGAGGTACAAACTATAGAGCAGGTACTTAAGACTTTAGACCCACACTCGGTTTACATTCCCGCCGAAGATATGAAGGAGGTGAATGAGCCGTTGGAGGGCAATTTTGACGGCATTGGAGTTACCTTCAACATGTTTTACGATACGGTTGTGGTCATCAACACCATACCGGGTGGTCCTTCCGAGCGGGTTGGAGTGCTTGCCGGAGATAGAATTATTACGGTAGACGAGCGAAGTATTGCCGGACAAAAAGTTCCTCAGGATAGCGTGGTAAAAATGCTGCGTGGCAAAAGCGGCTCTAAAGTTACCGTTGGTATTGAGCGAGTGGGAGAAACAAAGCTGGTCCCGATCACCATTACGCGGGGCAAAATTCCTAGCAAAAGCGTTGATGTTTCCTACATGATAACCCCCACAACAGGATACGTCAAGCTGTCAAAATTCTCACGCACAACGCACGATGAGTTCAAGGCCGCATCCGAAAAACTTTTGAATGCAGGCATGGACTACCTCATATTCGATCTGCGAGGAAACTCCGGTGGATACTTGGATCAGGCCTTCGAAATTGCCAACGAGTTTTTAGAATCGGGCTTGCTTGTGGTGTATGTTCAAGGTAAGGCACGTCCTCGTCAAAACCTGTACGCCAACCGTCGTGGTATTTTGAAAAATATTAAGGTTGCTGTTTTGATTGACGAAGGTTCGGCTTCTGCTAGCGAGATTGTGGCAGGCGCCATACAAGATAACGATAGAGGCTTGGTATACGGTCGGCGCTCATTCGGCAAAGGCTTAGTACAGGAGCCCATCGGCTTTAGCGATGGCTCCGGATTGCGTCTTACTGTAGCCCGCTACTATACGCCAACCGGTCGCTGCATACAACGGCCATACAGCAAGGGGGGCGACGATTACTACGGAGAACTTCAGCGTCGCTACGACCATGGCGAGCTGGTTGTAGCCGATAGCGTACGTCAGAATGATACGCTAAAGTACATAACACCAAAAGATAGAGTGGTTTACGGTGGAGGCGGTATTATGCCGGATGTATTTGTGCCGTGGGATACGACAGGTGTAAACAGCTATTTCCGTAGCGTGTCGCGTAAGAATTTGATATACAAATTTGCGCTTAACATTTCAGATAAAAACAGAGTGCAGCTGCAAAAAATGAAAACGTTGCCGAATTTACAAAAATACCTTCGTAGGCAAAATTTGCAGCATCGATTTGTAACCTACGCTGCACAGAATGGAGTAACCGGAACCGATGCCGAGGTTAGGTATTGCGCTGCGCTCTTGAACGCTCAAATACAAGCGTACATTGGTCGCAGTACGCCGTTGGACGATGAGGGATTTTATCCATTCCTGGAGCCGGTAGACAGTACGCTCCAAGCTGCATTGAAACAGAAATAAATTTTATCATAAAAATGAACGCTTCTAAATTAATTCGCTATAATGCCAACAAGCGCCAACTAAGTGTAGCGCTGGTATTTTGTATCTTTTTTGGCATGCTGGGCTTGCATAGGTTTTATGTCAACAAAAAAGATTCGGGACTGGCAATGCTTATTCTAACCCTTGTGGTTATTGGCATTCCAATTTCGTTTGTGTGGTCTGTTGTAGACTTGTTTTTTGTACCTGATATGATTAGCGCCTACAACAACGACCTTGTAGATAAGATTGATCAACACTACTTTTCGCAAGAAAAGAAGTAGCATTAGATACACCTTATCGTAGTAAACGAAGCGGAATCCCTCCTGTAATCTTTGGAGCGGTTTCGCTTTGTTGTAACTTGACTTTAAATTTAATGCCACCGATCGTAATATCTTGATAATGAGAGTAATGCGATTGCAGATTTGTAGAGATTTTAATGCCTCAATTATACATAGAAACATACGGCTGCCAGATGAACGTTAACGATAGCGAGGTGGTAGCCTCTGTATTGGTTAACCGGGGATATACCGTTTGTAGCGAACCTCAAACAGCCGATCTTATTCTTGTAAATACCTGCTCCATTCGTGAAAATGCGGAGCAGCGTATTTGGGGGCGCCTTGCCGAATTCCGTTCGCTCAAACGCAAAAATCCTGCGCTTATGGTGGGAGTTATCGGTTGTATGGCTGAGCGACTTAAAGAGAAGTTGATAGAGCAGGAGCAAGTGGTAGACCTTGTTGTAGGCCCCGATGCGTATCGTGAGCTACCGAATCTGGTGCAAATGGTTAAAAGTGGGCAGAAAGGTGTGAACGTGGAGTTATCCCGAGAAGAAACCTATGCCGAAATAGAGCCTGTACGTTACGATAGCAATGGAGTGTCAGCCTTTGTATCCATCATGCGCGGGTGCAACAACATGTGCGCCTACTGTGTAGTGCCGTACACGCGTGGAGCGGAGCGCAGCCGTAGTTCGGAAAGCATACTGAATGAGGTAAGAGAATTAATTAAGGCGGGCTATAAAGAGGTAACCCTGCTCGGTCAAAATGTGGACAGTTATTCGGAGCCGGGCTGCTCTTTTGCACAGCTGCTGGAGAAGGTAGCATTGCTATCTCCGGATATGCGAGTACGTTTTTCGACCTCACATCCGAAAGATATGAGTGACAAGGTGTTGCATGTTATGGCAAAGTATCGTAATATTTGTAAGAGCATACACCTTCCGGCACAGAGCGGCAGCACACGTATCCTAGAGCTGATGAATCGAACATACACTCGCGAAGAATACCTGGAGCGGATAAAAGCCATACGGGCAGTACTGCCCGGTTGTAGCATCTCTACAGATTTGATTGCCGGATTCTGTACGGAAACAGAAGAAGATCACCAGCAGACCCTCTCGCTTATGCGTGAGGTTGGTTACGATTTTGCCTTCATGTTTATATACTCGGAGCGTCCGAATACAAAGGCTGCACGGCGCTATAAAGATGATGTTTCGGAAGAGGTTAAAGCGCGACGACTGAATGAAATAATTGTCTTACAAAATGAGCTGTCGCTGAAAGGCAAACAACCATACATAGGTAAAACAGTAGAGGTGCTGGCTGAGGGGTATTCGAAAAAATCCGGCGAAAAGTTGTATGGCAGAACAACGCAAAATCAGGTTGTAGTTTTTCCGAAAGGAGATAATCATATTGGAGATTACGTTATGGTTGCTCCTGCGCGCTGTACCTCTGCAACACTCATAGCTGAGAGTTGAAAAGTGAGAGTTGAAAATGTTGCTTAGACTGACAGCAGATGGCATTGGCGGCCTGAAATTGTAAATCGTAAATAATACATCATGGAAGCTGTTCTTCAAAAATTCTTGCGCTACGTATCGGTTGATACGCAGTCAGATGAAAACTCGGCAACTTTTCCAAGTAGCGAGAAGCAGAAAACCCTTTTGCGTATGCTGGCGCAGGAGCTGAAGGATATTAAAGTACCTGAGGTACAGGTAGATAAGTGTGGCTATGTGATGGCGCGTATTCCATCTAATATTTCTAGTAATACTCCGGCTGTGGGATTCATTGCCCACGTGGACACTTCGCCCGATATGCCGGGTGCTGATGTTAAGCCTCAAATTATTGAAAAATACGAAGGCAAAGACATTGCGCTCAACAAGGAGCGCAACATTGTGCTTAGCGTTGCTGAGTTTCCGGAGCTGTTGGATTACGTTGGACAAACGCTGGTAACCACAGACGGCACAACACTTTTGGGCGCTGATGATAAGGCTGGAGTAGCAGAAATTATGTGTGCGGTAGAGCGCCTTATGCAGCATCCCGAAGTTAAGCATGGAGATATTTGCATTGGCTTTACGCCGGATGAAGAAATTGGTCGTGGAGTTGACTTCTTTGATGTAAAGAAGTTTGGTGCAACCTACGCCTACACCATGGATGGCGGCAGAATAGGAGAGCTGGAGTATGAAAATTTTAATGCAGCGTCAGCTAAAATAACCATTCAAGGTAAGAACATTCATCCCGGCTACGCTAAAAATAAAATGGTAAATGCTCTTCATCTGGCATCGGAGCTTGATGCGCTTTTGCCGTCAGGAGAAAGGCCTGAGCATACAGATGGCTACGAAGGTTTTTACCACTTGGTACACGTTGCAGGAGAGGTTGAAAAGGCCTCCATGCAGTATATTATTCGAGATCATGATCGGGCAAAATTTGAGGCACGTAAATCTATAATGCAGGCGTGTGCAGATAAGTTGAACGCTAAGTATGGTGCGGGAACGATAACCTTGGAGCTAAAAGATCAGTACTATAACATGCGTGAGCAGGTTGAGCCACATATGCATATTGTGGAGTTGGCCAAGCAAGCGATGGAGAGAGCGGGCGTAAAGCCGCTGGTACACCCTATACGTGGCGGCACAGATGGTAGTAAGTTGTCATACATGGGGTTACCTTGTCCGAATATTTTTGCAGGGGGACACAACTTTCACGGTAAATACGAATTTGTGCCGCTTCAGTCTATGGAAAAAGCAGTGGAGGTAATTCTCAACATCATTGCTACTTTTGCGAAGGATTAAAAAAGCAGTAATGAATCGCTCACATTTTGCAGACAGCTCATTAATAGATTGTAACCAACGGCAAAACGCTACTTGATTTTTTATGCATGGCGTCGTTTTTTTCTGTCGCTAATAAGCCCGTACGCAAGTGCACCGGCCATAAACACGCTAACCGCCAAAAAAATTATACTTATTGCATCCATGAGCTATTGTTTTTACCGGTTTGACCTGTGCTTGGTTTTGAAAAATAGAAGCCTGCACCGGCAGAGCAATACTGCAGCTACTCCGAATAACAATAACGTTAGTAAATTAACGTCTTGCTTCATAGTTGCGGAGATAATTACTCCTCCGACTATGAGTTTAGATAAATCTAAGCAATACTTGCCAAATTGCTCTCTCATTGTCTTACAAAAATAGTAAAAAATAACACATTGTATCCTTCAAGCTTCATAAGCTGGCATTTTTGTTTGGTTTATTGAAAGATAACGGTTGGTACATGTTTTTTTGTCAAATGGTAGATTTTTGCAAAATTTCCAACAAATTATCTCCAACCATTTCCTTGTAAATTGTTGCTCCTGTTATTTTTGGCGCGGCAATACCACTACCCAACCTGTCTTGAGAGGTAAAAATTCTGGCCTCATCCCACAAGCCCGATTCAATAAATTTGTTCAACAATTTTGCTCCACCCTCTACCATTACCGATTGTACGTTTTGCTTGTACAGCTCCTTTAAAATATCTTTTGGACATAAGCTTTCAATGGTAATGGTAGGCGCCTCGGAGTTGAATATGTTGAGATTTTTGGGTAATGCGTTAAGGCTGCTGCCAACAACCACACGTGTCGGATTCTTTCCCTCCCATAAGCGTGCTGTTAGCGAGGGGTTGTCCATAATAACGGTATTTGCGCCCACCATAATGGCAGGTTCTTCTGTGCGCCAGCGATGGCTGAGCGTGTGAGCTGTTTCATTGCTGATTTTTGCTGGAACCTCCTTTGCTGTTCGTACTCTATCAATGAATCCGTCAATGGTTTGCGCCCACTTGAGAGTTACGTATGGTCGGGTTTTTTCATGAAAGGTAAAAAAACGCCTGTTTTGCTCACGTGCCGCTTTTTCTAGTACTCCTACTACTACTTCAGCTCCGGCCTCTTGCAGTCGCCTTATCCCGGAGCCATTTACTTTAGGAAACGGATCAGTCGTTGCCACCACTACACGTGGAATTTTAGAGGCAGCTATCAGCTCGCTGCAAGGTGGAGTTTTGCCGTAGTGGTTGCATGGCTCTAAGCTTACGTATAAGGTGCATTGCCGCAAAATGCTTTTGTCCTTTACTTTACGGATTGCTTCTACCTCGGCGTGTGGCAGTCCGTATCCATGATGATACCCTTCTGATACGATCTTACTATCATGCACCAATACGGCGCCCACCATAGGGTTGGGGGCAGTGCTGCCCAATCCACATGGTGCAATTTGCAGGCAGCGCTGCATATATTGTTCGTGTGTTGACATAGGTTTTTGTAACTTTGTACAAATCTACAAAGATTTTTTCTTAAAAGTAAATGTCGCAAACCCTGCAAAAATTTCTGAATTTCGCCCGGCAAAAGTTGTCCAATATTTATGTTGAGCAAGAGGCCTTCTCTGTGGCTCAACTGCTTCTTATTGATATGCTAAATATTTCAAAATCAGAACTTTATGCTAATAAAGAGCGAATGCTAACCGGGCAAGAAGTTGATCGATTGACTCATGCAATTACAGAGCTGGAAAAGAGTAAACCTGTACAGTATGTTTTAGGTAAAACGGAATTTTATGGGTTACCCTTTGCCGTAAATGAAAGCGTATTGATCCCTCGCCAAGAGACGGAGGAGCTGGTAGATTGGATAGTTTCGAGTTTCAAATTTCGAGTTTCAAATTCCAAATTTCAAATTTTGGACATTGGTACGGGTAGCGGCAGCATTGCTGTTGCGCTGGCAAAAAATCTTTCGCAAGCGCAGGTTACGGCGTATGATATTTCTGAGCGCGCGCTTGAAGTTGCCAAGCAAAACGCCAAGCAAAATGATGTAAATATTACATTTGAGCCGTATGATATTTTGAATTATCAATCATCAATTGTCAACTATAAATTTGATGTAATCGTGAGCAATCCGCCTTACGTTTGTGAATCGGAGAAGATGGAAATGAATAGCAATGTGCTACAGTATGAGCCGCACCTAGCCTTGTTTGTAGACGACAGTAATCCCCTTGCATTTTATAATGCGATAGCCGACTTTGCTCTGCTGAACTTAAGGACGAAAGGTTTTTTGTTTTTTGAAATAAATAGAAATTTTAGTTCTCAAGCTGTGGATATGTTGCAGCAAAAGGGATTTGTAAACGTGGAGTTGCGTAATGACATAAATGGTAATCCCAGAATGATACGTACGCAATATGCCTAGCTTAACCAAAATAGTAACCCCACAGCAAGCCTGGGCGCGGCTTACGCGCTCATGTGCCTTGCGTGAAACCTGCTCGCAAAGCGTACGTCAAAAGTTGGCGCTTTGGAAAGTTGAGGAGCCGCAAGCCGCGCAGCTATTGCAAAAATTACAGGCCGCAGGCTACGTTGATGATGCTCGTTACGCCCGCGCGTTTACCCGGGAAAAATCGCGCTACGCCAAGTGGGGCAGCGCAAAAATCTGCCAGTATTTGCAAGCCAAACGCATTGATGCAGACCTCATCCGTCAAGCATTGGGGGAGATTGATGTGGAGCCGCAGCCCGAGGTTATTCGTGAGCTGCTGGAGAAAAAATCTCATTCCATTAGGGCCAAGTCGCCACAGGATTTTTTTGCCAAGCTGGTTCGCTTTGGAACTTCACGCGGATACTCGTATGATCTGGTGGTGCAAACAGCTAAAAAGTTGCTAAGTAAAGTTGAATTGTATCCTGATTTATAGATAGTTACACTATGTATACCTTTCTTTATTCTTTGCACCTGATGCTTTTTCGTATAAAAAGCGCTAAATTTGCATAATTCGTGCGCGCGCACGATGCCGCAATTTAAGATGTCAACTATGGATTTAGTAAACCCTGATGGTCGTATCCGCATTAAGGATATAGCCGACATGACCAACGTTTCTCCGGGAACGGTGGATCGCGTTATTCACAATCGTGGTGGAGTGGCGCCCGAGAGCAAGGAACGTATTGAAAAAATATTGAAGAAGCTCAACTTTAAGCCGAACAAGATGGCGCAAATGCTGGCCATTAAGAAAGACCACAAGCTGATATCTCTTCTTCCGGAAACAACGCCAAGCGGCTACTGGAGCCAGGTTATTACCGGAATCAAACGTGCGGAGCTGGAGAGTGCGGATTATAGGGTGAAGACAGAGCTGCTGCAATTTAATCAGTATAATGCAGCGGAGTTTGAAACTATTGCCGGTCGCTTGCTGGAAATGAATCCCGACGGTGTGTTGCTGGCGCCATTTTTCAAAAAAGAAGTGCTTAGATTGATCCAAGAGCTGGAGGAGCGAGGCGTTCCCTATGTGTTTGTAGACTCCAATGTGGAAGGAGCGGATAGCTTGGCGTACTACGGCCAACACTCGCACCGTAGCGGATACATGGCGGCAAAATTTATGTTCCAAGGTCTGCCGGAAAATACTACAGTGCTGCTGGTGCACATGCAGCGTGGCGGAGGAATGGGAGCAAACCAAACTGCCAATCGTGAGGCAGGTTTTCGATCATACATAGAAAAGTTTGGCTTGGAAAGTAAGTACAACCTTCAGCGAGTGGATTTGTCTGCCGACAACGTTGATAAGAACTACGCTATACTGAAAGAGGTTTTCAGCTCCAGTAAAAACATTAGCGGTGTTATAACATTCAACTCAAGAATATACCGCATTGCAGAGTATATTGAAGAAAATCTGATAAAAAATGTTCGCTTGATAGGCTATGATTTGCTGGAGCGTAACGTAAAGCACTTGGAGCAAGGCACGGTGGAGTGCTTAATTGCGCAACGTCCGCAGCTGCAGGGATACTACGGCTTGATGGCGCTTACCAACTTTCTGCTGTTTGAGCAGCGGGGTAAGCCGGTATGCTACATGCCCATAGATATTCTGTATCAGGAAAATATTATGGATTACAAGGTTTATCCATTTGATGTAGAGTAGTATACGCCCCCTTGTTAGTGAGGGGGCTATTTATGGTATAGCAGTGTGTGCGTACACGATAATGCGAGCTAATTTGCAAATATATTTTTTCATAACCCATAAAAAATAAAATTTTATGAAACAGCTCCACAGAGCCAATGCCCCAACGGCGAAGCGTTACCCGGAAAGAATTATCCAATTTGGAGAGGGGAATTTTTTACGCGCCTTTGTAGACTGGATAGTGTACAACATGAACCGGAAGGCTGATTTCAACAGCAGCGTGGTGGTGGTACAGCCTATTGAGCAAGGTTTGGTAGACATGCTCAACGCGCAAGACTGCCTTTACCACTTGAACTTGCAAGGCTTGGATAGTGGAAGGCAGGTTGACAGCATTGAGCTGATTGACGTGATTAGCCGTGGGTTAAGCCCATACGCACAGTTTGACGAATACATGAAGTTGGCAGAAAATCCGGAGATGCGCTTTGTTGTATCCAACACCACCGAGGCCGGAATTGCATTTGTAGCTGCCGATAAGCTAGAAGATAAACCTGCAAAATCATACCCGGGTAAGCTGACGCAGCTACTTTACCACCGCTTCAAAACCTTTAAAGGCGCTGAGGATAAAGGGCTTCTGATTTTCCCTTGCGAGCTGATTTTTCATAATGGAGCAGAGCTGAAAAAATGCATTGAGCAGTACATTGACTTGTGGAAGTTGGGTGCGGAGTTTAAGTCTTGGTTCCAAAATTCATGCGGTGTGTACAGCACACTGGTAGACCGCATAGTGCCCGGCTATCCTAAAGATACCATCAACGAGATTTTGGAAAAAGTTCAATACGATGATAAGCTGGTTGTAAAGGCGGAGATTTTCCACTTGTGGGTGATTGAAGCTCCTGCCGACGTTGCTAAAGAATTTCCTGCGGATAAGGCCGGACTTAACGTGCTGTTTGTACCCAGCGAAAAACCATACCATGAGCGCAAGGTAACCCTGCTTAACGGGCCGCATACTGTGCTGTCGCCGGTTGCGTACCTGAGCGGTTTGGATACGGTTCGTGAGGCATGTGAAGATGAGGTAATTGGTAGGTTCATACACAAGGTGATGTTTGACGAGCTGCTGCCAACGCTTGATTTGCCAAAGGCAGAGCTTGAAGCGTTTGCCAACGCAGTGTTGGATCGTTTCCGTAATCCCTTTGTAAAACACTTTGTTACAAGCATTATGTTAAACTCATTCCCAAAGTTCAGGACACGTGACTTACCCGGAGTGAAAGTATACTTGGAGCGCAAGGGAACCTTGCCAAAGGCGTTGGTGCTTGGACTTGCAGGAATCTGTACCTACTACAAAGGCGGCAAGCGTGGTAATGATGTAATTACTCCAAATGATGACAAGGTAATTCTGGACTTGCTTACCGGTTTGTGGGCTGGCAGTGATGTAAAGGCGGTTGCGCAAGGAGTGTTGTCTTCGGATTACATTTGGGGCGAAGACCTGAACAAAATTGCCGGACTGACCGATCTGCTTACACAGTATTTAAGCGGCATTCAAAGCAAAGGCATGCTGGAAACAGTAAAGAGCATTTTGTAAATATGGACAAAGGATAGTAAAGAGCAAAGACGGAAAGATTTGTCCTTGTTCTTTTTGTCTTTGTTCTTTATTTTTAAAAGTATGGTTGAATTCCTGAAGATAAATTCCGCCGATAATGTTGCGGTGGCTATTGCACCTCTATCAAGTGGTAAGCAATTGGCAGCCAATGGAGTAAATATTACGCTGAAAGCCGATATTCCTATGGGGCACAAGTTTGCTCTAAAGGATTTGAAAAACGGTGAAAACATTATCAAGTATGGTTATGCCATTGGGCATGCCATTGCGGATATTGCACAGGGTAGTTTGGTAAACGAAAAAAATATTAAAACCAACCTTAAAGGACTACTTAGCTACAAGTATGAGCCGGTAAACACCAAAGATGATTTTACCAATTGCAATATGACCTTCAAAGGCTATAAGCGCAAAAACGGCGAGGTGGGTATTCGCAATGAGGTGTGGATTGTACCTACGGTTGGCTGTGTAAACGGAACGGCGAATCAGCTGGTGGAGATGCTAAAGAGCGAAGTAGGAGAGAGCGGCAAGGTTGATGCTATCGTTGCTTACAATCACAACTACGGTTGCTCTCAGCTGGGTGACGACCACGAGAATACTCGAAAGATTTTGCGGGATATTGTACTGCATCCGAATGCAGGAGCAGTATTGGTTTTGGGACTTGGCTGCGAAAACAACCAACCCGAAGCATTCCGTACCTTCTTGGGTAGTTACGATACAGATCGTATTGCGTTCTTAGAAGCTCAGAAAGTAAAGGATGAACTTGAAGAGGGAATGAAGTTGCTGAAAGATCTGTACAAAAAAGCGGCTGCGGATGTGCGTACAGAGGTTCCTCTATCTGAGCTGCGTGTGGGCTTGAAATGCGGTGGTTCAGACGGATTCTCGGGTATCACCGCCAATCCGCTTTTGGGTAAGTTCTCAGACTTTTTAGTGGCTCAGGGTGGCACAACGGTGCTTACCGAAGTTCCTGAAATGTTTGGCGCCGAAACCATTTTGATGAATCGTTGCGGAACCGTTGATTTATTTGATAAAACTGTACACCTTATCAACGATTTTAAAGCGTACTTTACTAAAAATGATCAGCCTATTTATGAGAATCCATCTCCGGGAAATAAGGCAGGTGGAATTTCAACACTGGAGGAAAAATCGTTGGGCTGTACACAAAAATCAGGTACATCAGAGGTAAAAGATGTACTAATGTACGGTGAGCGTATTAAGCAAAAAGGGTTGAACTTACTTAGCGCATCGGGTAATGACCTGGTTGCGGCAACGGCGCTTGGATCATCCGGTTGTCAAATGGTACTATTCACCACAGGCAGAGGCACTCCATTCGGCAGCTTCGTACCTACCATGAAAATAGCTACCAATACACCGCTTTTTGAGAAAAAGCCGGGATGGATTGACTTCAACGCCGGAGCTATTGTAGAGAATGAAACAATGGAAGCCGCTACAGAAAGATTTATCAAGTATGTCATTAGCGTAGCCAATGGCAGAAAAGTGAATACAGAGAAAAACGGATTCCGCGAAGTTGCTATCTTCAAAACGGGAGTTACCTTGTAATGACTTCAGATTTTTACTAGCGACTGCAGAGAAGTTTGAGCGGTAGACTATGGCAAGGGTGAACGATGCTATTGCAGAATGGTACAGGGATAGCACAGGCGTAGCGGAGTTTCGCACGTTCCGCTAGTGCTGGCTGAAAGTTATATGATGCAACGTGGTAAAACCTTTGTGCTGTGGTCACGCCAGCGGAATGCCAAAAAAGAGGTGCGATTTCATCATGTTACGCAATAGATTTGATTTTACTACCATTTTTCCATGCCAAAGTCCTGCTAAAAATGTAGAAGTAAAAGGGCAAGAAAAATAATTATCTTGGTTTTGTTTCATAATAATTAAAAAAACTCAACTATGTGTGATATTATAATTCAAAGCGCCCTCGTAGTGGTAACCATTACAGCCGTCATTGTTAGTGTCTGGTCTGTTAATAAACAAATTAAGAAAACGGCTCAACGAGAGTGGCTAAATAAATTTATTGGGTTAACTTCAAACTATTTATCATTAGTAGAAAGAGTAGATGGTCAGAACATAAAAACATGGCAAGGATATGACGATGATGGCTATTTTCAACTGTTGAGTCAACGGGAAAAGGAGCTATGTCTTTGGATGAATCATAAGGATGTTGATCAAGAAGAGCTGTATAACACAATACTTAGCATAAAAGTTGATGCTAAAAAGAGAAATGAGTTACTCAAAACAGCTCATACGATGTTGAAAAAATACATTGATGCGAAGAGAGAACAACTTTATTATTCATAATCACGCTTAGTTTTGTTCTTTGGCCCCATCCTTACAGATGGGCTTTTTGGGTAATAAATAAGCCGGGAGAAATACACCTGAACGATATTTTGCGCACGTTGGATGAGGTTATGTATCCTAAATTCCTTACTTTCATCTAGAAGCCGTAACGGATGCTGCAACTAAATAACAAAACCACCTGTAAATCAAGTAGTTTTGCCTATAGTTGTGACCGCAGAGGGATTCAAACCCCCGACCTCCAGAACCGGAATCTTTATATCTTAGTATATTAACTCGCTGTATATGTGCAACTTGTAAATTTTAATTTTGTAAGTTGTTGCACCATTATGGTACATGATATTTTTACCACTCTTATGGAGGAAAAATATCATGTAAAATTTACCGTTGTCCCAACGAGCAGCTTAGCCTCGTTTGAAACAGAGGAACGAAAGAAAAACGCTGGGTTGCTAACAAAATTTTAAATGTTACGGCAATTTGCCTTAAATTCTTTGTACCTTTACAGCAAATGAAAAACGTAATGAACGCTAAAGCAACATCCCTTATTCGCTTTGACTGGGCAATTAAACGCCTGCTGCGCAACAAGGCAAACTACGCGGTGTTGGAAGGCTTTTTG
>JAISBU010000022.1 GCA_031266015.1 Prevotellaceae bacterium | reverse complement strand
GACGCGTACACGAAGTTCTACCAGTGGAACCGGGCCGATAAGCCCTGGCCCGCCACGGGCGCTATTACGGGGGCATGGGAAGCAAGCATTACCGATCCCGAGTGGACCACTACGCCCTGCCCCGAGGGCTGGCGGCTGCCCACAAGGGAGGAGTACGTGGAGCTGGACGGCCTGGGGGGTGACTTAGCCGGCAACAAGGGCGGCAAATGGGTTGCGGCCAGCGAGAAGGGCAACGAAAAGCCGGGGCGCTACTACGGGCCTAGCTTCGCCACCTGTAAGCTCGACAGCGCCATGGTGGGTTGCGTCTTCTTCCCTGCTTCGGGCTACCGTAGTGTATCCGTTGGAGCACTCACCAACCAGGGCATACGCGGGTACAATTGGACCAGTATGCAGATGACCGGTACTGAGAGTTACCGCATATACTTCTACGCTACAGTTAGCGGTCCAACCGCCACTGGCCTTAAGGCGAATGGCTTCTCCGTTCGCTGCGTTCAGTAAAATACTACGGATTAAAATACAATTCGGTATATTTTTGTATTTAACTCCTAATCTATTTTGTGCCAAGACAAAGTAGCGAGTAAAATAAACACCCAAAAGCGTGGCGCTTACACGCCTTGTTCGCATGGGCTTTGCAGAGCCTCCGGTGCAGGTGGGAGGCGCTGCGCTTTTTTGTTTTTCACTATCTGTCATTGTGAGCGAAGCAAACTCATGCCTGGATTATGAGATGCTTCGCTTTGCTCAGCACGACAATTGAGGCGCAATGTCTTCTGCTATTAGATTTCTCGACTTCACTCGTGCCTCATTGCGCTCGAAATGACGGAAAAAGGTCTCAATAACAGGGGGTTGTGATGAGGCGGGCGGCTCTGCCGCCCGCCTCATCCCCCACGTTGCCCCGTCATTCCGACCGAAGCGTAGCGGAGTGGAGGAACCCCGCCCCCGTCATTCCGATCCCCCTCGACTTCGCTCGGGGCAGGCTCCGCGTAGCGGAGTGGAGGAGTAGAAATTTGGTTGAAAGCCGAACAACAACCGATATGCTCAAGGTAAAAGACCGCCTCAAGAACAACATTACGCCATCGTGTATGGGCTTGTTTAACGTGGCGGTGGAAGAGATAGGGGAGAAAGATGTAATTAAAATCATCTTCGCCAGCGGGACGGAAAAATCGTACTACATCAAAAAACTTGGAATGTCGGAAATTTGCACCACAAGTATGTAATGTGCTGATATCCAGTATTGATTAATTTGAAGGCGCAAAAATTTCTCAAAAGCAAGTATCAAAAATAAATAAAAAGGACAGCTTAAAACGCTGTCCTTTTTGATTTGTGTAGCCCATAGGAGAATCGAACTCCTCTTTTAAGAATGAGAATCTTATGTCCTAACCGATAGACGAATGGGCCAAATGCTTGCTTTAATCAGCGACAAAGGTATAAAAAATAATGAGAAGCTACTCAAAATTATTTAGATAAAACTGCTTTTCAATGAACATTTAGTGATTTTGAATCATTTTTAGCCCTAAATTCAAGCGTCTTTTGGATTCCTCCTTTCCGATTATAGACATAATTTCAGTTGCACCGCCGGGAGTAACAGCTAATCCCGACAAGGCTATTCTTACTGGCCACATTAGCTGACCAAATTTAAGATCATTTTTTTCAGAAAGTTCTGTAAATGAGATATTTAACGCATTGACCTCCCAACTACCAATATGTTTCACCGTTTCTAGGGCTTTGGTTAAAATGTCTGTTGATGTTTCCAATGTTGACTTATTCTTTTTGTTAATAAATAGCTCAACGCTATAATTTCCCAGCTGATGTAAGAAGTGTATTAATGCAGGAATTTCAGAAAATTTGTGTATTCGGGGTTGTAGTATTACGGCCAGCTCATTCCATTTGTGCGCTAAATTTGTTTTTTCCACTTTGGAATATGGGAACGCCATAGAAGAAAACGTTTCAAATGGCAATAACTTGATATGCTCGCTATTCACCCAGTCCAGCTTTTGATAATCAAAAATTGCAGGACTTTTGTTGATTCCATTTAATGAAAACGCTTCGATTAATTCTTCCATTGAAAAAATCTCTTTCTCCGATTTGGGAGACCAGCCCAGCAGTGAAATATAATTATTGATTGCAGACGGCAAGTAACCGTCGTTGATAAGGTCTTGAAAGCTAACGGCTCCGTGTCGTTTTGACAGCTTGGAAACAGTGCCGTCATCATTCTTGCCAACTATCAGAGGAAGATGTATATAGGACGGAATGTCCCATCCAAATGCCCTATACAATAATATGTACTTGGGATTAGATGACAGGTATTCAGAACCTCTTATAACATGTGTTATCTTCATCAGATAGTCATCCACCACATTAGCAAAATTATAGGTTGGCAGACCATCGCTTTTCAATAAAATTTGGTCGTCTAATGTTTTATTTTCAACGGCTATTTCTCCAAAAACAAGGTCGTTAAAAGAAGTTTCTCCTTCCAATGGCATTTTTTGCCGAATAACAAAAGGCTTGTCAGCAGATAAATTACTTTGTACCTCTTCTTTGCTTAAGTTGCGGCAGTGACGGTTATAGCCTTCTTTTGATGCTTCACTATTTTCACTACCATCTTTTTGGCAAAAACAATAGTAGGCATGGCCTTTGTCAACAAGCTCCAAGGCATATTTTTTATAAATATCTTTTCTTTCACTTTGCGTATACGGACCGTAATTGCCCCCAATATCTGGTCCCTCATCGTGTTGAATTTGAGCTGCTTTCAGTGTTTCGTAAACTACTCGAGTAGCCCCTTCCACGTATCGTTTTTGGTCTGTGTCCTCAATCCGCAACACAAAGCTACCTTTTTGGGATTTTGCAAAAAGGAAGGCATATAAAGCCGTTCTTAAATTACCAATGTGCATATATCCGGTGGGGCTTGGTGCAAATCGCGTTCTAACATTATTTGTCATATATCTATATTATTTAAAATGGTTTAACTATCTGAGTAAATGCAGCTGCAACCTTTTTTTCATCAGGAGCGGCAACAAATGACAATTTTGGTAATTCCGAAAAATAAAATGACGAACATTCTACTGCTTCACCAACTCTTCCGACAATGATTTAATATTGAACCCACCGAAGCTGCCGGAGCTCATGAGCAAAAAGTTTGCACTATGGTTATCTAACTTTTTCAACTCTGTAGCAAGCTCTTCGTTAGAGGTGAGCACCCGCACATCTCCACCAAAGACCTGTAGAACTTCCTCTGCTGATATTGCAGCCAGCTGCTTATGTTTTATTGTTTCAGGATTGAAGTATACAAACGCAACATCGGCGACAGCCATAGAACCATGATACTGCTCTAAAAACTCCCTGGTTAGGCTGCTAAAAGTATGCAGCTCCATACAGGCGTACAACCTCCTGTTAGGAAATTGCTTTTTTACAGCATCGACAGTAGCCTTGAGCTTTGAAGGTGAGTGGGCAAAATCATAGTACACATTACAATCCTTAGCTCGTGCCATGAGCTGCAAGCGACGTGCCGCACCTGCAAAAGTGGAAATCGCATGGTAGAACTGCTCTCGTGATACGCCAGCCCTCTCACATGCCAGCATGGCAGCGCTTAAATTCTGCAAGTTGTGCTCGCCAAATATCTTTAACGGTACATTTCCTTTTGGTGTAACAAGGCTACAAATTCCATTATTGTTTATATAAGGATGAGCATCGTAGCCAATTTTAGCAATGCTGTCTTTTGCTACCTCAGCAACTGACGCTGCGGTTTTATCAGCAGAGCAGTAAATGAGCGCACCCCCATCTTCTATAAGGTTCACAAACTTTGCGAACTGCTCTACATAAATATCCCACGTAGGAAAAACATTGATGTGATCCCACGCAATTCCGGTAATGATACCCACATGCGGTTTATACAAATGAAACTTTGGACGAGGATCAATTGGCGACGTCAAATATTCATCGCCTTCGAACACAGCTACTTGAGACGTATTGCTAAGGCGTACCATAGTATCAAAACCATCCAGCTGCGCACCTACCATGTAGTCAAACTCAATACCAACATGACGCAGTACATGCATAATCATGGCTGTTGTGCTAGTCTTACCGTGGCTTCCTCCAACTACTACCCGAGCTTTACCTTTTGTTTGCTCGTATAAATATTCGGGGTACGAGTATATTTTCAAGCCCAACTCTTTTGCCCGCAGCAGCTCCGGGTTGTCCGCACGGGCGTGCATTCCCAAAATAATTTCATCGATACCTTTTGTGATTTTTTCTGGAAACCAGCCTATTTCTTTTGGTAATAATCCTGCCATTTGCAGTCGACTTTTAGCGGGATCAAAGATCTCATCATCCGAGCCACTCACCGTGCATCCTTTGGCGTGCAACGCCAGCGCCAAGTTGTGCATGGCGCTACCGCCTATAGCTATAAAATGTGCTCTCATACCTGCCCCCGTACTATCGAATTTGTCAAATTGAAATCAAAGATACGAAAAACATACAATCACTCTAAACAAGGTCGCTCCAAACCAAGCTTTCAACGTATCAACAAATACCATCAAAGCGCAATACACTTCTCTAAAATTTGCGTACTATCTTTCTGTACAATAATTTAGGCAAGTTTGCATACACCCGCAATATGTATTAACTTCGCCGGTATAAAGTTCACCGACAAACAGCCATAAGGCTTTCATTTTGAAGTTTGCAATATGATTTTCGACATCATCTTTTTACTGCTGTTTTTTTACGCCATCTATTTAGGCGTAACCAAAGGGCTCATCTTACAGTTAACGGAGCTAATCTCCTTAATATCAGGTATTTATTTGGCTTACAAATTATCCTTTTTACTGGCCGGCTGGCCATCCGGATTGGGGTTGAGCACACATACAGTATCGGTAGTAGCCTTCATAATTACATTTATTTTGGTGGTGGTGGTGGCCAGGTTGGTTGGCAGCGCCCTCAACAAAATTGTGAAGGTTGTCCTGCTGGGTTGGGCAAACAGGTTATGCGGAGTCTTGGTTTCGGTGCTCAAGATGGCCTTTATTATAAGCATAGCCTTATTGTTGTTAAACACCATTAACGATGTGACAAAGTTTTTGCCCGGCAAGCAAATTAGCGACTCCAAACTTTATAGTCCGCTAGCTAAATTCGCTCCAAGTATATTTCCATACTTAGCGTTCAGTAAGGTAAAGGCTACTTTGCAAGACATTGACAAGCAGGTTGACAAGGCTGTTGAGAAAGTCAAAAGCAACAAATAATTTGAGTAAAAATGCCTTTGATCCTTTGCATGGAAAGTGCAGCAGAAGTATGCTCTGTAGTATTGGCTAGAGATGGCAAGGTGCTACACGTCAGAAGCAGCAATGGAGAACGTGAGCACGCTACACTTCTTGCCCCCTACGTTCAATCTGTACTTACAGAAAGTAAAATAAGTCCACAAAATTTAGACGCCATAGCGGTAAGCAAAGGCCCGGGCTCATACACCAGCCTTAGGATTGGCGTATCTACTGCAAAAGGGTTATGTTACGCTACAGAGAAACCTTTGATCGCTATCGGTAGCCTACAATCGTTAGCAATGCAGGCTATTGAGATTACTCCAAATGTTGCTGATTTTATTTTCTGCCCAATGATGGATGCTCGCAGAATGGAAGTTTACACAGCCTTATTCGATGCCTCCGGCAAGCCCATTTCAGAAGTTAGCGCACAAGCGGTAGATGAGAATTTCTGTTCAGAGCAGCTGCAAAAAAATAAGGTAGTATTTTTTGGTAGCGGAGCCGAAAAGTGCAAACAATTTCTGGAGGACAACGGCAACGCCGCATTCATTGACGTAAAACCCTCTGCTACAGGAATGATTAAGCTTGCCGAGGATGCTTACAGTCAAAAGAATTTTGAAGATGTAGCCTACTTTGAACCTTTTTACCTCAAAGATTTTGTAGCGTTAACCTCAAAGAAGAAGTTGTTTTAGAATCTGAAGTATACCCCGCCATTACCACAGCTCCCGGCATGGGAAGCCCATAGCTTATTTCGTACTTTTGAATGTTCTACCATTAACTTGAGAGCATAAGTTCCGTCCTGTCTCAAGTTGCGAGTATCCAAATAAAAGCGAACAGTTGCCATAGAAAAATCCTGAAAATTGCACGAAAAGTGCACGAAAAAAGTGCAGAAATATGCAAAATCTCGCCAAATATACAGCTTAATCCGCAAATAAAAAAGCCTTGACAGCTGCTTACTATCAAGGCTTTTTGCGGTGTCGGGGCGACGGGATTCGAACCCGCGACCACACGCCCCCAGACTTACAAATAAACTTATAATAAATTGATTATTAATAATTTAGGTTCAAGATAACTTTAGAAGATTTATATCTTTCTAAAGTTATCTTGAACCTTTATATTTTATATCAACTATATTTTGGGGCATAGATACCAATGAACTAGCCACAGCAAAATTAGCCAAGGCCTTCACTATGTACCAACAAAAAAAGAGGTCTTCCCACCTTGTGGGTGGGAAGACCTCTTTGTAA
>JAISBU010000021.1 GCA_031266015.1 Prevotellaceae bacterium | reverse complement strand
CTGTAACGTGGCTTACCTGCAGTAACCTTGCTATTGAATGAAATCCAAGACCTTCTAAATACATTGCCAAACCAAAGCGTCTTTTCTTCTCTTTTTCAGCTACTTGAGAATAATCTACGGTAAAATTATTACCGCATTTTTTGCATTTATAACGTTGATTACCTCTGATAATACTGTTTTTTACGTTGTGCTCTGATTGACATTTAGGACATTTCATCATGTGTTTTTTGCGACAAAGATAATGAATCTATCTTAAATTACCAAATCCCAAATAAAATATCCAAAGTCCGAAATCTGAACTTTGGATATTTTTTCTATATTTGTATAGAAATTGTATTTACATTTTACTTTTTCTATACTTGTTTGATATGAATGAAGTTATTTGGTGTAAATAGGTATATCGTTACCCTAATTTTAAACCGGCGAAAAGGGTAGTCGTTCAGCGACACCTTGCCTTCATCTATGGCGTAGTTGAACACCGCACGAATATTCCGGTAGTGTAAAGCTTGGGCGTTGATAGTTAGGCCTTGACTTTCCAGATACTCCCCAAACTTGCTCAACCACACATGATTTATATCCAGCATTGCAAGAGCATCACCAGCATACCCATTAACCTTATTTAAAGTCGCCGCATAGATTTCCTTTGTCCGAGTTTTTTTTGGCATAACCATAAAATCCTGGCAGGCCTGCTGAAAGGTGTATATGGTTATTGGTTGCACAACCTCCTCATTCTCACCATCATTCTCTATAAAAGCCTTAACCTGCAGTGCGCTCATGCCATTCAACCTGCCATCTATTCCCAACTCTATAAGCGCATTGTCAATTTTTGATGTTTTATACTTTATCAAATTATTGTAGTACGCCTTTTGGGGGTGGTTAGCTACCTTGCCGTTGACAAGCTGTTCTTTTGTAAGGTAGATTTTAAGGTTGATGTAAACCTTGGTTCTGTGCAGAATGGCAATTTTCACGGGAAAGGAACCATCTTTTCTCGGAGCACGAGTATCAAGAAATATGTATGATGAAGCCATGTGTAAACTGCACCTAAATTGCAACCATTTGCATCACTTTGCAACCAAAAACAACCAAAATTGCACGTCTTTCTTTTTTTACTCCAAACAAAAAAGCCTTGACAGCTGCTTACTATCAAGGCTTTTTGCGGTGTCGGGGTGACTGGATTCGAACCAGCGGCCACACGCCCCCCAGACATAAAACGTAATTTACAATAAACTAGTATTCAACCATTTAAACATTCATATTTAAGGATTGCACGAAAATTGCACGCTGCAACAAAACTTTGGCTACTTCCTTTGCAGGGCTTGAATTTCTGTCATGGTTAAGCCTGTATATTGCATAATATCTTCTGCCGAAATGCCATTTTTTAGCATGTTAAAAGCAACTTTTGCTACCCCTTTTGCTACCCCTTTTGCCTCGCCCTCTATCAAGCCCTCGCGCTTGGAATCCGATAGCATGCTCACCTCCGTCATGATGCCGTCCCGAACCTTGTCGTAGGCAAACAGCTGCTCTTTGCTGTAAGCGCTCACCTCCATGTACTTAACTGCTTCGCAGGTGTCCTTGTTCTCCAGCAGCTCGCGCGGAATCTCACTCACGCTTTCGTTTACCTCGGTCAGGAAGCGCAGCCACAGCTCATGCAGCTTCTTTTCGGCGCGGTTCTGTGGCTTGAACTTCGGCAGCTCAATGAACACAAACTCCAAGCCCTTAATCTGCTTTTCGGTGTTTTTTACGTTCACGATTTTGTAGTGGTGGTAGTACTCGTCGCGCATGTCGGGCGACTTCTCAAAGGTGTCGTTCACAAAGTTGAGCGAGTAAACAGGCTGCAGCAGCTCGTACTTATCTGCCCTGTCCAGCTGCATAACGTATGCTTTGGAGGCGTTGAGCAGCACTCGGCTTTTGAAGCTGTCCGACCAGTGCATCTGCATTTCCACAATGAAGTGCCGACCATCGGAATCGGTGCAGCGCACGTCTACAATGGAGTGCCGAAGCACCTCCAGCTCGGGCACCAGCTCGCCCGTGTGGTACTCCAGGCTGACAACGGGCTGCTCCAGCGGCAGCAGGCTGTTGAGCAGGCTCCTGCAGAGGTGCTTGTGCTCGCCGAAAACGCGCTTGAAGGTTAAGTCATTTTTGGGATCAAGGTAGTGTGCCATAGTAATATATCAATTTATTTTTTCCGCAAAGATACTACATAGTAAGCATTTTGTTGGTTTCGGTAAGATTTTTATTCATTTCCCTGTTTTTGTTCGCCTCTCAACCTTAATTTTCCTCCCTTTTCAACTATGTCTTGCGACCGCTTTTGGATACTTATAACATGCTTAATCTCCGGCTTCAATATAATTTCCCCAAGTTTAGCCATCAACTTATTGAGAATTTCTTCCTCTGTACTATCTTCACACTCTCTTATTGTATGATTAATGTGCTCTTTCGTTATTCTAAACAAAGCATGATAGAGATCTGTATATTTTTGTACCCAACCCATATGCTGATTAGCACCAATGCTAAAGCATAAATGTTCGTTCGGTTTTTGAACCGTTACCAGTTCTGTCGGAACTCTGTAAAACCTCACATCAGGATACTTACTATAAACCTGTTGCCGATATGTATCTATGGCTTTAATGGATACTGTCTCAAAAATCACATTACTCTTCCGGAATATTGCCCCCTCGTCAATAAACGCTATCCACACCGGTATCAATAAATTCTTTTGTAAGTTCAGCAACTCTTCTACTTCCTCGTTCTCTAAGTAAAAATACTTATTCACATCATCAAAAAAACTTACCTTACGCCTACACTTTACGTCAATAAATATAGTCCCCAAATCGGGAAGGCTAACAAGAAAATCAGGGCGCCTCGCTTTGTTATCCCTTTTCAAGACCGAGGAGTAATCAACTCCACGAGGCCCTTGCCCTATGTGCAAGGCTGGAATTTTATTTTTTTCCAAGATGTTTTTAAATGCCTCCTCTGCTTGTAAGCCAAATTTTTCTTTTTTGCTAAGGTAATTTTCAACCTTTATTCCTACCAACTTTTCACCACTCCGAATTTCTGTAAATCCGGCATGTTCTTTTATGGTATTACCATAACGGTTAATGCTATACGCCTCATCACAAAGTACCGTAATGGTATTTTGCGCTAACTCAATATGCGAAAGCGACATAAACTACCTCCATTTTTTAACTACTTATTAATCAAACTAATATCCGTTTTCCAATCATATTGACTGCGATGCTCCCATTGCTTCATCGCCCAATCAAAATATTTTTGTGCTTCCTCTCTTTGTATTTTATTCACGCTTGCCAACTGCTGCAAAACAATTTCTATTTCTCCATTTACCTGCGCCAACCCTGCATGTTTAACTTTATGGCAATGTGGACACAAAGCTATAAAATCTTTTAAAGTTTGCTTGTGCGTATTGTCATCATAATGCCAAATCTCATGACACTCCACAGGGTGGGCTTCTCCCTTTCCTCCACAAATTTCACACCGGTACCCAGCTTTTCTATAGCATGCTTTTCTTATTACATCCCATTCTTCCTTTGAAACATGGCTCCTCACATTGCTAAACCATGCTGTTTGCGGTACTAGCTCAATCGTAAGGCGAGGATTTGGCAAGGGACACGCACCCGGGCATTCCACCGACCACGGCAAGCACACGTCATCATTTTCAATGCTCTTAATCCATTCACGGTGAGCCTGTTTTCGCTTTTCCTTTTTTTCTTTTTTTACTACTGAGCAGACAAAAAGCAACATAACATATCCTACAACAATAGCAATCAATAGTTCCATTATACTTTCATTTAACGCTGATACTCAACTTCTCGCCCCTTAGCAAGCATTTTGTTGGTTTCGGTAAGATTTTTATTCATTTCTATGAGGTCATCAACCTGCTTTTCTAGTCGCTCTATTCGCTCTATTTTTTTAGAGCGATTAGGGACGGGTTCTGAATCATCATTGTAGATTAAATCAGAATTTACAAGTTGTTTGCGCAATAAATCGTCAATCGTAACCTTAAAATAACTGCCTATAGCAAGTAATACCTCTGCCTTTGGCCACACACCATTTTCATAAGATGCTATTTGAGTTCTATTTACCCCTATAATTTCAGCAAGCACCTCTTGAGATATTTTTTTTACATCTCTTAAATACTTGATATTCTGCGATAAATAAATCATAATATAAAATATTTGTAGATTTATTTGAAAAAAAATTCTAAATATCTACGCCAACAACCGTATTGCTCTTTGGATTGGTCAGTAAAGAAACTGCAGGAACATCAGGCAGGGCTTTTTTTTGTTTTTGCTCCAACAATGCCTCATACTTGTTGTGTAGCACTCTATTTTCCTCCAGTACTTCAAAATATTTTTCTTTGTAATCCTCATTATTCAGCTGCCGGACATTATTATTCATATCAAGTTCGGTCGCTGCCTGCCGCAGCATCTCGCCTTTACCCGTGAGTAAAAATTCTGCCGACACACGTTCGCATTTCGCGTATATTAAGTCAATGTCAAAGGTGTTTCTTGTAATCCATGTATTTATTGATTGTGGAGAAACGCCCAACTTTTTTGCAAAACTTGCCTTGTTTCCATTAGTATAAAAGTTTATAACTTCCTGTAATATAGTTCGCTTTTCCATCTTATGGTTATTTAACACAACGACATTCGCATTTTGCTTATATATATTCGCATTTTGCTTATCTTTGTATTAAACTTAGACTCGCCGTCAAGTTGTGATTTGATAGCATAAATAAAATACAGCAAAGCATAGCTGCTACCTAATTTTAGACGGCGAGTCAAAAAAGTGGGAAGTGGCTTTGCTTTGCTTTTATGCAAACAAAAACTTGACAAGATAAGCATTTTTTTTGAGAAATGATAATTTCCACCATACCGGAAGTAGCGCCCAGCGGCAGGTACTCCATTAAGGAAACTACCTCGCTGCTCAGGATCCACCGCAACACGCTTCGGCAGCATACCAGTGCCGGGCTAATCAGGTGCGGGTTTCGACGCGGCACAGCGCGGCCTTTTTACGTGGGTTCCGAGATTATCAGGTACTGGCAGGCCCAGATGTAGCTTAACCCCAAAAAACTAAATTATTATGACAAACAAAGAAAAATTTTTAGCAGGACAACCATTTAAATGGCACAATGAAAACACAATATATCAACTAGTTAATGGTAGTTATTTGGTTAAGAACAATCAAGGGCATTTTATGAATGTGTCAAAAATAGAGGACGAAAGTTTCAACGTTTACACTTTCATTTTTGGCAAAGAATTTAGTAAAGAGGTTCGCTTTTCTCTCTGTAATTTCAATATCAGCAGGTTGGCGTTGCTTGCCAATGGTTATTCTATTGACGAGGTGAGAGCATTAACAATGAGCGAGGCATAAAAATTGCATTTTTTTAAATTCCCTTTTATGGCATTTAAATCAAATAAAAAACCGGTTCCGCGAAGCGGAACACCATTTTACTTTTTGCGAAGCAAAAACAGGCAAAAAAGCGCCGCTTGCGGCGCACCTTTTAAGCAACTTGCGCAGCAAGTTTAGAAATATGGTTCGCCGTTTTAGGCGAACGCCCTATAGGTTCAATAATAAGTTTTTAATGTGTTTAAATAGTATAAAATTACAAACACCTTTCATTTGTAAATTACTGATTTTCAGCAGTGCAAAAAATGGGACAAGATAAAATTAGAAACAGCTTTACCGCCGGGTGTAGCATTACAAACACCTTCTTTGCCTTTTTCTGCCGGTGGTGGAAGTTTACAAACACCTTTCAGCAGCTCGGTGTAAAGTTAGAAACACCTTTTTGCTCAAAATGTAAACAACGTGTAAAATTAGAAACAGCTTTTCGGTCGAAGGTGTAAGATTAGAAACAGCTTTACTGTTCATAACTACCCCTTTTGAACCGTTCGGTGTAAAATTAGAAACAGCTATAGCATTATGGATAACAGCCAACAGGTAGCCACGATTCCGATGGTGCGGATAGACCGCAACATAGTCCACAACATCGACGGCCTCTTCGATGCCTTTGGCATTGGCGGGGCGGATATGGACGATAACCTGCTGCGCGCCATCATCTACTACCTGTGCTTCAACTACCAGCAGAACCTCTTCGCCTGGACGGTCTTTGACCCCTACGATTTTGCCGAAAAAATGGGCTACAAGGACGAGAAGAAAAACTCCATGGCCAACCTGCGGGCCCGCCACCCCAAACCGCAATTTTTCGACGACTTTAAGGCCAAGGCGCGGGCCCAGGGCAAAAGTGAGGAGGAGGCAGCAGAGGAGCTGCAAACGTACATAGCCTCCGGAGCGCCCACCTACGAGAGCACCCTTGAAAATGCGCTGTGGTCGCTATGGCAAAAGGAAATTATCTTTTACCATGGAGCTAAGTTTTACAACGCCACCGACCGGGAGGAGGTCGTGCAGCAGCACACCATTACAAAGATGCTGATTATCCGCAGTTTGAACATTACCGAGCAGCGGGTGGGGAAAACCAACCAGCGCCGCACGGTGTACCACGTAGAAATGGACGAGCGCTTTCTGCACTCGCTCACCAAGTACTTCATCCGCAGCAACAAGGACACGCTCATTAAGCTGCGGCGCAGCAAGCTCGACATCCTCTACCTCAAACTGCTCCAGTACAAGGAAGGCGCCCTGCTGAGCCGACAGCCGGAGGTTACGGTTGAAAAATTTGAGCTGCTGTGCCGCTGGGCCGGCATTCCGCTGCTCAAAAAAGACGGCACAGAGGTGGCCAGCAAGGAGCGCAAGCGGCAGCTCATCGGTGCGCTGAACACGCTAAACGAGCGGACAGACCTCTGCTTTGAGCACCGCTGCACCGCCGTGCGCCGGCAGAAGTTCCCCTACACCTTCGTCATTACCTTTAAGCTGGATGAAGAAAAGTACGAAGCAAGGCAAACAGAGGATAAGAAAGATTTAAAGCTGCTATTTCAGGAGATACTCGGACGTGACCTGCGCTCCTTTTGGAAGTGCAAGTCCGGCAACGCCAACCCGCTGGAGTTTAACCTGGATACGTATAGCCGCTGGCTATACAGCTACGAGGAGGATGACAAAGAAAAGAAGGCCATATACATGCTTGCCCTTACAAAAATCTTCGGTAAATGGCAGGGGTATGCATCTGGTATGTTCACTTACGAGTCGCAGGCGCAGAGGTGGCTGGATGGGCTGGCAAAAAGAAAAAGAGTAGAAGAAACTTTTGCGGACGAAGTTATACCAAAACAAGTATGAATATGCACGACAGCACACAGCAAACAGCACCCATGCCCCTGAGCATGAGCATTGAGGATGTTATGCAGCAGCCGCGCCGAGTACCGGCGCGAGGCGTAAAAATATAGCATTACTATGAAAATGGAAATTTCAAAAGACCAAAATTATGAAGCTAACAAACTATTGGAAAAAATTGATATCAGCTTTGATATCAGCTGCGCTAGTGAGCGGTGTTACCCTGATAGGAGTACTTTACATGCTCGATGTAGCCATACCACTAAACGCGTATGTAGCAATGCTGATGTTTACTTTAATCATGATACTACTATTTTTAATTATTGCGCTCTATAAATCACATTAGACTGGTAAAGCAGTATGAATGAAAATCTTACAAAACCTAAGAGCGTTGCAGGTAGCCCCAGCACACCGGCCAACACGCTAGCGGAGCTGGCGAAAGACAGCAACAATAAGGTTCGCCGTAACG
>JAISBU010000002.1 GCA_031266015.1 Prevotellaceae bacterium | reverse complement strand
GACGTAATTTCTTCGGCGTAGGTAACCTGCGGCCAGCTCAGCTTTTCGGCCACCTGCGGCCCCACCTGCGCGGTATCGCCGTCAATGGCCTGACGTCCGGCAATGACGAGGTCCGGCTTTATCTTGTCGAGCGCTCGCGACAGCGCGTAGGATGTAGCCAGCGTGTCGGCGCCGGCAAACTTGCGGTCGGTGAGCAGCACGCCGCCGTCGGCGCCGCGAAACAAGCCCTCGCGGATAATGTCGGCCGCGCGACCCGGCCCCATGGTCAGGAGGTGCACTTCGCTTCCGGCAACCTTATCCTTGAGCCGTAGCGCTTGCTCCAGCGCGTTCAAATCTTCGGGGTTAAAAATGGCGGGAAGCGCGGCGCGGTTTACCGTGCCATCCTCCTTCATCGCATTTTTGCCCACGTTGCGCGTGTCGGGCACCTGCTTTGCCAGCACGACTATTTTCAATGGTTTTGGCATGTTTTAATTATGAATTATAAATTAAAAATTACTTTACACTTAACGTACCATCATTGGCAATGCTAATCATCGTTTCCGGAAAATCTGCCTCCGTAAGCTGCTGAATTTCCTTTATCACACGAGGTTGCTCATCAATCTGAACTCCCAGCGCCGCCTTATCCTGATAGGTGGGAATAATTTTTCCACCCAAAAACTCTCCTGTTTTTTTATTTACCTCAAGGTTAATAAGAGGTGCAAGTCCATTCATACCGTTAAGATTTATACGGCTGTAGGTGCAAAAGTTGCCCATACTGTAGGCAATAAACCGGCCTTTGTACAAATCCACTGCACGTGTTACATGGGGCCCGTGTCCGAGCAATACATCAGCGCCGGCATCTATCATACGTCGGGTAAACTCGTACACATTACCACGATTCTCGCCCACAAACATTTCCGTTTGCCGGGTTACGTGGTGCATCCCGGCACCCTCCGCTCCGGCATGGAACGATACAATTACCACGTCACAAATGCTATCCAGACCTCGCACGATTCTTTCGGCTGCGCTGTAATCATTTAAACGACAAGTTCCGCTATTGGGAGCAAAAGCGCAAAATCCGATTTTTGCTCCATTACGCTCAATAATTGCCGTTGGACAGCTAATCAATCCGGCATAGGCAATGCCCTGTTTTTTCAACGCTTCGGCTGTGCTCCCGCGTCCCGCATCGCCAAAATCTCCGGTATGGTTATTTGCCACGCTTACAAGATCAAAGCCTGCATCTGCCAGGCATGATGCATAAGCCGTTGGCATGGCAAATGCATAGCAAACATCGGGATCTTTACAGGTTTTTACGTTCTTCAGAGAGTCTGTCAATGGCCCCTCCAGATTGCAAAAAGTCACATCTGCTTTCTGCAGGTATGGCTTTACGTTTGCCATCAACGGCAAACAATCGTTATTTGGCGGTAAATATTCTCTGCCGGGATATGCTGTACCCATCATGATATCGCCCACCGCTGCTATGGTAAGCGTATCTGTTGCCCGTACCGCATGTACGGCAAGCACAAGTAGGATAACAACACCAGCCTTCTTCATTTCCCCTCTCAGCTACGCTTGAATGGTTCCTCCTCCAAAGTTCATTGGAATGGGCGGCATCCCGTTATGCTTCAGCTCTACCGACCCGTTGGCTGCCTCGAATTTCTGAACATTGTCTTGCAGCGCACCCAGCAAACGCTTGGCATGTTCAGGCGTAAGTATAATCCGACTTACTACGGGCGCCTTTGGCACTCCCGGCATAAGGCTTACAAAGTCTACAATAAACTCCGATGTTGAGTGCGTTATTACGGCTAAGTTCGAATAGGTACCTCTTGCCATTTCGGCGTCCAGCTCTATGCTGATTTCGTTGGGCTTCTGTTGTTCCATTTCTGTATAAATTTCGAAAAAATGAGCCTCGTAAAGGTACGAAAAAAAGCCGTTTGAGGCAATTTTTCATACCTCAAACGAATAACAATATGATAGTGAGACTATTACCCTAGAAGGTCAGGTCTACCCCAAAAGCCAGGGTAAAGGTATGACGACCATATGTAGTGTTATAGCTCAAAGTTGGCAAACCATCTATTACAGTAGCTTGCGGCACCTTACGATCTTCATTTACGGTATAGAGAGCGCCAAGGTTCAGCTTAACTATGTCGTTAAACTTATACGCGCCGCCAAATCCAAAAGTGCTGTTGGACAAAGCTTGTGTAAGGTCGGTCTCGTACGCATCCAAAACATTATACTTGGTAAACTGGTATCCTGCGCTTACAAGTAGCTTCTCTGTAATACCGTACTCTGCGCCCAGGCCAATCTCCCAAGTATTTTTATCTACATACGGAGAGCGTGCCTCACCATAGCTGGCATCCTTATCGAAGTAGTAAGTATAGGTACCTGAAAGGCGAAGATTCGGCAGCAACATATATTCGGCTCCGGCAGAAAGTACCGCCGGCAAATCGCTACGGGTTTTCTTTCCATCAGGGAACATTGACATTACATCCTTTTTTGTATCGTTGGTCAACATAATCTTAGTCATAAACTCATATCTGATACCAATATTCAGCTTCTCGTAGTGAAAGTTGAAGCCCAAAATCGGGGTAAAACCTGCACCATGCTGGCTTGTTTCCAGCGCTAAATCCTGTGTGGCTCCGGCCACTTTCGCAGCATTTGCTGATGCGGTTGCATAGTAGCTGTACACATCGCTCACCTTACTGGTAGCTGGGTCATAGGTGGGCATACCTGCTACTATTGCATTTAACGCAAGCTGCGTCGCAGCGTCTGCTCCGGTTATTACAGCAGCCATGGATGCACTTCCGCTAGTAGCATTCAAGTCGCTTAGCGCAGCTACAGCACCTGCCGCTTGTGCTGCCAAAGTACCATAGTGTGCGTTAGCCATTACCATTGCACCATCCGCTCCGGTGTTAAATTGAATGTTGTTCATGTAGCCATCATAAGTGTTACGTGCATCAACAAAGCGCAATCCCACTGCCACAGAGAACATATCATTAATTTTATATGCAGCGTTGGCCTGAAAACCGTAGTAAATGGAGAATCCCTCTAACCTTGTATCCGCACTGTACGCTGTAGCTCCAGCCATTTGCGCAACGGTTGAGAGTGGAGCCTCCAGCATGGGCAAACCATCTTTGAATACCGAAGCGCCGCCACCGCCAATGGGATTAAAGCCAAGCGAAAATGCCCAGCTGTTTTTCTTATATGCGGCGTAAATGCCCGGAAAGAGTGCGGAGAAAACCTTACCCTCATACTTGCCATTAACCGTACCCATTTGCAAATTGGGGTAGTCGCAAGAAATTTCGCGCGTTTGCCAGGGAATTTGGTTGTTGAGCGAAATGGTAAAGCCATCGTTGAACAGCGCCATGCCCGCCGGGTTGTAGAATATGGCATCGGCATGCGTAGAACCGCTACGCGACAGCATGCGTATATATTCAGCGCTTTGATTGCCATTGTGCTGCAAACCTCCGGCCATAGCCGCAGAGGCAGAGGCCAGCAGGGTTGTTAATATCAGTAAACGTTTTTTCATTTTCAATTTTAGCTTAATTACAGTTTTATTTGTTCGAGAAAAAGACTCTGAAGGAAATGCGTGTACACCTTATGCTATACCCTAACAAAAGGGTATAAATGTAAAACTATGATATTCAGAGCGTTAGGTTGGGCGTATTGGAAAAGGAAAAATCAAATTCGCAGCATACGAATTTGCGCCCCCTTGCTTTTTACAATAGAGCGTGAAGCGTAGTAGGAAATCGCCAGCAGGGGTGCATGACGAAGCGAAGCAGCCTTGCCAACCTCCAGCGTTGACAACACTTCTTTTAGCGTATGAAAGAGTTCGCTTATCTTACGATGGAACCAGCCTTTCAGAAATACGTTATAGGCCACAATAGCCAGCAGAACCCTGCTTCGTTTTTTCATGACCGCAAAGATACGTCACAAATTGCTTTTTGCAACCGGTAAGCTGCAAAAAGTTAGAAAAGTTATTCTTTAAGTTGCTATATATCAACAATATAGCGGCAAGGGCTATTCACCCTTGCTTTTTTTAGCCTGCGGCATTTCGTCAGCCGAGCCTACAATCAAGCGCTCAAACTCACGCATACCTGTACCGGCAGGAATCAAGTGTCCGCAAATTACGTTTTCCTTCAACCCTTCCAGCGTATCTTTCTTACCGCTAATAGCGGCCTCGTTAAGTACCTTGGTAGTTTCCTGGAATGACGCAGCAGACATGAAGCTGCGGATTTGCAACGCCGCGCGGGTAATACCCTGAAGCACCTGACTTGAAGTTGCAGGTACAGCATCACGGGCTTCAGCCTGCTTCAGCTCCTTACGCTTCAACATTGAATTCTCATCGCGCAGCTTGCGAGCGGTAACAATTTGACCCGGTTTCAGCTCTGTAGAATTTCCACTCTCTATAACCACCTTTTGGCCATAGATGCTGTCGTTTTCTTGCATGAAATCCCACTTGTCCACCACCTCTTTTTCCAAGAACTTGGTATCTCCCGGATCGGAAATTTCTACCTTACGCATCATCTGACGAACGATAACCTCAAAGTGCTTATCGTTAATTTTCACACCCTGCAAACGGTAAACTTCCTGAACTTCGTTAACCACGTATTCTTGTACTTTGGTAGGACCAAGTATAGACAAAATATCATCCGGTGTAATCGCGCCATCCGAAAGCGGAGTGCCTGCGCGTACAAAGTCATTTTCTTGTACGAGAATTTGCTTCGACAGCGGAACCAGGTAGCGGTGCTCTTCACCGGTCTTAGCCGTAACAATCATTTCACGGTTGCCACGCTTAATCTTGCCCATGGTTACTTCGCCGTCGATTTCCGACACAACTGCAGGGTTACTTGGGTTACGAGCCTCGAACAGTTCTGTTACACGAGGCAAACCACCGGTAATATCACCGGCCTTACCTACCGCGCGAGGAATCTTCACAAGTACCTCGCCGGCCTTAACTTTTTGGTCAGGATCAACTATTACATGAGCGCCTACCGGCAAGTTATACTGGCGAAGTTCATCACCCTTATCGGTCAAAATCTTCACGATCGGATTCTTCGTCTTATCGCGAGATTCAATAATCACCTTCTCGCTGTAGCCTGTTTGCTCATCGGCTTCATCGCGGAAAGTTACATTCTCAATCAGGCTTTCGAACTCAACCTTACCTGCGTGCTCCGAAATAATGACAGCGTTGTATGGATCCCATTCACAAATCTTATCCCCCTTCTTAACCTCCACGTTGCTCTTGAAGTAAAGCGTAGCGCCGTAGGGCACGCCGTGGGTGTAAAGAGTGGCGCCGGTATTTCTGTCTATAATGGTCATTTCGGCCAAACGGCCAATAACCACATCAGCTTTCTTACCCTCAACTTCTTTCTCTACAGTACGAAGCTCGTCTATCTTCAAGACACCGTCGTAGCGGGCTACAATGGTAGAGTCGCTCATAACGTTAGAAGCAGTACCTCCCACGTGGAAAGTACGAAGTGTAAGCTGTGTACCGGGCTCGCCAATGGACTGAGCAGCAATTACACCAACAGCTTCACCCTTTTGTACCATACGACCTGTAGCAAGGTTACGTCCGTAGCACTTGGCACAAACGCCTCTCTGTGATTCACAGGTCAATACCGAACGAATTTCAACTTGCTCAATTGGCGAGTCCTCAATTGCCTTGGCGATATCCTCGGTAATCTCCTGACCGGCCTTTACAAGTATCTCGTTGGTAATTGGGTGTACAATATCACTTACAGAGGTACGTCCAAGTATGCGCTCGCTAAGCGATACCACAACATCCTCGTTATTCTTAATAGCCGTAGCCACCAGCCCACGAAGCGTTCCGCAATCCTCCTCGTTAATAATCACATCATGCGATACGTCAACCAAGCGACGGGTCAAGTAACCTGCGTCTGCTGTCTTTAAAGCCGTATCTGCCAGACCTTTACGAGCGCCGTGGGTGGAAATAAAGTACTCCAATACCGACAAACCTTCCTTAAAGTTAGAAAGAATCGGGTTCTCAATAATCTGAGCCGCTTCGGCGCCGGACTTTTGGGGCTTGGCCATAAGACCACGCATACCCGAAAGCTGACGGATCTGCTCCTTAGAGCCACGAGCGCCGGAGTCAAGCATCATGTATACAGAGTTAAAGCCCTGGTTGTCGGTAGTCAAGGTCTTCATCAAAATCTGAGTCAGCTTGGCGTTGGTGTGCGTCCAAATATCAATTACCTGGTTGTAACGCTCGTTGTTGGTGATAAGGCCCATGCTATAGTTGTTCTCCACCTCTTCAACTTGCCTGTAACCTTCCTCCACCAAAGCGTTCTTTTCGGCAGGAATAATCACATCCTCCAGGTTGAATGACAAACCACCACGGAAAGCCATTTGGTAGCCCAAGCCCTTAATATCGTCAAGGAACTTAGCCGTTGTTGCAATGTTGGTTTTTTTAATAATCAAGCCAATGATATCACGCAGTGATTTTTTGGTAAGAAATTCATTAATGAAACCAACCTCTTTTGGAACATACTGGTTGAAAATGATACGACCGACAGTGGTCTCAATCATTTCATTCTTGTATGCGTTGGTGGCCTCTTGCCAAATTGGGTAGCGTACTTTTACGATAGCGTGCAGCGCAACGGCCTTCTCGTTGTAGGCCATAAGCACCTCTTCCGTACCGTAGAACGTAAGTCCCTCACCCTTAGCGCCTTTACGAGGCTTGGTAATGTAGTACAGGCCAAGTACCATGTCCTGAGAAGGAACGGTAATAGGAGCGCCGTTGGCAGGGTTCAAAATGTTGTGAGAACCTAACATCAGCAGCTGCGCTTCAAGAATAGCAGCGTTGCCCAATGGAAGGTGCACAGCCATCTGGTCACCGTCAAAGTCAGCGTTGAACGCGGTACATGACAATGGGTGCAGCTGAATAGCCTTACCTTCGATCAAACGTGGCTGGAAAGCCTGAATACCCAAACGGTGCAGCGTTGGCGCACGGTTGAGCAACACGGGATGCCCCCTCATTACGTTCTCAAGAATATCAAAAATTACCGGATCCTTACGGTCTACAATTTTCTTGGCAGACTTTACCGTCTTTACAATTCCACGCTCGATAAGCTTACGGATAACAAACGGCTTGAAAAGCTCAGCCGCCATTTCCTTTGGTAAACCACACTCATGCATCTTAAGCTCGGGGCCAACAACGATAACCGAACGTGCAGAGTAGTCAACTCGCTTACCCAACAGGTTTTGACGGAAACGGCCTTGCTTACCTTTCAAGCTGTCGCTCAAAGATTTCAGCGCACGGTTCGCTTCAGTTTTAACGGCATTTGCCTTACGTGAGTTATCGAACAGCGAATCTACAGATTCCTGAAGCATGCGCTTTTCGTTCCGTAAAATCACCTCTGGGGCCTTAATTTCTATAAGCCTTTTCAGACGGTTATTACGAATAATAACACGGCGATACAAGTCGTTCAAATCAGAGGTGGCAAAACGACCGCCATCCAGCGGAACCAAAGGGCGCAAATCGGGTGGAATAACAGGGACAACCTTCATGATCATCCACTCCGGCTTATTCACATCTTTAGATTCGCGGAATGATTCAACCACCTGCAACCTCTTCAAGGCCTCGGTCTTACGCTGTTGCGAAGTTTCCTTGTTGGCCTTATCGCGCAAAGAGAATGAAAGTTCATCCAGGTTAATACGCTGCAAAAGCATGTAAATAGCCTCTGCGCCCATACCTGCGATAAACTTGTTAGGATCAGAATCTTCCAAGTATTGATTTTCCTTCGGAAGTCTTTCTACAACTTGCAGGTACTCATCCTCCGTAAGCAGGTCGTTGGTGTTGACACCTTGCGCCGCCATAATACCCGGCTGCACAACAACAAAGCGCTCGTAGTAAATTACGGCGTCCAGCTTCTTGGTAGGAAGCCCCAGCAAGTAACCGATTTTGTTGGGCAATGAACGGAAGTACCAAATGTGCGCAACGGGAACCACCAGGTTGATGTGCCCCATACGCTCACGGCGAACTTTCTTTTCTGTAACCTCAACGCCGCAGCGGTCGCATACAATGCCTTTGTAACGGATACGCTTGTACTTTCCGCAGTGGCATTCATAGTCCTTTACCGGACCAAAAATACGTTCGCAGAACAGCCCTTCGCGCTCCGGCTTGTAGGTACGATAGTTAATGGTTTCGGGTTTTAGCACCTCGCCGCTTGACAAGCCCAAGATATGCTCGGGCGAAGCAAGGTTGATGCTTATTTGGTTAAAGTTGCTCTTTACCTTTACGTCTTTCTTTATCATGGGTCGTAACGTTTCTTCTAAAAGTAGCTTAGTGTGATTTGCAAATTCTCTACGCTTAATTTTTTAAGCATAGAGAATATTTATAAACTTACTCCATGCTAATATTCAGACCCAATCCGCGCAACTCGTGCAACAGCACGTTCAACGATTCCGGTAGTCCCGGAGTAGGCATTGAGTCGCCCTTAACAATGGTTTCGTAGGTTTTTGCACGTCCTACCACGTCATCGGATTTCACCGTCAGAATTTCTTGCAGGATGTTGGCAGCGCCGAATGCTTCAAGCGCCCAAACCTCCATTTCTCCGAAGCGCTGACCGCCAAACTGAGCCTTACCGCCCAACGGTTGTTGTGTAATAAGTGAGTACGGACCAATTGAACGAGCGTGCATCTTATCGTCAACCATGTGACCCAGCTTAAGCATGTAAATCACGCCCACAGTTGCAGGTTGGTCAAACATATCGCCCGTACCGCCATCGCGCAAGTAAGTTTTACCAAAGTTTGGCACATCGGCTTTATTGGTGTAATCGGTAAGATCCTCCAGCTGCGCGCCGTCGAAAATCGGGGTGGCAAACTTAACGCCCATTTGCCTGCCTGCCCAACCCAAAACGGTTTCGTAAATCTGTCCCAAGTTCATACGAGAAGGCACGCCAAGAGGGTTAAGTACAATATCCACAATGGTTCCATCTTCCAAGAACGGCATATCCTCATCGCGTACCACGCGGGCAACAATACCCTTGTTACCGTGACGGCCTGCCATCTTATCGCCCACCATTACCTTACGCTTCTTGGCAATGTATACCTTGGCCATTTGAATAATACCGGCAGGCAGCTCATCACCAATGGTGAGGTTGTACTTTTTACGCTTAATCTCGGCATCCAGCTCCTTAGTTTTAATAAGGTAGTTGTTAATCAAGCGGCGGATAACTTCGTTCTTATCCTTATCGGTAGTCCACTTGGTAGCATTGATGGCCGAGTAGTCCAGCTCGTTCAGCATCTTGTGCGAGAACTTGGCGCCACGACCTATTACCTCTGCTCCAAAGTAGTCAAGTACACCTTGCGATGTTTTACCGTTTACTATTGAGAATAGCTTGTCAACCAAAATAACCTTCAGCGCAGCCATACGTTGATCCATCTCCTCATCCAGCTTTTGCAGCTGCTGTTTTTCAGTTATCTTAATCTTCTTATCGTTCTTTGTGTTGGCACGAGAGAACAGCTTCTTATCCACAACAGTACCGTACAACGATGGCGAAGCTTTCAAAGAAGCATCCTTCACATCTCCGGCCTTATCGCCGAAAATAGCGCGAAGCAGCTTCTCCTCAGGCGAAGGATCGCTTTCTCCCTTTGGTGTAATCTTACCAATCAAGATATCGCCCGGTTGAACGCGCGCGCCAATACGAATAAGACCGTTTTCGTCCAAATTCCTGGTTGCCTCCTCGCTCACGTTAGGTATGTCGTTGGTCAACTCTTCCATACCACGCTTAGTATCGCGCACCTCCATGAGGTACTCGTCAATGTGAATGGAGGTAAAAATATCTTCGCGAACCAAACGCTCAGAAAGTACGATCGCGTCCTCAAAGTTGTAACCCTTCCACGGCATGAACGCCACCTTAAGGTTACGTCCCAATGCCAGCTCGCCACCCTGGGTAGAATAGCCCTCGGTCATAAGCTCGCCCTTCTTCACCTTTTGTCCTTTCTTCACAATAGGACGCAGGTTAATGCAGGTGTTTTGGTTGGTCTTTTGGTATTTTGGAATCCTAAGCATCGTAACTTCGGGCTCAAAGCTTACAAACTTATCCTCCTCCGAGTGGTTGTAGCGGATGTGAATTTCCTTTGAATCTACAAATTCAACAACACCATCCTTCTCGGCCATAAACTGAATACGGCTATCGCGCACAACTTCGCCTTCCAAGCCGGTACCTACAATAGGCGCCTCGGGGCGAATTAGTGGAACAGCCTGCCTCATCATGTTCGCCCCCATCAACGCACGGTTGGCGTCATCATTTTCCAGGAATGGAATAAGTGAAGCCGCAATAGAGGCAATCTGATTAGGCGCCACGTCCATCATGTCGATCTTATCAGGCTCCGGCACTGGATAGTCGGCCTCAAAACGGCATTTTACACGTGGGTCAAGGAACTTGCCCTTATCGTCTATACGGGCGTTAGCCTGTGCAATAGTCAGGCTTTCTTCCTCCTCTGCGCTCATGAACTTAACGTTGTCGTTGTTCAAATCCACACGACCGTTCTGCACTTCACGGTAAGGAGTTTCAATAAATCCCAGCTTGTTGATACGAGCGTAAACGCACAGTGAAGAAATCAAACCGATGTTTGGACCTTCAGGAGTTTCAATGGGGCAAAGACGACCATAGTGTGTGTAGTGTACGTCGCGCACCTCGAAACCTGCACGCTCACGTGATAGACCACCGGGGCCGAGGGCCGACAAACGACGCTTGTGCGTAATTTCTGCCAACGGGTTGGTTTGATCCATGAACTGCGAGAGCTGGTTGGTACCAAAGAACGAGTTAATAACCGAAGACAACGTCTTGGCATTAATCAAATCTATTGGCGTAAACACCTCATTATCACGCACATTCATGCGTTCACGTATGGTACGGGCCATACGGGCCAAGCCCACGCTGAATTGATTTGCCAGCTGCTCACCTACCGAGCGTACGCGACGATTGCTCAGGTGGTCAATATCATCAACGTCGGTCTTAGAGTTAATGAGCTGGATAAGGTGGCTAATAATGGCAATAATGTCATCCTTAGTCAACACCTTAATATCTTCCGGTATACTTAGGTTAAGCTTTTTGTTGATACGGTAACGCCCAACATCGCCCAAATCGTAGCGCTTGTCCGAGAAAAAAAGCTTATCAATTACGTCACGGGCAGTTGCCTCATCAGGTGGTTCTGAGCTGCGCAGCTGACGGTAGATGTATACCACCGCTTCTTTCTCCGAATTGCAGGGGTCTTTTTGCATGGTATTCAAAATAATTGAATACTCGCCTGCATTGACGCCTTCCTTATGCAGCAATATAGACTTTGCTCCAGACTCAAGAATAGCGTCAATATGCTCCTTCTCAAGCACAGTTTCGCGGTCAATAACAACCTCGTTACGCTCAATAGAAACAACCTCGCCGGTATCCTCATCCACAAAGTCTTCAATCCACGACTTCAGCACGCGCGCCGCAAGCTTGCGACCCTGGTATTTTCCAAGCGTGGTTTTAGAAACCTTAATTTCGTCTGCCAGACCAAAGATTTCCAAAATATCTTTATCGGATTCGTAGCCGATAGCACGCAGCAACGTGGTTACAGGCAGCTTCTTTTTACGATCGATATACGCGTACATCACGTTATTGATGTCCGTGGCAAATTCAATCCACGAACCCTTGAACGGGATAATACGAGCCGAGTACAGCTTGGTACCGTTGGCGTGTATGCTCTGCCCGAAGAATACGCCGGGCGAACGGTGCAGCTGTGATACCACTACCCGCTCAGCTCCGTTGATAACGAATGTACCGCGAGAAGTCATGTAGGGAATTGTACCCAGGTACACGTCCTGAATTACGGTATCAAAATCTTCGTGCTCCGGATCGGTACAGTAAAGCTTAAGCTTGGCCTTTAGCGGAACGCTATAGGTAAGACCACGCTCCAAGCACTCGTCTATGCTGTAGCGGGGGGGATCAATAAAGTAGTCAACAAACTCCAGCACAAAGTTGTTGCGCGTATCTGTAATGGGAAAATTTTCCTGAAAAACCCGGAAGAGCCCCTCATTCTTCCTGTTCTCAGGAGTTGTTTCAAGCTGAAAAAAGTCTTGAAATGATTTAAGCTGAACTTCCAAAAAGTCGGGGTGTTCTAGCTTATTCTGTATTTTAGCGAAGCTAATACGCTCGTTTGAATTTTTTTGAAGCATCGTGGGTGCAATAGTAAAATGTTGAACTCTCCAAACTACGCATGTAAACAGCAATAGGTTTAGAACCTCTTGTTAAAGAGATCTAAACCTAAAGGCCTATGAATAAGGCAGTTGTTTACTTAAGTTCAACTTCAGCGCCAGCCTCTTCCAGTTGCTTCTTAATGTTTTCTGCGTCAGCCTTGGTAGCCTTTTCCTTTACGGTCTTAGGAGCGCCGTCAACCAAGTCCTTAGCTTCCTTCAAACCAAGACCTGTAATGTCCTTAACAACCTTAACTACCTGTAGCTTGTTGCCACCGGCGCTCTTAAGAACTACGTCAAAGTCTGTCTTCTCTGCTGCAGCAACAGCGCCACCGGTAGCAGGAGCCGCAACGGCAACAGCCGCAGCGGCAGGTTCAATACCATACTCGTCCTTTAGAACCTTTGCAAGTTCGCTAACTTCTTTAACTGTAAGGTTTACAAGTTCTTCAGCGATTTTCTTTACGTCAGCCATTTTTTATTTTTTTGAATGGGTTATAAACTAATTTGTTTGGTTTGCTGCTTTATGCCGCAGCGGGCGTGAAAAAATTTGTACAATTGTTGTTATGCTGCACGCTTTTCGAGCGACTTAACCAAGCCGGCAACTTTTTGGTCGGCTGAGCCTTGTAGCGCAGAAATAACATTCTTGGCAGGCGATTGAAGCAATGCCACCACATCAGCGATAAGCTCATTGCGGCTCTTGATGTTAACGAGCTCCTCAAGGCAGCTGTCACCTACGTAAAGTGACTCCTGCACGTAGGCGGCCTTAAGAACCGGCTTTTCGCTTTTGGTACGGAATGCTTTGATAACCTTAGCAGGTGCGTTAGCAGCTTCTGCCAACATAATGGCTGTAGGTCCTGCAAAAACCTTGTACATGTCAACCTCTGGGAAGTTGATTTTTTCCAAAGCCTTTTGCAGCAAAGTATTCTTTACTACCACAAGCGTAACCTTGCTGTCAAAGCACGACCTTCTCAACGAAGTTGTCATCTCTGCATTTAGCGTAGAGATGTCAGCCACGTAAAAGTGAGGCGTGTTTTGGAGCTGCTCGGCCAACCTATCGATAATAACGTTTTTTTCTTCCTTCTTCATGTTTTTTATGCAAGGTTATACCGTTGTTACTATTCCTCTATCGACTTCGGGTCGATAGCTAAGCCCGGGCTCATGGTAGATGAGAGCGTAATGCTCTTGATGTAAGTACCCTTTGCCGATGATGGCTTTAGCTTGATAATGGTAGATAGCAACTCCCTGGTATTCTCGGCAATTTGCTCGGGCGCAAATGATACCTTACCAACTGAAGCGTGTACAATACCAGCCTTATCAACCTTAAAGTCAATCTTACCGGATTTTACCTCGGTAACAGCCTTACCAACCTCCATGGTAACGGTACCGGTCTTAGGGTTAGGCATAAGGCCACGAGGCCCCAGTACACGACCCAAAGCGCCAATCTTAGCCATTACGCTAGGCATGGTAATAATTACATCAATATCTGTCCAGCCACCCTTGATTTTTTCGATATAGTCGTCCATTCCAACGTGGTCTGCGCCAGCCGCTTTCGCTTCGGCTTCCTTGTCGGGCGTGCAGAGCACCAGCACACGTACAGCTTTACCTGTACCATGCGGCAGCGATACTACGCCACGCACCATTTGGTTGGATTTTTTAGGGTCTACCCCCAAGCGAACAGCAACATCCACCGATGCATCAAACTTGGTAAAGGTAACTTCCTTTACCAGCTTAGATGCTTCAGCAAGCTTGTGCTGCTTGTTAGGCTCAACCTTTGCTAAAACAACCTTTCTATTTTTTGTAGGCTTCATTTCTTAAGAGAAATTTTTTAATTCTTTAGACATTGGCCGGGAAATCGCCTTTCACCTCAATACCCATACTCCGCGCTGTACCTGCAACCATAGCCATAGCCGACTTCATGGTGAAGGCATTCATATCCGGCATCTTGTTTTCGGCAATAGCCTTAACTTGATCCCAGGTGATGCTGGCTACTTTCTTACGGTTGGGTTCGGCAGAGCCCGATTGAACCTTAGAGGCTTCCTTGAGCTGAACAGCAATGGGAGGTTGCTTGATAATGAAATCAAACGACTTGTCTTTGTAAACAGTAATGATCACAGGAAGTACCTTACCGGCCTTGTCCTGGGTACGAGCATTGAACTGCTTGCAAAACTCCATGATATTCACGCCCTTAGAACCCAGCGCAGGGCCTACGGGAGGCGAAGGGTTGGCTGCCCCACCCTTAATCTGTAGCTTAATAAAACCCGCTACTTCTTTTGCCATTTTGAATCCGTTTTAAAGTTTTGTTTTCTTTGTGTGCCCTCTTAGCCTGTTTGGAAGCTAGGCTAACGGGCTATTTCAAATGTGCGTAACATTCAATTTTAATTTCAAATTCAAAATTTCAGATTTCAAATTTGGAAGCTGAAGCTTGAAATCTGAAATTATTCTTTTTCTACCTGCATGAAGCTAAGCTCCAGCGGTGTCTTACGACCAAAAATCTTAACCATAACCTTCAGCTTCTTCTTCTCATCATTTACCTCTTCAATAATACCCGAGAAGCTGTTGAATGGGCCATCAATAACCTTAACGGCCTCGCCCACTATGTACGGTATTGTAATTTGCTCGTCCTGATCCAGAATCTCATCCACGCTACCCAGCATGCGATTTACCTCCGATTGGCGAAGAGGTACGGGAGCGGTGCTGTTTTTTGAGCCATCGCCCAGGAAGCCAATTACGTTTGGAATACCGCTAAGCACAAGCTGCACCTCAGGCACCAAGTTGGCTTCAACCAGCACATAGCCGGGAAAAAATATACGTTCTTTCGTAACCTTTTTACCGTTACGAATTTGATAAACCTTTTCGGTAGGGATAAGCACCTGAGTAATAAAACGTTCCAACTGCATGTGCTTAACCTCGCTGTCAATGTATTCCTTGACCTTTTTCTCTTTACCGCCAATGGCACGTAGCACGTACCACTTTTTTGAGTTGTCGGTTTCTGACATATCGGGTCAATCTTTAATTAGTACAACAGGCTGTAAATAAACTCCATGCCATGACGGAAAACCCAGTCCATAGCAAAAATTACAAGCGCGAAAATGAGTGACGCCACCATCACTAGCGTTGCGCTAGATTGTAAGCTGGGCCAAGTAGGCCAAGTTACCTTGTGCATCAGCTCGCCATATGCTTCCTTGATGTAGTTTATCATTGCCTTTCTGTTTTTGACGTTTGAAGCGCTATAACACTGATGCTGTAACGCTTTGCAGGGGCAGAGAGAATCGAACTCCCACCAAAGGTTTTGGAGACCTCCGTTCTACCATTAAACTATGCCCCTATAGTTGCCACAAATAGTTAGCCCCTACTCATAGGGCTAACTATTTGATTAATAATCTATTACGGTCGAATCTGATTACGCAAGCACCTTGGTAACCTGACCGGCGCCTACGGTACGGCCGCCTTCGCGGATAGCGAAGCGAAGACCTTCGTGCATGGCAACCGGAGTAATCAAGGTAACGGTGATTGACACGTTGTCGCCCGGCATTACCATTTCTACGCCTTGTGGCAGCTCAACCTCACCTGTTACGTCAAGTGTACGCAGGTAGAATTGAGGACGGTACTTGTTGTGGAAAGGAGTGTGGCGGCCACCCTCTTCTTTCTTCAACACGTAGATTTCAGCGGTAAACTTAGTGTGAGGAGTAACCGAACCTGGCTTGGCAACAACCATACCGCGACGGATTTCCTTCTTGTCAATACCACGAAGCAACAGGCCAACGTTGTCACCGGCCTCGCCCTTATCAAGGAGCTTGCGGAACATTTCAACACCGGTACATACGCTCTTTTGAGGCTTCTCGCCAAGACCGATAATTTCAACCTCATTGTTAACCTCAATGACACCTGTTTCAATACGGCCTGTAGCAACAGTACCACGACCGGTAATGGAGAACACGTCTTCAACCGGCATCAGGAAAGGCTTGTCGATTTCGCGAGGAGGAATAAGAATATAGGTATCTACAGCATCCATAAGCTCCAGAACCTTGTCTTCCCACTTGGCATCACCGTTCAAAGCGCCAAGTGCAGAGCCACGAATAACCGGAGCGTTATCGCCATCGTACTTGTAGAATGACAATAGCTCGCGCAACTCCATTTCAACCAAGTCCAGCATTTCAGCGTCGTCAACCAAGTCAACCTTATTCATGAAAACAACGATCCTTGGTACGTTTACCTGACGGGCTAAAAGGATGTGCTCGCGAGTTTGAGGCATAGGACCATCGGTAGCGGCACAAACCAAAATGGCGCCGTCCATTTGCGCAGCGCCGGTAACCATGTTCTTTACATAGTCGGCGTGGCCCGGACAGTCAACGTGCGCGTAGTGGCGGGTTGCTGTTTGGTACTCGACGTGTGCAGTATTAATAGTAATACCACGCTCTTTTTCTTCCGGAGCGTTGTCAATGGAAGCAAAGTCACGCTTCTCTGACAAACCCTTCTTTGCCAACACGGTGGTGATAGCAGCAGTAAGGGTAGTTTTACCGTGGTCTACGTGACCAATAGTGCCAATGTTCACGTGAGGCTTGGTTTTTTCAAATTTTTCTTTTGCCATGGCTGTAAGAGATTTTAATAGTGTTTGTAAATTCTAATTTATGTTGCGCGCAATGAAGCCACCTGTATGAAATGAAAAAGAGCTGATGATGAGGATTGAACTCATGACCTCTTCCTTACCAAGGAAGTGCTCTACCACTGAGCTACATCAGCATCAACTTTTTTCCTAAATATTGCCGACAGCTTTTTACTCCTGTAAAAGGCGCTGCATAAAGACATTTAGTCAATGGAGCGGAAGACGAGGCTCGAACTCGCGACCCTCAGCTTGGAAGGCTGATGCTCTACCAACTGAGCTACTTCCGCAAGTGGTGGGGGGAGGAGGATTCGAACCTCCGAAGTCGCAAGACAACAGATTTACAGTCTGTCCCATTTGGCCGCTCTGGTATCCCCCCGGAGATTTCATTGAAATCAAAGAACACGTTTTTTCAAGCTGTCAGAGCCGATGGAGGGATTCGAACCCCCGACCAGCTGATTACAAATCAGCTGCTCTGGCCAGCTGAGCTACATCGGCAATAGCCCTCATCACAGTTCGGAGCACAAACTTCCCTGTTAATTGGGATGCAAATGTAGAGCTTTTTCTTTAACTGGCAAAATATTTCCGTAAGGATTTTTTAGTTTTTCGACAGAAACATTGTATAAAGCCTAAGGCTATAAAATTAACCATTTGATTATCAAATAGTTGACTTTATATAATGTAGGGTTTTATTAATAAAAGCTAGCCCGCTTCTCCCCTAAATCAGGAAAAATAAACCTCCCGAAGATAAAGTCCTTCGGAAGGTTTCAAGCTTTAGAGTTTTAATCGGCTATTCTGCCGATTGCTTCACTCTGGAACCAACCAGCGCGTAGTACAAAATGTAAGCCAAGCCCACAAATACTACCCAGTAGCTGGCGGTGTAGCTCAACTTGTCGGCCACAAAGCCTTGAATAAGAGGCAGTATACCTCCACCGCACACCATCATCATAAATATGCCCGAAGCCATAGCGGTGTACTTCCCCAGACCTTCAACTGCCAGGTTGAAAATACCTCCCCACATCACAGAGGTACACAAACCACAAAGTATCAGGAACATAATACTGAGAGGCACTTGCACCAACCCAAACGAGATGTCTGACTTGAACACCGGCATGCTTACCGTGTTGGTCAACGGCATAACTATAGCCAGTAGCACCAACAAAATTCCAATGCCAGCTACAAAAGTCAGCATGGATTTACTTGAAAATTTAGCGCCCAGTGAAGCTCCGCAAAGGCGTCCGATCATCATAAGGAACCAGTATGTACCCACAATGGTACCAGCTGTTGTCGTATCAATACCTAAACCGCCTTTGGCAGCCTCGCTTGTCATAAACAGGTTGGCGATGTTAGGAATACCTACCTCTACGCCTACGTACACAAAAATGCCCAAAGCGCCCAGTACAAAATGGTTGAATGAAAGTGCACTGCGAGAATCTTTTTCTCTCTTCTCTCCTGCTTTTTCCATGTGTGGTTCCGGAATACTTACAAAGAAGAGCACTAGAAATGTAAGCGCAAAAATACCCATAGCCAAGAATAGCGCAGGATTCGCATCCTTAATAGAGGCGTTGGCTGCGTTACCGATAAGGTAGCCTACCAGCACCGGAATAATAGTAGCTCCAATAGAGTTTACAGAGCCTCCAAGCTGCATAAGCTGATTGCCTTTTTTGCCGCCGCCGCCCATGGTATTGAGCATAGGGTTTACCACTGCGTTAAGCATGCACATGGAAAATCCGGAGATGAAAGCGCCTATTAAGTAAACTTCAAAGTTTTCTGCAACTCCCGAAAGGAAGGTAATGCCAACTCCACAAAAACCTACTACTATAGCCGAGAGGGCCGTAAACTTATATCCAAAACGACGAAGCAGCATACCCGACGGAATACCCAAAAAGGCATATGCTATAAAGTTAGCCGCGTTACCCAACTGCGACATAAAGTTGCTCGCCCCAAACTGGTTTTTTACAATAACGCCAAAGGGATTCTGCAGGCCGGTTACAAATGAGATCATAAAAAACAGCGCGATCATCATTGTAATGGGGAGCGCATAATTTTTCTTGTGTTCACTCATGATAGTGCTTTTTTAAGTTAATATTTCAACTGAGTTATTCGCAAAGTTATAAAAAAAGGTTCAAGATTAGTAGAATAACAATTTTATTTGCATAATGTTTTGAATATCAAAGCATAATAGGCTTAGAAAATAAAAAGGAAAGAAAACTACTTAGCTAATCTTGAACCTTTATTGTTGACACCGCCTCCGCAGCCGAGTTTACCCGCCTAAAAACGCCATGGCTCATTGGCACCGTAAGCTGGAATGATAAGCTGACCAAGCGCGCCGTATTCTGGCTTTGCGACAAGCTGAACAAGCCCATACTTAAGCTAACCGAACGCGATTACAACGACAGCGGATTGGGCGAGCTGGTATCACAATTCGGGCCGGCTAACAAAATCAACATAAAAGTATTCAACGTTTACCTTTTTACGAAACAGGCTCCGTAAAAAAGAAGCTCATAAGCCAAGCGGATATTGACATTATTGTAAAAAAACCTCGAAAGAAGATTCTTCCGAGGTTTTTGTTTACCAAAACATGGTACTACTACTTTCCGCGCTCTTTATCCTTATGCTTTGCAAGCTGCTTCTTTAGCACTTCAACATTCATATCTACAGCCTCTTCAAATGACTTGCACTGGTGCTCCGCAAACATATCATTGCCGGGAACTACCAACCTGATTTTTGCTACCTTATTTTTATCATCCGATACGTTCTCAAGGCTCAGGGCGACTTCGGCTCCAACAATACCATCATAAAACCTATCCAGCTTGCCAACCTTATCTTCTATAAACGCAAGCAGATTTTTATCTGCCGTAAACTTGATTGATTGAATTTTTACGTTCATAATCTTACCCTCCTAAAAATATATTTAATTATTAAACTTGAACTCCTCCTTAACACGAGGCTCTCAATTTTCGGCTTGTACCGCTACGCGTGCGGATGTGCATTGCGATACGACTTAAGCAGCTTCTCAATATTGTTGTGAGTGTACACCTGAGTTGCGCTAAGGCTGGTGTGACCCAACAATTCTTTTATACTATTGAGATCCGATCCCTTATTGAGCATATGCGTTGCAAACGAATGTCGTAAAACGTGCGGACTTTTTTTGCCGCTTACTCCCTGCTCTGCCAGCCTTCTGTGTACCACTCTATATACCAACCCGGGATACACAGGCTCTCCTTTTTTTGTAAGAAATAAAGAACTTTTAGGCAACGCCTCGTAGCTACTTTTCAACACCTCCAAGTACTTAACCAGCACTTCCTGCAAATGCGGACTCAGCGGAATTATGCGCTGCTTGTTGCCCTTGCCCAACACCTTCACTGTTTGGTTGCTTAAGCTTACACTCGAAATTGTAAGTCCTACCAGCTCCGACAGGCGCATCCCTGTGCCATAGAACAATTCTATCATTGCATGGTTACGGCACTGCTCGTAGCTGCCTTCGTTAACCTCCGCATCCAACATTTCCTTGAGTTGCTCCTCCTTGTAGAAAAACGGCAATCGTTTGCTGTTTTTAGGATTCACCACCTTTTCAACAGGGTTTTGCTGCAATACCTGCTCGCGCACCAAGTACTTAAAGAATGTACTCACTGATGTTATTTTTCTGTTGACAGAGCGAGTGCTCAACCCCTGCCTCAACAGCTCCGAGTACCAGCCGCGCAGCTGCCTGTGGTCAGCTTGCTGTAAATCTTTTATTTGCAAGTAATCTGCCAGCTGCCCTATATCGCTCATATATGCATGAATTGTATGCTGCGAGTAGCGCTTTTCGCCTTGTAGATATTGCAAAAAAGAGTGTAACATATTGTTGCTAAAGTACCACTTTTTGCAACAATACGCTACACTCCATGCCTGTTTTAACGCAGTTTAAGCGACTACAAATCCTCGCTCAGCTGCAGCTGCTGAATGTAAGCGGCACGCTTGATTTGGTCACGGCGCACAACCGATGGCTTTGTGAAGAATTGACGTGAACGAAGCTCACGAACAACTCCGGTTTTTTCGAATTTTCTCTTAAATTTCTTTAGGGCCTTTTCAATATTTTCGCCCTCCTTAATAGGAACAATAATCATGGTTATATAATTTTATCGTTTACTAAAAATCTACTTATCAATCCATTAAAGCGAATTTTACTTTTACCTCCTTAGACTCGCCTTAATTGTTAATTACCTGATTTTTAAATTATTACAATACTACATAAGGGGTTAATGCTGCAAAATGAGTGGCAAAGATATACTTTTTCGGGCAAATCACAAAATATAGTAAAATCTATGCACTTTACTCCGCCCTCTCCACGTATGGCTTCAGCTTCTGAGCCTGTGCCAGGGTGAGAATATTGTTGCTAACCAGCTCATCCAGCGTTGGAGCGCTCCCCTTGCGCTTGGCGTACGCCACAATACCCCGGGCGGCGTATGGTCCTATGTATGGATGTTTACGCAGCAGGAGCTCATCTTCAGGAAGCAACCTCAACCGCTGCACAAGGTTTTCATTTATAGCTATTCTTGGTTGTATACGAGTCAGCTTTTCTTGATCAAAATATTTGATCTCCAACAGCTGCTCTGCACTTACAAAACCGCCCAGCTTTTCCCGCAGCATTACAATTTGCTGAGCATAGTAGGCGCCAATTCCCGAAATAGTGCGCAGCTCTGCGGTATCGGCAGAGTTCAACTCCACAGGGGTGAATGCCGCACGCTGCGAGGCATAGCGCATTGTCGTATCCACCGGAATATTCACTACCCCGGACAGGCGCTCCTGTTGCTTAGACGACACAATGCTAAACTTGAAAAAATCATCTGCAGTACGAAAGCGGCCTCCACGCTCACGGTAGCGCAAAAGGACATCGGCCTGCTTGGGCGAGAATCCCAATAGCACCAATGAGTCTTTGCTCAACGTATTCGGATTAAATACAAATAGCTTTGCCTCGCTCTTTGCCGCAGGAGTATACCAACGCTCTTTTGTTTGCTGAATTTCATCCGCTCCATTTGGCAGCAGCTCAACTAAAGAATCTACTCGCGCTCTAAGTGCACCATAATCATTGGAATGATGATTATCTACATATCGAAAAACAACAGGAGCAACCAAGAAAATAAGCATAAGAAATGCCAACACAAGAATACCCACCCGCTCACTCCTTGAGAAAGTAAACCACTCTTTCAGCAATCTACGAAACATAATTTTTCAGCTTATAAAGTTGCATAAATAGTTAAAAATCAAATACATTAGCATAATGAAATTTTCAATAGCTCTGATTTTTTTAGAATGGATAATTCAACGCTATCACGTAGGTGTGGTTGTTTGCTGTAAACCACCTGTTGGGTGACAGGAAGTATGGCGATGACACGGCAGGATCGTGCAGCTTCACACCATAATCTAAGCGAAATACCAGTACGCTAAAATTCAGGCGCAGCCCAAGTCCCCAGTCCAAAGCAAGCTGCTTGGGGAGCGCTGAGAGCTTGAGCAAAGCACCTTCTCGCCTGTCCTTATCGTTGAAGCTCCAAATGTTACCGGCATCTAAAAATACAGCCCCTTCCAGCCTCCAAAACAGCTTGAAGCGATACTCGGCATTAAGCTCCAGGCGCATATCGGCAAGGTGGTTGAGCACATTACCCATCGTATCGGGCGCATAAGTACCAGGCCCCAGCGTACGAATTTGCCAACCTCTCATGCTGTTTGCACCACCCACGTAGTACATTTTATCCGTAGGTAAAGAGTAGGAGTTACTATACGCAAAACCTACTCCGATCACTCCACGCATGGCTACTGAAGAGGCCTCATTTATGGTAGTCAAGTAAGTGGCAGCTACATCAAATTTGGCAAACTGTGCAAAGTCTGTTTGCCAAATGGAGTAGGTATTTCGCCCCGTAGTTGCATCCATGGATGCCGGCACATTAAATATCTTGCAAAGAGCCCACAAAAGATTACCCTTCAGCTCCGCATCAAAACGTACATGTAACCTATCCTTCCTTTGCAAAAGCGAACGGTTGTAAATGGCGGCAAATGTTGATCCCAGCAAAAATGAGTTCTGATAGGAGCTTAGCAGGTAGGGGTTATTCTGAATGCTGGCAAAAAATGTCGAATCCTTTTGGGTAATATTAATGATGTTAAAATCAATGGGGTTCAGAATATACGTCATGTTACGCGTATTGCGCCACGAGTAACCATAGGTCGTTGCCAGCAAAGTGCGCACATAATCGGGGCGCTGTTGATAGTCCCCCGAAACTGAGATTTGAGTACGCGGACTGAACAGACGACGATTGAACGTTTCACTATACGGCGATATAATCTTAGGAATGTTGAGCGATACTGTTGCCCCCAGCTCCACAGAGTTTTGCAGCGGCTTGCCAACATACAGCTGGACTTTCTGAAAGGCGGCTGAAATGCCTGCCGCAAATATTTCAGCGCCTCTGAACATGTTTTTATGCTGATAGTTCAAGCGTCCGGCAAACCCCCACAACCCGTTACCGCTGAGGGACACCTCGCCACCCACATCGTAGCTTTGCAGCGTAAACGGCGACAGCACTACGCTTGCGGACAGCGGATAGCGGAGCGTATCCAATGCCAAAGAATCTTGCTGGGCCGCCTGATTTTCATTAAACCGGATGTTTACTGATTTAAAAAGGCGCAAGTTGGCAAAGTTGGCATAGGTACGGTTCACATCCTGCTCATTGTAGAGTTCGCCCAGCCTTATTGTGCTATTCATGAGCGCCAAACCTGGCTTAATCCCCGGTTGCCCTTTATGCATTACCTGCAAGCCATTTACGTTTAGCGTATCCCACCCGGTCAAATAATCCCTATCCTGTATAGCTTTTACAGGATCATAGTCCGCGTTCAGCACAAGGTTGTTCACGTAAAAAACCCGGTGATTCCTTGTATTCGCAGTGCCGGGAACAGGCTCCCGCTGCAAAATCAATGTAATATCTACCTGCCGGTTTCCCACCGCGGTATCGGCGCGATACGTAATGTAGCTCTTGTTAAACTCGTAGTAGCCGTGGGTGCGCACTACCTGTACAATACGGTTGACCTCGGTCTCCAGCACTTCACCGTCAAAAACGCCTCCTTCCCGCAGCAGACTTCTCTCTTTATCAGCCACATATAAGCTATCCATTTGCCTGTCGCGCAAATCGTAGCCAATATGCCGCATGGTGTATGGTTTGGCAAGGTTAACCACGTAGGTTACGTCGGCCTTTTTTTGCTTACGCTTAATGATTGTTTCTGCGCTGGAACCGTAGTAGCCCCGATAGCCAATGTATTGCTCCATACGCCTTGAGTTGGCTATGGCTTGCGCGCTATCCAAAATTACAGGAGGCTCGCCGGAATTTCGCAGGAATTCGTTCACCCATCCGCTATCCGAAGCGCTGAGGTTGTAAAGCCAAAGGTTAAAGCGCAAAGCAAAAATTTCACTGTTAGGCTTCTGCCGGATCATGCTCCGCAGCTCACTTTTTTTAAGTCCCTCACCATTCACCTCCATTCTGTTCGAGCTTAGCAAATAGCCTCCTTGTGGAACGTATTTGGTTGAATTACAGGACGATAGTAAAATTATAGCCGTTGAAAAAGCAAGAAAATATATCGTAAACGAACGAGTCAACTCCTGAAAAAATAGAGAATTACAATCTACAAAGATAGAAATACTGGCGAAATTACCCCAATACGCTTCTCACATTTTTTGCAGTAAGCAAAAATTACAGTAAGTTTGCAGTAAAAATTTACCAACCAAATTACGATCATAAGTTTATGCTCAGCAAAGCCACCATAAGCCTGATTACCTCACTGGAAAAAAAGAAGCTTAGAGATGAGCTGGGACTTTTTGTGGCCGAAGGTGAAAAGCTGGTTGCCGACCTCAGCCGGACGCTCAAGGTTAAAAGTATATACGCCACAATCCAAAGCGGCATTGAAAGCGCTGAGCTGATTTCAGCTGCTGAAATGAAAAAAATCAGCTTTCTGAAAAATCCATCCTCTGTATTAGGGGTTTTTCATACGCCCAACCACGAGGAGCTCAATCTTTCGCCAAGCTCACTCGTGCTAGCCTTAGACGACGTACAAGATCCCGGAAATCTTGGCGCTATCATACGCCTATGCGATTGGTTCGGCATAACCATCTTACTCTGCTCTACACACACGGCCGACTGCTACAGCCCAAAAGTGGTACAGGCAACCATGGGCGCTATTGCCCGTGTACGAGTGTACTATGTTGATCTTCAGGCACAACTGAATGTTGCCCAAAAAGCGGGAATCCCTGTTTTTGGAGCTTTCTTAGAGGGAAAAAATATCTACCAGGAATCTTTACCCACCGGCGGCATTGTAGTAATGGGAAATGAAGGCAACGGGATTTCCAAAGAAATAGCCTCCTTAATCACACAAAAACTCTACATCCCATCGTTTGCAGAGAGTGCGCAAAAGTCGGAATCGCTAAATGTAGCCATTGCCTCTGCGGTTATTTGCTCTGAGTTTAAAAGAAGAGCATTATAGCAGACGACATGCTGTAAAAAGCGCCGTCCTCACAAAATATTTTTGTGAGGACGGCGCTTTTTTACCGGAATAGTACTTCTTTATGAGCATTCAACGTCCATAGTTTTCACGCTATTTCTTACCTTTGTGTGTCTTTGTGTCCGGTATATCTTTAGCAACCTTATTCAAATATTCTAACCCTTGAATATTCATGCTACCTTATAGGTATTAAAAATGTCGTAAGCCGACAACGTAATCGTCAACCGTTTATCAAAAAAATTTCGGCGCAAGCTTAAATTCACCGTGCTGGCATTCTGCCTGTCACCCTGCGCTGTAATCACCGGAGAGCGCAGGCGTCCGGTAGCGCCAAGTATAATCTTGTACGACAGCTCATAGCTACCCGACACTGAAAGGCTACCTGCAAATAAATCATTGAAATAGAGCACGTTACCGCTAATGCCCTGTATGCTGCTATAGCTTCCGTTGAGCGTTGTTGTTACCGTTAACTTCCTTATTTCTTTGTACCTAAAAATCAAGGTTGCACCAACAGTTCGGCTTGTACCCACATTTTGCGGGCTGGTCACGTACGCCATATCCGGACCGGCAGTGGGAACATACTCGGTCAAAGCGCCCAGCGTGCTAATGTACTGGATAATCTCATTGGTTTGCGAGTAGTACAAATCAAAGTTGAACGAATTTTTCTTTCGCAATAAAACAGAGTAGCCCAGCTCTAAGCTGTGCGTATACGACGGATCAAGCTTAGGATTTCCAACACGTATGTTTTGCAAGTTAGCTACGTTGGCGTAGGGCGCCAGTAACGTAAAGTATTGTCTACTTCAATCTACCTTCAACTACTTTCCAATCTACCAGCTGCCAAAAGGCGGCAATGTAATCGGCACGACGATTTTGGTAGTCCAAATAGTAGGCATGCTCCCACACATCACATCCCAGCAAGGCGGTAAGATTTTTTTTCAGTGGGTTTCCGGCGTTACTATAGGACTCTAGTCCCAATGTACCATCGGCATTTTTTACCAGCCATACCCAACCGGAACCGAACAAAGCGGTACAAGCCTTGGTGTATTGATCTTTGAAAGCATCAAAAGAACCGAAACTCTTACTGATAGCCTCCAACAACGCACCGGTTGGCGCAGCCTGGGGTTTTGCAGAGAATTGCTGGAAAAAAACATTATGATTCCAAACCTGCGCCGCATTATTGAACACCGGCCCTTCCGATTGCTTTATAATATCCTCCAGCGACATATTTTCGTATGGCGTGCCGGGAATAAGGTTGTTCAAATTATTCACATAGGTTTGCAAGTGCTTACCGTGGTGAAGCTCTAATGTTTGCTTTCCCATCTTTGGAGCCAACGCATCTAATGCGTAAGGCAGCGGTGTCAGCTCAAATTTCATAGCATTTAAATTTAGTGATGATAAAAATAGTGCGGCTACCAGCGTAGCGGCTTTGACAGTTGTTCTCATAATACATAGTTTTTTATATTGTGACAAACAATTATACTAATTTACTAAAAACATCTCGACTAAAGTGAATGCAAATAGTTAATTAACTATAAGTGATAAGTGATTAATGATGTTCATTGCTTCGCTTCGCCCGCAAATGACGTGCGTGCGCGTTGTCACCCTGAGCCTGTCGAAAGAGTGCGGTAAGGGGGGAACGGGAAAGAGATTGGCTTCGCCGAGTTCCGCTTCGCTCCGGTTCCTCCATGCGCCCGCTCGTACCTCGCGGGCTTACTCGGAATGACGGCGTCGTTGTGGGGTAGGTGAGAGGATAGGTTTGCGGCGGCGTAGCCGCCGCAAACCTATCCTCTCCCTTTTTATTTTACCACTAATCCTCGTCATTCCGACCCCTTCGACTTCGCTCAGGGCAGGCTCTGCGAAGCCAATCTCCTATCTTGAGCGAGTGTTGTCATCCTGAGCAAAGCGAAGGATATCCGGTATGAACAATGATGATACTTTAGTGCAAACTTGAGCTGTTTCGACTAAATATATACCAATATTTTTTACTTACAAAAAACAACCAAACACCCCATTATACAAATTTGACCCTTTTATCATAATAAGATATAAAATTCTGTATATCAAATAATTAAATGTAAACATAGTAAAAGAGGCCTACCATCATAAATTCGCTTTACATTAGAAATTTCTACTTTTACGAACAAAAATGCTTACATTTTCAAACATCGACCAAACTCAGTCCTACTTTAATATTATGCAAATTTTAACATTGATATAAAACCAATGTGCCTAACTTTTTATACTTTTGTACCGTAAAATTATTTTAAGTATTCATCCATAAACAAAAAGACGCCCTATGGATCCGAGAGTAGAAGAGTTCATGGCAAAAGTTAAGGCCAAGAGTCCAAATGAACCCGAATACCACCAAGCTGTACACGAGGTGGCAGAATCCCTGATTCCTTACATTGAGGAAAACCCGAAGTACAAGCAGGCCAAGATATTGGAACGTATGGCCGAACCCGAGCGAGCTATTATTTTCCGTGTGCCTTGGATCAACGATCGTGGCGAGCTGGAGTTAAACCGTGGTTACCGCGTGCAGATGAATAGCGCCATCGGCCCCTACAAAGGCGGTATTCGCTTTCACCCATCGGTAACACTTGGCACGCTTAAGTTCCTTGCTTTCGAGCAAACCCTAAAAAATAGCCTTACCACGCTACCTATGGGTGGAGGTAAGGGAGGTTCGGATTTTGATCCAAAAGGAAAATCTGACAACGAGGTAATGCGCTTCTGCCAAAGTTTTACTACAGAGTTGTTTAGACATATTGGAGCAGACACAGACGTTCCCGCCGGCGATATTGGCGTGGGCGCCCGTGAGATTGGCTTCATGTATGGTCAGTACAAGAGGTTGAAGAACGAGTTTACAGGAGTATTTACAGGTAAGGGTATCGAATGGGGCGGAAGCCTTATTCGTCCGGAGGCTACCGGCTACGGCGCCGTATACTTTGCCGAGGAAATGCTGAAAACCCGTAAAGACTCTATCAAAGGTAAAACAGTTGCAATTTCAGGCTCAGGTAACGTGGCGCAGTACGCTGTTGAAAAGTGCAACCAAATGGGCGCTAAGGTTATCAGCCTGTCAGACTCTCACGGTACCGTTTATGACAAGGATGGCATTGACGAGGAAAAACTCAACTATATATTTGAACTAAAGAACGTTACCCGCGGACGCATCTCTGAGTACGCTAAGAGATTCGGTTGCGAGTACCTGCAAGGTCAACGTCCTTGGGGCTTAAAGTGCGATGTGGCTATGCCTAATGCTACCCAGAATGAGCTGGATGAGAACGATGCAAAGACATTGCTAAGCAACGGTTGTATTTGCGTATCGGAGGGAGCAAATATGCCATCTACTCCGGAAGCGGTTGCGGCTTTCCAGACAGCAGGTATCCTTTACGCACCGGGTAAGGCATCCAACGCCGGAGGTGTGGCAACATCCGGCTTGGAAATGACCCAAAACTCACTGCGCCTGCCATGGGGTCGTGAGGAAGTCGACGCTCGTTTACACGAGATTATGATCAATATTCACAAGACCTGCGAAAAGTACGGAAAAACCGAAAACGGCTACATTGACTACGTACGCGGCGCCAACATCGGAGGTTTCGTGAAGGTAGCCAACGCTATGCTGGCTCAAGGCTACGTTTAGCCGCCCCATTTCAGGATATCAACAAAATAGACCTACTGTACTTTGTTACAGCAGGTCTATTTTCATTTTGGGCTAATGCAGCAGGTTTGAAAGTCGTATTTTTTTACGAATTTATGAAACAAAAGCAGACTTTATGGCTATCTTTGCTTTAGAAATTTAAGTCATTAGGATATAATTTCGGTGACGGAATCAAATTTAAGACGCTTAAATGGCAAAAATACGAGGAGCAATAACAGTAAATACCGAAAAGTGCAAGGGCTGCAGCGTTTGCATCGTGAGCTGCCCCACAAAGGTTATTGCTCTATCCAAAGACGTTAACGGCAAAGGGTACAACTTTGCCTACATGCAAAATGCTGAGGCATGCACCGGCTGTTCCAGCTGTGCGCAGGTATGCCCCGATACGGTGATTACGGTTTATAAAGTGAAAACAGCGTAAGAAACAGCTTGCAAATACACTTGCTAACTCGCTGGTTTACAAATTATTAAGTTGAACAAATGAGAGAATTACGATTGATGAAAGGTAACGAAGTCATTGCAGAAGCGGCTATACGCAGCGGTTGCGATGCCTATTTCGGCTACCCTATTACACCACAATCCGAAGTAATGGAAACGCTGATGGAGCTGCGTCCGTGGGAAGCTACCGGCATGGTAGTGCTACAGGCCGAGAGCGAAACCGCATCCATCAACATGGTTTATGGCGGAGCATCTTGCGGTAAGCGATGCATGACATCCAGCTCCAGCCCCGGTATCAGCCTTATGGCCGAAGGTATATCGTACCTTGCCGGAGCAGAGCTGCCTGCGCTTATTGTAAACGTATCACGCGGAGGCCCCGGATTGGGAACCATACAGCCTTCTCAGGCAGACTATTTTCAGGCTACCAAAGGAGGCGGTCATGGCGACTACCACCTTATAGTGCTGGCGCCGGCAGCTGTGCAAGAAATGCATGATTTTGTTTTTCTGGGCTTTGACCTTGCCTTTAAGTATCGCAACCCGGTAATGATTTTGGCCGATGGCGTAATTGGGCAAATGATGGAAAAGGTAGAGCTGGCGCCGCAACGCCCGCGCTGGACTGACGAAGAAGTAGTACAGCTCAACGGTAGCTGGGCTGTTACCGGTAAAAAGAACCGAGACAGACACATCATTACCTCGGTGGAGTTGGATTCTCTGAAATTTGAAAACTTCAACAAAAAGCTCGTTGAAAAATACGCAAAGGTTCGCGAGCAGGAAGTGCGCTACGAGGAAACCCTTTGCGATGATGCCGAGTACCTGATTGTCGCCTACGGAACATCCGCCCGTATTGGACAAAAGGCAATGGAGCTGCTTCGTACAGAAGGCATTAAAGCCGGGCTATTCCGTCCCATAACGCTATATCCGTTTCCGGAAAAAGAGCTGGCGGCACGCTCAAAGCAGCTGAAAGGAATTTTGACTGTGGAGTTGAGCGCCGGACAGATGATTGAAGATGTAAAGCTATCCGTTGGCCATCAGCTGCACGTGGAGCACTACGGCCGCATGGGCGGTATGATTTACACCCCCAACGAAATTACAGACGCCTTCAAGAAAATGATTAATCGATAAGAGCTGCTGCTGTAGCGTTGTCATTCCGCACTTGATGCGGATCTCCAAATCAGGGAAAGAACTTGCGGATCAAAGCCCGCAATGACGATAGAGCCTGAAAGTTGAACCGGGCAAAGCGAGCTCATGAGAGCCGCAAGCTCAACTAAAGTTGAAACTTGGAATTTGAAACATATGACCGTTGAAGAAATCATAAAGCCCGAAAACCTGACCTACAAAAAAAGCCCGCTGCTTACCGATGCGCCCATGCACTACTGCCCGGGCTGCAGTCACGGTACCGTGCATAAAATACTGGCTGAGGTTTTGGAGGATTTAAATGCGCAGGAAAACTCCATTGGTATAACACCGGTGGGCTGCTCTGTGTTGCTCTACAACTACATTGATATTGACTGGATAGAGGCCGCTCACGGACGTGCTCCGGCTGTGGCAACCGCCGCTAAAAGGCTGTATCCCAACAAGCACATCTTTGCCTACCAGGGCGACGGCGACCTTGCTGCTATTGGTACAGGCGAAATTATACATACCTGTAACCGTGGTGACAATGTTACCATTATTTTCATAAACAACGGCATTTACGGTATGACGGGCGGACAAATGGCTCCCACCACCTTACTGGGAATGCCCACTGCTACAACCCCTTACGGACGAGATCCCAAGCTAAATGGCTACCCGTTCAAGGTATCGGAAATTATGGCGCAGCTACCCGGTACAGGCTACGTAACCCGCCAGGCGGTTCATACGCCCGGGGCAGTACGCCAAGCACGTAAAGCCTTGAAAAAAGCATTCGAAAAAGCATACGCAGGAAAAGGCACCTCGTTCATTGAGATTGTTGCCACCTGCAGCTCCGGCTGGAAGCTATCACCCGTAGATTCGAACAAGTGGATGACCGAAAACATGTTCCCCTTCTATCCATTGGGCGATCTAAAGGATGTAGAGTAGTTTTGTGACTTTTCGCTATGCTCGCAATGTTGATGAAATTTGGAATTTAAATCAAATGAAAGAAGAATTAATCATAGCCGGATTTGGTGGACAGGGCGTGCTATCAATGGGGAAAATACTGGCCTACTCCGGCATTATGCAAGACCAGGAGGTTAGCTGGATGCCCAGCTACGGCCCCGAGATGCGTGGAGGTACTGCCAACGTTACCGTAATTTTGAGCGATGAGCGCATCAGCTCGCCTATTCTGCAGGAGTTTGATACTGCTATTATCCTGAATCAACAATCGCTGGATAAGTTTGAGCATAGCGTTAAACCCGGTGGAGTACTGCTTTACGACCCCAACGGAATTACCCACACGCCTACACGCAAAGATATCTCTGTATACAAAATTGCTGCAACAGAAGAGGCTGCAAAAATGGGCAACGCCAAGGTATTTAACATGATTGTACTTGGCAGCTACCTGAAAATCAAACCTTTGGTAAAGTTGGAGAATGTTGTAAAAGGCTTGCAAAAATCGCTTCCGGAGCGTACTCATAAGCTAATACCAATGAACGAGCAAGCCATACTAAGAGGAATGGAAATTGTGGAAAAATGCGCTTAAAGTTGGTTCGCAACTCACAGAAATAAACAAACCGTCAACAGCGTGTGCGCGTGCTGTCATGCTGAGCTTGTCGAAGCAGCTCATGCTTGCATGCTCAACATGTAACGAATTAGCTGACTTTTACAATGTATGAGCACAAACGATATTAAAACATGAAACAGGTAGAAAAAATTGCAGAAAACAGGAATCATATTGCAGTAAACGTAGGCAGTCTGAATAAATTATCGGAATATTCATTTATCCATCCCAAGACAAATCAGGAAGTTCGGGGAAAGGTATTTGTCAAGGAAGCGACAAAAGCAACCGGAACGGAAATCTCGCTTACAACATTACCTCCAAGGAGTGAGTTGCCTTATTTCCATTTTCATAACAAGGACGAAGAAACGTACATCATTTTAAAGGGTGCGGGATACTATCAGGTAGATGACGATTGCTTTCCCATCACCGAAGGAAGCGTAATTCGGGTAGCGCCTCAAGGTAAGAGAGGATTGTGTAATACATCAGATACGGAAATGGTTTACATCTGTGTTCAGTCCAAAGAAAATTCGCTGGAAGAACATACAACGGACGACGGCGGACGAGTTGTGGTCGAACCGAAATGGATTGCCTTCCCATTTTTTACCGGATTAGCATAAATTTCCAAGAAAGCTGCTTGCAATTCGTCTTTGTCGCCGTCAATAATGCTTAAACCACAGCTCATATATTCAATAAATCTTTTGCGGTCTTCGGGAGTATACATGTTTGAAAACTCTGATTGGTTGTGTAAAAAATCGTGGGCTATATAGTTGGTTTTCAAAAGTTTATAGCCAGCGTAAATTCGGCGGTCAATAATTTCTGCTAATGCTTTAAACTGCTCGGAGCGAGGCAGCTTTTCGCAACTTTCAAGTTCTTCGCCGGTTATTGTCGGGCAAATGGTAAAATGTGTATTTCCTTTACACTGCTTAATCCCGTGTAGAATAGAGTTCAGGTCTTCCATTGGCGATTTTTCGTATTTCTGACGGCGGGAAATGTAAAGCTCGCGGGTTTTCAAAAAATCGCAGGGTTCGTACTCGTAAGAAACTGCAACAGGCGTGATGTTGAGCTCTGCGAGGTTTTCAGCAAAAGGCTTTTTGCTGCTCATTGCAAACATTTTCAGCACGGCAATTTCGGTTTTGTCGTTACCGTCTTTGGTGCGACCGTTGCGTTGCGCAATCCAAGCAGATTCGCTTTTTTGCGTAATCGTATAGCGCATATATTTGGACACGTTAAGCGAGTTGATGAAAATTTCTCTGGCTGTTCCTCCGCGAATAATTTTGAACATTTTATTGATTTTGCCAATGTCCACCACGATTTGCGGCTGCATCAGGTTGCTGCCAAAAGTGATTTCGGAGGTTTTTATGCCGTTTTCAAATAAAATCATATTTAAGAAAAAGGCGTCGAGTGCAATGTCGCGGTGATTGGAAATGAACATGTATTTTTTTCTATTATTCAACTGCTCCACACCGCTATGCGACAATAATTTTACGGTTAAATCCGTCACTTTACGAATGACCGGATACATTATCTTTGCCTGAAAATCATCAATGTTTTTTATCTGTTTAAAATTTTCAAGAAAGCTGTTTGCATCTACTTCCGGAAACAAAAATTTCGCAATTTCCGGAAACAGAGCATCTTGTGCTATGCGTTGAACGGCAGCAGGCACTTCGTTATCGTTGTAGGGGCGGTAGTCGTTGTAGATTTCTTCGGTCATACTAGATTTTAGTATTTCGTTTGTCAATAAATTTTATCGGTTTCCGGCTCAAATCAGGATAAATTATTTTTTGTAATTCATCCGGATTACAGATTTCAACTTCGGGCGCAACGCGGATTTTGGCTCGAAAACGGTCTTTCAATTCCTTAATAATATCTTCCGACTCATACTGCTTCAAGCCTATTTTTACCAAAACGTCATCGTTGCCATTGTCGTTATAGTTTACTTCAACCACATAATTTTCCACGTACGGCGTATTGTCCAACACATCGTAAATAGCTGGCGGATAAAGTGTTGTGCCTTTGTACTTCAGTAAATGATTGGCGCGACCAACCACTGGGCTAACTCTCATTGAGCTGCGCCCGCATTTGCAAGGTTCATTATGAAAAGAAACCAAATCGCCTGTTTTAAACCTCAGCAGCGGCATTCCTTCCACGCTCAAAGTTGTTACGACAAGCTCGCCAACTTTGCTGTCTGCAACGACATTTCCCTCGTCATCAACCACCTCGCAAATAATCAGCTCGGGATGATGATGCCCGCCGCAACCGTATTCACATTCGGCAAAAGTAGTTGCCATTTCCGTTGAGGCGTAGGTTGAGTAGAGTTCAATATCCCATTTATCCTTAATGCGCTTACCCAACAAGTTAAGTGAAAAATCTTGTTCTCGCAAGTTTTCACCAATGCAAATCACTTTTTTGACAGAAGAATTCCGGTAGTCAACGCCGTGTTCTTCTGCATACTTTATAATGTGTAAAACAAAAGACGGCACGCACATAATCGTATTCGGCTTTATGCGGTTAATGGTGTCCCACTGCAGTTCGGGTATTCCATTGCCCACACGTACAATGCCTGCACCCAACGTTCGCAATCCGAGAAAATACGCCAAGCCCGCCATAAAACGCTTGTCAATGGTAGTCATTAGCTGCACAACATCAGACGCTTGCACGCCTGCGCACGCAAAAGAAATTTTTTCGTTGTACGCCAACCTGTCCAAATCTTTATCTGTCATTGCAAAGGTTACGGGGTCGCCCAGCGTGCCGGAGGTGGTGATAAAATCAACCACTTTTTCGCGCGGCACGCACAGAAAATCGTCATTGTAAAGCTGCAAATCCTGTTTTGTAGTAAAAGGGATTTTTTGCAAATCCTCCATTGTTTTAACTTGCAGGATGTCAATATTGTTTTGCAAAAATATCCGCTTGTAAAACGGCGAGTTTTCCTGCAAATACAGCAAAGCCGTTTTCAATTTCTCTTCTTGAAAACGTTTAATCTCTTCTTTTGACTGATATTCTATTCCACGCATCTCATATTGTTTTCAACCATTTCAAAAATTCATCTATCCACCCCGTGGCTTTGCCGTTGGGCTGAATGCCGAAGCCGTGTCCCCAATGCCCATATTCATCAAGCAAAAAAAAGCGGTGTCTTACATTTTTTTCTGTTAGCGCTTTGTCGAAAGCCACGCTGTTGCGGTAATCCACCGTTTTGTCGCCAGTGCAATGCAAGAGAAAAATTGGCGGCATATCTTCCCTCACATTTTTTTCAAGCGACATCATTCCTGCCAGCTCAGGCGAATAACCCTTTTCTAACAAATTCTTGCGCGATTTTTTGTGCACAATTTCTTCGTTTGCCATTGAAACGACAGGATAAATCATGGCAGCGAAGTAAGGTTTTACAGGAGTGAAATTTTTTTTGCCTCCACCGATAAAATCCGTATCAAAATATTCCGCTTGCGTTCCCGCCAAATGCCCGCCTGCCGAAAAGCCCATTACGCCTATTTTTTCGGGGTTGATACCATAATTTTCCGCATTTTCTTTTACTATCTGCATGGCGCGTTGCAAATCCTGTATCATTACAGGGTGGTGAACATGGCGCCGCGCTGTACGATAGTGTAACACAAAAGCCGTTACTCCTTTTGCGTTCAAATATTGGGCAACTTCAAAACCTTCGTTGGACATATCTAGCCAGTAGTAGCTCCCTCCCGGACAAATGATGACCGAAACTCCCGAGCTGTCGGTTTTTTCGGGAATAAATTCAAACAAAGCGCTTTGTTTCCATTTTGGCATATTGTCAGCTCTTTGCCAAAGGGGTGTTGCTTCCTGACCAAGTACAGATAAGTGTAGTAAACACGATATAAAAATCAGCTTAATCTTCATTTATCTCGAGCCTTTTATGTTCATAATGCATTGATTTTCAAATAATTATAAATATTTGCTCGGTTTCTTCCTGCGACAATTTCCGATAGCTTGCCTGCGGCGTTTCATTAAAAGTTACCTCAAAATACTGCTCATCGTAGAACGACAGAACAGAGCTGGTATCGGGCGTACATTCCAAATACACGATTTCAACGGGATTTAAACCTTTCGATTCGCAAATTTGGTTTCGCAAGGATTTACCGGCATAGGTTACTGAAGTTCCGGTATTTTCCTGATACAATTCAGTAACAATAACGTAAATTTCCCCCCTCTTTTTGATAATTTTAAGTCCGCATTTCGAGGGAATATCCCATTGTCCTTTGAAGTCAAAGATTTCATCGTAGTAGGTTGCCGATACTTTCATGGCTTAAAACCTTTTTCCGAGTGTTACTCCAACGTGAGGATATACCATACTGTTACTGCTGCCGTTTTCGTTCGTTGCCGTTCTGCCAAGCCCCAAATATACTTCGCCCATAATGCCGCGGCGGGTTGCCCACTTAAATCCGCCGCTCACACCAATACCAACGTAATTCTTTGGATTTGTAACGTACGCATCTTCGTTGTAGTCGATATATTCTTTATTCTCCATTCTGACAAAAGCAACGTGTGTTTCAACAAAACCGCAGAATCTGCTTTTACCAAAATACAGCCGATAGTAAGGCATAGCATAAAAAAGGTAGGGCATCGGATCGTTCAGCAGCCGGTACGCAAAATTTAGCCCCGCACCCATATCGTTGTCGCCGATAAGACGCTCATAGCTCAACTCCGTAGCTCCCAAAAGAACGTTACCGACATTAAATTTAACTTCGTTTTTACCATCAAGCGGCAATTTTTCTTCCTGTGCAAATAGCTGATTTGCAACAAGTAGAACTAAAATAACAACAGCTGTTTTTTTCATTTCTGTGAATCTTAAAGGGTGAATAATTTAGATGCTTCTAATAACTTCTTTTCCAAAACTTTTATTTGCCAGCTCACGATTTCGTGGGCGGTAAGTGCCTTCGTTCATTTCTCGCAGGGCAACGTTACAGAACAAACGGAACATTTTTGCTTCCTGCGTTTCGTCTTTGTAAAAGGTTTTCCACGCATAATCGTAGAGGTATTGCAAACGGTCTGCCGACATGTTTTTGGGCTGAAAAACCACCTGTCCCGCATTATAATGATTCCAATCGAAATCGAAGATGCGTCCCTGGCGCAGGTAGTCGTCATAACCTTTGGTATGCGGAAAAGGTGTCATCACGGTAAATTCAGCCAAATCCAAATCAATCTCTAAAAGAAAATCAATGAGGTGTTTAATATCATCTTCCGTCTGATTGTCAAGCCCTAAAAGGATTGTACCTTCAACGCCAATTCCGTAATCGTGATAACGTTTCACGCGCTCTTTGATGTAATCAGAGGTGTCATAAACCGCCTGGTAAACGTACCACGCGCCGGCCTGTGCTGCCAAATCAAGAATTTCGGGCTTGTCTTCGATGGTGTGCGAAATCCACTTCTTTTTCAGCGGTATCATTTCCTTAAAAAGCTGTTTTTCCCACTCATCGTTCTGTGCCAACGAATTATCAACAATAAAAAGCCGGTTGTTGTCAATAGCTTCAAGCTCCTCTATCGACTTTTCTATCGGACGGGAACGGAAACCGCGACCGCCGAGGTAAGCTACAGCACAGGGATAGCACGAAAAACGACAGCCACGCGATGCGTGAAACAAATCAACCATCTGCACACCCTTGTGATTGTATAAGTGCCGTTTATACAAGTCGCGGCGGGCGGGACCAACGCTTTCAATCGGCGGGTGCTGCAGCATAAAATTGTAAACTTTTTTAAGCTCGCCGTTTTTAAAATCTTCCAAAACCTGCTCTATTCTGTCTTCTGCTTCGCCAAGAAAAACGCTGTCGGCGTGATTTACGGTATTTTCGGCGTGAAGCATCGTAGATATACCGCCGAAAATCACCTTTTTGCCCCTTTCGCTACGAAATTTGTCGGCAATTTCCCAGCCGCGCTTCACCTGCGTCGAGAGCATCATCGAAATGGCAACAAGGTCGCAATCTACCTGAAAATCAATGTCTTCAACATTTTCGTCAATAAACTCAACATTGACATATTTTGGCAACGCCGCCGCAAACACTACGGGCCCGTGAGGCGGCAAGTTGAAAGTTGTCTGCCCCGGAAGCTTAGTCCATTTGGGGTAAATAAGTAACAGCTTCATGTATGTTGTTTATGAGTTTTTACAAATATCTTCTACTATCCTCTTTTTGCCAAGTATCTCTGCAGCAGTTGTTATTGCGCCGATGGTTACGCCCAAAATGCCGTGAGTATTGATATTTTGCCCTGTAAAAAAAAAGTTCGAAATTTTTGTGCGCTGTGAAATCCGCGTTTCCATTGGATTGTTTTTGTCGCGGATTATACCGTACATAGCGCCATTTACCGTTGCAGTGTAATCGCGATAAGTCAGCGGCGAAGAGGTATAATAGGCAGAAATACAATCCTTTATATGTGGAAATTGCTGATTAAGTTTTTCAACTGTTTTTTCTGCTTTTTCTTTTTTAAACGCTTCGTAATCAGCTCCCCGTTGGCCGATTGTAGTATTTTCCCAACGCTTTACCTCATCGTAACGCATGTAAGCTATTACCTGTGCCGATTCTGCAAATTCCTGATTTTCAGCATTTGCCTGGTGCATATAAAGATAATTTTGCGGAAATTCTTGTGGCGCGTAATTTTCTATACTCCAGGCATCGGGTTTCTCGTAGTAGTAGTAGTTGTAATTCAAGTACTTAACCATATTTTTCTTAAATATTAGAAAAACCGTAAAGTTGGATATACCGTTTTCGATACTTTTAATTCTATCGCGATAAACTTTCCGTATAAGCGGCGAATGAATTTTGTCAAGCGTAACTTGCGGGTGAATGTTTGAGATAAAACTTTGTGCCTCATACTCTTGTCCGCTTGCAAGGCGAATCTTTGTCATTTTTTCGCTATCGCAAATAAGCTCTTCGATTTCTGCATTTTTATAAATTTTCCCGCCAAAATTTTCAATGGATTTGGCGAGCGAGTTGGCGATACAGTCGCTGCCACCGACAATTCTGTATGCCGACTGAATATAAAAATTATTGAGCAACGCCTGAATATAAACAGGCGTTTTGTCTTTCACGCCCGCGTAAAGCGGCAAATTTCCCGCAAGCGCTTGGCGCAGCTTCGGATTATCAGTAACCGAGTCAATAAGCTCGCTTGCCGACATCGTAACCATTTCTGTATCAATGAAAATAGTCGAATTTAATTTATGCAGATTATAGAGCGGCGACGAATCGGCAATTGCCTTAATTTTTTCTGCGTAGCGCTTAATATCTTCACGGTTTTCAGGAAATTCGCGTGCTAAAACATCTATAAAATTCTCAACTCCCTGCGCATACTTAAAGGTTTGTCCGGCAAGGGAAATCACCTCAAAGCCAGCTGTGTCAAGCGGTGAAAGTCGAACATCCTTCAGTAAGTCAAGATATTTGAAAAACTGATGCAATATCTGCCCTTCCTTCATTGAGCCGATATAGTGCATACCGGTGTCAAACTTCACGCCGCGTCGCGTAAAAGTTTGCAGGCAGCCGCCAACTTGAGCATTTTTCTCAAAAATCGCCACGCGATAGCCGTTTTTCGCCAAAATATAGCCGCAAACAAGTCCACCGAGACCGCTTCCTGCAATGATAGTATCGTATTTGCTATTTTCCATGCGATTCATTTTCGTGTAATTTGTGGACAAATACCAAGTTTTCAGGTACGTCGGCACAATTTTTAGCGATTTCCAGCTTGTCTAAATCAACTTCAACGGCAGCTATTTTCAGGTTTTTCTTAGCTAATGCTGCCATCAATGCATACTCGCCATAGCCGATATTTTGTATTGTAACTTCTCCGTTTTCAGGGAGTTTTGCAATTTGTTCTACAAAATTTTTGTGCTTTTTCAGCGATTTCCTAGCTGCTTTCTCTATCGCAGCGCCTTTGTAGATGTAGTTTTTTAGTACTTTATCGGCCAAATAGTCTGGCGTTTCAATTTGTAGCGCAGCTTCGGCATAGCGTTTTTGATAAAGTTTTCTTACGTCTTTTGCGATATTGAGCAGCTCCAAATCTTCTGTTTGCTTTTTCTCTTTGCCCACTATTCTTTGCTCAATGAAAACATTCACTTCCCCTTTTCTTAACAGAAATTCCTGTTTGGGCAGGACATGTCTGACGCCGTGAATGACAATAGGAAGAATATCCAGCTGCAGCGCTCCGGCAAGATAGAATGCTCCTTTATGGAAGCGCCCTATCGAACAGTCGGGCGAGCGTGTGCCTTCGGGGAAAACAAGAATCGAATAGCCGTCATCGGTAAAAGCTCTGAGCTTATCGATGTTTTGCTCCATGCCGTCTGCAATAGGCAGAAAGTCGGCATAGCGAATTATCCATCCGTAAAACGGAGATTTCCAAACCCACTTGTTGGTCAGCGTGATGACTTTGGGCGACAAAAGCAGCGTGTAAAGTAGATCCAAATGGCTTTGGTGGTTGCAAATAATTACGGCGGGCTTGTTGAAAGTTTCGCCGTGCGGGTTATGAATTTTGTACTTCACTTGTGGCATCCATTTTGCCAAAATTTTAAAACTTTGACATAAAATATTGTGATACAAAAGCTTATTCTTCCTTGCTTTTCCTCCGATTGTAAGAATAAAAAAGCCGCCAAGCGTAACAATAATGCTACAAACAAGGAAAACGGTGAAGCTAAAACCGGTTTTTACCAAATTCCAAAGCGTAATCGGCATAATGCGATTTTTGCCTTTTGCATAAACTAACCATTTGTAAATCAACGGTGGAAGCAAGTATGCACACAGCACCACCGACACCATTCCCACCATAGTCAGCTCCGCCAAAGAGCGCATTGCAGGATGTTTTGCAAAAATCAACATCCCGATGGCGATAAAAAGTATGGTTGCCGACAGCATGATGGAAGTTTTGAACGAGGCGAGCATTTTTTTGCGATAGCTGTACTCGTAAATCAGCCCTTCGGTAACGAAAATTGTGTAATCATCGCCCTGCCCGAAGATAAAGGTGGCCAGAATGATATTTACGATGTTGAATTTCAGGCCAAAGATATGCATCAGCCCCAAAATCCATATCCAACCGACGGCCATCGGAATAAACGTGAGCATGGCCAGCTCAACTCTTCCAAACGAGAAAAAGAGGAAGGCAAACACGATAAAAGCGCAGAGGAGGTATCGTCGAAAGTAAACACCGGAGCGTTTACAGGGGCGTTGCGCATAACACCTGATATTTTTTCACTATATCCTCGTATGATTGTGTATATCAATGTTTTAGAACTATCTATCGAAAAATAATTTTCGCCCATATTTTTATAAATCGGCGCAAAATATTCAAAATCCCGTACCTCATAGTTTTTATTTACTACTTTGTTGAAGCTGCTGAAAACACCCGCGTTAAAACCTTTTTTTTTAGCTAGTTGACTAAGATTTCCGGTAAATAAATCTTTTTTGGAACATTCGTGGTTCGCGCTATCGTTCCATTCCCAAAATTTATTCCAGCGCTCAATCTTTTTATGCTGCCGCTCTTTTGAAGGGAAAAAGTTGGCAATACCTGATTTGCTTGACAACTTACGCATTTGTGGCTCAACAAGCTCTTCATAGTTTTGCAACGCCTCTTCCGTAGTTTTTCCTTCTGCCACAACATAAGCCGTTTTTTCCTTATTTTCCGCCATCAGCATATTCATTTCGGCTCGTTGTTCAGCAGTCATATAGTTGATAGCGTGCAGGTTACTTTCAAATTTTGTTCCGAAGCTGAAAAAGAACAGCGCAAGGGTAAAAATCAAGAAAATCAGCACAACGAGCTTATTTTTTTCAGGGGAAAAGTTAGAAAGTCTTGTAAAAACAGGCGCTTCCTGTCTTTGTTCTTTGTTTTTCGATCTTTGCTCTGAAAGGAAATGCGGCAAAAACACCAGCACAAAAACAATAGTCCCAATCAGCAAAAATGCTGAAAACAGCCCCAAATCGTGCATGGCCGGCGAAGAAATAAAGAGCAGTGAAAGAAACGCCCCAACCGTAGTTATGTTCCCGATTAACAGAGGGTTAACTATTTCTTTAATCGTTTGCAGAATGCTTGGATGGTGTCTGTAATGCGCCAAAAAATGCAACGGGTAGTTGATGGCAATGCCAAAAATTATGGAAGCAATGCCGATGGCAATAACAGAGATTGTTGATTTGAACAACACCATTGCGCCGAGCGAAAACAAGGCCCCAAATGCTACCGATAATGCAATGAGTAACAGTTGTTTACCGTTTCTAAAAAAATAAAAAAGCAGCGCAAGAATTAAAATCAGGGCAATGGAAACAGCAAAAACCGAATCTTTTTTAATTTGTTCGGCATTGGCAATAGAAATGAGAGCAGCCCCGAAAGGCACGATTTTAACTTCCCCGTTAAATTCACTAACAGCCTGATTAACAACGTTATAAATTTCATTGGCAAGCAGCTTATTGTTAGCCGTTTCCGAAACAGGATAGCTAGAGGTTATGGTTACAATGCACTCGCCTTTCTTGTTGAAAATAAATCCATTATCAGTACTGTAGCTGTTGTTCTGCTTAAAGACCTCAAGGTTTTTAAGCGCATTTTTCGAAAAATGCAGCGGATCGTTCAAAATTACACTTCGCACAAAACCGCCCATTGGCGACATCAGCAACTCTTTATCCGCTTTCAATTGATTTTCAACTATTTGCGGTTGAATAAAGCTGTCTATTCGCTGATAGTCGTCTTCTTCGAGAAAATAGGGAATATTTTGCGTAATAAAATCAGCTACTTCACTAAATATTTCATTATCAACTTCATACGTCAACACTTTGATATGCCTGGCCGAATCGCTCGCTTGCAAAATTTCGGCAAAACGGGCTGCTGCGCCGCTCAATAATTCCTCATCAACTCCGGTTGCCGTGTCGCGTTGCGAAAAAGTAACCATAATCCTATTCGCCGCCCCAATTTTCTGATATGCCTCGTTAATCCTCTTACTATCAGCATTGTTTGGCAAAAACGATGAAATATCTTCCACAAACGAAATCCGCGAGGCAGACACCGCCGATAAAGCCACAATGCCGGCCAAAAGCAACCATAACAGCACTTTACGACGCCTGAAAAAGTCGAATAGGTGGATAAAGAAATGGCTCATTTATGAAAAACTTTTCTCAAAAATAGACTTGGATAACCATAAACCACTGCAAAAAAGCACAAAACCGTATTCAACACCGAAATTCTGAAAAAATCTTTGCCCGCGCGGAAGTGAGAAAGTCTCTCATTTTCAGGCGGATAACGTACATCAATTGCCTGTGGAATGAGCCTTATGTTCCGCCATGCACAACGTACAAGCAGCTCCAATTCAGCCTCGTAACGATTGGTGAACAGGTGCATTTTTTCTATTCTCTGCAACGGATAAACGCGAAAGCCGGTTTGCGTATCGGGCAGCTTTCTACCCGTTTGCACCGTAAACCAAAAGTTGGAAAAATTGTTGGCAAACTTACTGCCTCCGGGCATATTCGGGTTATCAAACTTCCGCGAGCCAACTATCAGAGCATTAGGGTTTTCCGTTGCCGTTTGTTGCAAAAAAGGAATGTCGCTTGCCACATGCTGACCATCGGCATCAAGCGTTATGGCGTGCGTAAAACCGAGCTGCAATGCCCGCCGAAAACCCTGCTGCAAAGCGTAGCCTTTACCTCTGTTTTTTTCGTAGGAAACAACAGCTATACGGCTGTCGTTTCCGGTTTGATCCGCAATTTCCTGTTGTGTTCCGTCTGTTGAGCCGTCATTTACAACGATAATATTATCAGCATATTGCACAACGGATTTAAGTACATTGGCAATATGCTTTTCAGAATTATAAACAGGTATGAGCGCACAAATCTTCATACTAAAATCGTACTTATTTTTGCAAAAACGGTGTCGCTTTCTTTTACTATCGCTTTGATTTGCCAACGATTTTCGTTTTCCGAAAAATCAAGCGCAACGTCTACTTCGGGGAATGCCAAAGGCGAAATCGGCGCGGTAAATTTCACATTTTTCAGTGTTTTGATGCGGAAATCTGCTCCCCGCAATACACCGAAAAGCTCGACCACCATTTGAATAAGGCACACGCCAGGCGTAATTGGGTTGTTCGGAAAATGGGCTTTGTAAATAAAACTTTCCGCATGAAGCGCCACGCGAAAACCGGCTTTATTTTCTGAGGCATTTTGTGATTTTATCGTATACAAATTGTCTTTTAAAATCATTTTATCTTAAATTCTTTGTCGCCGATTTTTTCATTCAATTTCTTGTTACTCAAATATATAACTATCATGTCACCCGATCTTTCATTCATTAAAATTTCGAAGGCGAGGAAGGTGTTTTTGTCAACTTTTAATGCTATACTCTTATAAAATTCCTTCAAACGTTTTTGAACCGGTGTGAGAGTGATTAGAAAATGGTTGTTGCTTTCGAAAATTTCGGTAGAAAATTGCTTGTTGTTTTTTATCCCATCGCCGTTTATCATTGAAATAATGATATTTCCGAGTGGTTTCACGGCTTTTTCATTGCCAGCTCGTTTGCCATCTTTATCCAGCAAAACGGCATTTTGTCCGTTCAAAATTAAAGTCGAAGGTGTTGGCGTGCGATACTCCCAACGCAGCATCGACGGCGATTGATAGCACAGAATACCTTTTGCTACGGCTTTTTCCATCACCAAGGTCGAACTTTTTTCCTGCACAAAATCGCATTGCAACGTTTTGATTTTTTGGGATTGCTCCATCATTTTTTGCTCGAAAACAGCTTTTTCGCCGTCGTTTAATTTTCTTCCCTCTTGCGCAAAAGCGCTTGTGTAAAACATTGAAAATAAGGATATTACAACAATCGTTCGGTTCATAACTACTTGGCAATTAAAATAACCCCAAGCACAATTAACCCAACTCCAAACCAACGAGCTGCAGATACTGTTTCGTGAAAAATAAATACAGCGGCCAGCATCCCGAAAACGTACGCAAAGGCGGTAATGGGATAGGCCACCGAAAACTCAAAATATTTTAGCACATAACCCCACAAAGCTGTTGCCGAAATTAAGCATACGCCGCTTGCCAACAGCCACCAATTTGTAAGTATATCCGTAAAATACGCCCACGAAAATTGGAATTTTGTGATTTTTTCTACCGCCAACTTGAAGCAAACTTGTCCGCTTGCTAACAAAAAACATTGTAGTATGGTTAGAATTATAACTTTCATTTTTTAGGCGTTAAATTTTTAGACGTTAGACATACAAATGTATGGTTCTTGTTTTCAAGCTGATTGTAGCACAGGATTTTTCGTACTGCATTTTGTCTCTGCTCCTCGCTCTCCCGTTTTGGCGGAACAAGCTTTGCTCTTTGTTCTAAAAAGTCCGGTATTTTTCCATTCTTCAAACACAATGCCGCCGCATACACGCCAAACGCAGGCGCGGTGTAGCTTTCGCCAAAAATATTTTTGTATTGCAACAGCGGAATGTCCGGAAAAAGTTTTTGGCAATTTTCGTAATAAATACGGTCGGTTTCGGCAACGCCGTTTGTGCCGAGCATAATATAGTCAATATCAGATACTTGTAGAGATGCGGCGCGCCACGTCTCTACGTTTCCATAAAATTTCTCTACGTTTTCGATTTTGCACAACGATTTCTCTGTTTTTTGATTTGTCAGCATCATCGCAACCGCCGTTTCGCCGGCAAAGGTTTGGTTTGCTTGTCCGAGAAACCCCGCCTTTTGCAAGAGCGTGAAATAAGCGGGGGTCATTTCATCGTGCGCACCAACCAACGCCGTTTTTATACCGCCCGATTGCAGCTGCAATAGCGCATCTTGTAATGCACATTCAAACGAAATGCCTTTGTGCGCATAGGTTGTGTTGTAGCTGTGGCATTTTGCCTCAATGGCGATAAGCGAAGAAATGGTGTTGTGAGTCGATTGCATAAACTGCGTAGGATTGAGCAACTCCTCGCCTTCTCTCACGAGTTTATCAAGAAAAAGTTCCGTATTTTCAATGCAGCCAAGTCCTGTGCCTGTAATGATTGCATCGGGGTTTGTTACGTCACTTTCTTCAAGCGCTTTTTGTGAAACAACCAAAGCGCGTTTGAGAATTTTTCCAAACCGACGGGCTACATTTGGCGCAAAATATTGCCTAAAATCGGGGTCAATTGCCCGAACATAATTTTCGGAATACCGCACAGGGGCGTCAAACCATTCGTCTGTGAGCGGTTTTTGAGCGGAAATTTGTTTTATGGAATTTATGTAAATTTCACTCATAATCAAGCCTTTGAAAAAATCAAGCTCGTATCATTACCCCCAAAGCCAAAGGAGTTGGAAAGAATGTGCCGTAGGGGCGAGATTTTTTTCGCCCCTACATACGGTATAAAGGGCAATGCCGCTATTTTTTCCGAAAAATTCAGATTTTCGGGAATAAAATCGTGCTGCAATACCAAAATAGAAATCACCGCCTCTACGCCGCCTGCTGCACTTGTGGTGTGCCCTGTAAATGCTTTTGTAGAGCTGACAGGAGGAATTTTACTACCAAAAAGTCGCACGATTGCCACTCCTTCGCTTGCGTCGTTGTTTTGCGTGCCGGTGCCGTGCGCGTTGATATAGTCAATGTCTTGCGGTTGCAGATTGGCATTTTCGAGTGCGGATTTCATTGCCGAATACGCGCCTTCGCCATTGGGCGACGAGGCGGTTTGGTGGAAAGCATCGCAGGTATTGGCATAGCCCGAAAGCACGGCAAGCGATTTTGTCTGCGTGCTGTCTTCGCGCTGCATTACCACATACGCCGCGCCCTCGCCGAGATTTAAGCCCGCGCGGGTGGTGTCAAACGGTCGACACGGTTTTTTGTCCAAAATCATCAGCGTGTTAAAACCGTTGAGGTGAAATTTGGTGATACATTCCGCACCGCCCGCCACAACTATGTCGGCGCGACCGCTTTTGAGCAGCTCTGCACCCAGCAAAATGGCGTTGGCTGCGCTTGAGCAAGCCGTTGAAATGGTATCAACCTGCGAAAAAATGCCGAAATAATCGGCGATCATTTCCGTACAAGCCCCGCAATCGTGGGTAGAAATGTAGGCATTGTGCGTGTCGTTTTCCAAAAAATCGAGGTAAAACTGCTCGCTTTTGTCCATTCCGCCAACTGTAGTGCCTGAAATTAATGCCACTCGTTTTCCCGTCACTCTTAAAAAGGGATCAACTCCTTGTTTTTCAAATAATTGCGCATCAAACCCACTATGACAAAGGGCTTCGCGTACCGCCAGCATTCCCATCAATGCCGTACGCGTTGTTGGCACATTATCGGAAATATCAAGCATTTTTTTCATTTCCCCGTTGCTCATTTTTACCTCGCCCACAGGAAATTCCGTATGCGAAGTCTGCAAATAGTGCAAGGCAGCAATGCCGCTGCGTTTTTCCTGCAACGAAAGTAAAGTTTCTTGCACATTGTTTCCAATGGCAGAAACGATGCCCATTCCGGTAATGAGAATTTTACTCATTTATTTTGTTCGGTTTTCCGCAATATATTTCGCCATTACGAATATTGATTTGAAAATTTCCTTGCCTTGCGCGGGGTCTTTGAGTTTGATTCCATAGCTCTTTTCCATTAGCACGATAAGCTCCAATGCATCAATAGAATCCAATCCTAGTCCATCTCCAAATAACGGCGCATTTTCGTCAATATCCGCAGGTTTTACATCTTCGAGGTTTAACACTTCAATAATTTCTTCTTTGAGTTTCAAAATCAGCTCTTCCATAACTTTATTTCGATGTATTTGTTTTTTGATTTTTTATGGCCAGTAAATTTTCTTCATTAAATGTCATTTCAGTTGGAATTTTACCTATGAGCAGCATCACCGCCTCGCAGGTGTCTGCTTCGTATTCGAGCCAAGCTAACAGAACCCTATTTACCTCCCTGTCCTGAAAAGCATTGGTGGCAGTTCGGGTAATTTGTTCTGTATCAAATTCTTCGCAAACATAAAACGCAGCTTCGCCGAACAATTTGTTTCGTATGGCTATCTCGCCCAATACGATATTCGGCAACGTATATACGAATACGGAAGGGCTCGGAAAGTAATTTTTCGTGTCTTGAATTGTTTCCTGATAACGCCGATCAACCTCAAGCGACGAGCTTCGATTGAAGCCTACTAGCGCAATATCCTCGCGCGAAACAAAACGATTTTCCGATTCTTCAAAAATCTTTTCCGCTGCTAAAAAACCCAGCTTTGATAATCCGTCCATCTTGAAAAACTTCGGATAATCAATTTGCAATGAGCGATAAAAATCAGCCATTGCTGCCGAAGATTTAAAATTCAGACTAACAAATTTACCTATATATAAGTCATCGTTTTTCAATAGCTTATCTTTTTATCTCAAACAGCAAAGCCGCATTAAGGCCACCAAACCCCGACAATAATTTGATAAAATATTTTTTGTCCGAAAAATGATTCTCTTTTGAAATATTTATCTGATTTTCAAAGTTTTGCTCCTTAAAATTCAACGATTTCAATACCAAATTTTCCTGCAAAGCCTGCATTGAAATTATGCTTTCCAACACGCCGGCCGCACCTAAAGTATGACCAAAAAACGCTTTCAACGAATTAACAGGCACGTCAGCTAAACCAGCGCGGGCAATGGCAAAAACTTCCATTGCATCGTTGTAGGCGGTTGCCGTTCCGTGCGCATTGATAAACGAAACGCAAGACCCAAGATGTTCAGACTCAAGATTTTTTAAAACATGATTCAGCGCTCTGTAACAGCCTTCACCTGTCCGTGACGGCGCGGAAATATGGGTTGCATCATTCCGAATTGCCCCTGCAACCAAAGATACAGCGCCGTCTTGCGTCTTGTGTTTAATATCTTGTGTCTGAAAAATTATCGTTGCCGCTGCCTCTCCCAAATTCAGCCCGCAGCGGTCTTTGTCAAACGGTTTGCAGAGCTCGGGCGATAGCGCCTTAAACGATTGAAAACCGGAAATAATGAACTTCGACAAAAAATCAGCCCCCGTTACTACCACGTTGTCATATAGCCCATCGCTCAGCTCGCGCAGCGCAGCAACTTGCGCCGCCGCACCCGAAATGCAGGCATTGGAAACAACGAGCGGCGTGTTAGGGTTGCCGAAAAATCGGGAAATTATTTTTGCCGTATGCCAAAGATAAACAGGGGATTGACTTCGTCCAGCTCGTAAACTCGGTTGCGGGGCAAGCCCGCAGTGGCGGGTTTCTGGTCTTTGTCCTAAAAAATTAACATTTCCTTTTGTTGTTGATAAAATAAATATCGTTTTTTCACTTGATAAATCAATATTTGCCTGAAAGTTGGCATTTACTATCGACAGAACACAGGCTTTCTCCAAATCAGTAAATTGCCTTGTGTCTAAAAAGCAATCATTTAGCCGTTCCTTGTCAATCAATGAAGCCACAAATGCTTCGGGCAAATCAAATGTACCGGCATCGTAGTGTTTTATGCCCGATATGCCTGATTTTACGGCGCGGAAATTTTCTTCGGTTGTAAAACCCAATGAGGATATAATATTTGTTCCTGAAATATTTACTTTAACCCGTTTAATTCTTTCCATTTTTTGAAAAATTCAGGCATCTCCCACATCAAATTAAAGTCCCTGTCTAAAAATACCTGAACGGAATATCCCGTTGCAATTAATTGATTATCAGATATATAAAGTATTTTGTAATCGAAAATCAATTTTGCGGCAGCTGTGTTGCGGTAAACAATCTCTATTTTCGCCCTGTCTTTGTACTTTAAAGGACGCTTATACTCGAAGTGCAGCTCCACCAAAGGCGCATAAAAACCCTGGTCGAACATGTACAGGTATTCGAGGTTGTATTCTTTTCCGAAAGCTTCGCGGGCATCCTCAAAATACAACGGATAAGAGCCGTGCCACACTATTCCCATCGAATCTACTTCGCTGAAGCGTATCTCAAATTCTTTTTCGGTTTTTAGTACACGCATAATTTTTTTCGGTACAAGTTGGCAAATTACTAATTCATTTTCGCATCGGTATTCGTCAAGACAACTTTCATTTTACCTGTGGCAATAAGATTTTCATCGCAAATAGTTTTTGAGTTGAGCAGCACAATACTGCCGATTTCAGCTTCTACACAAATTTCCGTAAAAATTTCGTTCCCAACTTTCGGCAAAATACCCGTAAACTCGAAATCGTTTATTGAACCGATCATGCCAATCTTAACATTCTGATTATCAATTAAATAACCCATCCTTGCGGCGCAGGTTTGAGCTACGCTCTCAATAATTCCGCTTTGCGAAAACAAACCGTTTTCTACAAAAATATTATCGTTATTGATGGACAGCGAGGTTTTTGTTGTTTTCCAATCGCAACGCAAAAACTTTTCTACCATTACAAACGGTGGTTGTTGGGGTAAAAGCTCCAGTATGTTTACTTCCTCAAAGTTCATTTCTTTTTGCAAACTACAATAGAATGTCCTTTGCCTATACCATCTTTTATTTCTTCAGCTTCTAATCCCGCGTTTTCAATGCACCGGAGCATATCTTCGCTGTGGTACATTTTGCTGTTTCCGTTTGCTAATGCGGTGAAATAGAGCGATATTTGAGTCAGGGCATAAGCGGCGGTTTCAAAATGCTGGCGGTCCCAAAATGTTTCCATAATGTAGAGTTTTGCGTCGGCGTTCATTGATTTGGCGGCTCTCGTTAAAATACTAGTCGCTTCTTCTTCCGAAAAGCAATCGAGGAATTGGCTTAGCCAAATGGCATCGAAATTTACGGGGAATGGCAGCGCTTTATCAAGCAGATTGCAGCCGTATCCGTGAATGCGTTCCGCGCCTTTCAGTCCGGCGGTTTGCTTTCTCATCATTTCTACTTGTTGCGGCAAGTCCATTACCGTAATGTTCACTTTGCTACTAAAATCTACGCATCGCAACGCCCAGCGACCGGTGTTTCCACCCACATCAAGCAGCGTTTCCGGTCTATTTTCAAACACGATTTGCAACGCTTTGTCAAATGACTCGTCGCTGTAATAATGGTCGAAACCAAACCACGATTTTTGCACCGGTCCGGGCAGCTGCGACAAACCTTCGTATATCGTACTCCACGAGCCAAAGACTTTCAGACCTTCGGGTTTGCCGTTGAGCAGCGCTTCTTCGAGGTTGAACAAGCCGAGATAATTTACATCGTGGTTAAAGTTGAGGTTGACTTTTACAAGCGGATCGTTCAGCAAAAACCAGCCTGCTTTTGAGCAGGTAAATCTTTCACCTTGAAAAAGTACCGTGCCGGTCGTCAATGACGACTCCAATAAACATTGCGCAGCGTAACGCGACAATTTTGTTTTTCCGGCAACTTCGTTAACCGTTAAGCCTTTCTCTGAATCCAGCAGCATTTGCAAAATTCCAAATTTAACCATCAGGCGCGACACCTGAAAAACCACAGGCGCCTGCGAAATTTCGTGCGCCAAACGCTGCGCTTCCAACGCCGAGCGTTGCTCTTTGGAATATTTTTTTTGTAACGCAGGGAAAAGATTCATACTTGCTTCATTATTTTTTCCAAAACTCATAGTAGTTAAACCATTGCAAAGGATACTGCTTTACAATGGTTTCTAATTCAGCAGCATAGCATTTTACCAGATTTGTGGTTTGCTCGCGTTTTGTTGCGGGTGTACTATTGGTTGCATGCGCTGCGCCACTACATGGCTGCACAAAAATTTTATACTTTTTCGCTGAAATCTTTATGCAGAAAACAGCCAAAACTTCCACCTCAAAACTCGCTGCCAGCGCAAATGCTCCCAGCGGAAAATCGGCTTTCCAATCCAGAAAATCACACTCTACGCTTTTTGCCGAGCCGTGATTTCTGTCGCATGTCATGCTGATTATTTCACCGTTTTGCAAAGCGACATTTATTGCAAACAAATGCGACATATCATGCTGCACCGGAATAAGGTTTACGTTGCTCGCTGCCAATACCTTGCTCCGATTATGCTGCATCGTTCGAGTTTCGCCGGCATAAATCAGCGCGTTGATACGCTTTTTTTCCGAGTGCAGCAGATAACCGCCGATTTCAAAATTCCCGACATGCGAGCCTGCCATGATAAAACCTTTTTCACCTTCAGCCAAGCGTTCAAAATACGCATTGCCAATAATTTCTACGTCAAATAAATCTTTTATGCCTGCAAAAACGGCAAATCTGTCTAAAATTACCTGCCCGAAAAGGAAATGATTCAGGTAGGTTTTGTAAAAAGAATTCCAAACCGAAAAGCCGAATCGTTTTCTAAAATAGTGATAAACAGATAGATATCCCTTTCTTGAAAACAGCATATAAAAGGGCACAACAAGCGCTAAAACCGCGTACAGCGGTCTCAACCCCAAAAAATTCAGCAAAAAAATCAAGGCTTTCTGCCCAAAGTTTCCACCGCCGGTGTTGCCTTTCCATCCACGGTTGTCTGCCATACGCTATTTTATCCGACTTTCGATTCAATATAATCGCAGAATTGGCTTAACGTGCGAATTTCCGCCATTTCTTCCGGCTTAATTTTAAAGCCGAATTTTCTTTCTACAATAACTACAATATCCACAAAATCAAGGCTATCAATGCCTAAACCGTCTTTTAGCAAGGCGTCGGGTTTAATTAGGCTTTCCTCCACCTCAATATCTTCAATAAGGAAGTTTTTTACAGCTTCTTCAATTTCTGTACGTGTCATATTTATTTAAGTTTTCGTATTACCAGCGCGCTGTTTGTACCTCCAAAACCAAAAGAATTAGAGAGTATAACCTCCAGCTTCGCTTCCATGGTTTTGGCTGCAATATTCAAATTTTGTGAATACTCGTCGGGTTGCTCAAAATTGATATTCGGAGCAATAAAATTATGTTGCATCATCAACAGGGAGTATACGATTTCGCTTGCACCCGCCATCCAGCACTCGTGTCCGGTCATTGATTTTGTGGAAGAAATGGGCGTTTTGTGCTGCGTAAAAACTTTATCGAGGCAAATGGCTTCCGTGGCGTCGCCTTGTGGCGTGGAGGTGGCGTGAGCGTTTACATAATCAACTTCTTTGGCGGACAAACCGGCATCTTTCAATGCGCGGTTAATGGCAATTGTACAACCTTCGGGACTGGGTTGAGAAATGTTTAATCCGTTACTCGAAAATCCATAACCGGCCACTTCGGCGAGAATGGTTGCGCCGCGTTTTACCGCGTGTTCATACTCTTCTAAAATCAAGCTTGCCGCACCACCGCTCGGAATTAAGCCGTCCCCGGTTTTTGTCGAAGGGGCGGCTTGCTTTGGCAGGGTCGGCAAGATTGACCGAAAATGCGCTCAACGCATCAAAGCTGCCCATTGAATAAAGACTTGTTTCCTGTGCGCCGCCGCAAAGCACCACCTCCTGCAATCCCTGCTTAATAAACAGATAGCCCAAACCTATTGAATGAGAGCCGCTTGCGCAGGCAGCTGAAATGGTCATATTGGCGCCGCGGAGCTTGAAAATAGTTGAAAGGTTCATGGTAACGGTCGAATTCATCGATTGAAAAATTGCTCCTGAACCGATCAACATGGTGTCGCGTTTTTCCATAGCGATATTGTTCGCCTCAATTACAGCTTTTGCGCTTGAGTCGTTACCGTAAAAAATGCCCACTTCGTTCTTTTCCAAGAAGTCCGCATCAATTCCGGCATTTTTAAATGCTTCAAGTGTTGCCAAATAAGCGTACTCGCCTTGTTCAGCCAAGCCAATACGCAAACGGCGGTCGAGAAAGCCTTTTAGCTGTGGTTTTTCTACAATGCCCGTTAGCGGAGAGCGATAGCCGTAGGCCTTCCGTTCTTCATCAATGCCGATGCCCGACTTGCCTTCGTAAAGCGATTTGGCAACCTCCTCAAGATTTTTTCCGATACATGAGTAGATGCCTAAACCCGTAATGACCGCACGCTTCATATTTATTAAATGCTTAATATCCAGATAATTAAAGTCCTCCGCTTATTTGAATAACCTGCCCCGTGATATAACCTGCCTTTTCCGATGCCAAAAAACCTACCAAATCCGCCACCTCTTCAGCTTTGCCAAAACGCTGTGCAGGAACAAGTTTTTTCACCTCTTCCTGGTTTAAATCTTTGGTCATATCCGTTTCGATAAAACCGGGCGCAACGGCATTAACGGTTACCCGTTTTTTGGCTGTTTCGAGTGCAAGCGACTTTGTAAGCCCTATTACGCCTGCTTTGGCGGCAGCGTAGTTGGTTTGCCCCGGCATTCCATTTACACCGGAAATGGAAACAATATTTACTATTCGCCCGAATTTTTTGTTGAGCATATATTTTACCAACGACCGCGTAACGTAAAACGCACCATGCAATCCCGTGTTTAGCACGGCGCTCCATTCTTCGTCCTGCATCCAAAACATCAGGTTATCGCGCCGAATGCCCGCATTATTTACCAAAACGGCGATATAATCGTCAGCGTGGTTTTCTACCCAAGCCGATAAAGAATTTTCCGCTTCCCGCTGGTTGGCAACATCAAAAGGTAAGAGTTCTGCTGTCCCGCCGCTTGCTTCAACCAATGACTTCGTTTCTTCGGCAGCGGATTGGTTTGATTGATAATTGATTAAAACGGGATAACCCATTTCTGCCAATTTCAAACAAACCGCCCTGCCAATGCCTCTTGAGCCTCCTGTAACCAATGCGTATTTCATATTTCCTTCAAAAACTCTTGTATTTTTTCAATTTCCCGGTAGTGTGTCCGGTCTTCAACTAAGACAGGGAATAGCTCTCTGATTTTCAAAAACATTTTCCGCGTTTGCGAAGCTAATTTTTCTTCCATTTTCAGATAATCTGTTGCTTGCGCCAGCGCCATAAACTGAATGGAAATGACCTGAAAGGCATTGTCAATAACCCGTTTGGTAATCAATGCCGAATTTGTTCCCATACTCACAATGTCCTGATTATCATTGTTGTTTGGTATGGAATGAACGTAATTTGGAAACGAAAGTGTTTGACATTCAGCCGTTGTAGAAGTCGCTGTAAATTGCGCTGCCTGCAGGCCGTAGGTCAATCCGAGCGTTCCAAGATTGAGGAATGGAGGTAAAATACCGTTAATTTTATCGTGGCAAAGGTAGTTTAGCTGTCTTTCAACGAGCATTGTAAGCTTTGTTACGGCAATTTTGAGCTTGTCCATTTCAAAAGAAATATAATCGCCGTGGAAGTTGCCGCCGTGGTACACATTTTGCGTTTCGGGGTCGACAATCGGATTATCGCAGGCCGAATTAAATTCATTGACCACTACTTTTCCGGCATTTTCTATTTCGTCAAAAACCGGTCCCAAAATCTGCGGTACGCAGCGCAACGAATAGTAGCTTTGCACTTTTTGCGTAAAGATTTTCTCCTCTTTATCAACGTTGGCATACAGCTTGCTCCCGCGTTTTTGCAACAGGCGGCTGTCTTTGGCAATTTCGCGCATACGCGCCGCCACCGCCAGCTGTCCAGCATGCTTTTTTGTTTGATTTAATTCTTCCGAGAAACCATCATCGTATGCCTGAGTGAGCTCGTTTATCCAAGCCGAGGTTAACACTGCTAAATCAAGTAACTTTTTAGCATACAATATGTTAATGAAACCTATGCCTGACATTACGGAGGTGCCGTTCGTTACCGAAAGTCCTTCGCGGATATGGATTTTGAAGGGCTGCAGGTTGTTTTCTTTCAGCACTTCGGCAGCCTCGCGCCACTCGCCTTTGTAGTGCACTTTTCCCTCGCCGATTAACGTGAGGGCCATATGCGCCAGCTGCACCAAATCGCCGCTTGCGCCCACGCTGCCATGTTCTGGGATAAACGGATAAATTTCCCTGTTGAGAAACTCTGCAAGCAGCTCTACCAGCTCCAAATGTACGCCGCTTTTTGCCTGTAAAAATGTTCCGAGCCGGGCAACCATTGCTGCCCGAACATACAAATCGGGCAATGGATTTCCTGCCCCTGTGGAGTGGCTGCGAATGATATTGTATTGTAGCTGAGTAAGATAATCGTCATCAACACGATATTGTGCCATAGGTCCAAAACCGGTGTTGATGCCATAAATAATTTTGTCGGACGAAAAAGATTGGAGAAAATCGAAGCAAGCCTTGATTTCTTTTTTCTCGGCATCGGACAAAACAACTTTCTCCTTATTAAAAATAATTCGTTTTGATGCGTTAAGCGTGAACTTTTCTTTCATCTAGCTATAAATCTTATCCTGTCGGGCGTTCATCATATCGTAGGCTGTTTATTTTTTTGTAAGGCATTGGAATTTACCGAATTTCATAAAAAACTTTCGAGAAAAGGCAGTTTGTCATTTAGTCGAAAGCAAAAAAAACCGCTCCTTTTTTACTTGGCAAAATATTTATCGAAACAATAGGCAATGAGGCGATAGCTGTACGTGCTGATTATCTGCTACTAAGGTTGTTTTGTTAGATGAATTAGGTGAAAAATGAGGTTTCAACATCTGATGAATAACATGGCATTAGCTTCTTCATTTGCGTAGCGTATTTGTAAGCATACTTGGTTTACAGGTGAGTAGATCGTATATGATTTTTCCCCAAATAAAAATACATGGTACGGCTTTTAGGCAGTACGGTTTTACAAATTCCTCCCGTACGAATCGGGGAAAAATATCGGTGGGCGATAGCGAGGCGAAAATAAAAGCGCAGGCAAACAGCGTGATATTTAAGGCGCTCTTTTTACCGTGCACAAACCATAGCGCTACTCCGGCAATGGCTATAACAAACGTTGGCGATTCTGCTTTGTGGTTGAATATAACTACCCATAGCAAGATGGAGGCCAGCATCAGAGCACGAAATGCGCTATTCGCATAGCTTTTTACTCTGCAAAATGGCAGCATAAATATTGCCGCGCCAATCAGCACTACCACATTTTTACTGCCGGCATACCCGAACCATGAGTTTAGCCATCCCATAACGGAATATCCGTAGGACTCGGCATGGTCTTGCGAGAGCAGGTTGAGGTAACTTTTTATTAAAACTGCGTACTGCTGCGGGCTTATAAAAATTAGCGGGACGGCAGACAAAACAACCACCCACATCAGCGAGCATAGCGCCGACTTCAGCTTTTTGGGATACAGCAAAAATAGAGCAAAGCCAACAATGCCAAACAATTTTATGTACGCCGAAAATACTATGCAGAACGCTGCCCACAGGTATTTATCTTTTTCGAGCAGCGCGGCTGCCATGATTATTAACCCTGCTATTAGCGCGTT
>JAISBU010000066.1 GCA_031266015.1 Prevotellaceae bacterium | reverse complement strand
ACAAAATTACAACAAAATTACAACAAAATTACAACAAAATTACAACAAAATTACAACAAAATTACAACAAAATTACAACAAAATTACAACAAAATTACAACAAAATTACAACAAAATTGATATTATCTTGCTAATGGATGTGATAGAGCACGTAGAGGACGCTGCGGCGCTGCTCTCACCGCTACGTGCGCTGCGGGGATTTCATGCGGAAACGCTACTTGTTGTTACGGTTCCTGCCTATCAATCGCTATTTTGCTCGCATGATGAGTGGCTGGGACACTACCGTCGCTACACAGCTAAAATGCTGCATCGCTGCTTGGGTAAGGCAGGTTTTAGTCCTGTTTTGTCAGGCTACTTCTTTTTTGTGCTGCTTGTGGCTCGTGCTCTTCAAAAGGGCAAAGAGTTTTTTGTAAGACCGAAACCGGACAACATTGTAGGTATTGGTGGTTGGAGGGGAGGTAAATTTTTGTCGGCGTTGGTAAAAAATGTATTGTTGGCAGATTACAAAGTATCAAAAGCCCTGCGCTGTGCGGGCGTGAAGCTGCCGGGCTTATCCTGCTATTGTGTTGCTAAACAGAGTGATAGCAAAAAATGAATTTTTTGAGGTTGAATAGCAAAATGCATAATCAGCTTAAATGAAGAAACAACCTGCACATAAAAAAAAGGCGCTACCTGTAGCTGAAGCGGCTCCGGTGGATAGGGAAAAAACTCCTCTCGACAAGGCGTGGGAGAGGCTGTTGTCCATTAACTTTAAGCGGGTGTTTTGGCTGAGCCTTGCGCTATGCGCTGCGCTTACCTTTTACTGGTCCTCCAAAGCAGGTCAAAACGGTGATGGGCCTCTTGACTATGAGTACGGGGCACAGTGCGTGGACTACTACCTGTCAGGCGGTAGTGATACGGCCTGTTTGCATTTTACATGGGAAGACATAAAAAATCGTGTTACCCAAAAGTATTATGGCTGTGGATTTGAAGCCACTTTTGTACTTTTGCAAAAATGGTTTAAATGGAATGATTACTATCAAGTCCGCTTGTACTATTTAGCCTTGTGGAGCGTTGCTTTGCTGCTTTTTATGGCGTTGATTGCCAAAGAGCTTACAGGGTGGAAAGGGGCTGTATTGGCGTTGTGGCTCACGTTTCTGTGGCCCTTTGTGTTGGGGCAATTCTTTTGGAATACGAAAGATATTCCTCAAGCCTTGGGTTTTGCTATAGCAATATTTTTCCTGTTAAGATTTTTGCGCCTACTCCCTCATGTATCCATAAAAAATTTGTTAGGCGTTGCGCTGGGTATTGCTATTGCCTTGAGCATACGCGTTAGCGGCGTATTGCTGATATTTTACGTGGGCTTGTTTTCTTTGCTGGCTTGTTTTACGTTGCCTGCTGCAAAAAAATTATTTGCGCAAAAAAATTACGCTCAAATACTAAAAATTACGGCGCTATTGCTTGCTGCCGTTGTTTTAGGAGTTATGGGAGGGCTTATTTTTTACCCCAACTTTTTCGAAGAAGGCTTTGGACATTTGCTGTCGGGGCTGCATGTTGCCACTAATTTTCCGCAGCGAATCCCGTTTGTTTTTGAGGGAAAAATGACCGATTCGATAGTAAAACCCTGGTACTATTTACTAAAAATGTTTTACATTACAACGCCAATGCTTATACTGATAATGCTGCACTTGGCGGTTCTGGTGGCGCTGTGGAGGTGGAGAAAAACAGGGGCGCTCAACTTGTTCATGCTGCTATTTATGATAGTATTTCCGTTTGCATACATAATGTGGGCGGGCACTCCGGTGTACAATGGGTGGAGGCACGTCCTGTTTGCCTGCGTTACTATTCCGGCAACCATAGCAGTTGGCTATAAAGAATTGCTTGACATACTGCGGCGCTCGGCTTTGCTAAAGTGGTTGTCTGCCATAGCTATTCTTGCCTCATGCGCCTACCTTGCCGTGTGGAATGTTCGTCATGCTCCCTGCCAGCTGGGCTACTACAACTGCTCGGTGGGTGGAACGGAGGGTGCGTATAAAAAATATGAGTTTGACCAGTGGCAGATTGCAACCTCAGAGGGCATGGAGTGGCTGCTCAACTCAATCAACCCCGATGATTACTCGCAGGAGCGCCCTTTGGTCGTTGCAATGAACAACTGGGGCGTATGCAAAACATACTATGTACCGGAGGTGTGGAAGGGTAAGCTGCAGCTGAAGGATGTTGCTTTTCGAAGCTACGCGGGCATAGAGTGCGATTACGCCATACTTACCACTCTGTTTGCCTCGCCGCAAATTTTATCGTTCTTTTACCCGCCTAAGGGGGTTGTGTACAAGCGCACCGTAGATAATGTTGTTGCAATGTGCGTTGTGGACAGGCGTAACGATACAGACTACAAAGGAGTTAAGTCATTGAAAGACAATGATATAGGGGGGGGGGTGAAGCTGTTGGAGGAAGCCTACGCCTACAATCCCAAAAACTTTTCGATGTACTACTGGATGGGCTACGGCTACTACCGCGCGGGCAACCACGAGAAGGCCATAAAATCACTGAACGCGTACAAAAAATTTTACCCGGGGGATAAAGAAACCCATCGGGTGCTTGGCTATGCCTACTACTCAAGCAAGAGTTATGATAAGGCGCTGGAGGCGTTCAACATTTTTTACTCGCAAGACCGCTCGGATTTGTCCGTTGCCTACGTAATGGCCTTGTGCCTGTACGAGAAAAAAGATTACAAGGGAGGGATAGCATTTTTGAAGCCTGTAGCGGAGCAAAATCCCTCATTTGCCGACGGGCAAAACCTGTTGAGGTACTTGCAAACTTTGGCAAAGGATTAGTATGTTTTGAATGAGCTGTTCATGAAAGAAACGAAGTATGACTACGTGATTGTCGGCGCCGGGCTGTACGGGGCTACATTTGCTCATCGGGCTGCCAGGGCGGGCAAAAAGTGCCTGGTTGTAGACAGGAGAAAGCATGTAGCCGGTAATGCCTACTGTGAGCCGGTTGAGGGTATCAATGTACACAAGTACGGGGCGCATATTTTCCACACATCGAATAAAAAAGTGTGGGATTTTGTGAGCTCCTTTGCGGAGTTTAACCGCTACACCAACTCGCCCGTGGCCAGTTGAGCAACGTAATGGTTACTACTATTGCTATGCTTAAAAAAGAACGGGTGTTGTTTCTGCCCATTACGTTTAAGCCACGCCAGGGAGGGGTAAACTCAATTAACCTGAAGCGCATAATGAAGATTGGGTTTAAGGCCGTAAGAGAGTTTTATGGTTTGAAGAAAGCTATAAAAGTAGCATTGTAGATAGCTGACCATTTACAAAGTGCAATTGACAGTTTAATAAATCGGATACCATCATGAAAAATGTACGGACAAAGAAAATGGTTTCTCCTACGGTTGACGTGAAACACGAATCTCATGTAAATCAGGCATATACGCCACGATTTCGTGATTTTAAGGCGTGGATTCAGTGGTACTTTGTGCTGCCTTTTTCGAGCCTGAACAAATCAAAATCCTCGGGTGAAGATCGTTTCAAGGCGCTGCCTCGTGGAATATTCGCTGTGGTTGCGGTGTTGCTGTTCTTTGTTATGCCGCTCATGAGCCTTAACGCCGGCAACTCCGGTGATGAGCACTACAACTACAAGCATGCCGGCGATGTGCATAGCTACTATGCTACTTTGGGGGCAGACTCGACCGCGGTGGTAATCAACAAAAAGTTGCACTCGCAGTACTACGGGCAAGCGTTTGATAACCTTACCTACCTGGTAAATCATACGTTTGGAGTAGATAAGGTATATACCGTACGGCATATTATGAACTCACTGGTGGGCTGGCTCATGGTGTTTTTCACGGGCTTGCTTACGGTATTCTTGTTGGGCTATCGTGCGGGAATTTTTGCCATGGTGTTGCTCTTTATATCCCCTGTATTTCTGGGGCACTCGTTCAACAACCCAAAGGATATTCCGTATGCTTTTGCCTGCCTGTTTTCTACCTATCATATATTCAGGTTGATAGCGGAGTTGCCTCGCGTGAGCGCCTACCGCATTGCTATGAACGCGTTGGGTATTGGCTTTGCTATTGCCGTTCGTGTGGGAGGTTTGCTGCAAATTGCCTACCTGTTTATGTTTGTAAATTTGTTTTTTGCGTTTACAAAATCATATCAACCGCTATTTAGAAAAAACAACTTTGATAAAATAGTAAAGCTCAACTATTGGCTGGCGCTGATAGCCGCGCTGGGCTATATTGTTGGTATACTGTACTGGCCTTACGCCTTGCAATCTCCGCTCAAAAATGTTGTGGGTTCATTGCAGGCCATGACGCACTTTGTCGAAAATATCCGTCAGCTATTCGAAGGAAAAAATCAGTGGTCGTCATTTTTACCGTGGTACTATCTCCCCAAGTATATACTAATGACTACGCCGGTTATTGTGTTGTTGGGTCTTGCGCTATTTGTACTTTGCATAAGAAAAATATTGAAGCAAGTAAAGGTGCACTGGGTGGTATTTGTGCTGTTTGCCGCAGTATTTCCTGTAGCCTACATTATTTACAAAAAATCAAACGTGTACGGCGGTTGGCGACATGTGCTGTTTGTGTATCCGTTTGTGGTTTGCATGGCGGCCATGGGTATAGAGGCGCTACTGCAGGTCGTGAAAAGGCCCGTGAAGTGGATAGCCGCTGCCGTTTTGGTAGCGCTTACCTGCTTGCCTGTACGTCACATCATTGCCAACCATCCGGTAGAGTACATTTACTACAATGAGCTTTTCGGAGGTGTAAAAAAGGCTTACGGCAGCTATGAAATGGACTACTACTACCATAGCATAAATGTTGCCGCCAGGTGGCTGAAAGAAGATTTGAAGTTGGATAGCATGCCCGTTCCCGAAACGCCGATTGTAATTGCTACCAACCATAGCGCTATGCTGGAGTACTTCTTTCGGCATTACAGGAACAAGGTAAGGCCTGCTTATGCCCGGTACTATGAGAGAAACAGCAAGGAGTGGGACTACGCCATTTATGCCAACAGCTACATAGATGCCTATCAGCTACAAAAAGGTTTGTGGCCGCCAAAGACAACCATTCATACGGTTGATGTGGCCGGCAAACCTGTGTGTACCGTAATGAAGCGCATGGAGGGTAAGTATGATTTACAGGGAATTCAGGCAACGAGAGCAAATAAACCGGATTCTGCACTTTACTACTTGACTAAGGCAGTTGTGCTGGAACCTACTTGTGAAATGTGCTACTTTGATCTTATTGAAGTCAACGTGCGCATGGGACGATTGGATTCTGCCGAGCATTACGTCAATGTGCTAGCTGCTGTTTATCCGAACAGCGATGCCACGCTTAACTATCAAGGTTGGATTTTCCTTAATACAGGTAGAGTAGACGATGCCGCTCGTGCGTACCGGAAGCTGATTCGCAATAGCGAGCGAAATCCTCAGGGATATATTGGTTTGGCGCAAACTCTTATTGCTAAGCAGGACTACAAGAAGGCGTTGGAGCCGCTGGAGTTCTATGCAACCCGCATTGACGGAAGCAACAGGCAGGTGCTGCAGCTCATGTATAATTTGTATATGGAAACGGACAACAGAGAAATGTCCGGACGCGTGCAGCGAATACTAAGTAAACAGTAATATTTTGATAATCAGGATAATATAAAACAATATAAGATTAAATGTCCACACTAGCAACAACGTATTCACCGAAAGAGATCGAGAGTAAATGGTATGAGTATTGGATGAAGCACAGCATGTTTCACTCAGAGCCCGACGATAGAGAGCCATATACCATTGTGATTCCGCCGCCCAACGTAACGGGCGTGCTGCACATGGGGCACATGCTCAACAATACCATTCAGGATGTGCTGGTGCGCCGTGCCCGCATGACCGGAAAAAACGCTTGCTGGGTGCCGGGTACAGACCATGCCTCCATTGCAACCGAAGCTAAGGTGGTAGCCAAGCTGGTGCAGGAAGGCATACAAAAAGCAGACCTTACACGCGAACAGTTTCTTGAACACGCTTGGGAGTGGACGCGTAAGCATGGTGGTATTATTCTTGAACAGCTCAAAAGGCTGGGCGCCTCGTGCGATTGGGATCGTACGAATTTTACCATGAACGAAGAATACTCTCGCAGCGTTATCCGTGTGTTTGTGGATTTATACCACCAGGACAAAATTTACCGTGGCGTGCGCATGGTAAACTGGGATACTAAAGCGCTTACGGCTTTGTCTGACGAGGAGGTTATTTACAAGGAGGTAAACGGAAAGTTGTACTACCTGCGCTACTACATAAGCCCCCTAACCCCCGAAGGGGGTCGGGGAGCTTATGCGGTTGTTGCAACCACCCGTCCCGAAACAATTCTGGGCGATACTGCTGTTTGTATAAATCCGAATGACCCGAAGAACAAACATCTGAAAGGTAAGAAGGTTATCGTTCCTTTGGTGAACCGTGAGGTTCCTATTATTGAGGACGATTACGTAGATGTTGAGTTTGGTACGGGATGCCTGAAAGTTACGCCAGCGCATGACGTAAACGACTACTTGTTGGGCGAAAAATACAGCTTGGAAGTCATAGATATTTTCAACGATAACGGAACGATAAACGAGAAAGGACAGCTGTACGTTGGGCAAGATCGTTTTGATGTACGTAAGCAGATTGAAAAGGATTTGGCTGCTGCCGGTTTGTTGGAAAAGGTCGAGCCTTACACCAATAAGGTTGGTTTTTCTGAGCGTACAGACGTAGCTATTGAGCCAAAGCTCTCCATGCAGTGGTTCGTAAAGATGGACGAACTATCGAAGCCCGCATTGGAGGCAGTAATGGAAGACGACGTTCGTTTATTTCCGCCCAAATTCAAAAACACCTACCGCCACTGGATGGAAAATATTAAGGACTGGTGCATTTCACGCCAGCTGTGGTGGGGACATCGTATTCCTGCCTGGTATTTGCCGCAAGGCGGATTGGTGGTAGCAGAAACTGTTGAGGATGCGCTGATGCTGGCAAAAGAAAAAACGAATAATCCTAAGCTTACGGCAGAAGATTTGCGTCAGGATGAGGATTGCCTGGATACCTGGTTTTCGTCTTGGCTGTGGCCTATATCCGTGTTTGATCCTAATGTTCCGGGTCATCCGGAGGTAGATCCTAACAGGGATTTGCAGTACTACTATCCAACGGCGGATCTTGTTACCGCTCCTGAAATTTTGTTTTTCTGGGTGGCACGTATGATTATTGCAGGCTACGAGTGGGCCGGTGGATATCCTTTTAGAAACGTATATTTGACGGGAATTGTGCGTGATAAGCTGGGGCGCAAGATGAGTAAATCGTTGGGCAATTCTCCTGATCCGATTGAGCTGATTGAGAAGTATGGCGCTGACGGCGTGCGCGTGGGAATGCTGCTTAGCTCCCCTGCCGGTAACGATTTGCCTTTTGATGAGGCGTTGTGTGAGCAAGGTCGTAACTTCTGCAATAAAATTTGGAATGCTTTCCGTCTTGTAAAAGGATGGACGGTAGACGAAAATGAAAAGCAGCCCGAACACTCGGCCATTGCGGTGGAGTGGCTCTATGCGCTCATTCAAAAAACAGTGACAAGCGTTGCCGACGATTTCGAAAAATATCGTTTGTCCGAAGCTTTGATGGAGCTTTATAAGCTGTACTGGGATGAGTTTTCGGGCTGGTACTTGGAAATTGTGAAGCCTCAACTGGGCAAAGCAATGGACAAGACAACGTACGAGGCCACGCTTAAGATTTTTGACATCATGCTGCGCTTGCTACATCCGTTTATGCCGTTCATAACCGAAGAGCTTTGGCAAAACCTGGCAAAGCGTGCTGATGATGAAAGCATTATGCTGGCACAGCAACCTGTGGCAAGAGAGCATGATGAGCATGTAATTTCATCTTTTGATTTTGCGAAGCAAACCGTAACAGCAGTGCGTAGCGTAAGACAGGAAAAAAATCTCTCAATGAAAGAGCCGTTGCGCCTTTTGGTAAAGGGAGATATGAATGCTGCGGCTAAGAATTTAGCTGTGCGCCTTGCAAATGTGAGCGAGGTTGCTCCGCTAAATGTCGATGATAAGGCTACAGGTGCATCGTTTATGGTTGGTACTACAGAGTTTCTTATTCCGCTGGAAGGTCTTGTAAATGTTGAGGAGGAGCGTAAAAAGTTGCAAACAGATTTAGCGTATAGCCAAAAGTTTTTGAAATCGGTTTTGGTAAAGTTGAACAACGAAAAATTTGTAAGCAGTGCGCCGGAGGCCGTAGTGGCAGTGGAGCGTAAAAAGCAAGCTGATGCCGAAAGCAAAATCAAATCCATAGAAGAGCAGCTGCAAAAGTTGGGCTAGAGATTTGACTTTCATAAGAAAACGCCCTTTTGCAGTATCCGTAACTTTCTTATTTTTAGTGAGTTATATACCAATAGCTCCAAAGGCTGAATGGCAAGTTGCAAGTCTGTATACGTGTATAGTATTTACTTACTTCAAATGATTACATCAACTACAAAACTACTCAGTTATGCCTATACTCAACTCCATATATAATTTTGTAACGAAAAGCAGGCTTAGCGAGGTTGAATTTTTTTGTCAGGATCCCTTTCATGTGCAGGAGTTTCAATTCCGTTTGCTTATTACACAAGCGAGAGATACGGAGTTTGGGCGCCGGCACGATTTTGCTTCTATAAAAAGCATTGACACCTATCAACAGCGAGTACCCGTGCATGAGTATGGTGATTTTTCGCCATATATAGAGCGCATGATGAGCGGAGAGCCAAATATTCTTTGGAATACCGAGGTTAAATGGTTTGCAAAATCGTCGGGAACGACAGCAGAGAAGAGTAAATTCATACCGGTAAGTACAGAATCTTTGGATATGTGCCACTACCGTGGCGCCAAGGATGTACTTGCGTTTTACCTGAATCAGTGCCCCGAGAGCAATATCCTTTCCGGAAAAGGGCTTACGCTTGGCGGTAGCCATCAGATAGGTAAGCTGGGTGCAGGCAATACGTACTGCGGCGACCTTTCTGCCATTCTGATTGAGAACGCTCCGTTCATTACAGATTTTGTTCGTACTCCGGCCAAAGAGGTTGCGCTCATTCCCGATTTTGAAGAAAAAATTGCGAAAATTGCCGCTCAAACCTTGGGCGAAAATGTAGTGCAGTTTGTTGGAGTTCCGTCTTGGAACTTAGTGTTAATGAGATACTTACTTACCCATGCCGGTAAGAATAATTTGCTGGAAATATGGCCGAATCTAGAGCTGTTTATTCACGGAGGTGTAAGCTTCACTCCTTACCGGGAGCAGTTTAAAAAGATAATTCCATCGGACAATATGCGCTACATGGAAACCTACAATGCATCGGAAGGCTTCTTTGGCATACAGAACGATTTGAATGATAGCGGAATGATGCTCATGTTGGATTACGGCATTTTTTATGAGTTCATTTCCATGAGCGAATTTGGTTCGCCCACTGCCCGTGCGCTTACCATTGCCGATGTGAAAACAGGCGAAAACTACGCTATGGTAATTACCACCAACGGCGGACTTTTCCGCTACCTCATCGGCGACACGGTTGAGTTTACCTCGTTGCTTCCGCACAAGATAAAAATTACCGGGCGCACCAAGCACTACATCAACGTTTTTGGCGAGGAGCTGATGGTAAACAACGCCGAGAGCGCGCTGCAAACGGCCTGCCTGGCAACCAACGCCGTGGTGCGCGACTACACCGTTGCGCCCATTTTTATGTCGGTGGATAAAAAAGGCGGACACGAGTGGCTTATAGAGTTTGAGCACGAACCCACCTGCTTGAAAACATTTACTACTATACTTGACGAGGCGCTGTGCGCCGTAAACTCTGACTACGAGGCAAAGCGCAGCAAAAATACCACGCTGGAAATGCCGTTGGTGCAAAGCCTCAAGCCGCAAACCTTTTACGAGTGGATGCGCCGTCGTGGAAAGCTGGGCGGACAGCACAAAGTGCCGAGGTTGTTCAATACGCGTGAGTATGCCGACCGGCTGTTGGATATAAATCAAAATTTTTTGTAAATTTGTATTGAATATTAAAATGTTATTGCTTATGGTATAAAATAGCGTAGCTGATACGCACCCTCTAAACATATTGGAAAAAAACGTTTAGTTTATATTCTTGTTCTTGAATCTTCGACCAATTCAAAACAAATTTAACGAGAGTAAAACAATGACGTTCACGCTAGCTGCGTGGGCCTTACTCGTTATTCGTTAAATTAGGTAGTCGAAGACCTCAAGAACAGATAAGAAGAGTTTTGTCCGCGCTTTTTTTTGCGCATATGCGAAAAAATGCGGCATGGGGCAAGGTATTCATTAATTTATTGTCTCCTTAAAAAGAGTGGACGTTAAAACAAAAAGATTATGAAAAAGTTTTTAATGATTTTAGCAGCGGTAATTTGCTTTAAGGCTAGCGCAAATGCAGATGTTATACTTCGCAGCCAGCAAGCTGTTTGTTCAGGTAGTGTACGAATAATTTTGAAGGATAACGGAACTTGTCAGATTTGGACAAACTCCATATTGCAATATTCGGGTACATATATCATTGAGGATAACACCATTATTATGTTTGTCGATGGTAAGCAATTTCGTGCAAAAACGACGATGAATGATAAGCAGACAAAATTATTGAACCTTACATTTAATGGTGTTGAATATCGTCCTTGTAGTTAGATAAAGGACGTTGAAATTTCGCTTTTTTCTTTTCCCGAATTACAAATTGCGCTTAGCGAGGGCTTAATTTGATGTAAAATGGTTGCTTTTGCGGAAAGTAAGTTTCGGAAGTTTGAAATCATTGGTGGAAGTATATGTTGGAATGGCTGTGAGCTGATTTTCCGCTTGAGAATTTGTACAAGAGCAAAATATCGTAACCACTTATTAATCAGAATTTTATCCTTCAAAGTACACGCAGCCATACGTGTGCTTTTTATTTTGTACATTTGTAGAAGCAATCTGAACCTTAGAATTTGAAGTTCAAATTTTTCATACTTCTCTTTTTTCTCTCTACCTCCGTTTTTTCACAATCGGTGCGGCTAGACGGGGTTACATTTCTTGCGCTTGATAGGCAGGGAAACTCATACGTTGTTTGTAAGGAAAGGGTTAACAAGTACAATGGCAACTTGGAGTTGCAAGCCTCTTACACTTCCAGCTTCGGGAAAATCCACACGGTTGACGTGAGCGACCCCTTCAAACCCACGCTTTTTTGTAAAGATTTTGTTCGGCTGATGCTGCTGGATAACAAGCTGGCCATTTTGGGAAATCCCATTTTTCTACCCGATGTACATATTTTGAAACCCTCGTTAGCTGCCCGTGCAAGCGAAAATGGAGTATGGCTTGTAGACTCATATCGTCGCCAGCTGGTGTACTTGGATTTTACGCTAAACACCTCGCGTATTGCCTCAGATTTAAGCGTATACGAAGGTGTGCCAAATTACGCCGTTGAGCGCAATGGTCGTGTGTATGTGAACTTTTCCGATGATAACATAGCCATGTTCGATAAATTCGGGGCATTACTCCGAATAATTCCGATAAAAACTTCAGGTTGGTTTGAGGTGCAGGATGATCAGCTGTTTTTTCTTTCCGATAAAAAGTTGATGTGTCAGAATATTTTGGATTTGGGAGCTCCTCCGGTGGAAATTGCTCAAGATGTTGAGCTTTGCGCAGTAGCCGGAAAGCAGGTGTTAACCTACACCCGGGGAGTTGCTAACAAGTCTTTGTTGCCGTGAAAAAATGAGCTACCTTAGCTTCAATCTTACAAGTTGAACACTACTCAATTCAATCTCTAGAAAATGCACATAGCTATAGCGGGGAACATCGGAAGCGGAAAAACAACGTTGGCGGGCCTGCTTTCCAAGCACTACGGTTGGCAACCTCAGTACGAAGATGCAGATGACAATCCGTATTTGTTTGATTTTTATAGCGATATGAATCGCTGGTCCTTTCACCTGCAAATGTACTTTTTGGGAAAGCGCTTCAAGCAGATTGTAGAGATAAAGAATAGCAGGAACACGATCATTCAAGATCGCACCATATTTGAAGATGCCTGTATTTTTGCCGCCAACCTGCACGATATGGCGTTGATGGCGGATACGGATTACAATACCTACCTTTCGCTATTTGAGCTAATGAACTCACTTATTGCGCCCCCCGATTTGCTTATTTACCTGCGCGCCTCGGTGCCCACTCTGGTAAGGCAAATTCAAAAGAGAGGCCGTGAATACGAGGAAGGTATCAGGCTTGACTACCTTAAGAACCTGAACGACCGTTACGAAACGTGGATTGAGGGCTATAAGGAGCCCAAAATTATTGTGGATGTTGACACCATGAATTTTTCAGACAATCCAAAAGATTTGAGCGGCGTAATCAGCATGGTTGAGGCGCAACTCCACGGATTGTTTTAGATAGCTTTTGGAATTGCGGGCAGCAAGGCCCGCAATTCTATTTTATTAGCGGGAGCTTTGTCTAATGATATATTTTTGTGCCTATGACACAAGAAGAAAAGGCTGGTCAGATTTTTGAGCATATGATTCCCTCCCTTACAGTGGAGGAAAAGGAGCTTATTTTGCGCCAAACCTTCTGTGAGGTATACCGCAAAGGTGAGGATATTTTTGCCAAGGGCGATCAGCCGAAAGGGCTTATTTTTTTGATGAGCGGCAAGGTAAAAGTTTACGTCGAAGGTGTTGCCATGCGGGAGCAAATAGTTCGCCTGGTAAAGCCATCCAGCTTACTCGGGTTTCGTGCTCTTTTTGCCGAAGAGTGCCACTCTGCCTGGGCAAAGGCTATAGAAGCGTCAGAGGTGTGCTATGTAAGCAAAGATTGCATTCGGGATGTAATGGCAACCAACATCGAGCTGACTATGTACATTCTCAAAACGATGGCATCCTCACTCGGATTTTCCGATAATCGCACAACCTCGCTTACGCAAAAGCATATCCGGGCACGCCTGGCCGATGGCCTGCTTCTAATGGTAAATACCTATGGTTTAGAATCCGATGGGCTTACCATAAAAGCATATCTGCCTCGTGAAGATATGGCAGCCCTTTCGAACATGACAACCGCCAATGCTATTCGTACTTTGCATGTATTTCAGGAGGAGGGCATAGTAAAGCTCGAACGCCGCAAAATTATGCTTTTAGACCAGCCTGCGCTAAAAAAAATCAGTGAACTAGGGTAGCATTATTTACCATTGACGATTTACTATTTACAATTTATCTGTGTGGACGCGTTGTTATGCTGAGCGAAGCAGCTCAAGTTTGCACCATGATGATACATTATCACAACACGAGTTGCTTCGCTTTGTTCAGCATGACAACGCATTTGCACACCGGTCAATCGTCAACCATAAATCATCAATGAAAAAATCCTTTCCTTGGGGCAGCAATCGTCGCTTCAATTCATACTCCGGATACTTCCGGAAGGTGTACGGCGAGCGCCTGCAAAAGGTCGCCATCAATGCCGGATTCACCTGTCCCAACCGCGACGGTACAGTAGGCGTTGGCGGTTGTGCCTACTGCGACAACGGAGCGTTCAACCCATCCTACTGTTCTCCACAGAAAAGCATAAAACAGCAGGTGGAGAGGGGCATTGAATTTCATACTCACAGGTATAAAAAAGTCGGCAAATATTTAGCCTACTTTCAGGCCTTTTCGAATACCTATAAACCCTTAGAGGAGCTGAAGAATATGTATTCCGAGGCGCTGGATCATCCATTGGTCGTGGGGTTAATTATTGGCACTCGTCCCGATTGTGTTGATGATCAAAAGCTGGACTACCTGGCGGAGATGTCTAAAAAAAAGTACGTGGCTGTGGAGTATGGAGTAGAATCCTGTTTCGATAAAACCTTAGAACGTATCAACCGGGGGCATACCTTTGAGCAGGCACGCAGTACAATTGAGGCTACCGCTCAGCGTGGTATACATACAGGCGCACACGTTATCTTCGGGTTGCCGGGCGAGGCTAAGGCAGACTGGCTTTCCCAGGCAAAAATACTTTCACAGCTGCCGCTGCATACCATAAAATTTCATCAGCTGCAGGTGGTGAGGAACACAAAGATGGCACAGGACTTTCGGGCGAATCCGCAGGATTTTGTGCGGTTTGAGGTGGCAGAGTACGTCGATTTTTTCATTGATTTTCTGGAGCGCTTTACGCCCAACATAGTAGTAGAGCGCTTTGCCGGAGAGGTTCCGCCTCGCTTCAGGCTTCAATCAGACTGGGGGCATATTCGTAATGAGCAGCTGCTGGCCATGCTGGATAAGCGCCTGGAGGAGCGCGATACGTGGCAGGGCAGGTTGTACTAATTTACCATTTGACGATTTATCATTGACCGGCGTGTGCGCGTTGTCCTGCTGAGTGAAGCGAAGCAGCTCGTGTTTGCACCATGCTGCCGTTGTGTATGTGCGGGCGCCAGTCAATCGTAATTCGTACTATTGGCCTAAGCTTGCTTCGCTTCGCCCGCAATAGCGTGCGCTTTTTGTAGCTAAGCTAAGCAATGCCCATTGCTCAGGCTGAACGATGCCCGTAAGCAGAATGCTATTATGTTAAGGTAAAACACCTGATAATCAACGGTATATGACAACGCGTAATTTACCGTTCATAGTGGAGACGCGGCGTGCCGCATCTCTACAGCGCTTTCAACTTTCAACTGTTGTATCGCATAGTTTAGCTTTTAATAGCTGTTTTGCCTTTTGGCAAGAGGAATAAGAGATTGGTTGAAATCCAAGCTAGCGCTTGCCTAGCTTGGATTTTTAGCTTTTATACTAGAACAGTAGAATGGGCGTTATTAACATAGGTGTTTTATATGTATTCTTCAAATTGTTTAGACCATGAAGACTCTTTTTAAGCTACTTGTATTTTGCATTTTATTTCTGCTTGCAGCCGTTTGGGTGCGCGCGCAGAAACTTACGGATGCTCACGAATTATACGATATGTATGAATTCGAAGAAGCCGCAATAATTTATAAGCGTATAATTGATAAGAATCAACCGGGAGCGGAAATCGCCATGGAGCGCTTGGCCGACTGCTATCGTTTTCTGAATAATAATGAGGAGGCCGAAGAGTGGTACGCCAAGGCTATGGCAAATAACCCGGATATTTCCGACAGGGCGTACTTCAACTATGGCCTGGTGCTGCGCAATAATGGTAAGTATGCCGGAGCTAAAGAGCAGTTTGAAAAGTATGCGACCTTTGTGCCCAGCGATATGCGTGGTACTACCTACGCCGCCTACATGGATGAAATATTATCCTGGAAGAAGGTAAAGGTAGCAAAGCGCGGCGAAAGCATGGAGGTACGCAACCTGGCGCAGCTCAACTCTGAGTTTGCAGATGAATCACCCGTGTACTATCCTGAAAAAGGATATGTGTTTACCTCCGAGCGCGCATCGGATACGAAGAAGCGCAAAAGGCCGGAGAAGGGGCCCGCTAAACTTTGGGTTACGCACGGAACTGTTACCGATGATTTGGTGGAGCTGGAGGAGCCGCTCCTTTTCATAAAACCTACTAAAGGTAATGCCAAAGAAGCCGTTGGGCCTGTCAGCTTTACTGCGGACTATCAAAAAATGTTTTACTCTCGTCCGTACGAGACGCGTAACTCATATGGCGAAATTGTTATTGGTATAGAAATTGTATACTGCGATAAAACGGCCGATGGCTGGGGCGATCCGCAGAAATTTACGCACAGCAGCTTGGAATTTTCTACCGCCTACCCAAGCATTTCGTCCGATGGAACCACGCTGTACTACGTGTCGGATATGCCCGGAGGATATGGCGCTACAGACATCTACTATAGCAAGTATAGCGGCGGACGCTGGGAGAAACCACGTAACCTGGGGCCAAACATCAATACGCAGGATATTGAAAAGTTTCCGGTGCTGTATCAGGATACCATCTTGTATTTTTCTTCCAACGGTCATGTAAGCCTGGGCGGACAAGATATTCTTAAGTCTGTATTTCGTGACGAGACTTGGCAAAAGCCTGTTAACTTGCGCGAACCGGTCAACTCCCGTTACGATGATTTCGGATTTTTACCCATCGATGGAGAAAAGTTGGCCATGCTGACTTCTAACCGTCCCGGAGGAAAGGGCGATGAAGATTTGTACCTGTTGGCTGTTGCCCGGCCTCTGCTTCACTTTATAGGACGCGTACAGGATCAAGATAGCAAGGTGCTGCCCAACGTAAAGCTGACGTTGCGTACAGGTAAGCTGGCGCAAAAAGAACATGCTACCAATGAAGACGGATACTACGATGTTATTGTAGCGCCGGGTGAACCCTATAAGCTTATCTGTAGCATAGATGGCTATGCTACGGATAGCATTACTATCGTTGCACATGATGATGGTGTGCATGACTCTGTTATGGCAACGAAGCCTCTTGTATTGGTAAAGTTGTCTACAGATGGAGCTGCTCCGGCACCTGCATTAGTAGCCGCTTCAGAGCCTGCTAAACCTGTAGAGGCAGTTACTACTCCTAAAGAGGAGCCTGCGCCAATCACAGTAGCGCCTGCCGCTTCTGAAGAGAAAAAAGAAGAACCACTTGTAAAAGAAGAGGTTAAACCTGCTCCTGCGCTAGTTGTAGTAGAGGAAAAACCTGTTGTAAAGGAAGAGGTTGTTGCCGCTCCGACTCCTGTTGTTGTTCCAACTCCTGTTGCGAAGGAAGTTGAACCTGCTATTCAACCTGCTCCCAAAGCAGAACCACAACCGGTGGCTGCTCCAGCTCCAGCTCCGGTTGCCGAACAAAAACTAACGAGCCCTACGGCAAAGGAAAGCGTCGCTCCTGTTGAGGTGGCTGCACCTGTTGTAGCTGCGGAAGCTAAACCAACGGCAAAATCTGCTAAGAGTGAGAAGAAGAATACGCAAGGTCCTGCAAAGAAAGAGTCTCCTGTACTTGAAGCCGGAGCCCCCTCGGCGCCTGCTGCTGTAGAAAAGAAAGAGCAACCAAAACCTGCTCCGACTTATGCTCCTGCTACAGAAGAGCATCCTGCTCCGGTTGAGGTAGAAGAAGAACAACCGCCGACAACTTCTGCCAGCGCAACATCGGCTGCACAAGAGGATAATACTGAGCCTGCTGCTGAGGAAGAGACCCCGGTTGTTAAAGAGAACGATGAAGCTGCTACGACCCAGTCTGCACCATCTTCTTCCGGTGATGTTATCAAGCGATTCAAGAATATTCAGTTTGCCAACGGTTCTGTTTATCCCGATAAATCATCGTATGGTAGTATTGGCAGCCTGATAAGCTACATGCGTAGAAATCCTAACACAGGAGTTACGTTGGTGGTGCGCTCTTCTGCTACAGGAACCGAGAGCAAGAATCAGAACCTGTCAGATCGTCGTGCGCAAATGATGAGGCGCTATTTGCAGCAGCAAGGCATTGCGGCCTCCCGTATAAATACGGTATCGTTGGGAGCTTCTAATCCGCTCTATAAATGCGCAGAAGGAGCAGGTTGTACGGAAGCAGAGCATGCAGTGAATCGTAGCGCCGAGGTGCTGATCACCGGAATCCCAAGACAACAAACGTCTGCAGCGCCCAGACCGGTGCAAGTTCAGCCAAAGGTTAAGGAGGTTAAGCAGACAGAACCTGCAGAGGGCAAGTCTTCACCTGTATCGTCTATATCTGTAGCGCCCGGTGCGAGGACATTCAAGAATATTACGTACGCCTCCGGCTCGTTATATCCGGATAAGAGTTCGTACTATACCATTGCAATGCTTATAAATTTCCTGAAAAGCAACATATTATATACGGTTGTTCTGGATGTGCATAGCGATGCGATTGGTTCCGAAGGTAAGAACCAGGAAGTGTCTGACCGCAGAGGAGAGATACTTTCTAAGTACCTGCAACGGCAGGGTATTTCAGGAAATCGTATTAAGGTAAATGCTTACGGATCCTCACGTATAGTTAACCGGTGTACTTCCGGAGTTAAATGTTCTGCGGAGGAGCACGCTGTGAACAGGCGTGTGGAGATACGTGTAGAAAAGGAGTAGCGGGTCTTTCGCGACAGGGCGAAGCAACCTCATACCGGATAAAAGAACAAGGATTACAGGAGCAAGGATAAATCAGCAAACGATTATTGTCTTTGTTCTTGTAGTCCTTGCTCCTTTGCCTATGCGATGTCTTCTATAGCTTCGTTGAAAAACTTAACAAGAGGGTGGAGCGCTTTGAATTTTTGCAGGGTTTGCACTACAAAATCCGAACTGCATATTTCTGTTGCGGTAATGGAGCTTGTCACATACCAGCTTTTCCACTTCAAGTATTCTGCCGCAGGCGACTCTTTATCAAAGCCTTGCGGAACCCTATTTAACTTGCTATCTCCCTCTAAATCAAAGTATTTTCCGAAGGTTTTGTTCTTGATAATTTTTTCGAACTCTTCAAAATTTACATCAATAGCTTGGCGCAACGCCTTGAGCGCTTCCGGCGATGGCATGTAAATTCCTCCACTCAGGAATAAATTTCCCGGTTCAATATGCACGTAGTAGCAGGCAAATTGAGTTTTCTTCCCACCCCTTTGCAGCACAACTCCCAGGTTAGTTTTGTAGGGAACTTTATCATGAGAAAAGCGAGTATCCCTGTATATTCTGAACATGCAGTCTTTGGGCTCAAGGTAGCCAATGCTCTTATCAAACTGCGCAATGCCTGCGGCCAGCTGCGTAGCCAAATGTTCTGCATCGGCCTTTGCTGCCTCGTAGGCTGTTTTATGCTGTGCAAACCATTCGCGGTTGTTATTTGCCGACAGGTCTTTTAAGAACTTAAGCGTGGATTTGTTTATCATGTGCTTTATGCGTTTATCTTGCACAAATATAGCAAATTCAGCGCTAAATTCTACCAAATAATGAAAGTTTACTCGCTTAACGATATGTAGAACAGGTTCATTGTATCACCCTTTTCAATAGTGTGAGTACCTGCTGCGAGATTTATTTCATTAAGCCTGCCGCCGATATCGGTTGTTTGGTTAGCTCCATCAATTTTTACCTTTTTGCTTTTGTCATCGGTTCCAAATATCAAGGTTAGCTTCATAGGTTTAGCGATGGTGAAAGTAATTTTTGTAGAACTTTCTATCTTCAGGCAATAGGTATATGTACTACCGCTTACGGTTACAGAACCTTTACCATTGGAGGTGTTTCCTGCAATAGTAAAGGCGGGATTGCTTCCTCCGCTGGCAGTAAATGTACATACAACACTTCCGGTAACTTCTGTTCCGCCACCACCGGTATTACCACCTGTTCCACCGCCGTCATCACCACCGCCACTACCCTCGCCTTGTATAGATACAATTTTTGAGGTGTGTGCGTTTAGTGCGGCAGACATGGAGGCGTTAACGCCATAGTTGGCATCATCTGCATTACTAAATGGCCATGGAAAATCGGCAGCTTGTGCGCCTTGCATACGCCCCGAGTATGTCATTACATTGTTCTTGGCAGCTTCCGGCTCGTCAGGCGTATAGCTGTACATAATGGTCGGGTCGGCGTCGAAGTTGTTGTACGTATTGCCGCCTTGCTTGCTGGTAACAGAGCCGGGTACTGTTTGAGACTTGCTTGATACTACGTAGGCGTCAAATTCCACAGCCGCGCTGCTGCTATAGGGTATAAAACCATTAGCCGATGCCGCATCCATGTAGTTGTTAAAGGCTTTTATCATACCTCCATTTTCCTTAGAAAATGTGCCGCTTTGCAAATCCGTACCGCTCTTTGTATCAGTGCCTTGCATTGAAATCAACATGGGCTTTTTGCAGCTGCGGAAATAGTTGGCTTCGGAGAATATAGATGAACCTTGTGTTGAGCCTATGCCATACTTTGCGTTGCCGTCAAAGTAGTTGTTGTACACGTGTACAGTATGGAAGCGTACGCGCGGGTGGCGGCTGTCGGAGTGGTCGTACCAGTTGTGGTGGTAGGTAAGCTTCTCCTCCGGCTCAGTGCCATTTCCCAGCAAATTACACTTGCCGGAATCCCAAAAGTGGTTGTAGGATATGGTAACAAAGCCGGACTTTTTGCTGTCCAGCGAGCCATCGCCTTTCTCCTTATCGCCACCGCCGTTTTTCCCGTAGAAAAAGTCGCAGTTGTGCACCCAAATATTTTTATTGTCGGTATCAAGTGATACTCCATCTTCAGGAAACATCATGAAGCCCATGTTGCGTATCTCTACCTGCCCGGCAGAGCGTACCAAAATACCCCAACCGTGAGCGGTAGCATCATTGCCCACGCCCTCTACGGTTACATTCATGGGCGTGCTGCCGTTTTTCCCCTTTACGTTCAGCAGGCTCTTGCTATCCACTTGTCCGGACATATCAGCTGCTTTTACCAAACCAATGAAGCGAATGGCGAGCGGAGTTTGGTCGTACCCTTTTTGGCGAAGGCTCAAAATTTCGCCAATTCCTGTACCTGAGGTTGATCCCTTGCTGCCGGATGTTACCTCTAGCTTTACGGTTTTAGCGGTAGCCGGAGTTACGTAAATAACCTGTGCATCAGGCTTTAATGTTCCATCACTGTTGTATGCTCCCGATGATGCTTTATGGGTAGATATGGAGGCGTGCGCAAATCCGCTCCGGTCATGCGCCTTTACGGTTAAGGCAGGGGTGGTGGCGCTACCTGTTCCTTCCGTTCCCGAAAATACGGGAACAATTTTAATGGTATAGCTGCCTGCGGCTAACCCCAATACGTCAGCACGATAGTAGCCGGCTTGGTATTTGCGTATTAGCTGCTGGTCAATTTTCTCATTTACAGCGCCTCCGCCCGTATAGTAAACGTTGAAGCCGGCAGCGCCTTCGGGGCCTGTCCAAGTTACGTAAGCGGCTTCCAGCCAGCCTTCTGCTACCTGAATTATAGGATCGGCCGCCACGTTCTGTACGGTAACTTTGCAGGTAGCGCTGAATTTTCCGCTATCCTGCGCTGTAACGGTAATAGTTGCCTCACCCGGGGCAACACCGCTTACAACACCGTCTTGGTCAACAGTTGCAATGCCCGAAGCTGACGATGACCAGGTAACTTCCTTATTATAAGCAGTATCCGGACTAACCGTCCAAATGATTGGCTTTGAATTGCCCGGAAGCAAGCTCATTGCTTCGGGTAGAGAGATGTTGGTTATGATCACGTTCTGTACGGTAACTTTGCAGGTAGCGCTGAATTTTCCGCTATCCTGCGCTGTAACGGTAATGGTTGCCTCACCCGGAACAACGCCGCTTACAACACCGTCTTGGTCAACGGTTACAATGGCCGAATCCGAAGATCGCCATGTAACCTCCTTGTTTTCAGCGGTTTCCGGACTAACCGTCCAAATGATTGGCTTTGAATTGCCCGGAAGCAAGCTCATTGTTTCAGGTAAAGAGATGGAGGTTACGATTTTAGAGGTATCTGTTACGATGGGGTTAGGATCCGGATCAACAATTATCCTGCCGGGCTTTGGGCCGTCTTTGCCACAGCTTACCACGTTGGCCAGGCTGGTGGTTAGTAAAATCAAGAATAGCCAATTTCTTGTCTTCATCTTTTTTTGTTTTTAGTTTAATTTCATGCGACCGTGTGCGCACACGAAGCTTCGGAAAAAATAATAAGGCGCTTTGTTCCTGCATTATTAGCGACCGTGTGCGCACACGACAACGGGGCAAAGATATATTAAAAAACATTTTGTCGAAACATTTTTAACACAAAAGATAGCGTTAAAATGATAAATTATTGATAATCACTATTTTATATAAATAAAAAAGGTTCGACTACTGCTGAAAACAATACTCGAACCTTTTTCGGATGGCCTTAAGGGGAGTGAAAAGTACCTACTTCTTTTGGTACATGAAGCGTTTGATGCTGCGCTTAGGTGTTTTTTCAAACTCCTCGGGGAAAATATCCACCCTGGTAATTTGGCTGTAGCTGGGCAGCAAAGCGTTTACCTCGTTGCGCATTTCCTCCATGGCCGCCTCGGCGGTTTTCTTTGCCTGCTCAACTGCCCCGAAATCGGGGTAAATTAGGGCAACCAGCTTACCACCGTCGTCTATTACAATGCTCTCGGTTACAAATGGAGTATTGTTGATTTTATCTTCCAGCTCCTCAGGATAAATATTCTGACCTGATGGGCCAAGAATCATATTTTTGCAGCGTCCTCTTAAGAAGAGGTAGCCGTCCTTGTCAATGGTTCCCAGGTCTCCGGTTTTCATCCAGCCATCGGAGGTAAACATGGCGGCTGTTGCCTCCGGGTTTTTGTAGTACCCCAAAAGCACGTTGGCGCCACGTACCTGCACCTCGCCCACTATATGCTCGGGATCGGATGAGTCTATACGTATTTCCATGTTAAGCGTACTGCGGCCACAAGAGTACAGGCGTGCTGCACGCCAGTCTTCGTAGGAAATAATAGGGCCGCATTCCGTCATGCCGTAACCTACGGTGTAGCGGAAGCCCATTTTTTTGAAGAATTTTTCCACCTCCTGGTTCAACGCTGCGCCACCGATGATAAGCTCGCAGAAGTTGCCTCCAAAGGTTTCGTCCAGCTTTTTGTTTATGGTACCGAGAATAGCCTTATCCACTACCGGAAGGTTGAGCGCTGCCTTCATAAGCGGGTTTTCCAGCTTAGGCAGAATTTTGGTCTTGTATATTTTCTCTATAATGAGGGGCACGGCAACAATCAGGCGGGGCTTCACCTTTTGGAACGCCTCCATAATGATTTTTGGCGTTGGCGCACGGGTCAGGAACTGTACGTGGCATCCGCGCGTTATTTCGTATAAAAATTCAAAGGCCATACCATACATGTGCGCCATAGGCAGCATGGCCACTATGCTATCTCCGGCCTTTAGCTCTTTCAGCACCGTCCACGCAAAAAGCATGTTGTTGTACACGCTGCCGTATGATAGCATTACGCCTTTTGAGAAACCTGTGGTGCCCGAGGTGTAGTTTATGAGCATTAAGTCTTTAGGATTTTCCTTAAAGAAGGCTACATGCTCCGGCCTGAAGTTCTTTGGGTATTTTTTACCAAACAGCTCGTTGAGACGGTCGCGCACCTTTTGTACTTTTTTGTCCTTGCTGTAAAGAACAGAGAAGTCGTTGATAAGAATAATAGCCTCTACGTTGGGCATCATCTTTTCGTTGAGGTTTTCCCATACAACATCTCCTACAAAAAGGATCCGGGACTCGGAGTGCTCCACTACGTTGTGTACGTTGTCCGGCTTAAACTCGTGAAGAATAGGGACTGTTACCGCCCCGTATGTGGCTACGGCTAAAAATACGGTTCCCCACTCGGCAGAGTTGCGTCCGCAAAGTGATACCCTGTCGCCTTTTTTTAAGCCACATTCCTCGAATAAAATGTGCAGCTTGGCGATACGACGGGCAATATCTTTGTAGTGAAAGGTAGAACCATCATAGTTGCTCAACGCCGGCAAGTCCCAATTTCGCTTGAGCGTGGTTTCAAATGCCTGCATTAGGCTAGGTTTCAGGACAAAATCCTTTTGGTCCTCTTGCATGATCTTCGCTGTTTGTTTTTTTATGAAATGCTAGACAGCCTATTTCGTTACAAAGATACACTAAAAATTGTGTAACGGTTGCTTTTTTGAACGGCTCATAAGTGTATATATTTGATAACCAGCATTTTATCTAGTATGCGATGGCCTGCATTGTTTACATCCGAGAATTTTAGATAATGTGTTATATGTCAATATTTTAACATCGATTCTGGTAGGGTTGTGAATATTTTGTACCTTTGGGTAAGAAAATGAAAAGGCATGAGCTGGCTGCAAGTTGAGTAACAAATGCCACAAATCGCACTTATATGATATGGGAACAATTTCACTAGAGGGAATGGCTTTTTTTGCCCACCATGGATGTTTTAATGAAGAGCAAGCTATTGGTACACAGTTTGTTGTTGATTTGCATGTGGATGCAGATGTAAGTAGGGCGTCGGATTCGGATAATATTCGGGATGCGGTTAACTACCAAACGTTGTATGATATTGTAAAGAAGGAAATGGATACACCTTCGCACTTGCTGGAGCATGTGGCGGGACGCATTGCCCGCTCTACTATGGAGAAAATGGCGAAAGTTGAGCAGGTAACGGTCAGGGTGGCTAAGCTGAATCCCCCGCTGGGCGGACAGGTGCAGCAATCCAGCGTTTGTATTACCTGCAAAGAAAAAGGCGCTATTGCATAGTAAATTTTTTTGTACTACCTTTGCACCCTCAATAAGGAATGGTACCATGGCCGAGTGGCTAGGCAGTGGTCTGCAAAACCGCGTACAGCAGTTCGAATCTGCTTGGTACCTCCAAAAAAGTCCTGAAATTTTTCAGGACTTTTTCTTTTTTCCACGCTAATATTCATTCCAGCTTTTAATCCTCACATCCTCCTTGCTCAACCTGCAGAAAGCATCAATGAAAGCGCTTGCCAAACGTGCGTTGGTAATAAGCGGAATGTTGAAATCAATGGCGCCACGACGAATGAGGTAGTCGTTGTTCAGCTCGTCTTTTGATAAATTTTTCGGAATGTTGACTACCAAATCGATTTTCTTTTCCTTGATGTAGGTTAGCGTATTTGGTTGCTCGCTTTGATCTGGCCAATGTAACACGGTGGCTTGTACTCCGTTGCCGGCAAGAAAATCGGCGGTTCCTTTGGTAGCAAAAATGTCGTATCCGTTTTTTTGCAACATTTTGGCAGCGGAGAGCGTTTCAATTTTTGAGCGGCTATCACCCGTAGAGAGCAGCACATTTTTCCTTGGTATTCCATAGCCAACTGATATCATGGCTTTGAGCAGCGCCTCTGAAAAATCATCGCCAATGCAGCCGACTTCGCCTGTTGAGGCCATTTCTACCCCTAACACCGGATCTGCTTTTTGCAGCCGGGTGAAAGAGAATTGCGGAGCTTTAACTCCCACGTAATCCAAATCAAAAACAGATTTGTGCGGTGGTTCCACCTGTTCGCCAAGCATTACGCGGGTTGCCAGCTCAATGAGGTTTACCTTTAAAACTTTTGATACAAATGGAAAGCTGCGTGAGGCGCGCAGGTTGCACTCTATCACCTTTATATCGTTGTTTTTTGCCAGCAGCTGCATGTTAAACGGGCCGGAAATGTTGAGCCCTTGCGCTACTTGTCGGGCAATGTGTTTAATCCGGCGCATGGTTTCAACGTACATTTTCTGTGCCGGAAAAACAAGCGTTGCATCGCCTGAGTGTACGCCTGCAAACTCCACGTGCTCCGATATGGCGTAGGCAACAAGCTTTCCACTTTGCGCTACGGCATCTATTTCTATTTCTTTGGCATTTTCGATGAACTCGCTAACCACCACAGGGTGCTGTTTGGAAACGCTGGTGGCAAGCGTTAAGAAGTGCTCCAGCTCTTCTTTGTTAGACACTACGTTCATAGCCGCACCTGATAGCACATATGACGGACGAATCAGCATAGGAAATCCAACCTCATCTACAAAGCTGTAAATGGCATTTATGGTGGAGAGCTCCTTCCAGCGTGGTTGGTCAACGCCTATTTTATCTAACAACGATGAAAATTTGTGACGATCTTCGGCACGGTCAATATCCTCAGCGGATGTTCCCAGAATTGGAACTTGCTGCTTGCGCAAGCGCATGGCTAAGTTGTTGGGAATTTGTCCGCCTACCGAAACTACTACACCCAATGGCTGCTCCAGCTCGGTAATGTCAAGCACCCGCTCAAGGCTCAGCTCATCGAAGTAAAGACGGTCGCATTCGTCATAATCCGTACTTACCGTTTCGGGGTTGAAGTTAACCATGATAGAGCGGTAGCCACGCTTACGTATGGTGTTGCCGGCATTAACCGAACACCAGTCGAACTCTACGGAGCTGCCAATGCGGTAAGCGCCGGATCCGAGAACAACTACACTGTTTGGTGAGCTGCTATCAATAGCTGATTGTTCACCAAATTCTATGTCGTGCGCTGTGCCGTTGTAGGTAACGTACAGGTAGTTGGTTTTGGCAGGATATTCGGCAGCCAGCGTGTCAATTTGTTTTACTACAGGCGTTATGCCTTGTGCCTTGCGGTGATGGCGAACCTTCAGCATTTTTTCTTCAATGTTCTCATTGTTTGCCCGGAAAATAATACGAGCCAGCTGAAAATCTGAAAACCCTTTTTGCTTGGCAATGCGAAGCGTTTCGTCAGGGACTTTTTGAATTGCATCGTACTGCTCCAGCGTTGTTTCTAAATCGACAATATTTTGCAGCTTATCAAGAAACCAACAGTCAATTTTTGTCAGCTCATGTATATCTTTTACGCTGTAGCCTTGACGCAAAGCATTGGCGATGACAAAAATACGTTTGTCGGTAGGGTGGCCCAGCTCTTGCACTACATTATTTGTTGTCAGCTCTTTGTTGGCGACAAATCCATGCATGCCTTGCCCAATCATGCGCAAGCCTTTTTGTATGGCCTCCTCAAAGGTGCGGCCTATGGCCATAACCTCGCCAACGGATTTCATGCTGGAACCTAATTCGCGTGAAACGCCCTTGAATTTTCCTAAATCCCAACGGGGAATTTTACAGACAATGTAATCGAGCGCGGGCTCAAAGCAGGCGGTGGTGCTTTTGGTTACAGCGTTTTTAAGTTCGTGTAATCCATAACCCAATCCTAGCTTTGCTGCCACAAATGCCAACGGATATCCTGTGGCTTTTGACGCCAAGGCGGATGAGCGTGACAGGCGAGCATTAACCTCAATTACCCGATAATCTTCAGAGTTAGGATCTAGCGCGTATTGCACATTGCATTCTCCTACAATACCAATGTGCCGAATAATTTTGATGGCCAGCTTACGCAGCTTATGGTATTCCGCATTGGTAAGGGTTTGCGACGGCGCTACCACAATACTTTCTCCGGTGTGTATACCTAGTGGATCAAAGTTTTCCATGTTGCACACGGTGATGCAGTTGTCGTAGCGATCGCGAACTACCTCATACTCAACCTCTTTCCATCCTCTGAGTGATTTTTCTACCAGTATTTGCGGCGAATAGGTAAATGCTTTTTGTGCTAGTATCTCCAACTCCTCCTCGTTGTCGCAAAATCCGGATCCCAAACCTCCCAGCGTGTAAGCTGCGCGAACAATAATAGGATAGCCGAGCTCTCCCGCTACACGCTTAGCATCTGCTACGGTGGTTACGGCCTGGCTTTTTATGGTTTTGACGTTAATCTCGTCAAGTTTTTTTACAAACTTCTCTCTATCTTCGGTATCAATAATTGCCTGAACAGGTGTCCCTAACGCTTGTACGTTGTACTTTTCCAGTACGCCGCTTTGGTAAAGTTTTACTCCGCAGTTGAGCGCCGTTTGTCCGCCGAAAGCCAATAGTATACCTTGCGGTTTTTCTTTTATAATAACGTCCTCCACATATTCAGGAGTTACGGGCAGAAAGTATATTTTGTCCGCAATATTTTCGGATGTTTGTATGGTGGCAATATTCGGGTTTATCAGCACCGTTTCAATACCTTCCTCTTTGAGCGCTTTCAATGCCTGAGAGCCGGAGTAGTCGAATTCTCCAGCTTCGCCGATCTTGAGTGCGCCGGAGCCGAGTAGTATTACCTTTTTTATTTTCTCTTGCTGCATTTTTATCGCATCATTTTTATAAAGTCGTCAAACAAAAACTCTGTATCTACCGGGCCGCTGGTAGCCTCGGGATGAAACTGTACGGAGAAGAATGGCTTTGATTTGTGACGAATCCCCTCATTGGTTCCGTCATTGAGGTTAACGAAGTAAGGTTCCCAATCTTTGTCCAGCTGCTCGGGGTTAACCGCGTAGCCGTGATTTTGAGAGGTGATGTAAGCGGTGTTGGCGCCAACTTTCAGCACGGGTTGGTTGTGGCTGCGGTGCCCGTATTTGAGCTTATAAGTGTTGGCTCCTGCTGCAATTGACAGCAGGTGGTTGCCCATGCAAATTCCGAAAATGGGTTTGCCGACATTCATTGCTTTTTGAATATTGGAAATAGTTGCCCCGCACATTTGAGGATCGCCGGGACCGTTGGAAATCATTACACCATCGTACTCCATATGGGTGAAATCGTAGTCCCAGGGGACTACCGTAACTGTTGCATCACGCCTCATCAGGCAGCGGATAATGTTGTACTTGCAGCCACAATCTACTAGTATAACGTTGTACTTGCCTTCACCGTATCTCTTTGATTTTTTGATACTTACCTGTGCTACCAGATTTTCTTTGTTGGGGTCAAAAAACTCAGCAGGCTCCGGTGCATTTTCAATCGCAACCTTTCCCAGCATCACGCCATGCTCGCGAATTATTTTGGTTATTTCGCGTGTGTCGACACCAAACACTCCCGGTACGTTGTGCTCTTTGAGCCACTGGTCGAGGCTTTTGGTGGCGTTCCAGTGGCTGTACTTAAAGGAGTAGTCGGAGATAGCTACGGCCTTGACGTGTATTTTATCGGATTCAAAAAAGAGGGGAATCCCGTTCTCCGTTTCAAATCCCGGCACTCCGTAATTCCCCACAAGCGGATAAGTTATAACAAGTATTTGCCCTGCATATGACGGATCGGTAAGGCTCTCCGGATATCCGGTCATGGCGGTGTTGAACACAACTTCTCCGGAGGTTGGCATGTCGGCTCCAAAGCTATAACCTGAGAAGCGGCTACCATCTTCGAGTATGAGCTGGGCTTTTTTCTGTGACATATTTTTGTGTGACTTTTTAGTTTACTCCTGGCTTCCTACATATGAATAACCGCCGGGGCTGCCGACGGTTATTCATGCTGAGTTTTTTTGTTCCAACCATTATTGTTTTGACGGATGCAGAGCATAATTCATAGTACAAAAATAAAAAATAGTTTCAAGGTTTGCAAATGCCTGAAATTTTTGTTACATTGACGATGTGGTTTTTGTGCGACTTTAAATTTTGCTTAAATTTTGCCGTTTTAATTTTAATTTGACTTTAAATAGCGTTTTTTAGTTGTAAATTCGAATTTGGTAATTTTTTAGTATAAAAATGAATTTTTATTCGATGCAGTTTGGTAGAGCGCGTTTCTACCTTTACATTGAGGATAAGGAGGGAATGCTATGGCGCTTATAAATTCGCAGCTCCTAATGGTGTCGCTTGACGCTGTAGAACAGGAGATTAGCAAAAGGGTAAACATTTTTACCACCATACATCCCAAAGTTGAGTTCATCAGGCTCGATAGCGGCGATGTGGCGCTGCCCTTGATTCCCAGTGTGGTAACCGCTATGCTTGATAGCGTGAGGGAGATGGGTACCGATGCTACTTTTAAGGGGCGAGGTCCCGTTAAGGGCTACCAGTTTCTGCTTGATGCTGTTGTAAAAAATGACTTCAAAAATCGTGGTATCAAAATATCGACTGATGAGATTTTTGTGAGCGAGGGAACTAAGCAGGATGTGGCTAGCATTGGTGATATTTTGTGTAAGGATAACCGTATAGGCGTGCTCGACCCAATTTTTCAGACTTACGTAGAATCAAATGTGGTGGGTTATCGTGCGGGGATTTTAGAAAAAAGCAGGCATTGGAGCAATATTGTTTATCTCACGGCCACGCGTGAAAATAGTTTTGTGCCGGAGCTGCCTACTGAGCGTCCCGATATTATTTTTCTGAGCTACCCGAATGATCCCACGGGCGTTGCGCTTAATAGGAAGGAGCTGTCTAAGTGGGTTGCTTACGCTATTAAAAATAAAGTTCTTATACTTTTTGATGCCACCTATGAGGCTTTTATCGCTGACGATGATGTGCCGCACAGCATTTATGAGATAAAAGATGCGCGGAAGGTTGCCATTGAGTTTCACAGCTTTTCCAAGTCGGCGGGATTTACCGGATTGCATTGTGGCTATACGGTTATTCCCCAGAAAGTGCAGGGATACTCTATGTACAGCGGTAAAGATATCTTGTTCAACGATTTGTGGTTGCGCAGGCAGACTATAAAAAATAATCCGCCATCTTACATCATACAAAAGGCGGCGGCGGCTTTGTATACAGAGCAAGGCCAAGTAGAAATGAAGCAGAATGTGGACTACTATATGACTAACGCTTCCATATTGAAGTCCGCTTTGGATACGGCAGGGTTGCAGTATAGCGGCGGTGTAAATTCCCCGTACTTGTGGGTGCAATCGCCCTGGGGTTCATCGTGGAAGTTGTTTGATAAGTTTTTTAACGACTGTCATATTCTCTCCTCGCCGGGCGAACGGTTTGGGCCTAGCGGCGAGGGGTATGTAAGGTTGAGCGCTTTTGCCAACCAGAATCAGGTAATTATGGCCAGCTCGCGAATAGCCGATCTTGTGATTTAATCACTTGAAATATAGGTGTTTACAAAAAAAAGACCTGAAAAGGTCTAGTGGGGTTTTTGTTTCTACACTAATGAAAAAACAATTGATGAAAATATGTGCGGTTGCGCTATGCACGCTGCCGTGTGGGGCGTGGGCGCAGGAAAGCGCCGAAAAAGAGGGCGGCGTGAGCTTTTCGGTAGGCGCCGATGTAGTGAGCTCCTACGTTTGGCGCGGGGCGTACCAGTCGGGGCTTGCTATTCAGCCAAGCCTTGGCGTGGAATTTGCAGGCTTATCCCTGTCGTCGTGGGGAAGCGTAGGTGTTGATGCCAGCTTCAAGGAGGTTGACTTTACGTTGAGCTACTCCATTGCCGGGTTGGATGTTACCGTAACCGACTACTGGTGGATGGGAGAAGGCGCCTACCGCTACTTCTCGCGAGGCCATTCCTATGACCCGAACGACCCCGGTAAAAAGGTATCAGAGCACCTGTTTGAGGCAACGCTGGCTTACACGCTCCCCCTTGAGCGCTTTCCCGCAAAGCTGTCGTGGAGCACGTTCTTTGCCGGCAACGACTTCAAGTACAATGCTGCGGACAAGCCGTTGCGGGCTTTCTCTACCTACATTGAGGCGTCTTACCCTTTTGTTGTTAAGGAAATATCGCTGGAGGCCGCGCTGGGGTTGAGGCCGTGGGAGTCGCCAAGCTACCAGCCTGTTGACGTGCCGTCGTACTACAGCCACGATTTTGCCGCCGTAAACGTTTCGCTCAAGGCAACTAAAAAGCTGAAAATTACCGACAGCTTTACCCTGCCCGTGTTTGGGCAGCTTATTTTCAACCCCAATGCCGAAGATGTATTTTTGGTGTGCGGCATCCAGCTCTAGTGTTATGTTAATTATCAAATGACGGATATAGCCCTTTTAGATTGTCTTGCATCAGCGATATTTTTACATTAACAAAAAACGACAAATGAAATTTACCAAAATGCAAGGTGCAGGCAATGATTACGTGTATGTTGACTGCACCGAACAAGAAGTAAGTGAACCTGAAAAGTTAGCCGTGAAGGTGAGCGACAGGCATTTTGGTATTGGGGCCGACGGGCTGGTGTTGATATGTTCGTCGCAAGTGGCGGATTTCAGGATGCGTATGTTCAACGCTGATGGCTCCGAGGCGCAAATGTGCGGTAATGCTTCGCGCTGCGTTGGCAAATATGTATACGATAATAAGCTTACGGACAAAACCCAGCTAACGTTGGAAACCGGCGCCGGTATAAAAACGTTGAGGCTGCTTGTGGAGTCAGGTAAAGTAGCGCGCATAAAAGTAGACATGGGAGCGCCGGAATTGCGTCCCGAAAAAATTCCCGTACTGTGGAATCAGGAGCGTATGGTGAATACTCCTGTTGAGGTTAATGGAAAAACTTTTCGCATGACCACCGTGTCTATGGGAAATCCGCACGTTGTGATTTTTGTTGATGATGTAAGTGAATTTGATGTTCACCATTGGGGAAAATTGATAGAAAAGCATCACCTGTTTCCTGAAAAAGTGAATGTGGAGTTTGTTGAGGTAATGCTGAAGGAGGAGCTGCGTATGCGGGTATGGGAGCGTGGTTCCGGAGAAACAATGTCCTGTGGTACAGGAGCTTGCGCCTCGGTGGTGGCTTCGGTGCTTAACGGATGGACAAGCAGTAAGGCGATGGTACATTTGCTGGGCGGTGATTTGGAGGTAGAGTGGAATATTGACACTTCACATGTATATATGAGCGGTGGAGCCGAAACCGTGTTTACAGGTAATATTGAGTTGTAATCATAAAACATTAAAAGTAGGTATGGCGCGTATAAACGATAACTATCCAAAACTTCCCGTTAGCTATCTTTTTTCTGAAATAGCAAGAAGGGTAGAGGCCTATAAACAGTCTACTCCTAACGCCGACATTATTCGTTTGGGAATAGGAGACGTAACCCGGCCTTTGGTCCCATCGGTTGTTAAGGCTTTGCATGATGCGGTGGATGAGCAGGCTGTGGCGGCTACGTTCAGAGGTTATGGCCCGGAGCAGGGGTATGATTTTTTGAGGAACATTGTTATTGAAAATGATTTTATACCAAGAGGTATAAAGTTAGAGGCTGATGAAATTTTTATAGGCGATGGAGCTAAAAGCGATATTGGAAACTTTGGTGATATACTTAGCGTGAACAGCACGGTTGCGCTTACCGATCCTGTTTATCCGGTATATGTGGATACCAATGTAATGGCGGGACGAGGTGGAGATTCGGTAGATGGTAGATGGAGCAGCATTGAATATTTACCCTGTACCGCGAAAAATAATTTTGTGCCGGAGCTGCCAACCTCTTCCGCGGAAATTATTTATCTGTGCTATCCCAACAATCCCACAGGCACTACACTTACCAGAGAGCGGCTGAAAACGTGGGTTGATTATGCAAGAAGTAGTGAGGCCTTGATCCTTTTTGACGCTGCCTATGAGGCATTTATAACCGAAGATGATATTCCCCACTCCATATACGAAATAGAGGGCGCAAAGGAGGTTGCGGTGGAGTTTCGCAGCTTCTCAAAAACAGCGGGATTTACGGGCTTGCGTTGTGGCTATACGGTGGTTCCAAAATCGTTGCAGTGTAAAACGCTGTCGGGCGAAAAGGTCTCGTTGAATAGGCTTTGGAATCGTCGGCAAACAACCAAGTTCAATGGTACGGCATACGTAGTGCAGCGAGCAGCTGAGGCCGTTTATTCCCCGCAAGGCCGCAAGGAGGTGCGGGATAATATAGCCTACTACTTGCAGAATGCGGAAATTATCCGCTCCGGATTGCAACGCTTGGGGCTTAACGTGTACGGCGGTATAAGCGCTCCTTACATTTGGCTGCAAACGCCTGATGGGATTTCATCCTGGAACTTTTTTGATAGGTTGTTGACGGAATGCAACGTTGTGGGAACCCCCGGCGTAGGATTCGGTCCAAGCGGCGAAGGCTTTCTGAGGCTCTCGGCTTTTGGCGATCAGGAGCGTGTTCGTGAGGCGATGCAGCGCATTGAAAATTGGAAAATATAACTATAAAATACAAAGCAAATGAAACTTTACATTCCATCTGATTATCGCGCCCAGCTGGCACCGGAGACTATGGAGCAGGCTATAAAAATGCTTAAATCGGCCTTTCAGGATGAGCTCTCGCAGGCGCTTAACCTGCGGCGCGTAACGGCTCCTCTTTTTGTTTTATCGGGAACAGGTATTAATGATGATTTGAATGGAACAGAGCGCGCTGTTTCGTTCAGCATACAAGATATGGGTGGCGCTAAAGCGGAGGTTGTACACTCGCTGGCTAAGTGGAAACGCATGAAGCTGGGCGCGTACAAAATTGCTCCGGGTTACGGTTTGTACACCGATATGAACGCTATTCGCGCCGATGAGGAGCTGGACAATATTCACTCGCTCTACGTTGACCAGTGGGACTGGGAGCGCACTGTTACCGCCGGAGACCGTACGCTTGATTTTTTGAAAGGTATTGTAGAAAAAATCTACGACGTACTACGCAGCATGGAGCGGAAAATATACGCTACGTATTCGCACATTACACCTTTGCTGCCGGAGAAAATAACGTTTATACACTCCGAAGATTTGCAGAAGCAGTACCCCAAATTGTCGCCACGTGAGCGTGAGAGTGAAGCGGCTAAGAAGCATGGGGCCATATTTGTTATCGGTATTGGCAGCAGGTTGGCCGATGGTGAAAAGCATGACGGTCGCGCTGCCGACTACGATGATTGGAGTACGCCGACGACCGGAGGCCGCAAGGGGCTTAATGGCGACATTATTTTATGGAACGATGTGCTTAACTCCGCCTTTGAAGTTTCGTCTATGGGTATTCGCGTGGACAAGGAAACGCTTGAGCGTCAGATGGATATTGAAAACTGTACGGAACGTAGAGAGCTGCTTTTCCATCGTATGCTTTTACAGGATAGGATTCCGCCTTCTGTTGGTGGTGGTATAGGGCAAAGCCGCTTGTGCATGTATTTTTTGCGTTGCGCGCATATTGGCGAAGTGCAGGCGTCTATATGGAGCGATGAAATGGTGGATGCGTGCAAGGAAAACAACATATTTTTGAAGTAAAAAACAACATAGCTATGAAAACTTTACGATTTAAACTTTTGGACGAAGCTTTTGGGCGAAAGGCAATTAAGGCAGATTATCCCAGCGCTAGAACTCCCGACTATTTTGGTAAAAATGTTTTCTCACTGGAGAAAATGAAATCATATCTTTCAAAAAGCAGCTACAAAACGTTGCTCAACACCATTGAAACGGGCATGCCATTGTCGCATGATATTGCCGATGAGGTTGCTCAGGGCATGAAGCACTGGGCCATTGATATGGGCGCTACGCATTATACGCACTGGTTTCAGCCTCTTACGGGAGGCTCTGCTGAAAAGCATGATTCCTTTGCCGAGTTTGATAGCGAGCGTAACATGGTGGAGGAATTTTCGGGAAAAGTACTTGTGCAACAAGAGCCTGATGCTTCGAGCTTCCCAAACGGTGGTATTCGCAACACCTTTGAGGCTCGTGGCTATACGGCCTGGGATCCTGCATCTCCGGCGTTTGTAGTGGGCGATACGCTTTGCATTCCTACCATCTTTATTTCATACACAGGTGAGGCGTTGGATTATAAGGCTCCTTTGCTCAGATCGTTGGCTGCTATAGATAAGAATGCAACCCGTGTGTGTAAGCTGTTCGATGAGAATGTACAAAAAGTACACTCGTATCTTGGTTGGGAGCAGGAGTATTTTTTGGTTGATGAGGCGTTGTGGGCTGGTCGTCCTGACCTTATGCTTACGGGACGTACGCTTATGGGGCACGAGAGCGCCAAAAATCAACAACTTGAGGATCACTATTTTGGCCACATTCCTTCACGTGTACTGGCCTTTATGACCGACCTTGAGGTTGAGGCGCTGAAGCTGGGGATTCCGGTAAAGACCCGCCACAATGAAGTTGCGCCTAACCAGTTTGAGCTGGCTCCTATTTATGAGGAAACCAATTTAGCGGTAGACCACAACCTGCTGCTTATGTCTACGATGCGTGGCATTGCCCGCCGGCACAACTTCCGTGTGCTGTTGCATGAGAAGCCGTACTCGGGTGTAAATGGTTCGGGAAAACACTGCAACTGGTCGCTGGGAACCGATACCGGCGTTAACCTGCTTTCGCCCGGAAAAGATGCGCTGAGCAACCTGCAGTTTGTAACTTTTGTGGCCAACGTGCTTAAGGCTGTATACAAGCATAATGGATTGCTGAAGGCCTCTATCAGCTCGGCCACCAACGCCCACAGGCTTGGCGCAAATGAGGCTCCTCCCGCAATTATTTCGGTATTTTTGGGAACACAGGTTTCGGCTGTGCTTAGTAAGGTTGTAAAATCAACCAGCGAGGAGGCCATTGTATTTGATAAAAAGGCGGGATTGAAGCTGGGCATCGGTCATATTCCCGAGATTTTTATAGACAATACCGATCGCAACCGTACTTCTCCATTCGCGTTTACCGGCAACCGCTTTGAGTTTCGTGCAGTAGGCTCGTCAGAGAATTGTGGCGGCGCCATGCTGGCATTGCATGCTGCTGTGGCTGAACAGCTTAATGATTTCACCGAAGAGGTTGAAGCGCGAATGAAGAAAGGCGAGGCCAAAGAAAAAGCGATTTTTGAAGTGGTAAAAGCTTACATTAAAGATAGTACCGCCATCCATTTTGACGGTAACGGATATAGCGATGAATGGAAGGCAGAGGCTGCTAAGCGTGGCTTGTGCTGCGAAACCAGCGTGCCGGTTATTTTCGATGCCTACCTTGCCAAGGATAGCGTAAAAACTTTTAGCAACACTAATGTTTTGACTGAGAGAGAGCTACATTCTCGCTGCGAGGTGAAGTGGGAAATGTACAGCAAAAAGATTCAGATTGAATCACGTGTGCTGGGCGATTTGGCTATGAACCACGTTATACCCGTGGCAACAGAATATCAGTCGAAGCTGCTTGATAATGTGGCAAAAGTTGCCGCTCATTTTCCTGAGACTCTGAGCGGAGCTATGTCAGCGCAAAATAAGCTAATTATTGAGCGTATTGCGAACCACACCAACGAAATTACCGTGGGCGTACAGAGCATGGTGGATGAGCGCAAAAAGGCCAACAAAGCGGGAAGCGAGCGCGATAAAGCCATTGCCTACCACGATAACGTGATTCCGCGCATGGCTACCGTCCGCTACCACATTGACAAGCTGGAGCTGATAGTGGATAATGAAATGTGGCCGCTACCAAAGTACAGAGAACTACTTTTTATAAGATAATTATTTGTGAATCAAGAAAATACGTATTATCAGCAAGGATTGTATAACCCCAGCTACGAGCATGATGCCTGTGGCGTGGGGTTAATTGTCAATTTGCGCTCCGCTAAAACTCATGATATAGTCGATAAGGGATTACTGCTGTTGGAGAATATGGTGCATCGCGGAGCTGAAGGTGTTGATCCGCTCACGGGAGACGGAGCGGGTATCATGCTGAATATTCCGCATGAGTTTATTTTGCTTAATGGAATTCCGGTGCCGGAGAAAGGTCGTTATGGAACCGGCTTGGTGTTTCTATCCAAAGATTCCTTCAAGCAGGAAAAGGCGCTGGAGTGCATCAGAAAAGAGGCCGAGCAAAGAGGGCTCTCTCTGCTTGCCGTGCGCGATGTCCCTGTCAACAGTAATGTGCTGGGGCAGGGCTCATCGGCAACGGAGCCGATAGTGAAGCAGATTTTTATAGTAGATACTGAGCGTGAAAACAATTTGGAGCTGCGCTTGTACGTGCTGCGCAAAGCCATTGAGCGGGAGTTGTCCAAAGAGGAATGCTACGTTGTAAGCCTTTCTGCCAAAAGTATTGCGTATAAGGGGATGCTCACCTCGCACCAGCTGCGACAGTATTTTCCCGATTTGAGCGATCCCTATTTTACCAGCGGAGTTGCCTTGGTGCACTCACGTTTCAGTACCAATACATTTCCAAAGTGGGAGCTTGCCCAACCCTTCCGTTACCTGGGGCACAATGGCGAAATCAATACCATACGCGGCAATCGCGAGTGGATGAGGGCGCGTGAGGAATTTTTTGCTTCACCCAACTTTGCCGACATTAAAGAAGTGCTGCCGATTATTGAAGAGGGCATGAGCGATAGCGCTTCGCTTGATAACGCGCTGGAGTTTCTTGTTAAATCAGGGTTGTCGCTGCCACATGCGTTAGCCGTGTTGATACCGGAAAGCTTCAACGATAAGAATCCTATTTCGCGCGAGCTGAAATCATTTTTTGAGTTTCACTCAATGGCATTCGAACCTTGGGACGGGCCTGCCACATTGCTGTTTTTCGATGGGCGCTACGCGGGCGGCATGCTCGATCGTAACGGTTTGCGCCCCGCACGCTACGTGATAACCAACAGCGGAACCCTTGTAATGGCCTCTGAGACAGGCGTTATTACTTTTGATCCTGCCGATGTGCGTGAAAAAGGCAGGTTGCAGCCCGGAAAAATATTTATGGTGGATACAGAGGACGGTAGCATCTATCGTGATGAGGAGCTGAAAAAGGTGCTTGCGGACAAATATCCGTATGGCGAGTGGCTTAAGGCGAACCGTTTTGAATTGGATAAGATAACATCCGGACGCACCGTAAAACAGGATGTGAAAGATTATCCGCAGCTGCTGCATGCCTTTAGCTACACCAAAGAGGATGTTGAAAAAATCATTATCCCCATGTGCCTTGAAGGTAAAGAGCCGGTTGGCTCTATGGGTAATGATGTGCCGCTAGCGGCGCTATCAAAGTTGCCGCAAAATCTTTTCCGATACTTCCGACAGCAATTTGCACAAGTTACCAATCCACCTATAGATCCCATTCGGGAAGAATTGGTGATGTCGTTAACGGGCTACATTGGGAGCTTTAGCCACAATCTATTTACGCTCGATAATGAGGTGTGCAGGATGATAAAAGTTAAGAGTCCCGTATTGACCAACCGCGAGTTTGATATACTGTGCCACTTGGAGTATAAAGGCTTTCGCTCATATACTATTCCTATGCTTTATGAGGTAAGAACCGGAGCAAAGGGACTTGAGAAAGCCATTGATAGCATGTGTAAGCAGGCGGCAAAGGCGGTGGACGAAGGCTACAACCATATCGTATTGAGCGATAGAAACGCTTCTGCGGAGCTGGCCCCTATTCCTTCGCTTTTAGGATTATCAGCTGTACATCATCACCTTATCAATGTGCGTAAGCGCGTACAAATCGGACTTATTGTGGAGAGCGCCGAGCCTCGTGAAACAATGCACTTTGCTTTGCTGCTTGGCTTTGGCGCCAGCGCCGTAAATCCGTATATGGCATACGCTGTTATTGATAAGCAAATCAAAAGCGGTGAGCTGCATATGGATTACGATACCGCGGAAAAGCGTTACATTAAATCCGTAAACAAAGGGCTGCTTAAGGTTATCTCAAAAATGGGAATTTCGACCATACGCAGCTATCGTGGAGCAAAAATTTTTGAGGCGGTAGGCATTTCCGAATCACTTTCGCAAAAATACTTTGGAGGAATAACTACGAAAGTCGGCGGCATAGACCTTGAGGATGTTGCAACCCAGCAGGAGCAGCTGGTTAAGCTGGCTTTTAATGATGAGGTGAACGATACGCCCGTGAGTGAAGGATTCTACGCCTACCGTCGTGATGGAGAACAGCACTCGTGGAATCCCGAAACTATATCGAAGCTGCAGCTGGCAACACGCACCGGTTCTTACGAAAAATTCAAGGAGTACACCGCCATTGTTGACAATAAAAATACGCCGTTCTTCCTGCGTGATTTGCTTTATTTCGATACAAAAAAACCAATTCCGGTTGACAAGGTAGAGCCTGCCGAAAGCATTGCCCGTCGCTTTGTTACGGGAGCCATGTCGTTTGGCTCCATCAGCAAAGAGGCCCATGAGGCAATGGCCGTAACCATGAATAGGCTGGGAGGTAAAAGTAATACCGGAGAAGGCGGCGAAGATCCGGAGCGCTTCCGTCCGCGTCCGGATGGTTCGCTGGCACGTAGCGCAATTAAACAAATCGCATCCGGCCGCTTTGGTGTAACAGCCGAATACCTTGTCAACGCCGATGAGATTCAAATAAAAATTGCGCAAGGCGCTAAACCCGGAGAGGGAGGACAACTTCCTGGTTTTAAAGTAGATGAAGTTATCGCTCGCACGCGCCACTCCATTCCGGGCATATCCCTTATCTCGCCGCCGCCGCACCACGATATTTACTCCATTGAAGATTTGGCGCAGCTTATTTTTGACCTGAAAAATGTCAACCCTCGCGCGAGAATTTCGGTAAAGCTGGTGTCGGTAAGCGGAGTTGGTACAATTGCTGCAGGCGTAGCCAAAGCAAAAGCAGACGTTATTGTAATTAGCGGAGGCGAAGGCGGTACGGGAGCCAGTCCGCTCAGCTCCATCAAGTATGCAGGCCTGCCGACTGAAGTTGGTCTTGCCGAAACGCAGCAAACTTTGGTAATGAATAGCCTGCGTGAACGCGTTGTGTTGCAAGCTGACGGGCAATTCAAAACAGGTCGCGACATAATTGTTGCCGCTTTGTTGGGCGCCGAGGAGTTCGGATTCGCAACGTCAGCGCTTATTGTTTTAGGGTGCGTAATGATGCGCAAGTGCCATCTCAATACTTGCCCTGTGGGTGTTGCCACTCAAGACGAGAGCTTGCGCGTGCGCTTCAAAGGTCGTGAAGAACATTTGTTCAACTTTTTCATGTTTTTGGCGCAAGAGGTGCGTGAGTATTTGGCTCAAATGGGCTTTCGTTCGCTTGACGAAATTGTTGGTCGAACCGACTTGCTGCATCGCAATCCGAAAGAATCCGAAAGTCCGAAAGTGGCAAAACTCGACTTGTCACGCTTAACCTACTTTCCCGCTAAAACCAACGTAGCATCAATTCGTAGCGGAGCTAAGCAGGAAGGTAGCAGAATGAGTAAAGTCATTGATAATGAGATAATTATATCTTGCGTGGAGGCTATTGGAAAGCAAGCGCCGATAGGGTTGGCGTATGAAATCACTAATACCGACAGGTCTGTTGGCGCCATGCTTTCGGGCGAAATCGCAAAGCGCTACGGTAACGCAGGATTGCCTGATGGCACCATCTGCTGTACTTTCAAAGGCTCGGCGGGACAAAGCTTCGGAGCCTTCCTCTCACATGGCGTATCCTTTCGGCTTGAAGGCGATAGTAACGATTACCTGGGAAAAGGCTTGTCCGGAGGCAAAATAGTCGTTGTGCCGCCCGTTGGTTCAACGCCGGTTCCCGAAGAAAATGTGATTGCGGGAAATACCTTGCTGTATGGCGCTACTTCAGGTGAGGTATACATCAACGGTAGAGTAGGAGAGCGTTTTTGCGTGCGCAACAGCGGAGCCATTGCTGTGGTCGAAGGCGCCGGAGATCACTGTTGCGAATACATGACAGGCGGTTGCACTGTTATTCTGGGCACAGTGGGGCGCAACTTTGCTGCAGGCATGAGCGGAGGCGTGGCCTACGTGTGGGATGTGAAGCAAAACTTCGATTTTTTCTGCAACATGGAAATGGTTGAGCTCTCACTTGTAGATGATAATGCAGATAGAAGAGAGCTCAAAGATTTGCTAAAGCAGCATGTGCAGCATACGGGAAGCCCGTTGGCACAACGATTGCTGAATACATGGAGCGACTCTGTGGAGCAATTCATAAAAGTTACGCCTATTGAGTACAAGAAAATTTTGCACGATCGTAAGTCCGAAGTGCTTAAGGCCAAAATAGAAAGCGTAGAAAGGGACTACTAGAGGTGATATGTAATCATCTCAATCATAATGTTTTGATGACATGGGAAATCCAAAAGCATTTTTAACCATACCTCGCAAAGAAGCCGGATACCGTGCGCTCAATGATCGCATAAACGATTATGCCGAAGTAGAGCAAACGCTCAACACAGAAGATAGACTTTTGCAAGCCTCACGCTGTATGGATTGCGGAGTGCCTTTCTGTATGTGGGCCTGCCCGTTGGGAAACTGCCAGCCCGAGTGGCAAAACGCATTGAACAAAGGCAAATGGAGAGAGGCCTATGATATACTCACCTCTACCAATGATTTTCCTGAATTCACGGGGCGAGTTTGTCCTGCGCTGTGCGAAAAATCCTGCGTACTGTCACTTTCGCATGAACCCGTTACCATTCGTGAGAACGAGGTGGCCGTGGCCGAAAAAGCCTTTGACGAAGGCTACGTACAACCACGCATACCTAAGCATCGACGCAAAGAAAAGGTAGCCGTGGTTGGGTCGGGACCGGCAGGTCTGGCTGCCGCAAATCGCCTCAATCAGAAAGGATTCAACGTTACCGTTTTTGAAAAAGATGAGGTAGTTGGCGGTTTGCTCCGCCTGGGTATTCCGGATTTTAAGCTGAACAAAAAAATCATTGATCGCCGTACAAATATAATGACGCAGGAAGGAGTTAAGTTTATTACAGGCGTTGAGGTTGGCAGAGATATTTCCGCGGAGCAGCTACAGGCAGACTACGATGCCATTTGCCTTTGCATAGGTTCCGAAGTACCGCGTGATTTGGAAGTAGAGGGCCGAAATCTCAAAGGCATACACCTTGCGCTTGACTACCTGCGACAGCAAAATAGGGTGGTAGCAGGGCAAGATATTTCTGCCGGACAGCGTATCAGCGCTCAGGGAAAACACGTACTTGTGATTGGCGGTGGCGACACCGGCAGCGATTGTGTAGGAACAGCCGTTCGGCAAGGTGCGGCAAGCGTAGTTCAAATTGAAATTATGCCAAAACCACCTGTGGGTGAGAATCCTGCTACACCTTGGCCTATGTATCCGTTGGTGCTTAAAACTTCATCCTCACATGAAGAAGGTTGTGCCCGTCGCTGGCTGCTCGATACCCGAAAATTTATTGGTGAAAAGGAAAAAGTAGCTGCCGTCGAAGTTGAAGAAGTGGAATGGATAAATGAAAATGGACGAGCGCAGCTTAAGCACACAGGCCGCAAAGAAATTTTCAAAGCAGACCTGGTATTGCTGGCTATGGGATTTGTGCATCCTGTTCATCATGGCCTGGTGTCAGACCTTTCCCTATCGCTCGATGGACGGAAAAATATTGAAACCAAAAGTGGAAATGGTACCTCTGTACATAAAATCTTTGCCGCCGGAGATGCCGCATTGGGAGCCAGCCTGGTAGTCCGCGCCATTGATTCCGGACGAAAAGCCGCTGCTGGTATTGAAAAATATTTGTCCCAAATGCCTTAATGTGACTACATGTAAATATTTGATTATCAAATATTTAACATTTATATAAGGTTCTGTAAAGATTTATTCGAATTGCTATTAAATTTTATGTAATACCTCCTCTACTGTCCTGGGAAAATTCTCTTGCTCCAGCAGGTGAATTTTTTCAGCAATAGCTTCCGGAGAGTCACTTTTTTCTACGCTACATTTGGCCTGAAAAATAATACTGCCGCTATCATACTCCTTATTTACGTAGTGAACCGTAATGCCCGTTTCGCGTTCGCCCGCTTCCTTCACAGCTTTGTGAACATTCATACCGTACATTCCCTTACCTCCGAACTTCGGGAGCAGGGCCGGGTGAACGTTTACAATTTTGTTTGGGAAAGCTTCCACTATGTTGTGTGGCATCAGCCAAAGAAATCCGGCGAGTACAATTAAAGCTACCTCCAGCCGGTTTAGCTCAGCTAAAATTTCGTTGCTACTGTAAAAAGTATCCCTATCAAAAACATGGGTGGGAACACCCAGCTTTTTTGCGCGGATTAGCGCGTATACCTCTGGTTTATTAGCATATAGCATAACGACTTTGGCCCCCTTTTGAGGGTGAAAGTTGAAGTAGCGAATTATATTTTCGGCATTTGTACCCGAACCGGATGCAAAAATCGCTATGTTATTCATTTGCAAGATTTTAGTTTTATATGTCGGTAAAAAAACACTCAAAAATATAAAAACTACGGAATAAGTTTATACTTTTGTACCAACTTTAGAAAAAAGCCCCTGAAAACAACACACTGGGTATAGGCGTTTTTTCTAAAAAACACAAAACCTTTTTTATTCACTAAAAACCAAAACTATGGCAGATGTTGCAGCAAAGGTAAAAGCAATTATCGTTGACAAGTTAGGCGTTGACGAAGCAGAAGTGGTTAACTCAGCAAGCTTCACCAACGATTTGGGCGCCGACTCTTTGGACACTGTTGAGCTCATCATGGAGTTCGAAAAGGAGTTTAGCGTATCTATTCCTGATGAAGATGCAGAGAAAATTGCTACCGTTGGCGATGCAGTTTCTTACATTGAGAAGCACGCAAAGTAAGCAGCTAAACAAAGACTTTTGTTTATTAACGTAGACATTTAGGTATGGAATTAAAACGAGTAGTAGCTACAGGACTTGGCACTATTAACCCCCTAGGCAGTTCGATTGCCGAATATTTTGACAATCTATGCAACGGAGTTAGCGGCGCTACCCCAATTACTCGCTACGATGCCAGCCTGTTTAAGACTAGGTTTGCTTGCGAAATAAAAAATTACGACCCAAACAGCCATCCCGAAGCCTTTGAAAAGTCAGAAATTCGTAGGCTGGATCCCTACTCGCAGTATGCGCTTATTGCAGCATCACAGGCAGTAAAGGATTCAGGCATGGATCTCAGTAAGGAAGACGTTGACGAGATTGGCGTAATTTTTGCATCAGGCATTGGAGGTATTAAAACCTTCTTTGACGAAGTGGTGGGCTACGCCGATGATGGAAAAATTCCCAGGTTTAGCCCGCTTTTTGTCCCTAAAATGATTGCAGATATAGCCGCAGGGCTTATCTCCATGAAATATGGGCTGCGCGGCCCCAACTACGCTACCGTGTCGGCCTGCGCCTCATCAACACATGCGCTGATTGACGCTTTCAATCTTATTCGTTTAGGTAAAGCCAACGCCATCATTGCAGGTGGCTCTGAGGCGGCCGTGGGCGAGGCGGCTATGGGCGGATTCGGTTCTGCCAAGGCGCTTTCTACCAACAACGATGAGTATGCTTCTGCCTCGCGTCCGTTTGACAAAACCCGTGATGGCTTTGTGCTGGGCGAAGGTGCAGGAGCGCTTGTACTTGAAGAGTACGAGCATGCTAAGGCGCGTGGCGCTAAAATTTACGCCGAAATGGTTGGCAGCGGCATGACGGCCGATGCTTACCATATTGTGGCCCCTCATCCTGAGGGGCTGGGGGCATCGGGCGTTATGCGTAAAACATTAAAAGACGCAGAAGTAGGTCCGGAAGTTGTTGATTACATCAACGTACACGGTACCTCAACTCCGCTGGGCGACGTGACCGAGCTTAAGGCTGTTGAAAAGGTGTTTGGCGAACATTCGTTCAAGCTGAATATCAGCTCAACCAAGTCAATGACAGGACACCTGCTTGGCGCTACCGGCGCTATTGAAGCGTTGGCCTGCATTTGCGCCATTGACCGTGGCATTATTCCTCCCACCATTAACCACAAAGTGGCTGATCCGGAAATTGACTCGCGATTCAACCTTACGCTTAACAAAGCGCAGAAGCGTGATGTTAAGTACGCTTTGAGCAACACCTTCGGTTTTGGCGGACACAATGCGGCGGTTCTTTTCAAAAAACTATAATCCCTTGTCTTTGAGGAGTTTATTGCGATCGGTTTGGGTACGCTTGTCCAAAGACAAGACGTTTTACTTCGCATTGAAGAAGATGCTAGGCTTCTATCCCAGAAACATTGCCTTGTATAAGCTTGCCTTTACGCACAGGTCGGCAACACAAAAATTCAAGAGCATACGCGCTAACAATGAGCGCCTGGAGTTACTGGGTGATGCTGTTATCGGCTGTATTGTGTCGGACTACCTTTACAACAAATTTCCGGATCGTCGAGAAGGTTTCCTTACTCAAATACGCTCCAAAATAGTGGGCCGGGCCAGCTTAGGCAAGCTGGCCCGTGAGCTGAAGTTGGAGAAAATGCTGGTAACAAAGCTACGCCGGCAGCAGCCCAAAAATATTTCCGGAAATGCGCTGGAAGCTTTGGTGGGCGCCATGTATCTCGATGTTGGTTACGACCGAACTTTCAACGTTTTCCTGAATAGAATACTACTTCCGCATGTGAATATTGACCAGCTGGCAGTGGTAGAGTTTGACTACAAGAGCCGCTTGATTGAAATGGTGCAAAAGCAAAACGGCACCATTAGCTTCGACACATCTGAGGAAAAAGGAGAAAGAAGATCGCCGCGCTTCATTAGCCGTGTTAGCATTAGCGGACAAGCGTGTGGAGTGGGTGGCGGATTGTCGAAAAAAGAAGCGGAACAGCGAGCGGCGGAAGATGCTTTTCGCAAGCTGGCAAATGGAGAAATTGTATAAATGACTTGCGTTGGCTAGCTGCTTTCTAACTAAAAAATGTTGGTATGTATACGGTACCTATTCAAATACGGTTTAGCGATATTGATGGCTTTGGTCACGTGAATAATTCCGTGTACTGGAATTATTTTGATATCGGTCGTGTGGATTTCCTACAGCATGTGCTGTCAGAGGATTTCGAAAGGCGCAACGATACTGTGGTGCTGGTACACGTTGAGGCCGATTATAAGGTAGAAACCCGGTTGCATGACGAAATAGCCGTCCGCAGCCACGTTGTGGGTATTGGGGAGCGTAGCATAAAAATGCGCCAGGAGATTATAAATATAAAGACAGGCGCCATACACGTAAGCAGCTACTCCGTGCTTTCGGGCTTCAATAAAGCTACCAAACACTCCATCCCCATTAAAGATGCGTGGCGGGCAAAGCTGGTAGTGGAAGCGTAAAAAAGCCCGGAAAAAATTCCGGCCATCCGTTCCCTGCCCGCATTTACCCCCCCCTTACTTCCGTTATTACCGCTGGCAGCCTGGGCTCATGCTTATCCAACAGCCTGTTTTGCACCACATTTCTTTTATTGGTATTCCAGTCGTGAATACCATATATTTTAATACTGCCGAACACCAACAATGTTAAAAATTACGAGCCTTTTTAGTGTTGTATAGCATATGATATGGTATGCATTAAAAATATCGTGTTGATTATTAATAGATTATGTAAGATATGCGGTAAAAATTATCGCTTAACTATTGTTTTTAACAAAACTATGTTGTAAACTTGTAACTCAAATCATTTTTGATAAAACAAATAGATGTTTTTACGATGATACGTATGTAAATCAGGTTTTTTTGTAGCTTAAGCAAAAGCTGGAGTCATAAAGACAGCAACGATGTGGGTAGGAATCCTGCCAAAAAAACCTGATTTTTTTAATTCAGTTTCTTTTATGGGCTACAATCGTAGGAAATTTTTACACTCTCTGCTGCAGGGAGGCGGAATGTTCGTTGCCTCTACTTTGATGCCCCACAGCTTAAAGGCACAAGCCGGCAGTGCAACTTCAGAGGAAGTGGAGACCGCTAGCGAAGATGAGTTGCGTAAGCTATATGCACGGGCTAAGGAGCTATTTTACCATAAGCAGTATGGTAGCGCCACGATTGCTTACCAGCGGCTGGTGGCTCTTCAGCCCAACGCCATTGAGGCGTACGATGGTTTAGCCAGGGTGTATAACGCTCAAAATCAGCAGGCGCAGGTTGCAGTTTTATTCAGGGAGGCGCTAAAAAAGAATGAGCAAAGCATGCCTTTTTACGACCGCTATGCTCGCTCACTTATCTCGCTTTGCGCAGGTAACTATGGACAGTATAGGCAGTATGTGGAACTGTATGGCGAAGCGCCTAATCTACCGGAAACAGCGGCGCAGCTGTACAAGAAAGCCATTGCCATAACCCCCGATAAGCAGTACCTGCAGTTAGCGCTAGTGGACATTCGCAGTAAGCTTGACAACCAAAGAAAGGCTTTTGAGAAATCAAATAAACCATCTTGGCATCTCTCGGCAGAAACGCTTGCCTATATAGCGGAAGTGGAGCGTAGTGTCGGACAAAAATGGGTGCAAACGCGCAAGCCCCTTCGTACTCTTGCCGAAAATCCAAAGGAGGTTATTCAAAAAATGGACAGTAAAAAGCGGCGAACCCTGTACGATGAAAAAGAGCAGCTACAGCGTGATGAGCATATTCGGCTACAAAAAACGCACGTGTACTACCCTCTTTTGGCGCAAGCCTTTAAGGAGCGCAAAATGCAGGAGGCAGAGCAGTACGCACAAGGTATTTTAGAAGTTGATACCAGTAGCACTGCTGCATTAGCGAAGTTACGCACGCTGTACAAAAATCAGAAACGCTACGGAAAGTTGAAAGAGCTTTATGAGCAAAGAGTTGTAAATCATGACAGCTATTGGACTAAGTTGGGTTTAGCCAGCGCCATGTTGTATGAGGCAGAGCTGACAGAAAATGCTGCAGGTGCCGCTACTGCAAAAAGCATAGTTGAACCACTACTGGAGCAAATACAAGAGGACATTGAGCTGAAATTGCTTTATGCAGCAGCCAGTTGGGTTACTGTCAGCAGCCTAATCCACCAAAAAAAATACGGACAAAGCCGCAAAGTTGTTTTACAGGTTATTGAGCAGCTCCCATCGGATAGCGGGTTGGGTGGTTCGCTTCGGATAGCCTATGTGAATAGCTACCTTAAAGAAAATAAGCCACAGCAGGCAATCCAACTGCTAAAAGCGATGACGGATAGCAGCGAGGCGGATCAACTACAAAACGAACCTTTGCAGCCCAACCTCAAGAGCATGTGGAAGAATAGGCAGCGGGGTAACTCAAATGCGAATGCAAGCTCAATAGCAAAAGGAAAAGGAAAAAAGCAAGCAAGCGCTGTTCCTCGAAAGACAGAGGTCGTAGCTTACTACAAGTTGGCGCAGCTACAGCATAGACAAGGACAGCGAAAGGAATTAGGTGAAACATTACAAAAAATAGAGGCGATTACCCCAAACAACAAGTTTGTTTCAAAGTATAGGAAAGGCTGATAGAGTAGTACTTTTACTAATCAATTTAATTGCTGAAATTAAGATGATGAAAAGTCTAAGACATATTTTTGGCATAGCACTGCTATTCTTGACTTCTAGCGTTACACTGCAAGCTCAACAAACGGTTATAATAAGCGAATTGTTTTATGATACGCCTTTTCCCGAAGGCATTGGAACAAGTCGCAGTGGAGAGTTTGTGAGTTTATACAACTATGGCGAGACAGCTGTGAGTATTTCGGGTTGGCGACTAGTCAATGAGAATAAGGGGCGGGACGCCTTTATTATCCCTAAAAATACCCTCAAAAGGTACCGTTACTATTGCTCGCAAGCTTCCACTTCACTATAATTTTACCCCTAGCGTGAACCAGCAGATTATATACCAAAACATATTTATTTTAAACAATAAAGGACCTTACTTGCGCTTGGAAACTGCTCAGAGAAAAACGCAAGACATTGTATATTATAGCAATAATCATAAAATGAACCGTAATAGTAGCGGTTTAGTGGCACATAATGGAGAGGGAAAACCCATAGATAAATGCGTTTCGCTACAGCGCAGAAATACTACAGTTAGAAATGGAGCGATAGCTTTTCAGGGAAGTGATTATATTGCAGATAAGGTAAAATTGATAGTCTATAATCCTCCTGATGTCTATATCATGGAAGATGAGGTGAAGGAAGATTATATACCGACAGAATTTACCCCTGCTACACAAGGAGGGACACTAGATGTAAGCCCAACAGGTGCCTCTATCTACACTATTCCTATTGTATGTCCGGCTGGTATTCAAGGCGTTCAGCCAAATGTGGCCTTAACATACAATAGTCAAGGACGAAATGGCATTGCTGGGTGGGGGTGGAGCATTGCAGGAGGCTCCGCTATATCAAGAGTAGGTGGCACCATGTATCATGATAGCAAAGTTGCAAGTGTAGAGTTGACAGCGAAAGATAATCTAATGTTAGATGGACAGCGTTTATTTTTAGTTTCAGGTAGCCACTTCGCAAATGGTGCAAAGTATCGGACAGAAGTAGAAACTTTTGTCGATATAACCTACAAAAATATTAACGACTATATGTGCTTTGAGGTTATTACCAAAGATGGTAAGACGCTGTATTATGGAGTTACTGCCGATTCATATATTAAGGCTCAAGGCAGCTCAACTCCGCTTACCTGGCTCCTAGCTAGAGTGGAGGATGCCAATAGTAACTACATGACCTACACGTATGGAGTAGATGATGCTAATGGCGAATTTTGGTTGAGTAAAATTGCCTATACGGGAAATAAAACTGCCGGCAGGGCACCTGTAAATGAAATCTCTTTTGAGTATGAGGGCAGGCAAGATGTAGAGGCGTACTATGTTGCAGGCAAAAAAACAATGCAATCAAAACGCTTGAAAACGATAGCTGCAAAATCAAACAGCCAACTTTTTCATAGGTATGCGCTTGATTATAACTTTGATGGGCTTTACTCAAAACTTGTCGGAGTAAAAGAAGCAACGGCTGATGAAATTGCATATTCTCCACTGACATTTTCATGGGAAGGTGAGTATGATAATTACTCAAAATACGGCGGAGAAGACTGGGGGTTTATTTCAGAAAACTTAAACTCTCGCCCTATATTTGCAGATTTTAATGGTGATGGCAGAAGAGATTTCATTACGATAAAAGATAAAAAAGTCAAACTGTACTTAAACTATGATAGCTACGGGACACACTTCTTTAAGCATTGTGAGTTTACGGTTTATGGTGATAACTACAAGGACATATTTATAGCAGACCTAAACGGCGACGGATTAATGGACTTAGTAAGCGTCACAAAGGCCCCCAATGGTACTTATAGGTATAACTATCACTTTTTTAATGGAGCGGAATTTAATGGAGGTGAATCACCTGCCGGTTACTACGGCTTTAATGAGGCGGCGCAGGATAATAATTACATTGTGGGAGATTTTAATGGCGATGGGAAGCATGAGATATTAATAAAAAACAGCCAAAAAGTATACAACCAATACGGCAATCAAATTGCCGTAGGTGGAATTACAGATTGGGGAGAAAAATCCAATAATGTATTCTTATTTGATATTACTGGTAATGAAAAAATTAACGTATGTATCGCTAAATCCAATGCCAGCAACGTTTATGAGTTAATAGATGGTCGGTTTCAACTCCTATTTTCCACTTCTCTTTTATCCAATAAACATCATGTGTATCCCGGTGATTATAATGGTGATGGGAAAATTGACTTATTTGTGCTTACGGATAAACATTCGGGAAATTATGAATACGAAAGCTACCTGCTGCTTTCTACGGGGGTATCATTTGTGCGCAAAAATATTGACAATATATCTCTTGCTGATTCGTATGACAATAACCCCAATAATATGCATTTCAAAGGCTTTACGGGAGATTTTAACTTAGATGGTAAAACGGATATTGTGTTTGCCCAACTACGTGATAATGGCAAGTACGTTTTTAAAGTGGGTATCAACAATGGCAACGGATTCACTTTTCAGATATACAATTCTGACTACGCTCCAAATTTGTCTGATGTTTTCTCTTTAGGATTAGGATTTTATGATTTAGATGTTGCAGATTATGATGGAGATGGAAGGTCTGAAGTATGCTTTAACAGGTACATAGACTTATGGAGGATACAATCCTTTAGAGACTCCTTTTTTCCGCAAGTTGCAGCTATCTCCAATGACTTAAATGAAAATATATGCTTAAGCTACTTACCCATAACAACAAGAAGCATTTACGCCTCTTCTGACAGCTATACGGTATCTTTTCCTTTGGTTAAGACGCTATCTCCCTTGTATGTTGTTTCCAATGTGTATAATAACAATCATTCGATTGGATATTACTACAAAAATATTCGTATTCATAAGCAGGGCAAAGGATTTCTTGGCTTTGGGGAGCTACGCATGACTAACTATACCACTGGTATCAAAACAACAACAGAATACGGGTATAACATTAGTCTTTATAACACTTTTCCAGAGAAGATAACGGTTGCAACAACTCAAGATAGTGTAATAGCTACCACCACCTATAAAAATAGCATGAAATACTTTAGCGGGAAAAGAATATTTCCGTATATTTCAAAGCAAACTACTGATAATCACTTAAATAACCTATCCACTATCACGGACATTTTAGGCGTAGATGACTACGGTAACATCACGTCTGCAAAAACAACTTACGGTAATATTACGGAGACAGTAACAGAGGCGTACTCTAAGAATGGCTCTTGGTGTCCTAATAAACCCGACAGTAGTACAACCATACGACAGCAGGGGGCAGAAAAGTACACGAGAACCACGCTGTACGAGTATGACGCTAAGGGAAATTTGGTAAAAGAAACCAAGGACCCACGAGATGTTAATAAGGTGATAACGGAGTATAAAAACTTCGACGTGTTTGGTCATGCAACTAGAATGGAGGTAACGGCAAATGGCTCTACGTTGGTATCAACGCTTTCCTATACTCCCTCAGGCAGATTTTTAGCCTCAAAAAGCAATGCACTAGGCGAGACCACCACTTACTTGTGGAGCCCCAAACGAGGCTTACTCTTATCTGAAACTGATGCAACAGGGCTAGTAACCTCATACAAGTACGATAGTTCGAGGAGATTACGGGAGACAATCTACCCTGATGGCAGTAAGCAAACGCAGGGGATAAGATGGGTTACCCATAGTGATAATGCGCCCTCCTCTGAGGCGAAATATTATACCTATGACCAGCTTTCTGATGGAGTAAAGAGCTACACTTGGTTTGACCACCTTGGTCGTGAAGTCTGCCATCAAACCTTTGGCCTAAATGATAAAAGAATATCGGTATATACGGCATACGACTACGTGGGGCGTAAGAGTCGCATCTCTAAGCCAAAGTTCGATTCGGAGGCTACGGAGTGGGCAGAAACCTATACCTATGATAAGTATGGCCGTCTTGGGGTAGTGGCTACTCCTAGAGGTGATATCCACTACACCTATAACGGCAGGGTAACGACCGTTGCAAATCCGGAGGGGGCCAAGGAAACGGCTGTTAACGCAGCAGGGCAGGTTGCCACAAGTAAGACCAATGGTCAAACCGTTAGCTACACCTACCACGCATCGGGGCTTACCAAATCTACTACTCCGGAAGGCGGGCAGGCTGTAGCTATAAAGTACGACCTACAGGGTAATAAAGTTGAGGTGGTAGACCCCAACGCAGGAAAAATTACCTGTAGCTACAATGGTTTTGGTCAGTTGGTAGCCAGTACAGATGCTCGTGGCTACACCAATGAGTTTAAGTACGACAAGTTGGGGCGTACTACAGAAAACGTTACCCCGGAGGCGACCTATACGTACAGCTTTAACGCCCACGGCTTAGAAAGCGTAAAGCGCAATGGAGCAGAGGAGCTTTACACCGTGTATGATGAGCTTGGAAGAATTAAGCAGAGAAAAACGAGCATAGAAAATGAGCGGTACACCTTCTCGTATAAGTACGATGAACAGGGATTGTTGCAGCAAAAAAATTACCCCAACGGCTTTACGCTTAACCTTGGCTACAGCGGCGGGCTCCTTACCTCTATTAACAACGGCGGCAATACTCTTTGGAAGTTAACCGATGAAAACGCCATGGGGCAACCCAAGCAGTATAGCTGGGGAAATGGTCAGCAAGCTACCTTGGCATACGATAGCCATAGCTTGCTACAGCGTAAAAGCTCTTCAGGTACGCTTCCTTTGCAGGAGTATGTATTCAACTCTCAAACGGGCAACCTTGCTGCGCGAAATTTGGGCGCTCAAACAGAAAGTTTTGATTACGACAACCTGCACCGGCTTACGCACGTTAACGCGGCGCGGGCGGTCACCTACGCTGCCAACGGCAATATTGCTACCAAAGCAGACGTGGGTGCCTACTTATACAACAACGGCAGACCCCACGCCGTAACCGACATTATTAACCCTGCCGATAACCTTGATAGCCTGGCGCGGCGGGAGCAGCGCATAGCCTACGACTCCAAAAACCGACCACTGTACATAGCGCAGGGTGCCGATAGCCTTACCTTTTACTACGACCATACGGGGCAACGGCTGTACACCAAGCGCTACAAGGCGGGCGCGCTGTACAAAACCACCCACTACGTGGGCAGCTACGAGAGGGAAATATACGCAGATAGCGTGCGCACTCGCTGCTTTGTACATACGCCTACAGGTTTGCACGCTGTACAGGAGCAAACCACTAAAAATGGCAGCGCCTTCACGGGGCTGCTATACGTGCATACCGACCACCTGGGCAGCATAGTAGCCCTCACAAATGCCAACGGCAGCAAGCTGGCCGAGTACAGCTACGACCCATGGGGCAGGCTGCGCGACCCGCAAACGTTGCAAGTCTATTCCTTTAGCAATGCGCCCTCTCTACGCTTGGGTAGAGGATTTACGGGCCACGAGCACCTGCCGGAGTTTGGCCTGATAAACATGAACGCCCGCCTCTACGACCCGCTGCTGGGTAGGTTCCTAAGCCCCGACCCTTACGTGGCGGATGCAGGATACTTGCAGGATTTTAACAGGTATAGCTACGCAAGAAATAATCCGCTAATTTATACTGATCCAACGGGGGAAAACCCACTTCTGATAGCTTTAGGGGTTTACTTTTTATTCTTTACAGATGCAGGCTATCAAGTCCAGAAATACATATCTCCTGTTGCCATTCATATTGATGTGCAAGTAGGGACTCATCAAAAAGGTATTGGCTTTGATGTAGGAGTGGGCGTACCTAAGCTTTTCCCTTATGCACCGTGGGCTGAGTATGGAAAGACGTACTTTTGGCAAAACTACGGAGGTTATCAGGGATGGGAAACAAGAAAAGGAACGGAAACAACCTATTTTGGGCTTTACACAGAGGGAAAAACCGAGTACAAGGCAGGAGAGTTTTCGCAAACCGTGGGCTATAAAAAAATAGGCATTCCCGGCAGCTTAGGCGTGGACATATACAATGATTTGTGGGGTGATGGTGGAGACCGATTCAGAACTTCGCGGGTACGCTTGAATTTGGGGCTACTCTACCTTGAAAATGTTCTGTTCACGGGAGACCCAGGATTAAATGAGAAAGATAGGCATACTGATAAAATAGAAAAATGCGGACCAAATGGTACATATATACAAAACCCGAATGACCCTTATGCTCCCGACCCTAATAAATATCGGCATGGGGTGCTTTCCATTGGCATAGGCCCAATTTCTATCGGATATGACTCCGAAAATATCCGCTATGCTCTGCAAAATGTAATTACGCATAATATAACAGATTCACCCTACTTTAGGTACGAGCGTGAAAAAAGAGGACGGTGGTATTTTCAATTTGGAGCATGGTAGTCAGCCAAAATCTAAAAAACAATATAGTGAAACATTTAATTTTATCAATGATAAGCGTGTTATTCGTACAATGTACAAAAGGAAACGATGATTTATTATCTCTTCCTTTAACGCCTTATACAAGCAATCAGCTGCGTATAGATGGTTACTATTATCAGATAGGATATGATGGGAAAACGATAAACAGTGCTTATTTCTTCTACGGTAACGGGGTATTAATATCTACAGGAGGAGCGAAAACATCGCTTATGGAAATGGACAGCTACATACAAAAGTATTATCTACATAATCAGTCATATAAAAAAGTTAAGTATGATTGGGGAGTGTTTATGATAGAGAAGAGTGTGATTAAGTTTGAGCGCTGGTATCCATCAGAAAAACCCCATAAAGCTTTTGTAAGGGAAGGTATTATTTTGAATGATACAACGTTTAAAATCACAAAATCCTATTACTCTAATAGTTCTCAACATTGGACAGAAAATGAGACATATCATTTTCGTAAATTTAGCCCTAAACCGGATAGTATAAATACATTTATACCATGAACTTTTTGAATATACCTGCCTTGCTCGGCAGCATGTTCAGGCTACAGCGATGTCATTACCATTGCAGATAAGTTTTTGGGATAGAGGATAAAATTGCTGCCAACGCAAACAGCATAGCAGACAAATACGAGACCCAAGGGTATACGATGGATAAGCTTGATGCTGGTGAGTTCAATAAGAACTTAAACGGGACTTCTTATATGGGAAGAAAAAATCCACAGTTTGGACCTAATGATTATTACTATGGACGAGTTCCCAAATGGGGATACAAAGAGTTTGCATCCTACTTGCATGATATAGATTATCTGAATATGGGATATGAAAAAGGGGCTTCAGCCTTTTTGTTATCTACCAGAACTCTATCAGCAGACGTAAACCTCTTTGCACGTCAACTCTTTTTGTCTGTTAAGCATTTCGATATGGGAGGGATGTTATTTGGAGCAGGGATGACAGGCATTGCCACCTACAAGAAAGTATTTGATACGATAGAACTTTTAAGCATAATGCCATGATGAGAATTTTTATCATATCAGCGGTAGTATGCTTATTTTGTCCGTCTTGTTTTATGGTTCCTTGGGATGTCATTGCTGGCTATGAACAGTCGCCAGCAACACAAGAGCAGTTCAATGCTGCAATGGACATTTTTTATGAACAATATCCTGAATATCGTGTCAATCTTGATATACTGAAGTTGATGGAAATCGGATCAATGGATACAAGGTATAAGTTTTCCGACTCATTAGATTTTCAATGTCGCTTTTTTAGAAGAGATCAAATCGGTTATGATAGTAAAGGCACTTTTGTTTTTACTTTTTATCTATTAAAATCAAAAAAAAATAACATATTTGCATTTGAAGCCAAAGATCGGATATATTATAATAATGGAAGTTTTAATATAATTCTTTCCGATGTACTTTTTGCAGAAAAAAACTATAAATTTATAGTGTCATGGAAATTATTACGTGCAGAAAAAAAAATGGCTAAAAAAGAGTTTGAAACGGATATTTTACCTAAAATACAGGAATGCTTGGAGATTGTAAGGAAAAAGGATAAACAAAAAAATGATGAAAAGTTGGGGCTATAGAAAAAACAAATTAATCATAGCAATATGAAAATCAAGATAGCTTTATTAGCAACCTTTTACGGGTGTTTGAAAATAATGCATAACATTTACTTGATAGATTTTACACTATTTGTCATGCTGTTTTGCACCATTGCTATCGCTTACGCTCTTTGAAAAGTTGACTACGGCCCCTGGCAGCGCTGGAAAACTGTGCTCAAAAAGAACGGAGACGTAGCAAAAAGTATTACCTTTGCCAGAGGCTACGAAAAAGTTGTAGAGGGTGAGGTATTGCGGCAGCTCTACTACCTGCACAGTGCCGACGGGCTGGCGGCGGTGTACGTAAAGCAGGAAGGGCAGACCGATAAAATCTACTACGTGCATACCGACCATCTGGGCAGCATAGTAGCCCTCACAAATGCCAACGGCAGCAAGCTGGCCGAGTACAGCTACGACCCCTGGGGCAGGCTGCGCGACCCGCAAACGTTGCAAGTCTATTCCTTTAGCAATGCGCCCTCTCTACGCTTGGGTAGAGGATTTACGGGCCACGAGCA
>JAISBU010000057.1 GCA_031266015.1 Prevotellaceae bacterium | reverse complement strand
GTATAGTCGATGCTACATTCGGCAAAAATATCGGTAATCTGCTGCCATATACGGCGTTCGCTTGCCCGAATGGAGCGCACCCGCTCAAGCAGCTCGCGGAAGTAATCTTTCCCGAAAGCCGTTTTTCCCTGCTTCAGCCGCTCATCGTCAAGCACAAATCCTTTGATAATAAATTCCTTAAGCGTTTGTGTTGCCCAAATCCTGAATGCCGTTGCTTTTGAAGAATTTACGCGGTAACCGACGGAAATAATTGTATCGAGATTGTAAAACTGTGTTTCCACACTTTGTGTTTTTCCCTCAATAGCACCGTGTTGAGTGGTTATTTCCAAAATGGAAACAACCACTTTTTCGTCAAGTTCGCCCTCCGCAAAAATATTTTTCAAGTGTTTGCTGATTGCAGGAACTTGTACGCCAAACAGCGCCGCCATCGCTTTTTGCGTCAGCCAAATCGTTTCGTCTTTTACCACCACATCAACTTTTACATTTTCCTGTGGCGTGTTGTAAATCAAAAATTGAAGCTCTTTATTCATCGTCTCCTCCTTTTTTTAAGATTTTCCAGCTTCCTGTTTTGTCAGAGCCAACGCGAGAAATAATACCTGCATTTTTGAATTTATTCAGGTTATTTTTTACCGCTCTATCTGATATATTTAGCTGTTTTGATAATTCTATAATTGTAATATTCGGATTCTTTTCTATAAGGCTCAATATTTCTAATCCAATTACAGGGAACTTTTTATTATTTACAGGGAACTTTTCATTATTTACAAGGAACTTTTTTCCGATTACAAGGAACTTTTCATCGGTGACATTATCAGTAACATCGGTGACATTATCGGTGACATCGGTGACATTTATGCCTGCATTTTCAGGCGCGACAAAATTAATATGCAATTCTCTGTTTTTCAGCACGTTATTTTCTTTCAGAAGTAAATTTGAAAGAAATCGAATAAGATATTTGTCGGTTTTATGAATGTCTCGCGACAAATCCTCGTAATTTGCTCTTACAAGGGAATTTCGGAAATACCACGAATGTTCGGCAAACAAATCATTGCTTATATTCTTAAAGCCGAGCTTGCGAAGATATTTTATTAAAAAAACTGCCGTTGTTCTTGTGTTCCCCTCTCCAAAAATATGAATTTGCCACAAATATGCGACAAAGTGGGCTATGTGTTCAATAATTTGCTGCTTGCTTAATCCTTTGTAGTTGAACATCTTTTCCTGCTCAAAATCATATTCCAGGGTAGCGCGTAGGTTGTCGGCGCCGGCGTAAAGTACCGTTTCGCCGTTCAGCGCCCACTCGGATTTTGTGATATTGTAGTCGCGGATTTTTCCGGCGAACTTGTAAATTTCGCTGAAAAGCCGCCTGTGAATATTTATGTATTCGGTTGGCGTGAATGAAAAAGTTTTTTCCGACAGTACTTCAGCAATTCTTGCGGAAACTTTATCGGCTTCTTCCGTCCTGTCGCTGTCGGTGCTATCCTGTCGGGCAGACAGCGTTTCATAGTAGCTGTCAATACGGCTTTTCACTTCGTCAAAGGTAATATCGCCCTCAATATTCTGCTTTGCCGTTTCAATCAAATACGCAGAAGGTTTAAGCCCATCAACCTGCTGTAAGCCGATAGCCGTTTGCCAGATAATTCCCTTTTCTTTTTTATCGGGTTCGCTTTGCTTTATGTATTCTTCAAAATACTGTAACATAAGTAGTTAGTGGTTAATTGTTTACTTTGCGTACCTGCTTCAGCACCAGCATATTCATAGGGTTAGGTTCCATACCAAGCACTCCGATACGGACAAAGCGCGCTGCCTTATCGTAGAATAGCGGCAGCACCGGTACGTTATCTACAATGAGGCTATCAAGGGATTGATACAACTTGTATCTTGATTCGAGAGATGTTTCTGCGAGAGATTGCATGTACTTTTTATCGTACTCGTGATTGCAAAAGTGCGTATAGTTAGGACCTGCGGGAGGCGCATTCTTGCTATACAGCAACGAGAGGTAACTTTCGGCATCGGGGTAATCTGCAATCCACGAAGCGCGAAACATGCTCAGCTTTCCCTCTCCCACCTGCTGCCGGTATGCAGCGCCGGATAGCGCATTTATACGGATTTTTATTCCTAAAGCAGCTAGCTCATGTTGTATAAACTCACAAATATCCAAGTAGTCATCTGTGGTAGAAAATACCAGCTCCGGCAGGTTTTGTCCCTGTGGATATCCGGCTTTTGCCAAAAGCTGTCCGGCTTTCTTGGGGTTGTACTCAAAGCCTTTTACCGCAGAAGAAAATGAGGGCAATCCTTGCGGCACAAAGCCATTAGCGGCAGGTGTGGCCAGGTTGCTCCGAAGAAACTTTACCATTTTGCCCTTATCAATGCCGTAGGCTATGGCACGGCGCACATCTGCATTTTGCAACGCCTTATTGGCAAACTCGGAGTTGTTGAGCAAAAACCCAACGTATTCTGTGTTGAGATATGGCCCCTGCAGCATTTGCACCTTACCGGCATACTTGGGATTCAACGTGCCTGAGCGGGTAAGCAGCTCATCACGAGAGGCGGCATGAACGCCCGACAGGTAGTCGATTTTTCCTTTGGCAAATTCCAAAAATTCACTCTGCTTATCCGGCACAAACGTAGTGGTTACGGCCTCTAAATACGGCAAACGCGCACCGGAGCTGTCCTGCTCAAAGTAGCGCCTGTTTCTGCGCAAAACCAGCTTCTCGCCCTCTCGCCAGGCCTTTAAGTAGAACGGGCCTGTACCCACCGGATGTTTACTAAATTCTGCGCCATAGTACTCCACCGCTTCATGCGGTACTACAAAGCAATACGGCATAGCCAGCGTACCCAAAAACACGGGAGATGCCCGCCTTAGCTTCACCGCTAAAACGCTGTCATTTACGGCATAGCAGGTGTCCATATGGACCAGCGTCCAGCTGCCCGGAGAGGCCAGGCTGGGACTTTTTAACCGGTAGAAGGAGTACACAAAATCGGACGCCGCCACCCGCCTGCCCTCTCCCTTTGGAAATGCGGGGCTATCGTGAAAAAAAACATCCCTGCGCAACGAAAAGGTGTACTGCAATCCATCGGGCGATACGGCGTACTTATGGGCAATGCAGGGCAAAACATGGAGCTCATTATCCAGCTGCAGCAGCCCGTTGTACAGCTGCAGACAGGGGTTGATAATGGCCTGCGTGCGGGCAAAGGCTGGGTCGAGCGTAGGAATACCCTTGCTTTCGTTGTAGCGAAATACATTCGGCAAATCGGGCAAAGCGGAGCTGCAAGATGACAAAACCATCCATACAATGCATAGGCAGACGGCTATTTTTCTTTTTTGCATTTCTAACGCCACATGCTTACTTACCAGCTATCCAAAAACAAAGCATGCAAGCACAAAGTTAGCGCATGCATGCTCAAGTTGCAAATATTAGAAGGGGCGGCTACTCCTGTTTTTTATCCTTTTTATGCACAAAAATGCAGTAGTACACCATGTAGCCAATGGCCGCAAATCCAACAGCGCCAAAAGGAGGAGGCAGCATGTGTCCGGCCAAATCGCCCACAACCCAGCCAGCTACTGCACCCAGCACCATAATAGCTATCATCATATTTCTTTTGGGATTGGGTTCGGAAGCCTTCTTCACATCAATCAACCCTTTCTCAATCATAAGCATACGCTGCCTGTGCCAGCTGCGTAAGTAAAAAAACAGCACTCCAAATATGCTGCTAAAAACTATGGCAATAATGCAAATGGGCAGCACCACCTTCTTCAGAATTTTCGCTAAATCTAAGGGTTCGGCAACAAATTGCAAAGTCGAGCTGGCAGCCTCTACCAGAGTGTCATTGATAACATCTTGTAACATAGTTAATTAAGTTTAAGTGTTTATACCTTGTTTCTTGTCCCTTTGACGTGCCTTTCAACAAAAGGTTACAAAAATCTTTGTTTATTTCAAATTGATTGAATTATTCAACATTCAGCACTTTTTACTTGCAAGTTAATCATTTGTAAATCAAATTATTAGCTATATAGTTCTATAAATTATGTAACCAAATCATTAAATTTGTGTCTAATAGGGGAAAATGGAAAATGAGCTGCTATACATACAGCAAACCTTGCAGGGCAACACAAGCGCTTTTGCCCATTTGGTGCGCCTGCATAAGGACAGGGTGTACGGGCTTGCCCTACGTATAGTACGCTCGCCGCAGGACGCGGAGGAGCTGGCGCAGGACGTATTTGTAAAAGCGTTTGAAAACCTGCACAAGTTCAAAGGCGGCTCGCGGCTGGCAACATGGCTGTTCAAAATTACCTACAACACCGCCATATCATTCGTGCGCAAGAAACGGTTATCAACCGTAGCGCTGAATGAGCAAGTAGCTTCGTATGATTTTAGCGCAGAAAAAAGTGCGAGGGACAAGGAGGAGCAGCTGAATAAATTAGAACTGGCGCTGTTGCAGCTCAACGAAAAAGATCGCAGCATTGTAGCGCTACACTACCTGAACCACCATGCCGTAGCTGAAATAGCAGCTATTACAGGTTTTAGCGAGAGCAGCGTGAAGGTTAAGCTGCACCGCGCCCGAAAGAAATTACAGGATTTAATGGAAAAGTTGATATGAATACTCCATCACACAACAGCAACGACAAGCTAAAAGAGTTGTTTGACCTGCTGCCGCCACCCACCACCAGCCGCAACTTTGAGCAGGAAGCCATGCGCAGGATATATTTAGCCGCGCAGAAAAAACAGCAGGTTGAGGAACGCAAGTGGGCAATAAAGGCGGCGCTTGGAACCGCAGCTATTGCCGCATGTATTACGGTTGCTGTTATCGGAGGGCTTTTATGGCTCAGCGAGCAGCAGCAAAGCATTGAGCTCTTTCTGCAAAAAGTGCACATCACGCAAATGCTAAAATCTTTTGACAAAGAATACTTATGGCTGTTGACAGTTGGTGCGCTCATATGGTTTATGTCCTGCTCAACGAGCAGTCACCAACGTTCTCACCAGTAAGTTTTTACATTCAGGAATCAGAAGAGAGGTTACGCATGTACAACCTCGGATATTTCGCTATCGTCGGCACGCAGCTTGAGGAATAGTTTGGCCACCGTCAGCACATCTTTTTCGCAGTACTCTACAATACGCGGCAGGTTCTTTTCCTGGTAGTAAACCATTGCCACCATGCTGCCGTCAATGTCATCTTTTGGCGAGGGAATACCAAAAACGGTAGCCAGCAGGTTTAAAGACGTAAAATTTTTATAGTCGCCAAACTTCCACAGCTCCATAGTATCCAAAAAGCTTGTTTCCCATGGTTTTTGCCCGTGAATATTCAGCGCCTGCGGAAGCTTCACGCCATTTACCAGCATGCGCCGGGCAATGTATGGAAAGTCAAACTCCTTACCGTTGTGAGCGCACAAATAGGCGTTACGCTTGGTCTTATAAAATTGTTGCAACACGTCGCCAAATTCTTCCAGCAGCAATTTTTCATCCTCATTGCAAAACGATTTTATCCGAAACGCTCGTCGCCCATCACCTTGCCTGGTAAGGTAGCCGGCCGATATGCAAATAATGCGACCGAACTCCGCGTAAATTCCTGCTCGCTCATATATCTCTGCAGCCGTCTGCTCCGGCTTACGTATGCCGGTCGATTTTTTATCCCACAGCTCCCTGAACTCCTCCGGCAAATCATCATAGCTTGGCGATTGCGGAACAGCTTCCACATCAAGGAACAGAATATTTTCAAGAATAATATTTTCAAGCATGGCTATATTGTCAAAAGTTCCTACTTTTTTCGTTGAACATTGCAGTGTTTTTCTACTACAGATTGCAGCATACCAATAGCAACATCGTTGTGTCCGCCCTGAGGAATAATAATATCGGCATAACGTTTGGTAGGTTCTACAAACTGCAGGTGCATAGGTTTAACGGTTTTCTCGTAGCGCTCCAGCACCCTGTTTACCGAGCGTCCACGCTCTACGATATCTCGCGTTATTACACGTCCCAATCTATCATCGGCATCGGCATCCACGAATACTTTTATGTCCATCAGGCTGCGCAGGCGTTTATCATAAAAGATAAGTATTCCTTCCACTATAATAACATGACGAGGCGCTATAGGGATGGTTTCAACGGAGCGTGTACAGGTCAAATACGAGTACATCGGCTGTTCAATGCTCTCTCCTTTTTTCAACCTCCTGACATGCTCCACCAGCAAGTCAAACTCCAACGAATCCGGATGGTCAAAGTTTATTTCCAGACGCTCCCCTAACGGCAGGTGGCTGCTATCGCGATAGTAGGAATCCTGCGGAAGAATTACCACATCTGTTTCCGGTTGCAGCTCCATTATTTTCTTTACCACCGTACTTTTTCCGGATCCTGTTCCCCCGGCAATACCGATGATAAGCATGTTATTGATCATAAAAACTCCCTAGTTTAGCAGCAAAGATACTGCATTTGCGCCAAAGATAGGATATAAAAAACTTCATCCCGATATACATTTTCAACGTGAGCGGCGCCCTCATTTTCACGATATTTTTACTTAAAATGCCCTAAAATTTTCAGTAGCGGCCTTAACAATTTCATGTAAACTATCAAAATCTCTTACAGATTCTAATGCAGATCGTAAATATAACATCATAAACACATTAAATATCTGTATATCAAATAGTTATATCAACTTCATTTTACAATTAAAATCCCTACCTTTGTAAACCTAAAGAATCGGCATTTTAGCTACTACAATAAGATAAAATGTAAAAAAACAGAGTTTTAGTATGGATGACAGCGTTGGGGTTGATTTTGACGGGCTGTTCAACGGATCCTGAAAATACGGAAGAAAAAGGATTTTCAAGCACCTTTATAGACCCCTATTTCGGTTCAAATGCGCAAAATATATCGGCGGTGTTGGACGCCATGAAAAATGCAAGCATAAATGAGTATATCCACACCTACAACGGTAATAAAAGAGTAATAATTTCTTCCACCATGCCCACGGCAATTCTCGATAACAAAACCGCGTCGCAATTTCTTGACGGCGTGGAACCGATTTTATCAGCCGTTCACGCCGATCAGATGCGTTCTAAACTACGAAAAGTATTTAGCGTATATTAAAGTAAGGCGCGAATTGTATTTAAACAAAATGTAAATGCTATTATTTCATTAAGTTCATCATCATTTATATCATTGACAACTAAAATCCTTACCTTTGTAAACTCAAAAAACTGGCATTTTAACTACAAAATAAGATCAAATGGCAAAAATCAACTTTGGCGGCGTGGTAGAAGATGTAGTTACCCGCGAAGAATTCCCCATGGAAAAAGCACGAGAAGTGCTTAAAAATGAGACTATTGCAATTATCGGATACGGTGTGCAAGGTCCGGGACAATCTCTTAACTTACGCGACAATGGCTTCAACGTTATCGTTGGACAACGCAAAGGCGGCAAGAGCTGGGATAAGGCTGTTGCTGACGGATGGGTTCCCGGCAAAACTTTATTTGAGATAGAGGAAGCTGCCGAAAAGGCAACTATCGTTCAATTCCTACTCTCAGATGCCGGTCAAATTGACATGTGGCCCAAGCTACAAAAGCATCTTACTCCCGGTAAAGCGCTATACTTCTCGCACGGTTTTGGAGTTACCTTCAACGATCAAACCCACATTATTCCATCTAAGGATATTGATGTAATCCTGGTTGCACCAAAGGGTTCGGGCACTTCACTCCGCCGCTTATTTGTGGCAGGTAAAGGCCTTAATTCCAGCTTCGCTATTTATCAGGATGCTACCGGGAAGGCTCGCGAAAAATGCATTGCTCTTGGTATTGGCGTTGGCTCAGGCTACCTTTTTGAAACTGACTTCAAGAAAGAAGTATACTCTGACCTTACCGGTGAACGTGGTACGCTAATGGGGTGTATACAAGGTGTTTTCCAGGCGCAATACGAGGTGTTGCGCTCGCATGGTCACTCGCCCAGCGAAGCTTTCAATGAAACGGTAGAGGAGCTGACTCAAAGTCTTATGCCTCTGGTAGCAGAAAACGGTATGGACTGGATGTACGCAAACTGCTCTACCACTGCACAACGTGGCGCATTAGATTGGAGACACAAATTCTACGCCGCTACCCTACCTGTATTTAAGGATTTGTACAACAGCGTTGCCATCGGCACGGAAGCCAAGCGCACTATTGACACTTGCAGCAAGCCAGACTACCGTGAAAAGCTGGATGCTGAGCTGAAGGAGCTTCGCGAAAGCGAAATGTGGCAAGCTGGCGCTGCCGTGCGTAAGCTACGTCCGGAGAACAGCTAAAATAACCTCCGGCTATACCTGCTCATAGACTCTGACAGCTGCTTTGCTCTGCCGCTGGTGACCTTGTCCAGTAATGCCCAAAAGTGAGGTCCGTGATTTTTGTGCATGGTATGGCACAGCTCGTGCAAAATCACATAGTCAACCTGATCATCAGGCAGATACATGAGATAAATGCTAAAATTGAGGTTATTTGTGGCAGAGCAGCTGCCCCAGCGTGAACGAATGTTTTTGATAGCAATTCCACGATATGTAAAACCATGCCGTTGAGCCAAGGCTTCAACCCGTGGAGGCAGGAATTGTTTTGCCTGCGCACGAAGTCGCTCTAATTCTTCCTCGGTAAAAACCTTTCGTTTTGCCTCCATTTCACGCATGTGTATCAGCTCGGCCTTTATCCAGTCTAATTTCTCCAATATCAACCTGTCGGCATCGGCATAGGAGCCATAAAGGGGCAAAGTTACGGACACCGGCTTGCCTGGCCGTAACGCAATGCGTATGCTACGGCTACGACGAACACGAGTATATGTTATTTCACCAATTTCTTTATGAAAAAGTGAACGCTTGCCATCCACTACTTTTTCCATAAAAAAATCGTCTGCGTTGAACAGACGATTTGGTGTTTTACTGAACTGCATTAAAAATGAAATCCTTGATCTAAACGGTAATTTTACTTCTTGCTTTTCAAAATAAGCTTAGTACATAATCCACACGGCGCCGTACTTAGCCTTATAGGCATTCATTACGGGCATTACAGATTCTTGCGAAGTGTTTTTGGCTATACATACCGCCAGCATTCCTCCGTCGGTAACAACAATTTCGGACTCTACACCCAAACGGTACAGTATTTGACTAAACTCGATAGCGTTGCCTTGCTCATTGAAGCTTCCTACTACCACGTAGTAAACGCCTCGCTGCTGATTCGAAACTTTTGGAATAAAAGGCAAGGGTGCGGGCTCAGGCATAGTCTTGAGCGTATATACTTGTACTGGCGCAGCACGTTCAGGCTCAGCGCTCCAAAGAGCCTCCGAAATTGGCGTCCAAAACCATAGCGCTCCCGAAACAATAAGCAGCACCAAAAGCACAAGCAGCAACCAAAGTACACCCTTGGGTGAACTTGACGGCTCATCGTCCTCCTCCCAAATAGCGGATGGAGTAACCGGTACAGTTACTACCTTTTCTTCTTTAGCGGTAGCAACAGCCAGCGCTGCTTCGCGCTGACGGGCTACATTCAAACGAGCTTCTTCCTCTTTCTTCTTGGCAATCTCCCTGGCATCCTCTTCTTGTTTTTTCTTTGCCTCCAACTCCTCTTGCTCTTTGCGCTGTTTTTCAGCCAAAATACGCTCCAACTCCTCTTGTTTTCTACGCTGTAGCAGCAAAGCCTCTTCGGCAATAGACAGCTTGCTTTCGACCTCTTTACGATCGGCGGTTTCCTTATCCTCCTTACGCTTGTTAACTTCGGTAATCCATGCCTGCAATGAAGCATTAGCTGCCTCAAGCTGTTTTGCCTTTTCACTATCACGAATAGCCTCTTCGCTCTTGGATTTTTCCTTATCAGCGTTTACATTTACGTTGATAATGGTAGAAACTGCGTTAGAATCTTTGGCGGGATTTGCTTTTTCAGCTTCCTTTTTTCCGTTAACTGTTATAGCTTTATTCATTTCCTCTCCTTCTTCGTTATCATCTTTGGTTTCCACCTCCTCAGCTTCAACTTCTTCCACCTCTACAGGTTTTTTTGTTGATTTTTCAGGCTGCTCTTCAGCTTCGGACTTGCTCGCACTTTTGAGTTCCGATTCAACAACTTCAACATCCGCAGCATGTACTTCCACCTCAGGTTCGCTAACTTTCGGGGCAGCAGTAGTAGCCTTTATCCTGCCCATAATTTCGGCAAACCGGCTCCTTACTTCGCGCTCGGTATCACCGTAAATAAACTGAACAGCACCTCGACCATCCTGGTAAAATGCACCAAAATCCTCTAGAATGTACGGCTTTTGCTGCGCTATTGCTTCTTTTATGGAAATAATAAACTGCCTGATACGCTCTGATGCTTGCTCTTTTGAAACATGCTCTTTTTCAACAATATAATCTTCGAATAAACCATCGTTGAAGCGCAAAAACGGGCTAAAGGTTACAGAATTTTCAAGCGAGGTAGCCGCCTTATCTTTCTTAAGAAAAGCTCCGAAGTCGGGAATAATAACCCGATGGTTGGCTAGCACCAAATCTCTTAAATAGCTGCTAATCATATCTAAAGTATTTGCTAACGTAGGTGTACAATCAACCAAAGGTAAGCAAAACAAATAATTAACACAAGCGCAAGCCTAAAAAAGTGAAAAAATCAACCAAAAGATACTATTTGGAGCATCACCTAACGCGCTCATTTTCTCTGCTTCTCGGGGTTGAAAAGCAGCTGCCGCTCGCTTTAAGTAACCCCACTTAATACCCTAATTGTCTACACATTAACCATTTAACAAATTTGTTTTTTTTGCACAAAAGCCTTACATTTGTAAGTTTTTTACTCGCCACGGCACTTTGTAATGGCTACAAAATATTTTTACAACTCCGAGACTCTTTCCTACGAAGCGGTGAACATACCACTCAAAACCCGTCTAGTACGGATTAGTGTGAGCTTTTGTACTGCCATGGTACTGTCTACAGCGGCCATTTTTACCTTTTCACATTTTTTCAACACCCCAAAATCCTACATCCTCAAGCAGGCCAACGAAGATTTGCTCGTAAAGTACAGCTTACTGATGGCTCGTTTGAGCAGCACCAACCGCAGCCTCAATGAGCTGATGGAGCGAGACAACAAGGTATACCGCTCTATTTTTGAAGTTGACGTTATCCCTGTCTCGGTGCGTAACGCGGGAATGGGTGGCGTTGCGCGCTACGAACCGCTGCTCAGCATTCCCAATACGGTACCTGTGGCGCAGGCGCTCATAATGATGGACAGGATTACCAAAAAAGCCTACATACAATCAAAATCGCTGGACGAGATAGCCGGATATGCAGTGCAAAAGGAAATGATGATGGAGTGTATCCCGAGCATACAGCCGCTTAACATGTCCGACCCAAAGGTTCGCATTTCGGCCGCCTTTGGTTGGCGCACAGACCCCATCTACCGCGTGCTGCAAATGCATGATGGTATTGACCTTGCCAGCCCTGCAGGAACACCAATTCATGTCACAGGAAATGGCGTAGTAGAGGAGGCCAAGTTCAACATTCATGGCTACGGCAACACTGTGCTGGTCGACCATGGCTTTGGCTATAAAACCCGTTATGCCCACCTCGATAAAATAATCGCACAAAAGGGCAACCTTATAAAGCGTGGTGAAGTAATAGGTACGGTGGGCAACACCGGAAAATCTACCGGCCCCCACCTGCACTATGAGGTGCGCTACAAGAGCAGCGCTACCAACCCTATAAACTTTTTCTCCGACGATATTACCGCCGAAGAGTTTGACAAAATTATAAAGGCACTGGCCAACGTGAACAGCGTTTACGGAACCGACTATCAGTAAGGGAAACATGGCAAAAAGATTTAAGTTCAACCACGAAACACTCAGCTTTGACGAAGTACGGCACTCCGTACTCAGCGTGCTGCGTAAGACGGTGCTCTATATCTTTGTGTCGGCGCTATTTCTTATTGGTTACTATTTTATTTTTGCTCAGTTCTTTAGCACTCCCAAGGAGAAAAAGTTGGAGGAAACCAACAAGACGTTGAGCAAAAACCTTGCGCAAATCAACCAGCGATACGATCAGCTGGATGAGGTAATGAACAGTATCAGCCAGCGTGATGTAAATATTTATCGCCGCATTTTTGAGGTAGATCCGCCAAACCTAAAGACGGGTGCAGAAGAGTTCAATACCGAGATTATTGAAAACGAAAGCAACATGCGGCTCACCCGTCACACTACAAAAGGTATTAACGAGCTGAGCAAAGAAGTGGCACGCCAGACAACACTGCTAAAGCAAATCGTAGACGTTAGCAAAAAGAACCCTTCGCTCACAGCGTTACCTGCCATACAGCCGGTTGACAATAAGGATTTGCGCCGGACTGCAGCTACCTATGGTATGCGCATTCATCCGTTCTACAAAGTGCTAAAAATGCATACAGGCGTGGATTTTGCAGCGCCACTAGGCTCTAATGTGTACGCAACGGGAAGCGGAAAAGTAGTAAAAATATCGAACAGCCCCCGCAACACAGGTATAAGTATTACCATAGATCATAGCAACGGATACAAAACCTGCTACAACCATTTGCTAAAAACTTTGATGCGCGAGGGGCAGAGCGTAAAGCGCGGCGATGTAATAGCGATGGTGGGCAACAGCGGGCGCTCTGTAGCCCCGCACTTGCACTACGAAGTATGGTACAGAGACCAGCTTACAAATCCGCTGCACTACTTCTTCAAAGATTTAACTCCAGCGGAATACCAGCGCATAAAAGAGCTTGCAGCCAACAAAGGTCAGTCGCTGGATTAATCCAATACAACAACAAATTTTTGAAACCTGAACTTTTTAAATCGCACAGCGCCATGCCTTACAAACAACCCACCATTGAGAAAATCTACTTCACCATTGGAGAAGTAGCCACCATGTTTGATGTCAACACGTCGCTCATTCGCTTTTGGGAGAAGGAGTTTGACATCATTAAGCCTCACAAAAACAAAAAGGGAAATCGCCTCTTTACGCAAAAAGACGTGGATAACTTCCGCATTATTTACCACTTGGTAAAAGAGGAAGGCCTCACCCTGGAGGGCGCTCGCAAACGTCTTAGAAGCAATAAATCCGGTGAGGAAATCAACCTTGAGATTGCAAAAACTTTGGTCAACATCAAGGATATGCTGCTGGAAGTAAAAGCTTCATTATAGTTGAAAGTTGAAAATAAAACTGAATATCGACTTCCAACATTTAACTCTCAATTCTCAACTTTTAATTTGAAAAAGAGTGACTGTTTCGCAAATAGCATCCATTATAGAAGAGTTGGCTCCTAAGGCCTACCAGGAAAGTTATGATAACACCGGGTTATGCGTGGGCAGCGCTACGCAGGAAGTTGGTGGAGCGTTGCTATGCCTTGATGTTACGGAGGAAATTGTTCATGAGGCTATCGCGCATAAGTGCAATCTCATAATTTCACACCACCCTGTCATATTCGGAGGCCTCAAGCAAATCACAGGGCAAACAGAACAACAACGCGTAGTGCGGCTAGCCATTAAAAATGATATTGCCCTATACTCCGCCCACACCAATATTGACAGCGTACGTGGCGGTGTAAGCGAGAAAATGGCCGATCGCTTAGCGCTCACCAATCGCAGCATTCTAATACCACAAAAAGGCAACCTTGTAAAGCTGGTAACATTTGCTCCCACCCGTCATGCGGAAAAAGTACGTAGCGCGCTTTTTGAGGCAGGAGCCGGGCATATTGGAGCCTACAGCCACTGCAGCTACAATGCAAGCGGCACAGGAACGTTCATGGCTGGAGAAGGGGCTCAACCTTTTGTGGGAAAATGGGGAGAGTTGCGTCAAGAACCGGAAGAGCGCATGGAAGTTATTGTACCAGAGCACCTTTCGGGAAAAGTTGTGTCAGCCCTCATCAAGACGCATCCTTATGAGGAGCCTGCATTTGACCTAGTACCGCTTGCCAACGTAAACCCCAACGTAGGGTTTGGCATCCTTGGGAAGCTTCCTAAACAAATGGAGGTCAACGCTTTCCTTAAACAGGTTAAGCAGGTTTTCAAGTGCAGCAGCATAAAATACTCAACCTGCACAAAGCCAATCATTAGCAAGGTTGCCGTAATGAGCGGTAGCGGCGCAGGTTTCAGCGGAGCCGCTTCGGCCGTTGGCGCCGATGCGTACGTAAGCGCAGACTTTAAATACCACGAGTTACAAAATATTAATACACAGCTACTTGCCATAGATATTGGGCACTATGAAAGTGAAGTTGCGGTAATTGAGATTTTTTATGACGTACTTACGAAAAAATGTAGTAAATTTGTCGTTCGTTTGGCGAGTAGCCTAAAAAATCCAATTAACTACCTGTAAAACAACACTTTTTCTTAGATAAAAACGAACTTACTATATACACAAGAAATGACAAAAGGTAAAACAGTAGACTTTAATGAGGTTTCGGTAGAAAGCAAGCTTAAGCTACTTTACGAACTTCAAAGTATTGATTCTAAGATAGATGGAATTATTACCTTGCGTGGCGAGCTACCCTTGGAGGTAAAGGATTTGGAGGACGAGGCCGTAGATCTTGAAGTTCGCATGGCTAACAATGAGGCTGAGGCGCACGAAATGGAGAGCATGGTAGCCAAGAAAAAGAATGACATTGAGGAGTCTAAGACCCTTATAAAGAAGTACAAGGAGCAGCAAAACAGCGTGCGTAACAACCGTGAGTTCGACTCCCTGTCAAAGGAAGTCGAGTTCCAAACGTTAGAAATTGAGCTTAGCGAAAAAAGAATAAAGGAATTTACTTTTCAGGCGAAAGAAAAGAAACGTTTGGCAGAAGAAACCGCCCAGCTGCTTGCCGACAAGAAGATTGCCCTGGAAGCAAAGAGGCAAGAGCTGTGTGAAATTACCAACGAAACTCAAAAAGAAGAGGATGAGCTGCGTGCCGAATCTGATGCATGCAAAGAAAAAGTAGAGCCGCGCCTGCTGCAGGCATACGAGCGTACCCGCTCAAATGCCAACAACGGGTTGGCAGTGGTAATGGTAAATCGCGATGCTTGCGGTGGTTGCTTCAACAAGATTCCACCCCAACGTCAGGTAGATATCAAGCTGAGCAAAAAGATTATCGTTTGCGAATACTGCGGTAGAATTCTGGTAAGCCCGGAGCTGGCTGCACAAGAAGCATAAACAAGCTGCCTGCGTAGCTAAAAAATCCCCGCACACTTGTGTAGGGATTTTTTTTTAAAATTGCTCGACAGTAATTGTCGATAGTAAATAATAAATCGTCAATCTTAAATCATAAACGCTGTATATGACACACAAAATTATCCTTTTAACCATCGTTACATTCGGAATTCTATCATGTGGTAGAAACCCTCAAAAACAGCCTCCAAAAGGCAGCTACTATGCGCCAACCTACGCCAAAGGATTTTGCATCGATACCGTTGACAACCAAAAAATATTGGTAGTTTTAAATCCTTTCCAAAATACCGAAAATGTTCGTTATCGATATACGGTAGGCGGTACTACTGCCAAAAAAGTAATTTGCATGTCGACTACGCATATTGCCTTACTGGATTTCATCGGAGAAACAGGTAGCATTGCAGGTATTTCCGGCGCTGGATATGTGTACAATCATAGCGTAAAAGCACGCTGCCGACAAGGAGCGATTGCCGATGTAGGCTACGACGCGGGGCTGAACTATGAGCGTATTCTGGCGCTACAACCCGATGTTGTATTTGCCTATGGGGTGTCAGGAGAAATGGAAGCTATTGGCAAAAAGCTGCAAGAGCTAGGGGTTACGGTTGTTTACCTGGGCGAGTATACGGAGGAGCACCCGCTAGGTAAAGCAGAATGGGTTGTAGCCATTTCCACGTTTTTCGGGCAAGAAAAGTTAGCCATTGAGAAATTCAACGCGGTGGCCGATGAATATAATAAGCTCAAAAAGCTCACCGAAAAAATTGAGAAGAAAACGCCTGTGCTGCTCAACGCTCCATGGAGTGGAGTCTGGTACGTACCGGGCAAGCACAGCAACATGGCCAGCTACCTCGCCGATGCCGGAGGCGAAAGTGTAATTGCGCTCAATAGCCAGCGCGACAGCTATCCGGTAAGCATTGAACATGCCTACAGCAGCGCGCAAAAAGCAAGCCTGTGGCTCAACCCCGGACGCGTGCAAACGCTCGCTGAGCTGAGCAGCATGAGCAAGCTGATTGCCGATATTCCGGTCTTTGGCAGCGGAAATGTTTACAATAACAACGCCCGCTCTACACCGCAGGGCGGCAGTGATTTCTTTGAATCGGGCGTGGTAAATCCGCACATAGTATTGCGAGATTTAATTACCATACTGCATCCGGAAGTGGCTGATGGAAAGGACTTATTCTACTATACCCAGCTGAGGTAAACAAGGGCATTTTGCCTCCGCTGTCATGCTGAACAAAGCGAAACAGTTCCCATTTACGATTTACTATTGACGATTTACCAGTGCATACTTGTTGTCATCCTGAGCTTGTTGAAGCATCTTGAGTTTGCACCATGAATGATACATTACCACAGCATGAGATGCTTCGCTTCACTTAGGATGACAATTGAGGCGAAAAACCTCCTGCCATTGGGCATGAGCTTGCTTTGCTGTCCATGGCAATAATAATTAAATATCTGTAAATCAAATACTTAATAGAATGAAATTTGACTAACCGTAAATAAAAATCCCCGGCAGTAGCTGTCGGGGATTTTTATTTATATGAGAAAGGTCTTCTTCCTACAGCTCAATTTCAACGTTATCGCTTAAGCTGGTCTTGATAATACCGCGCCTACTGCCACGAATAGCATTGAGGATTACATCGCGCTCTACGCTTGCCGGCAGCTTAGCCAGCTCGTCACAGGCCTGGCTGACGTTCAAATTGCTTTGATATACAATGCGGTACATGTTATGTATGCTATCAATCTGCCCGCTGGTAAATCCACGACGACGAAGTCCGATTTTGTTAATACCACCGTAAGCCAACGGATCATGTCCGGCCAGCACATAAGGAGGCACATCTTTGCCAACCTTTGAACCGCCTGAGATCATGATATGTTGTCCAAGCTTAACGAATTGGTGTACAACAGTACCACCACCAACAATAGCCCAGTCGCCAACCTCAACCTCTCCTGCCAGCCCGGTATATCCGGCAAGAATAACGTTGTTGCCCACCACACAATCGTGCGCAACATGTACGTATGACATAATGAGGCAGCTGCTGCCCACAATCGTGCGCAATTTACCGCTAGCTTCCGTTCCACGATTTACGGTAACAAACTCACGAATAATGGTATTGTCTCCTATTTCAGCGGTAGAAACCTCGCCTTTGAACTTCAAATCTTGAGGTTCTCCGGCTATTACGGCGCCCGGGTAAATTTTGCAGTTTTTCCCAACACGTGAACCAGTCATCAGCACCGCATTGGCGCCAATCCATGTGTTATCGCCAATAACAACATCCTTGTGAACGGTGGCATAGGGCTCAACTACAACGTTGGCGCCTATTTTTGCCTCCGGATGCACGTTGGCATTTTTGTATTCCATAGCTTTTATTTGGGTTTGATTTACCATTCAGCTCAAAAAAAATCAAGGCAAATGATAATGGCTAAATGGTGGTGGTAATTACTATTTGTTTTTTACAATTTGCGCAAGCAAATCGCTTTCTGTAACCAGGGTGTTGCCGACAAATGCCTGAGCCGACATGTGCACCAAACCTCTACGAATAGGCTCTATCAGCTTAAGCTTAAATATAAGCGTATCACCCGGAACAATTTTTTTCTTAAACTTCACACCGTCAATCTTCAAAAAGTAGGTGCTGTAGTTTTCAGGATCGGGAAGTGAGCTCAACGCCAAAATTCCACCACACTGCGCCATTGCCTCTACCACCAAAACGCCCGGCATTACAGGCTCATCAGGGAAGTGGCCTACAAAAAACGGCTCGTTCATGGTTACGCTCTTCACCCCCACAACCGACTCTTCGGTCATGTGAATGATTTTATCTACCAGTAAAAATGGCGGACGGTGAGGGAGGATGTTTTTTATTCGATTAATGTCGTAAAGCGGCTCTACGTTTGGATCGTAGGCAGGAGCCTGTGCTCCTTTCCTTACTGCTTTACGGAGCTCTTTTGCCAGCTCTGTGTTGGCGTAGTGTCCGGGACGCGTTGCTATGATTTTACCTTTAATCGGCATACCAACCAGCATCAGGTCACCAATCAAGTCCAGCATTTTGTGACGGGCAGGCTCGTTTACAAAGCGCAGCTCCACGTTATTCAGGTAGCCTTCATCCAAGCGCGACAGGCTGGGTTTATTGAAGATATCGGCAATGCGATTAACATCATCCTGGGTTACGTGCTTTTCGACGATCACCAGGGCGTTGTCTACATCGCCGCCCTTAATAAGGTTTTTGCTACGCAAGAATTCCAGCTCATGGAAGAATACGAAAGTACGGCAAGGTGCAATTTCTGTAGCAGCCTCTTCTGCAGAGCTAATGGCCGCATACTGGCATCCCAGTACTTTTGAGCCGAAATCTATTTGAACATTTGCGCTGAAATGATCGTCAGGGTAAATGGTAATTTCAGTGTTTTTTTTCTTGTCACGGAAGGTAACTTTTTCCGTAATTTCAAGGTATACACGTTTTTCTGCCTGATCTACAGCCTTACCTGTCATCTTCTCAACATACTCACGAGCGCTGCCATCCATGATAGGAGCTTCGGGTGCGTTAATCTGAATGAGTGCATTATCGATTCCCAAACAAAAAAGAGAGGCCATTACGTGTTCAACGGTGCTTACCTGAGTATTTTTGTATACCAATGTTGTACCTCTGGCTGTGTCCGTCACATAATCTGCCAGTGCGGAAAGGATGGGTTGTCCCTCCAAATCTACCCGCTGGAACTTAATTCCGTGGTTTGCCTCTGCCGGGCAAATAGTCATCTCTACCGTAAGTCCTGTATGTAAACCTTTCCCTGTAAAAGTTACTTTCTCTGTGAGCGTCCGCTGAAAAATTTGCATCTTTTGTTAAGTTCTTTAAAAAAAATCAAGGCAAAGATAGTCAAAATTGTTACATGTTTGCTACCGTAAGAGGTATCATTCTGATTATAAGAGCATTACCTCTTTTCGCCTTTTAGCGCCTCTACTTCTTTTTGCAGCGCAGAAACCTTGTTTTGCAAATCCGGTAAATTTTTGAATATTACATGGCTCCTACGGTACATGCCGGCCGGCATATCTGGAAATCCCATGCGCGATTCGCCATCTTTAACATCGCCGGCTATTCCTGTTCTGGCAGCCAGCAGCACGTCATTACCAATGGTAAGATGTCCGACAACTCCGGCCTGTCCTCCGAACATGCAGCGCTCGCCAATTTTTGACGATCCGGCAATACCGTTAAGGGCAGCCATCACGGTATCAGCGCCAACTTCTACGTTATGCGCAATGTGTACCAGGTTATCCAGCTTTACACCACGATGAATGATGGTAGAGTTCATCGTAGCACGGTCAAGCGTAGAGTTGGCGCCAACCTCCACATCGTCTTCCAAAATTACGTTCCCTACCTGAGGAATTTTCTTGTAGCGCCTGTTTTCATCTGGAGCAAAACCGAAGCCGTCCGAACCGATAACGCAACCTGAGTGCAAAATGCAATTCTTACCCACATGGCAGCCAGCGTATATTTTTACACCGGAGTAAAGAATGGTGTTATCTCCCACCGATACTCCATCTCCAATGTAAACCTGTGGAAATATTTTTACGTTATTACCAATCTTAGCGTCCTTTGAAACATAAGCGTAACGGCCAATGTAGCACCCTTTACCCATCTTTGCCCGCCATGAAATATGCGAGGGGTACTCACGTCCCTTCTTTTGCACGCTATGCATGGCAGCGTACAAATCAAGCATAGCCGCAATGCCCCGGTAAGCATCGTCAACCCACACCACGGTGTAAGGAACCGGTTCGCGCAGCTTGAATTTTTTACTTACGATAGCAAGGCTGGCTTTGGTTTTGTAAAGCCAATCCTCATACTTAGGATTAGCCAAAAAGCATAGCTCCCCCTTATTGGCCTGCTCTATACGGGCAAAACCTGATACGGCAACATTTTCATCGCCCTCTATCGTTCCCTTTAGGTGCTCTGCAATGGTTTTAGCGGTTAGCTGCATATTTATGTATTTATTTAATAATCAGATATTTAACTTCGAATCTCAGCTGTACATTCATCGTGCGCTACCTTAGCTAGACAGCTTAAAAGTTAACTACTCCTGCTGCAATAGCTCTTTTGGGTAACATAAAAAATGTTTTGTTGTATCATGCAAGAAGGCGGCTGCGCTCAACATATCCGATGCCGTGTAAATATTTTGTAGTCCGCCTGTCTTATCCAAAATTTTTATGGTGTCGCCCGTTAAGCTGTAAGCCTTGTTTACCAAAGTATCGGTTTGCACAAAGTACGCTACCTCTTCATCGTTTAATCCCAACAATTTTTTCGCTTTTAGCGTCGCCTCTTGCACTCTCTCTCCGGAAAATTTGCTATCCGAGATTTCTATTTTCGGCAAATGACGTGCGGTAAGCTTCTTACATAGCTTCGACAAAACCTTGTCCGGATGTAAGCTCCACATTTTTATGGCGCCATCCACATCGCTGTCTGCCAGCGTTGAAAACTTGTATAGATTTTCTTCCTTTCTAATTTCTTCTCTGGTCAAATCATGCGTCAGGAAAAACTGCAATGCCTCCGCTCCAAACAAGGTTTCGCCTTGAGAAGATAGCTGCTTTGCCCTATTGAAAATATTTACCAGCAGCTGCTCCGCAGCAATAACCGTTTTGTGCAAGTATACCTGCCAGTACATGAGCCGGCGTGCAATCAGGAATTTTTCCACAGAGTGCATACCCTTACTCTCCACCACCACATCGTTATCCACCACATCCAGCATTTTGATGATACGCTCAACGCCTATTGCACCCTCTGCCACTCCCGAAAAAAAGCTGTCCCTGCGTAAGTAGTCCAACCTGTCCACATCCAGCTGGCTCGACACCAGCTTGTGCAGGAATTTTTTATGATAGCTATCTTCAAAGATTGCGATAGCCAGGGAAAGTCTACCATTTAGCTCGCTATTGAGCTGATACATCATGGCTGCGGAAATATCCTCATGGCTTAGCTGCGGAACAATGCTAAATTCCAGCGCATGGCTAAATGGACTATGGCCTATATCATGCAACAACATAGCACACTCGGCGGCTTCCAGCTCAAACTCATTCACCTCATGCCCTTTATGACGCAGCACCTCAACCGCTTGATTCATAAGGTGCATAGCGCCCAACGCATGCTGAAAACGTGTATGGCAGGCACCCGGATATACCAAACTCGTCAACCCCAGCTGCTTAATTCCCCTCAACCGTTGGAAGAATGGATGCGAAATAAGCTCATGCGCCAACGGCGTACGTATGCTTATAAATCCGTGAACCGGATCATTTACTATTTTCTGTTTGTTCAACGTCTACTCGTACCGAGATTATGTTCCAAAATATTCCAAAATATAAACCGCTGCACAACCCCACGCAGCGTTGCAGGTATTTTCTACAAAGATAGCTAAATTACCCGATGCCCCCACGGGTGCATTCGAGTAAATCCGTATTTTTTAGTACATTTGTAGCCCAAACCTTTGGGTTCTAACAATGAAGAAATTAGCCGCTTTGACCGTCGGGTTGCTACTCGCCTTGAGCGCTTTTGCTCAAATAACGGCTCCGAGCGCAGCTTATAACGATAGTACTGCTTATTTCCGAACAGATACGGTAAACGTGACGCAGGATAAAATCTTTGTATTTTTTACCCAAACCGGACAGCTTTCCGCCAGCCAACCCAAAGGCGACTCCGCCCGCTTTACATGGCAGCAGCTGTACATTGATTCCATAATTTTGCGCATTGATACTATTACACCTCCCTATGCTACATTTGATACCGTAAAAATCGATACCACCATCCTGCGCATTGATACCATCGTATCATTTCCCGATACTACATTTGACACCCTAAAAACGGCGACCCTTACCTTTCACAACATTTTTGTAGATACCGCTGAGCTAAAGCAATCTTCTACACTTGACACCATAAGGTATGGCTGCTATCGGGTTTGCATGGATACCATGCGCTGCGCACAGCTTGACTCTACCCTTGACTCTGCCTTTCTGCGCATCGACACTATCGTAAACGAAAACGTTTTGCCGCCCGACACTACATTTGATACCATTTACAGCTACTTTTACAACTACTTTTGTAGCAGGTGGGAGCGCACTCCCGCAGATACATTACGGGCATGGGTTTTCATAGACAGCTTTTCCCTTTGCGATATTATTGTCGAAAGTACCAGCAGCTGTGACGATCCGCTCATTTACGGGCTATTCTACCCCAGCTTAGACCCGGACAAGGAGTGTACTACCGACCAGAACTTCCACTACACCTATTTCGATTTGGCAACGCCCGGCGAATACAAGGAGTTGAATTATCCCGAAGGCTATAGCGTGTACCTGAAAAGTACAAGGTGGACTCCCTCCCGTAACATTCACGAAGGCACGGATTTTGTGGATGACCGTTCTTGGCAAACGTCTCTTACCACATTTATCCCATCGCCTTTTTACGACGCCACCTATACGCTCGAAGTTGTCAACTATTTTGGGCATAGAGCCGAGCGCGAAAGCGACACCGTGTACGCTTACAAAACGTATGCTCAAATGGAGGTGTATACCGGGAAAAAGGAAGATGGAGCAACGACCTGGAGCACAACCCCCGAAGCAGGAGAAGAGCATGACGCGCCACTGTACGTTCGTGCAAAAAATACATCCATAAATGCTAAGCCTATTTCATACTTTGATTGGATATTTTACGAAAATAAGTATGAATGGTCTGATACTGCCAGACCACAAGTGTACTACGCAACACAAACCACAAGTGCCGACGATTACGTATCGCCTCCCGATCCTTACCAACCGGGTGAATACGGCATAGACCTCATTGTAAGAAACCAAAACGGTTGTGCCGATACCGCCAGCAGCACGATTCGTGTAAAGGAATTTGTTATCAATCCGGATGATTTTACAACTGTATTCACACCCAGCAGCTCAACCGGAGAAAATCTGTACTTCAAAATTAAAAATCCGGACGATATTCACTCCATAACCTCCTTTGAGGTAAACGTTTTCAATCGTTGGGGGCAGCTGTACTTCCGTAGCACTGATATTCGTTTTCAATGGGATGGAAAAATACGTGGCACCAACTCTATGGCTGAAGACGGAGTATACTTTTACACCGTAAAAGCACAAGGGTTGAACCTTAAACAGAAAAAAATAACCCAAAAATTTAAAGGTAACATACACAAATTCCGGTAAAGGAAGAGAAAGAAAGTTAGGAAAAATAGAACAAAAAATTAAGTGGCAGTGGGCAGTAGCAGCGTCATGCTGCCATGCTGAGCGAAGCGAAGCATCTTATGGTATGATAATGTGTCATCATGGTGCGAATTTGAGATCCTTCGACAAGCTCAGGATGACAATGTACAGTTGGCAGTAAATCATAAATCGTCAATCAAAAATAATAAATCAACATAATGAGCGAGGTAAAAATTCTCAATCGCGCGGCAGACAACATCAGGATTCTATCAGCCGCTATGGTAGAAAAAGCAAAATCAGGACATCCCGGTGGAGCCATGGGTGGAGCCGACTTTATCAATGTACTGTACTCCAAATTCTTAACTCACGATCCGAGCAATCCCGCATGGATTAATCGCGACCGGTTGTTCCTTGACCCTGGACACATGTCTCCTATGCTATACAGCGTACTGGCCATGGGTGGTAAATATTCTATGGATGACCTCAAGAATTTCCGTCAATGGGGAAGCCATACGCCGGGACATCCAGAAGTTGATGTAATGAGAGGTGTAGAAAATACTTCGGGACCACTTGGACAAGGGCATACAATGGCAGTTGGAGCCGCTATTGCCGAGCGCTTTCTGGTAGCCCGCTTTGGTGAGTGGATGAGCCACAAAACATACGCTTTTATTTCTGATGGCGGTATTCAGGAAGAGATATCGCAAGGCGCAGGACGTTTGGCAGGACATTTAGGTTTGCATAACCTCATTATGTTCTACGACAGCAACGGCATCCAGCTATCCAGTGAAACTAAGGATGTTACCAATGAAGATACAGCAAAAAAATACGAGGCTTGGGGCTGGAATGTAATTACCATTGAAGGGAATGATGCACAGCAAATCCACTCTGCCCTGCAAAAAGCACAAGCCGAAAAGCAACGTCCGACCTTGATTATTGGTCAAACAATAATGGGTAAAGGCGCTCGAACCGCAGACGGCAGCAGCTTCGAAAACAAATGCGCTACACACGGTATGCCGTTAGGCGAAGCCGGTGCATCCTTTGAGGAAACTATCAAAAACTTAGGGGGTAATACCGAGAATCCATTTGTAATTTTTGACGAAACAGCTCAGCTATACGCCTCACGCGCAGAAGAGTTGAAGAAGATTGTTGCTGATAAAAAAACGGAGCAAGCAGCATGGGAGAAAGCAAATCCTGAGTTGGCCGCCAAGTTAAGCAAATTTTTATCCAAAGAGGCGCCGAATGTAGATTATGCTGCCATTGCACATAAGGAAGGACAAGCAACTCGCGTGGCCTCGTCAAACGTGTTGGCAACCTATGCGAAGCAGGTCGAAAACATGATAGTAGCTTCCGCTGACCTTTCTAACTCAGATAAGACGGATGGCTTTTTGAAGAATAGCAAAATTCTTGCAAAAGGCGATTTCTCTGGAGCATTTTTACAAGCCGGAGTGTGCGAGCTCACCATGGCTTGCGTAATGAACGGTATGGCGCTGCACGGAGGAGTTATCCCGGTGTGCGGAACCTTCTTTGTCTTCTCAGATTACATGAAACCTGCGGTACGTTTAGCGGCGCTTATGCAGCTGCCGGTAAAGTACGTTTGGTCACACGATGCATTCCGTGTAGGAGAAGACGGCCCAACTCACCAGCCTGTAGAGCATGAGGCGCAATTGCGATTGCTGGAGCAGCTCAAAAATCATCACGGACAAAACAGCATGCTGGTATTACGTCCGGCTGATTCGCAGGAATGCTCTGTTGCATGGAAGCTGGCTATGGAAAACACCTCAACTCCTACCGGATTAATCCTGTCTCGCCAAAATATAAAAGACTTACCTGCCGCCGGTGGAAATCGCTACAACGAGGCGTTGCAAGCGGTAAAGGGCGCTTACGTTGTACAAAAGGCAAGTAAGCCAGACATTATCCTGCTGGCCAACGGCTCCGAAGTGGCAACATTGGTTGAGGCAGCAAAGTTGCTGGCTGAACACAAGAAGCTACAGGTACAAATTGTATCGGCCCCAAGCGAAGGATTATTCTTTAACCAGGATAAGAAGTACAGAGACGAAGTTCTTCCCACCGGAGTACCGGTATTCGGGCTTACAGCAGGGCTTCCTTCTACCCTGCATCGCTTTGTTGGAGCAAACGGAGCCATTTTCGGATTGGATCATTTCGGATACTCCGCTCCATTCAAAGTACTTGATGATAAATTTGGTTTCACCGCAGAGAACGTTGTTGCGCAAGTACAAAAATTATTAATCAACCGTTGACAGTCAACAGTCGCAAGTTGACTTAATGACTTATGACTGTCGACTTGCGACTTAATTCCCATGAAAATCGGACTATTCTTCGGCTCGTTTAATCCTGTACATGTCGGCCATATGATTATAGCCAGCTACTGTGCAGAGTTTACCGATTTGCATGAGGTTTGGTTCGTGCCCAGTCCACATAATCCGCTCAAACAAGCTTCGGACTTATGGTCGGATGAAAAGCGGTTGGAGCTGCTTCGCTCCGCTGTTGAGCAAGAAAAAATTCCGGTAAAAATCTGTGAGATGGAATTCACACTCCCTCGTCCATCCTACACTATCGATACACTAAGAGCGCTACAAATACAGCATCCGGATTCACAGCTCGTAGTAATTATGGGAGCTGATAACCTTGCCGGCATTGAGCGGTGGAAAGAGTGGCAAACCATTTTGCAAAATTTTGAGGTGTACGTTTACCCGCGCGCAGGCTTCAACGCCGAAGAATTGTGCGCACAGTACGGCGCAACACTTATCCCCTCGCCAATTGTTGAAATATCCTCCACCTTTATTCGTAAGGCGCTAAGAGAGGGAAAAAATGTGGAAGCGTTTTTGCCTAAAGGCGTAAACGCACGAAATTTAATGTGTACATTTAGGCCATTCCGTTAGGAACGGAATAGAGATAGAAGATGGCGGACGACACGGAACAAGACTTTCGGACGAGAATACAAAATAAAGGTATAAGCACACCCTCTGCATGGCGCACACCATAAACGAACATTGCCGAAAGATTTTTGCGCTGCATTTGTAAACCGAACGGTATAATCCTCTTTGGGGATGACATTTTTAACGCGTGGATTCATGATTACTATCTTAAAGGCTCTATTTTATATATATTTTTACCATCTACTGCCAAATCCCAGCTAGCTATCAATTCATCTGCATGTAAAGTTACCCAGGCTTGAACGAGCCTGATTTGAGGTTTCTTCAACATTCCTTCAATTATTTCGCCATCAGGAAGAGAAAAGGCTGCGAATTTCGCAGCCTTTTCTCTTGCCATGATTGCTTTTACACTTTGTGCTGAGTTTTATCATCCTTAACATCTCGGTAATCCAAACCTTCGTTGTACACCTTCATTGCACGGAAGCTCATACCCATGCTGGAGTATCCGCCATCGTGGAATAGGTTTTGCATGGTAACCTTACGCGAAAGGTCTGAGAATAGCGTGATAACGTAGTCTGCGCAATCTAAAGCATCGGCATTGCCCAGTGGCGACATGCGATCGGCAAAGTCAACCAGATTGTCAAAGCCCATGATCCCGGCGCCGGCTGTAGTTTGTGTAGGCGACTGCGAAATAGTGTTGATACGAACCTTTTTTTCACGTCCGTAGATGTAACCAAAGCTGCGAGCGATAGACTCCAGCATTGCCTTGGCATCAGCCATATCGTTGTAACCGTAAAGGGTACGTTGAGCGGCTATGTATGAAAGCGCTACTACTGAACCCCACTCATTAATGGCATCGGTCTTGCGGCATACCTGAATAACTTTGTGGAATGAAATGGCAGAAATATCCAGCGTCTGCTGTAAAAAGCTGTAATCCAAATCATCATATGTACGGCCTTTGCGTACGTTTGGCGACATGCCAATGGAGTGTAGAACGAAGTCAAACTTACCACCAAGGTGTTCCATCCCTTTTTGTACCAAGTTTTCCAAATCTTCAACCTTAGTTGCGTCTGCCGGAATAATGATGGCGTTGAGCTTTTTTGCTAACTCGTCAATAGTACCCAAACGCATAGAGACAGGAGTATTGGTAAGCACAATTTGCGCACCTTCCTCTACCGCGCGCTCCGCAACTTTCCATGCAATGGACTTTTCGTTAAGCGCACCAAAAATTAAACCTCTTTTACCTTTAAGTAAACCGTAAGACATAGTTATGTGTTTAAAATTAAAGGTGCAAAGATAGTAAATTTATATGATACGGGAAGAACAAGGAACAAAGACAAATCAATGATGCTGTCTTTGTTCTTTCGTCTATCTTGAGGTTGCTTCGTTTTTGCTTGCAATGACGGGAAGAGCTAGTAGAATATAAACTTTTGTGGAGCAATACCTACCATGGCTGTGTTTTTTTGCGTACCGTTTTGATCGTAAATGAGCAGCTCATTGTTGCTTGAATAATCTGTGTTGGCGGTGTATATATCGCCATTCCATGGGTTAACGCCAATGGTTGATAAGCTGGTGCCGCTTATGAGTGGAGTCGAAGATATGGTGTAGGTAGCTACGTTAATGGCAAAGATGTCGCTGGATACTACCGTCCAGTTTTCTGAGGTTGGCGCGGCAAATAATACCTGAGATTTGTCCTTGTTGAGGGCAAACCTACCATCGGCATCGAGCTTGTCAACCGTGATTTCTTTTACCACATTTTTTGTTTGAGTATCTATGACTGCAAAGCCAGTGGTTCCCATAACATATCCGTTGAATGAAACCCAAAGTTTATTGTTTTTATCCTTATTAATTTGGCGGGCGGTAGCAGAAAAATTGGTGCTGATTTTTTGGCTGAATGTGAGGCCGGGTAGGGTGTACACCTCTACACCATCGGCTACAGCAACGTATAGCGCGTTATCTACAACGTACATTCCTTCCGGTTCATTAGAGCAGGGAACTTCACGGAGTTTGGTTTTGTTTGCCATGTCAATTTCCGCAATGACGGGAGATTCATATGCCCAAGTTGAAGAATTGTACGTACCCCAGCAGCTCACGTATGCCTTATCACCACGTATTGCAATGAAGCGGGGAGTATTTACATCAGTAATAGGAACGCTAAGCGTAGCAAAGGTTCTCGGATCGAAAAACTCAACTTTATCGGAGTTGTTGCAGGATGCCATACCCAGGGTATCTGTTATAGCTACATCAACCAGTATGGCTGCAAAACTTTTAAATCCGTTAGTAACACTATTGGTAGTGGTGCTGTATAAGCTGAAGCTGCCGTTACTTTCGCTAAAGTTGCCCTGGTTGACGATTAAGCATACAGAGTCAACAGTAATGACAGGTTGCTTAGGTGCATCATTATCTTTTTCACACGATGGTGTGAATGCAAGAGCGGCAAAGAATATCGCAGCCCACAGAAGGTTTTTTCTCATCATGGTCTTTGTTTTTTATTAGTTTGGAAATAGTATTTTAATGTTAGCTCATAGTTGCGTCCGGGCATGGCAAAATACTGAATGCTCTGGTAAGCCTTGTCAAGCAGATTATTTACGCACGCAAACACTTCAAAGCAATGCTTGCCGAATGTCAGGGATTGGGATGCGCTCAACTTTACCAACGTATAAGCGGGAATGATATCGAAAATATCAGAAGAGTGCGTTAGTCCCACATAGGCTACATTGACGAGCAGGCTGGTGTTTTTGTATGACGCACCCAGCGTCCCGCTCCCTCTGTATTTAGGCGAGTACGCCATTTGATAACCGTTGAGCGAAGCGTAGCTTGTTCCACCGTCAACCACATTGACTAAGCTGTAGGCGTAGTTGAGGTTCAGCATCACCGTAAAATCCGATATTTTGAGGTTTCCATTAGCTACTACATCCAGCCCGCTGGCTTTTACTTTGAGAAGGTTTACCGGTTTCCAGATGTGTCCGTATGGCATCCAGCGCATCCAGTTGTTTACTATGTTGCGGTATGCTCCGGCAGAAATAAAAAACTCACTCCTGCTACTATGGGTGAACTTATATTGAGCGCCCGCCTCAATGTTATTTCCTTCTTCGGGTTGTAAATAGCTGTTGATGCTGTATCCCCAGTAGCGCTCGTTGATGCTTGGCGCACGGTAGGTTTTGCTGGCGCTTTCGGTAATTTTGAGCAGATGGCTGTTGTTATTTATAGCTGTAATGCTTGCTCCCGCTGCGTATGTAAACGGCGGAGTAAGATCGGTAATGAAGCTTTGCCTGGCGCTGAGATTCAGCTGCAACCAGCTTACAGGAGTGGCGGTCCCCATAGCATATAAATCTGTGCGCCACTCAACAATATCATTTGCGTAGCTGTCACCTGTGGGAGATATCCGCTGCGGCATGAGCCCGATTTTCATTCGCAGCATTTTCAAGAAAAGACGCTCTGCCTCTAAAATACCAAGCACGTTATGTGTAGCAATAATATTGCTTCTAAAATCCTGCCTGTCATAACAGTATCCTATAGTTGCAAGAGCGTGCGTGCCGCTGAAGTTGCCGTTGTAAGACAGGTTGACACGCAAGCTTTTATTATCGATGCTATCATAGAATGCTGGGTTGAGGTTGCTGGGCATGATAGGCTGAATTTGTTGCTTATTATCTGTATACCAGGCATTTATATTCAGATCTTGATTTTCACTCAGCTTGTAGCGCAAGTTCTGCATTACGCCCATGTTGCGATATCCCGCGTTGTTCTGCGTTTCTTTTGGATTGCCGTATTTAGTATTATCAAACTTAAAATCATTTTTTGCAGAAGCGTACAATAGGGTAGTTTTGCTTGCTATTTTTGAATTTACATATCCGACTTTTACTCCGGTTGTAAAATGTTCGTAGCTGGCAATGCTTTGCTGTACAAGCAAGTGGAGACCTTGACTTTTTTCGGCCTTACTGTTGAGTGAAATGTTTCCACCCATGGAGCCGCTACCATAGAGCGAGCTCTCGCCTCCGAGCTGCACATTTACGTTATCAAAAAAGAAAACAGGCAGCAAGTTTAAGCTGGCTTGTCCCACGGTAAGAGAGCTTACCGGAAGTCCGTTCCAGAACACGGAAGTGTGTGTGGGCGCAGTTCCTCGAGTGGAGATTGAGGCGCTTTGTCCGGCGCCGCTTTGCCTGATGTAAACCGGAGTTTGCTGTAGCAGATAATCGTTGAGAGAGGTGGAGGAGAGCTGCTCCAGCGTCTGCGTATTAGCCTCTATGGGCGTACTTACGCTAAAGCGGCTATTGGCAGAAGTGCTGTTGCGCCGCTTGGCATTTATCTGCACCTCGTCAATGGCAATAGAATCTCTGCTTGCTGCTGCGTTAAACGCAAGGCCAAGTAAACACAATAGTATAGGTAAGCGTATGCTGCTCATGCTCAACTTTTGTACCCGAAAGTTTTGCTAAATAATTAATAAGCGTGATAGGTCTTCTGGCTTACCTTTTACATCTTTGGCTCAAAAAGCCTTCCCATCTATCGGACAGTGGCCTTGTTGACGATAACTACCTGAGGTAGAGAGGATTACAGCAGCGGGTACTGCTTGGGATTCTTACCCAATTCCCTTGAAATCACAAAATCAACATAAAGGTAAGGTGAAAAAGTGGTCAAGTCCAAAAAATGAAGCTTTATTTAGCAATTTTTGATGTGACGTAAAAGGTGTAGCGCCTTATATTTACTACCTTTACAGGTTATATAAGTAAAATTCGAACAAGGTTACCATGAGAAAAATAGTTGTCCTTTTCAGCGCAGCCGCTTTAGTTTTTACCTCAGCTTGCGTGTCGCAAAAAAAGTATCAGGATTTGGAGGCGCAAAAAGCTGTAGCTGATGATAAGAGCGCTCAGCTGGAAGAGGAGAATGCGAATTTGCGCTTGAGCTCAAAAGCGCAACAGGAGCGCAATCAGGCATTAAACGAAAGGGTTTACCGTTTGCAGGATACCATACAGCAGCTGCAATTTGAGCAAAGCCAGCTATCTGCTCGCTATGCAGATTTGATGAGCGCGCAGGAGGCCATGCAGAAGGGCAGTCAGCAAGAAATACGTAAGCTGTTGGAGCAGCTGCAAGCGAACCAAAATGCGCTGCAAAAGAAAGAAGATGATTTGTTTGCCACTGAACGGGCGTTGAACGAGCGTAGCATAGCTACCGCCAAGCTGGAGCGCGATTTGAAGGAGCATAATAAAAAGATGATGGCGTTGGAAAGCGCCTTGCATCAAAAAGATTCTGTTGCCAACGCGCTTAAGCAAAAACTTTCTGACGCCTTGCTTAACTTCGAAGGAAAGGGCTTGACAGTGAAAATGCGTGATGGTAAAGTATACGTTTCCATGGACGAAAAGCTGATGTTCGCATCCGGCAGCTTCGTGGTAGATAAGCGTGGCGAGGAGGCGTTGCGGCACATTACCGCTGTGTTGGAAAAAAATCCGGATATTAACGTGGTCATCGAAGGACATACGGACGACGTTCCCTATATTGGCGCCGGAGTCAACAGCGCTATAGTTGATAACTGGGATTTAAGCTGCCGTCGTGCAACGTCGGTTGTGCGCTTGCTGCTCAAAGGTTCAACAGTTGAAGAATCTCGTATTACTGCGGCAGGCCGCGCGGAGTATATGCCTGTGAAGCGTGCAAAAACTCCCGAAGCACGTCAGGCAAATCGTCGTATCGAGATTATTCTTACGCCTAAGCTGGATGAGGTGCTAAAGCTGCTGGAGCAATAATATGGGGGATAGCTGAAAGTTGAGAGTGGAAAATGATTTTTATTTACCTCTCACTTTCAACTCTCTATTTTCAACTTTCAACTAAAAAAAGATGCTGGCATTCATTACATGGTCGGTTAATCCCGAAATCTTCGCAATAGGACCAATCCACCTGCGCTACTACGGTATTTTGTTTGCCCTGGCGTTTATGGTAGATTACGCGATTTTTGTTCGATTCTTTAAACGAGATAGCTTACCGCTTCAGCTGCTCGACGCGCTTACCATGTGGGCCATTATTTCTACAGTGGTAGGGTTGCGTTTGGGGCACTGTCTGTTTTACGAACCGGTTTACTACCTGTCGCATCCACTGGAAATGCTGAAGGTTTGGGAGGGAGGATTGGCCAGCCATGGCGCTGCAGTTGGAGTTCCATTGGGGCTCTACTTATTTTGCCGGAAGTATGGAATGCGCTACTTGTGGTTGCTGGATAGAATTGTGATTGTGGTTGCGCTCACCGGATTTTTCATCCGCATGGGCAACCTTATAAATTCCGAAATTTACGGAATGGAAACTTCTTTACCATGGGGATTTGTTTTTACCCGCAGAGGCGAGGTGGCGCCTAAGCACCCGACGCAAATATATGAGGCCTTGGCCTACCTGTGTATTTTCTTTGTGCTATACTTCGTATATCTCAAAAAAGAAACCTTGCGTAATCGCAGCGGATTTTTATTTGGCGTGTTTTTGATGCTGGTATTCGGATTCCGATTTTTTGTTGAGTTTATCAAAGAGCGTCAGGTTGCCTTTGAGCAGGGGATGCCGTTGGATATGGGGCAGCTGCTCAGCATTCCGTTTATTCTGGTTGGTATTGGTTTGATGGTTTACAGCTTCAAGCAGGAACCTAACGCTGCCATATTTGTTCCGGGTGCAGAGAAAAAATACAGAAGCAAGCTGGAGAACAAGAAAAAGTAGAGAACGTACGGATAACGTGAAATAAAAAACGGCAAGCGTAATCGCTTGCCGTTTTTTATGCATCCGGAAATTTTAATATTCATCCTCATTAAAGAAGAAATCGTCCTTACTTGGATAGTCCGGCCAAATATCTTCTATACATTCGTATATCTCCCCCTCATCTTCAATTTCCTGCAAATTTTCTACTACCTCCATGGGTGCGCCGGAACGTTGTGCAAAATCAATCAGTTCTTCTTTTGTTGCGGGCCAGGGCGCATCCTCTAACTTCGAGGCCAATTCTAGAGTCCAGTACATAGGCAAATATATTTTGAGGTTACTAATGCGTTTTTTGAAGTCCGCAAAAGTAAAAAATATATTGGATTACCCTAGCTACTACCTTATAAAAGTTCTAAACAACTTTATTGTCAATGCGTTAAATTATTGATAATTAATGGATTATGGCATCCATATTTCATCGGAAATATTTTGCTCCTTACAAAGCGTGCGCGCCAGCACGAAAAGATAGTCAGACAGGCGGTTAAGGTATTTTACCACATTTTCGGGAGCTGTATTCTCAGAGGCCAGCAATACTGTAGCTCGCTCAGCCCGCCTGCAAACACAGCGTGCTACGTGGCTTTGAGCGGCTGCAACGTTTCCCCCCGGAATAGTAAAGTTCTTTAAATCAGGAAGTTGACTTTGTAGCGAGTCTATCCAAGTTTCAACCTGTAAGATGTCGCCATCCTTTACTTGATAAGGACTTTTTCCGGTATTGGATAGTATGCTCCCGCATTTCATTAACAGCTTCTGAATTTCTAACAGCTGTTCACGCAAAGTGCTGGTGGTAACATGCATCCTGAGTAAACCTACCTGGGAGCATAATTCATCTAATGTTCCGTAGGCCTCAACGCGTGGATGATATTTCGGTACTCGCGCTCCTCCGGCAAGCGAGGTGGTACCGGAGTCTCCTGTAGTTGTGTATATTTTCATAAACGAAGGTGTAACTTTTGTGTTGGTAATTACCAGCTTATCAGCAAGATAAGCTGGTTGTCTGAAGTAGCTGCTTAGTAGATATTGTTAGATTTTAGCTTGTTTCGTTTTTTTTGATAAGGATACTATGTTTTTCAACGTTTTCATAAGCGTATGCAGTAGCGCTGCTTTTGCAATTTTGGGAGAGTAAAAACGATACCCAATGTGTATATATCTACGCTTACCCTGGTAGCTGGATGATTAGCCAGCTTCAGCCAAAGTACATCATCTTCATGAGGGTATCGTAGGTAGGCTAAAACATTTTCGGATAAGGAGGCCAAATCCATTTCACTTTTTATCTCCAGCAGCTGCAAGCTGTACCCGGTGCAAAAGCTTGTAAATCGTGCTATAATTCGCTTTTGCTTGTCTTTTTCTTCTCCTTTCCTCCTTTTCTTGCAAAGCATATTTCTCGTAAAATCATACATGAAAGGTGAGTGAACACCGTGCCCGTTATGATAGCGGGCATGCCACCAATATTGCAGATAAGACTTAACGTGCATGATGCTGCAAAAGTAGTAAATTTATGCTATTTTTGTACAGTTGCACTATTAGCATGATTTGTCCGTCAAGTCAAAAATCATTAGCCGTTTTCATGTCTACCCTTACTGCATATGCGGCTTCGGCCGGTTCCGGAAAAACCTTTAGAATTACAAGAGAGTATCTTAAATTAATCCTGAAAAATACCCATGCTGCATCGGGATATAGGCGCATTTTGGCCGTAACTTTTACCAATAAGGCTACGGAGGAAATGAAAACTCGAATTGTGGAAGAGCTGGACTTTTTGGCCCGTGGCAATGAAAAGAAGCTGAAGGATTTGTGCCGGGAGTTTGCTGCAGAAGGCGTGAATGTTTCCCCGCTGGAATTGCAGCAGAGGGCTTTGGATGCTCGAGGAAATATTTTGCATGATTACTCCCGCTTTTCCATTCTTACCATTGATAAATTCTTTCAGAAAGTGCTGAGAGCCTTCGTAAACGACGTCGGCTTACGTCCGGGGTTTAACTTGGAGCTGGATACTAACCGTTTGCTGGAGGAAGCGGTGGAGGCTGTGCTTGAAAACGCTGAAGGAAATGAGCAGCGTCAGCAGTGGTTATATATGCTTCATAATCAGCGTATTGAAGAAGGTCATTCATGGCGATTGAAAAAAATACTATTAGACCTTGGGCGTGAAATCTTTAGCGAAACCTTTCAGCACCTGTATACCGAAGTCCAAGATAAGCTGAACGATAAGACTTTTTTACAGGATTATGTGCAGGGACTGCAGAAAATGGCGCAGCAGGTGGACAACGAAATGCAGGATATTGCCCAAAAGGCAAAAAGCTACATGCAGGCGCAAGGCATACAGCCCGACGACTTCAAGGGTAAGAGCAAGGGCTTTATAATGCACTTCGATAAGCTGCTCAAAAAAAGCTACACTCCCACAAAAACAGCTCTTGATGCTGTTAACACACCAGACAGCTGGATAGCGAAAGGTTCCGATGTGTCCAAAGTACGGGAGGCTTATCCTCACCTCAACCCATTGCTGGAAAAGGCCTGTACGCTGTGGCAAGAAAAGGGAAAAGAGTACAGCTCCGTTGAGGCTATTACCAAAAAATTCATGGTGTTAGGACTGCTGGCAGACATTGCACATCATGTTCGTGATATTGCCAGCGATGAAAATTTATTGCTAATCAGCGATTCTACATCTATTATTAGCGGACTGATTGGCGACAGCGAGGCTCCGTTTTTATATGAAAAACTGGGGAACACCTTCCGTACCTTCATGATTGACGAGTTCCAGGATACCTCTAAAGGACAGTGGAATAACTTTTTACCGCTTATAAAAAACAGCCTGTCCGAAGATGAAATGTGTATGGTTGTTGGCGATGTTAAGCAAAGCATCTACCGCTGGCGCAATGGCGATTGGCGAATTTTGGCCTATCAGATTGATGATGATTTAAGGCAATTTGGGACAACAAACCGCAAGGCGCTCAAGGATAACTGGCGCAGCCTGTACAACGTAGTAGTGTTTAATAATGCGCTGTTTAAAGTAGCTGCACAACATTTACAAGCTACGTTGAACGAAAGTAATGGTGACGCCATTTCGGAAAATTTGCAGCGAAGATTGAGCAGCTTAGTAGTTAATGCGTATGATGACTGCATTCAGCATCCACAACGCGATGGAGAGCAGGAAGGATATGTACGATTGGAGTTTGTTGCCGACAGCGAAGAGCAAAGCGCTACAGCTATTGTACTGGAGAAGCTGCCTCAGCTGATAGCCAGCTTGCAGGATAAAGGCTATAAGGCTAGCGATATAGCCATACTTACACGCAACAACGAGGAAGGGCAAGTAGTAGCAAATCGTTTGCTATCATACAGGCAAGCTTCCGGTGATACGGAGCATTGCTTTGATGTTGTTTCGCAAGATTCACTGTTTCTCAATGCCTCATCTGTAGTACAGCTGTGTATAGCCCTGTTGCGGTTAGCTTCCGGACAAAAGAATGATATTAGCGAAGCCTTTCTGCGGCATGAAATGTCATGCTACCTGCATGGCAGTGAAAATGTGGATATGCATACGCTATTCTCTCAAAAGCTGGCGGAAGAAGACTGGCAGCTATTGCAAAGCCTGCCTTTAAAATCTCTTCCGGAAGCATTCGAATGCATTGTGCGACACTATAAGCTGAACCTGCTACAGGACGAATTGCCTTTCCTGCAGGGTTTGCATGAGCTGATAGTTTCTTTTGCGAATAGAAAGATATCCGATATTTCGGCATTTCTGGAATGGTGGGATGAGAGCGGAGTAAAAAAGGCTTTGCAGAGCCCCGGGGGGCAGGAGGCAATTAAAATCAGCACCATTCATAAATCCAAAGGGCTACAATACAAGGTAGTAGTAGTTCCATTCTGCAGCTGGGATATAGATACCAAAACAAACAGCGTAGTTTGGATGAAGCCAAATGTGGAGCCTTTTAGCAAGCTGCCGTACGTGCCCTTGTCGTATAGTAGTAAGCTCTCCAATACAATTTTTGCAGAGCAACATGCAGAGGAGCGGGCACAGGCATACGTTGACAATCTTAACGTTCTATACGTTGCGCTGACTCGTGCAGAGGAGCAGCTGTATATTTTTGTTCCACAGAAAACGAGCAAGGAGCGTAAAAGTGTATCCAGAATCTCGCATGTGCTGGAGGATATCTTTGGAGTCTATAGAGATAATGCAAGCATAGATTTTGAAGGCTTATCGGGCAAAAAAAATGAAGCCGGGGTTATTGAATTTGGGATAGAGACTAAATTGCAAAGTGTTGATAAAGAGAATAATACACCTAGCATTCCTTTGCGGCAGTATCCATCAGAGGTTTTTACCCCCAGGTTGAGAATTCACTATGATGCACAGCGCTTGCTGAATGAAGGAGAGCAAGGCGCTAAAGCATACGGTACGCTCATGCATAAGGCATTTGAGCGGATACGTACTGTTGACGACGTTAACAGCGCAGTAGATTTTCTGCTGGACGAAGGATGGGTGCAATCCGACAACGTTGAGGAGTTGCGGCAAAAAATAAATAGCGCGCTGCAGCAGCCCGGTGTTGCAAGCTTCTTTTCGGATGAGTGGACAGTGCGCAATGAGGCCGATATTATTTTGCCTCATCACGACGATGCTACCTTGCTGAGACGTCCGGATAGGGTAATGTCAAAAAATAATCACGCGGTGGTTCTCGACTATAAGTTTGGTAAAAATGTAGAGGCTAAGCACCAGAAGCAGGTGCAGGAGTACGCCGGCTATCTTTCACAAATGGGCTTTGAGAAAGTTGACGCCTACGTGTGGTATGTAACCTTGGGAGAGCTAACCCACGTGTCGATTTACAATTGACAGATTTACAATTTATGAGCGCCCTGTGCGTTGTCATCCTGAGTCTGTCGAAGGATGCGGCGAGAGGATGGGACGGGAAAGAGATTGGCTTCGCCGAGTTTCGGGTGACAACGCACGCACATCCACTGTTGACTTTTTCACTATAAGTTTTCAATTTATTCGTTACTTTGTCTTGACACAAAGTAACCAAAAGTCAAGACAAAAATATCCTCGAACCGGATTTTTGTCCGGCTCACGCACCCCAACGCACGGGGCATCTCAACGCATCGTGTGT
>JAISBU010000053.1 GCA_031266015.1 Prevotellaceae bacterium | reverse complement strand
ATAGTGAAAAAGTCAACAGTGGGTGTGCGTGCGTTGTCACCCGGAACTCGGCGAAGCCAATCTCTTTTACTGCTGCGGCAGCTCTCCCGCCTCATGCTTCGACAGGCTCAGCATGACAGTTGAGTTTGCATGAGATTAGCTACGCTGAGCTCCACTTCGTTCCGGTAGCTTCGTTTGCGATGCCGATGGCTATTTAGGTCTTTTTCCTTTTTGCTACGCTCCATTTTCCTCATCCTCATTACCCGGCTCCTCTTATCAGTGAATACAAGGCAATGATAGTAAGACACTTAATTCATAAAACACTATCTTAACGCCAATAAATTCGCAGTAAATGGTCATTTTCTTTCAAAACTCGCTTAAATTCCTTAACTTTGTGTGTTAATTGGACAAATAATACACCTTAAATACCTACAACTAGTAGCGCTATGAAAAGATTTTTGACCGTAACCTTAGCATTGTGCCTTAGCTTGGGAGTAAAAGCTGCCGATGCCGGAAAGGTAAACTTGCGCATGACAGTGACTGATAAAGCTGTGGCCGGCAGCGCCTTTGAGGTTAAATTAACCATTGCAAAAGGAGACCTGCAAGGCTTTGCCCGTTTTCATCAAGACCTGCCAAAGGGTTTTGAGGCAGAGGAGAGTAGTGCCTCCAACGAGGGTGCGGCCTTTTCATTTGCCGATCAGCGTCTGCGTTTTATTTGGGCAAACCTCCCTACAAACCCTGAAATTACCATAGCCTACCGCATTCGCGTTATTGATGAGCGCATTAAGGGCAACCTGCAGCTGGCCGGACGTTTTACCTATGTAGTAGGTGATGAGCGCCAAGCTGTTGATATTGAGAGCCCTATTATAGCCATTGAGCCAGGCAGCAATGTTGGCGAAGGTCAGGCTATCAGCATTGATGCTTACCAAAGCATGGACGATGCCGCCACTGCACCTGTACAAACCGCTCCGGCAAAGGCTCCCGCTCCAACTCCTGTAGCAGCAACTCCTGCAAAAACAGAAGCTCAAGCTACCGCTGAACCTCAGGCCACAGAAAGTACTGTAAAAGAAAGTAACGTATTCGCAGTTCGTCAAACTCCCTACCTTGTTGGCAAGGATTACTACGTGAATATACAGCTAACAAAGGGTGCGCTAACAGGTTTTGGTAAGGTAGAAGAAGAGCTGCTGGTAGCCAACTCAAAGGTTGAAGCTATTGAGACTAAGGGCGCATTGTTCAACACAAAAGACGGCAAGGTTAGCTTCGAGTGGAATAACATGCCGGAGGACAACGATTTTGTTATTGCTTACAAGGTTACTCCCTGGCAAACGAATACAGAGATTACCCTTAAAGGTACATTCTCGTTCAACAATGGCGGTACTGTGGAAACGGTTGACATTGCTGAGCGTAACGTAGACTTCAGCAGCCGTGTTCCCGTTCCGCCTTTAGCCTCGGCTAACGCAAATGAAAGAACAGGAGGAGCAACCACCGCTGCTCCGGCTGACGATAGGGCAAAGGCAAGAGAAAGAGGCTCTGCAGCAATGCAAAGAGGATTGGTTTACAAGGTACAGCTGCTGGCTACCAAGCAACCGGTTCCTGATATTGATGCTCATTTCGCTCAATACAATATTGAAGAGCCTATTATTGAAGAAGTACACGGATTTGAGCCTACACAGTACGCCTACAAGTATGTGGTTGGTCCATTCAAGAGATACGAGCACGCCGCTCAATACAGAGATCAGCTGTGGCGTAAAGGAATTACCGACGCTTTTGTAACCTGCTACTACAACGGCGATAGAATAACCATACAGGAAGCGCTGCTTATTTCAAATAAAAAGAAATAAGTAAACAGGGTTGTTGTTTTTGAGTTTGAGTGTGATGAAAAAAATATTTTTAGCTTTACTCCTTATTGTTACCTGTGGTACATTTGCCTACGGGCAACGTAGCGTTGTATCTTCACGTTCAAAGCTCGGCGACCTCTTTGGAGTTCCCATGAAACCTTACGCCGGATTCGGCATCGGTCTCCTATCATTTTACGGCGACCTGACCCCAACTACCGCGCATAACTGGTTTACAGGCTACCCTGCCGGAAGAGTAAATTTTTCTCTTGAAATAGGAAGTCAAGGGCTTTGGCTGGCTCACTTCAACGTTATGGGAGGTCTTATCAGAGAGCAGCAGAACTATGGTGGTAAGGGAATTGAGGTAGATGTGTTTCAAAACTCAAATTGGACCAAGGATCTTTTGGGAAATCATCCTGAAGGACACCTCAACGTTAGCGCCGCTCTATGGAGCTTCGGGCTCATGGGCGAAGCTCGTTTGCCCTACGTCATACCACGTGAGTACAACATCCGTCCGTACTTCGCTGTAGGATTGTCTCTGCTGTATTTTAACCCAAAATCCGACAGATACTATGTAGATAATGGCGATCAAACTCCTTACGATGAATTCTACGAGGATAATCGTCCGGTTTCTTACGATAAAAAATACGAAACGGTATTACGCGACAGTAACCTTTATGGCGCAGGTCAATTTTCTCGCATTACGCTAGGTATTCCTCTTGAAGCAGGTATTGATTTCAGAATTACGCCAACGGTAAATATCAGACTTGGAACATCGTTCACCTTTACGCTGTCTGATTACATTGACGGCATTAGCGGCAAGGAAGCCCGGGCAGCACGCTCCTTAGTTTCCAAATATCCTACGACCTTAATTGCGCCTACAGAGCAACAACAACGGGCAGCAAGGTTGCAAACCAACCATTCGAACGATTTTTTTGCATACACCTATATATCGTTCCAATTCTACTTGCCATTCTTATAGCAGGCTTCTGCACGTTTGGCTTGAGTTTTATGTACACGAACGGCACAACCCAAACCAGAGCATGAGTTTGCAGCTGCATAATATACCAAATCATGTCCGTACCCTGCTGCTGCTTATGGGCGTGCTATGCTGCAAGCTAACAAGTTACGCACAAGATCTGCCGGCACACAACCTAAAGCCCACCGTAGACGATGCTGCCAAACGTCAGCAGCACAACTACGAGCAGGATGCACAGAGTAAGGCTACAAGTTTTGCATTCAAACCATACGTAGGAGTCAGCTTCGGACTGGTAACTTTTTTTGGTGATGTAAGGGCCAGCAACTTCTCTATATTCTCAGGAGAACCCTCACTCGCATTTACCGCTTCTGCCGCTCTCAATGAAGAGGAAAACTACCTGCTTACTCTCGGGTGCTTTTTTGGCTCTTTGGTTTCACGTCAAACATCGCTTACCTCTCCGGTAGACAATGTGAATTTTTACACCAAGCTGAGCCAGTACGATCTTTCATTTACGTACCAGCTCTCACCCTTATTCGACGGCCTTATTCGTCCGTTTGTTGCTTTGGGAGTGGGAGTTGTCAGCTTCAGACCAAAAGGGAACCTTAAGGATAGTGATGGGAGCTACTACCACTATCAGCCCAATACTCCGGTAACTTTTAACGACCGTTTCGAGACCGATCTGCGTCGGAAAGACCTGTACGGAGCGGGTGATTATCCGCTAACCAGCCCTGTCATTCCCGTTAGCGTCGGCGGCACTTTCAAAATAAGTGATTATTTGTACGTAAAAATCAGCTACAAGTTCACCTATACGTTCACAGATATGATGGACAACGTGAGTGGAAAAGTGGCCGCTGCCGGACGTAAGGTATATGACAGCAATACCGCAAGAGCGCTGATAAATCAGGATTATTCAAACTACTACAACGATGCTGCAACACCACCCGCAATGAGGGCCGCCGCGCTTAAGACCAACTCTATTAACGATATGTACGGAACCTTCCATTTTGGAATACAGATAAGACCTTTTGCCAGTGAGAGATTCATTAAAAAGGCGCCTCCCGTATATGTGGGCACAGAGAAAACCTCCATCAGCACTACCTATCAAAAAATATTTCTGGATGATGAAAATGATGGGCCAAAGTCTGTGTTCATTTCCACCGATGGTAGCAGCACCAGCGTTAGCGCCGCTCCACGCAGTGATGGAAAACCTGTTACTATTCCTCGTAAGTTTAGAAAATTAGACCTCAACAAGGACGGTTACATATCCGAGTTTGAGCTGAACGCGGCGTTGGAAGATTTTCTTGACGGCTACTCAAAGTATAACACCCGCGAGATTATTGACCTCAAGCGGTTTTACTACAAGCAACCTAAGCGCTAAAAAATTAGCGCTCGGAATGTCAACTATTTGCAATAAACAATGGCTAACTATTTGATTATGAGATAATTAATCGTATATTGTCAGTTGAAATTATTTTACTATCTTTGCTTCGTTATCTGCTTGAAACATAATTAATATACATAAGATCATGCTAAACAAAGTAATGCTCATTGGAAATGTGGGCAAAGACCCGGAAGTTCGCCACTTTGACAGTGGTGTTGCTACAACAACTATTACGCTTGCCACATCTGAAACCTACACCGATAAGAGCACTGGGCAACGGGTAACCAATACCGAGTGGCACAACGTTGTGCTATGGCGTCAGCTGGCAGAGTTGGCTGAAAAGTACATTCGTAAGGGTTCTCAAATTTTTATAGAAGGAAAAATCCGTACCCGCAGCTGGGATGATAAGGAAGGCCAAAAGCGTTATACCACTGAGATTATAGCGGATAATGTACGCTTGCTTGGTCGTAGAGATGATGCCGGCGCTGCGCCTGTAGGAGGTGGATATGCCCCCGCTTCACCCAGCGCAGCGCCTGCTTCTCCTGCTAAGATGGATGATCCCGGCATTGACAATCCATCGGAGGCTGACGATTTACCATTCTAAAATCTGAGCAGCTATGGGCTTATGCTGTGCTAAACTTTCTTTTGGAGTTTGAGCGTGTTTTTTTGTTGTAAAAAATCAAAATAGTGAAACGGATTGTAGCTGTATTGATTGGTGTACTTTTTATGCTTTTTGCAGCAAAAATAACATTTGCTGGTGCGAATGTATTTCCCGACGGCGCTCGTACTACAGCCATGGGCAAGGCCGGAGTTACGGCTTCTGATATTTTTTCTGTCTATAATAATCAAGCCGGATTGGGCTTCCTGCAAGCTACGCAGGCGGCTTTGCATTACGAAAACAGATTCATTGCGAGCGAGATGAATCTTGGCGCGGCGCTATTTGCTACGCCTGTTAAATCCGCCGGAACTATAGGTTTTGACTTCTGCTCTTTTGGATATTCTGAGTATCGAGAAAACAGGGTGGGAGTTGCCTGGGGAAAGCGTCTTTCAGAGTACGTTTCCATTGGAGCGCAGGTGTGCTACCAAAATGTTCGGATAGCCAAATATGGTAGTACCGGCGCTATTACGGCAGAGCTGGGATTGTTGGCCAATCCGTTGGAACACTTGTGGATTGGAGCTCATGTCTTCAACTTTACCTACTCCAAATTTTTTAGCGATCAGTATCACGAGCCACTTCCTGTGGAGTTCAATGTTGGACTTTCGTATGAGCTTGTAAAGAAGGCGACGTTGACTTTGCAATCGGAGATCAATGCGGAGCGGGATATTACGCTGAAATCGGGCTTGGAATTCTGGGTAGCTTCACCTTTTGCCGCTCGATTGGGCGTGCAGCTGAAGCCTGTTCAACTGTACGCCGGTTTTGGTTACGTGTACAAACATATAACCCTTGATGCTGCATTTTCCTGTCATGAAGTATTGGGCTATACGCCGCAGCTATCATTCGTTTATAATTTTGCGCAAAAGAAAAAGTAGTCTATGTAGCAACAATTTTATGAAAAAGTTGTTTGTGAAATGTTGTGCGAGCGTGGGCCGCTGTTGTACTACCTTGAACATGCAAAGGTGGTTGTTGTCAGGCATACTCCTTATTCACAGTACATTACATGCTCAAGTTGGCGATGTGCAAGGCCATATAGAGCAGGTTGTAGAAGCCGCCAGCCAGCTGGAAGATGCCGATGTAAACCTGGAAATGCTATACGAAACTCTTGCCGGATATGCAGTCGATCCGCTGGATATAAATGCTGCTACGGATAATGAATTGATGCAGCTGCATGTTCTGAATGAATTCCAGCTCGCAAGCTTGCGCGACTACATGGCTAAGTATGGAAATTTGTTTACCCCATATGAGCTGCAGTATGTACATGGAATTTCGCAGGAACAAATGATGATCATGCTTCCTTTTGTGGCAACCGGTAGCTGGGTGCAGCGTCAGGATTTGTCGCTTAGGCAAATGCTGCTTGACGGACAACATCAAGTATTGATGCGGGTGAGGCAGCAGCTTGAACAACAGCAGGGATATAAACCAATAGCTGATAGCTTGTTACAGTTGAATCCTAATGCCAGATATTTGGGAAATCCCCCATCGTATTACGTGCGTTATCGGTACACCTATAGAGATAATGTGCAGTGGGGTGTTACTATGGAAAGTGATGCGGGGGAGCAATTTATACAGCAGGGCAAAGGTTTTGATTATTATTCCGCACATGTGCAGCTGAGCAACATAGGTATGGTAAAAACGCTGGTAGTGGGCGATTACTATGCGCAATTTGGTCAAGGGCTGGCCCTGTGGCAGGGTGGAAATTTTGGTAAGTCATCGGATGCTTTGAGCGTAGCTAAACGGGGAATGGGCGTAAGAGCTTATACCGGTGCGGATGAAAATAACTATTTCCGGGGTGTGGCTGCTGCTATTCGGGTGAAAAAACTTACAGCTTCAACTTTCTTTTCGTACAAAAATATTGATGGAAACATCGACTCGCTTGATCAGTTTTCTACTTTACAAACAACAGGTTTGCATCGTACTGTGCGGGAGTTGGAGGGGAAAGACGCTGTGTCAGAGATAGTTGCCGGAGGAAATGTGAGCTACTCATTTTCTAAGCTGCGGTTGGGATTAACAGGAGTGTGGCATAAGTTTGGAGGCAGCTACGAGAAGGATGTGAAACCATACAATATGTATGAGCTGAATAAGAGTGAGAATGTAAATTTGGGCGCAGATTTACGTTGGTATGTAAAAAAGTTTCATATATTCTCCGAATTCGGGATGAGTCATAATGCCGCCAAAGCCATACTGGCCGGATGTTTGGTTGATGTTGCTACTCCGTTACAGCTGGCGGTTTTGTATCGTAGCTATGATAAAGATTATCAGGCATACTATTCCAATGGATTTTCAGATGGTGGAAAAACCTCGAATGAAGAAGGTTTTTACATTGGGATGAATGCGTATCCATCAAAGAAAGTGAAGGTGTCTGTTTACTTTGACGCTTACTATTTCCCTTGGCTGAAATATAAGGCTAATGCGCCTTCTAAAGGATACGATTGTCTGATGCAGCTGGATTATTATCCGCAGCAATTCTGCCGAATGTACTTGCGAGTGAAGTATGATAGCAAGGAGGAGAATTTTGACGATTTGCGTTTTCCTACAAAAGTCATTGATGAAGTACGTAAGGTAACGGCTCGCTACAACGTTGATTATAGATTGATGGATGGCTTAATGTGCCAAACCCGTGCAGAGGCTTCCTATTTTAAGGCCGGAACATTCTCTCCGGAAAATGGATTTCTGGTGTTTCAGGATGTTCGGTATTCTTTTCCGGTTGTTCACCCTTTGTCTTTGACGTTACGATATGCTATGTTTAATACAGATAGCTATAATACAAGGATTTACGCTTACGAGAACGATGTGTTATACGCATTTTCCGTTCCATCGTACTACGGAAATGGAGCTCGTTGGTATGCCAATGTGCATTGGTCGCCACATGCAAAAGTTGAGCTGTGGGTTCGAATGGCGCAAACGTACTACTTTGATAGAAGCGCCATTGGCAGTGGGTTAACCAAGATTGAGAGTAACCATCAAACAGATGTGAAGGTGCAGGTGAGAGTGAAGCTATAAGACGAGCAGCAGCCTGTTGCTACCTATTGCTCTTCTTTATATCCTTGATACGCAGCTGCAGGCTTGTGTTGCCACGATATACATTCTCTGTAGCTGAGTAGCAAACATCAATGGGTTTGCCACCTTGAATGTGTTGAAAAAGATTTGATTGACCGAAGGCTATTGCAGGGATTGACTGGTGAGGAGTGGTTTCCTGTATGAGGTCAATTTTCAGGTGAGCGTTTTCTGCCCCAACAAGGCGGGTATTGCCGTTTCCGTAGGCACGTTTCGCCATAAATACCGGCGACATATTGCCCGGACCGAATGGCTGAAATTGTTTGAGAATGCGATAAAATTTCGGAGTTATTTCCGAGAAGTTCAGCTCAGCGTCCACCTCTATTTGTGGCGTTAACATTTCGTCTGTAAGGTACTTTGCCGAGAACTCCTCAAATCTCTTAATGAAAGTTGCTACCTTGTCAGCTTTTATAGTAAGACCTGCCGCGTACATGTGTCCTCCGAAGTTTTCAAGTAAGTCGGCGCACGATTCTATGGCCTGGTATAGATCAAATCCCGGAATACTGCGTGCAGATCCGGTCACAAAGCCGTTGCTTTCAGTCAGTACAATGGTAGGACGGTAGTAGGTTTCTATCAGCCGGGAGGCTACTATGCCAACAACTCCTTTGTGCCAGCCGGGGTTGTAGAGTACGGTCGTTTTTTTGTTTTTATATTCCGTATCCTGCTTTATGAGCTCAATGGCTTCAAGCGTAATGCTGCGGTCTATGTACTTGCGATCATTGTTTTGGTCGTTGATGATGGCGCTGAACTCGTCTGCTGCCTCATCACTTTCCGCTGTAAGTAAATCTACGGCTGTGGTGCCGGATTCCATACGTCCGGCGGCGTTGATGCGTGGTCCGAGACGGAATACGATGTCGTCTATGGCAATTCGATGCTCGTGCAATCCGGAGCGCTTAATTATGGATGATAAACCTTTGCCCGGGTTATTATTTATTTGCAGCAGGCCATGATGTGCCAGTACCCGATTTTCTCCTGTAAGAGGAACAATATCCGAAGCAATACTAACGGCTACCAAATCGAGCAGAGATGCGAGCTTGTCAAAAGGAACGTTGTTTTTCTGACAATATGCCTGCATGAATTTGAATCCGACTCCGCACCCGGAAAGTTCACGGTAGGGGTAGCTGCAGTCAACACGCTGCGGGTCAAGTACTGCAGTAGCTGCCGGCACTTCACTTCCCGGAAGGTGGTGGTCGCAAATGATGAAGTTTACGCCTTTTTGTGTAGCGTACGCCACCTTTTCTACGGCTTTAATGCCGCAATCCAGCGCAATGATAAGCGTTGCTCCCTGTGAATGTGCAAGGTCAATCCCTCGTAGTGAGATGCCGTATCCGTCACGATAGCGTTCGGGGATAAAGTAGCTGACTTGTGCACCGAGGAATTTTAGAAATGAGTAAACAAGTGCAACCGCTGTAGTACCGTCGACATCATAGTCGCCGTACACCATTATTTTTTCGTTAGACGAAAGCGCTTTTTCCAAGCGCTCCACCGCTTTGTCCATATCCTTCATTAAGAAAGGATCGTGAAGATCAGTAAGCTGAGGACGGAAAAAGGCTTTTGCGGAAGCGTAATCGGTTATGCCACGTTGAACCAACAGGTTTGCCAGCGAAGTGTCAATGGATAGCACTTGTGCCAACTCTTGCACTGCTTGAGGGTTTCCTTGAGGTTTTACTATCCAACGTTTCTCTAATGACACTTGTGTACGGGCATGAAACTACAAAGGTAACAAAAAAAATGCAGATACCGAAATGTGAGGTGGAAGATGGCGCATCCGCAGATTCAAGTAGTTTCCTTCAACTAAAATAGGTCATTTTTCTTACGCTCTGTTTGAGGTATGACCCAAATAGAGTTTTTTTCTTATTTCAGCTGCATTTACTGATTGAACTTGCGTGATCGTGTGAAAATATTGTATATGCTGAATTTTGTCTACCTTTATGTTATGAAGAATATGATTGCCGCAATTGTGTATTCAGCTTACATTACTAACGGAATGAACATAAGTTAATGGTGATATTGCGAATGATCATTTGTTAAAACGAGCGTAACAATGAGGGTGTATTGGGATATTTTTTATGCATTTCTGAAGATAGGCGCCTTTACTTTGGGTGGCGGATATGCTATGGTTCCGCTTATTGAACGTGAGGTAGTGGATAGTAAGAAGTGGATTAGCCGGCATGAGTTTATAGACCTGCTTGCTATTGCTCAAGCTGTGCCGGGTGTACTGGCGGTTAACATGGCGGTATTTGCCGGCTACAAGGTGCGAGGCGTGAAGGGTAGCGTGGTAGCTGCTCTTGGCGCTACTCTTCCGTCTTTTGTTATTATACTGGCCATTGCCATTTTCTTTACCGGATTCAAAGATAATCCTGTTGTAGAACGAATATTTAAGGGCATTCGTCCGGCAGTGGTGGCGTTGATTGCAGTGCCTGTTATTACCACAGCAAAAGCGGCAGGCATTACTTATAAAACGGTTGTTATACCTATTGTGGTTGCGCTACTTATTTGGCTACTCAGCGTGTCGCCGGTATACGTAGTGGCGGCTGCGGCTGCAGGTGGATTGATTTATCAGCTTGGGTTTAAGGATAAAAAAACAGGAAGATTTAGGAAGGGAGAAAGCGAAGCTTAAGAAGATTGGGGCAAAAGGTCTTTACCCGTTCTATCCTTGTTCTTGTTTTCCAAATAATAATTCGTCAATAGTAATTCATACATCACAGTGATATACTGGCAGCTGTTTAGTACATTTTTCAAGATCGGAATATTTGGTTTCGGGGGCGGATATGCCATGCTCTCTCTCATTCAGCATGAGGTAGTGGTACATCATGGGTGGCTTACCAGCGCTGAGTTTGCAGATATTCTTGCGATATCGCAAATGACGCCGGGGCCAATAAGCATCAACAGCGCAACGTATATTGGCTATACCGCTTCAGGGAGCATTTGGGGCTCAGCGTTGGCAACGTTCGCCATCAGCTTACCGTCGTTTATCATTATGCTTACCATTTGCCGAATGATAGCACGGTTTAAAAATAACAAATACATTGCCGCTGCTTTCTTGGGGTTGCGACCGGCAGTGGTAGGTCTTATTGCCGCTGCCGCTCTACTGCTGCTGACGGGTGATAACTTTTCCGATTATAAAAGTGTTGCTATTTTTCTTGTCGCCTTCTTTGCCGTGTGGAGGTTGAAGCTGCATCCTATTTTGATAATTTTGATGGCAGGGGGAGCAGGGGCGGTGTTGTACTAGTGATCATTTACAATTGATAATTCTACAGGCAGAGAAGCGGCTGTTCTATGGGCGGGGTACGAATTACGAGCAAGCTAAAAAAGCAATCTCAAGCCACATGAGATTGCTTTTTTAGCTTGCTCGTAATGATGAGCGATGCTTACTAGCTATTGCTGCAGGTAGGTTGCAAACCAGTCAAACAGCTCACGATGCCATAACACCGCGTTTTGCGGTGATGATACAAAGTGTGTTTCGGTTGGGAAGAATAACAATTTGCTGGGTACTCCACGTAGCTGTGCGGCATCAAATGCCTGCAAGCTCTCGGTGTACGGAATGCGGTAGTCATGCTCGCCTACGGTGATTAAAATGGGCGTATTCCAATTTTGTACCAGGTTGTGTGGCGACTTGTCGTAAGTTCTGCTAATCTTATCGCCTCGCTCCCAGTAGGCGCCACCAAGGTCGTAGTTTACAAAGAATTTTTCTTCGGTGGTTCCGTACATGCTTTCGAGGTTGAACATTCCGCAGTGTGCCGAGAATGCCTTGAAGCGCTTGTTGTGCGTACCTGCCATGTAGTATATTGAGTATGCTCCATAGCTGGCTCCCAGTGCCCCCAGGCGGTTGGCATCAACGTATGGTTCTTTCTTTACGGCATCAATAGCGCTATAGTAGTCGTTGATATTTTGACCTGCGTAGTCTCCCGAAATTTGTGTAAGCCATGCCCTGTTGAAGGTTGGTGTACCGCGACGGTTGGGCGCTACAACAATGTAACCTTGAGCGGCTATAAGCTGCATGTTCCAACGGCTGCTCCAGAACTGGCTAACAGCCTGCTGTGGGCCTCCCTGGCAGTATAGTAGCGCCGGGTATTTTGTGGTTGAGGTTGAGTCAAAGTTAGGCGGAAAAATAACCCAGGTAAGCATTTCGCGACCATCGGTAGTTTTTACCCAGCGCTCTTGCACTTTGCCCATGCGCAGGTTTTCGTACAAATGACGGTTGGTGGTGGTGATTTGCTTGTCGCCGCCTTCGGTGGTATTTATGCTGAATAATTCGGGCGCCATGCTCATTGTCATCTTACGACCAATAAGTACTTCTCCTTTGCTTACCAGTGAGGTATAGTCGTGCGCACCTTTGGTCAGCTGGGTAACCTCTCCGTTGGCGTACTTGAATACTTGGTAGGTGGCACGCTGCCCGCTAATGAAGTATAGGGTGTTGCCATCTGCGCTCCAGCACATGGTTTCTGCGCCCGGATCGGAATTTTTGGTAACCTCGTCTACGCGTCCGGTTTCAACTTCCAGCACCATCAAGCGGTTTTTGTCGCTTTCGTAGCCATCGGTTTCCATGCTCAGCCATGCCAGCTTTTGACCGTTTGGCGATACTACGGGGGTTCTGTCGTATCCCTTGTTTTGAGCCGTCAGGTTTTCGGTTGTGCCGGTTTCGATATCGTAACGGTATATGTCGGAGTTGGTGCTAAGGGCATAGGCTTTACCTGTCAATTTTTTTGACGAGTAGTAAACGCTTTTACCATTTGCACTCCAGCAAAGATCGCTTATGTCGTAGTATGGAGCCATAGGCGTATCAAAGGCCTCGCCTGCGTTAATGTCTTTTTCTCCGACTAATCTGCCGAAGGCGAAGCCAGATACAAAGATGTGGCTATACCTGCCATCTTCCCATGTATCCCAGTGCCGGTACATGAGGTCGGTAATGATGCGAACGTTGGCGTGCTTCAGATTGGGGTAAATATCTTCCGGCGTTTTATCTACCTTAACCTCTTTGGTGTACAGCACCATATCTTCTTTGGGAGAGAATTCAAAGTTTGTAATTCCTCCTTCGATATCGCTAACCTGGTGTATTTTGCGCTCTTTTGTGTTAAGCGCAATTTCGAAAATTTGTGAGCTGCCTGCACGGTTGGATATGAAGCGAATGGAATTTCCATCGGCGCTCCAGCGTGGATTGGTGTCGCTTCCGTTTTCGTCGGTTAACTTTTGTACTTCGCTCTCGCCATTAGAGGCAATAAGGTACAGATTGCTAACTCCTTTGTTTTCTTCCAGGTTGTAGTGCCTTACGCAGTATACAGCTTGCTTGCCATCGGGTGATAGCTGCGGGTCGCTTACCTGACCGAACTTCCACATAATTCCGGGACTCAGTACTCCCTTGTTTTTTTCTTCGGGGGTGAGTTGGTTGTTAATTTTGAAAGAAACAACATCGGCTTTTTTCTCGCAAGAAACCAGCGCTGCCGCTGCTAGCAATGCCATCAAAAATTTAAAAGTCTTCATGTTATCTAAATCAAGGATAAGATTTTTCGTGTATTTAGTGGTGGTTGCCTTTCCGCCTGTAATGCTGCTTCTGTTGAAATGAAGAATCTCAGGTTGTTACAACTTAAAGTGCGTTGCTGCAGCATGAGATTTTTCTATTTTTTGCGCTACATCGGAATCACGGAAAGCGCATTGCAGAGGTTGCTACACCGCCTTGTCGGCTAGCAGCTCCCGCACTTTGGCTTCTACCTCTGCGGCCAGCTCTTCGTTATCGGCAAAGAGCTTGGCTACCGCATCACGGCCTTGCCCCAGCTTGGTATCGCCGTAGCTGAACCAGGAACCGCTTTTTTTGATTACGTTCAGCTCAACGCCCAGGTCAATAACTTCGCCCAGCTTGGATATGCCTTCGCCAAACACGAGGTCGAACTCGGCTTTGCGAAAAGGGGGAGCAAGCTTGTTTTTCACTACTTTTACACGCACGTGGTTGCTGACAGCCTCATCACCCTCTTTGTTGGTGGTTACCTTACGGATGTCGAGGCGTACCGATGCGTAGAATTTAAGTGCGTTACCGCCGGTGGTAGTTTCAGGCGAACCGAACATTACGCCGATTTTTTCGCGCAGCTGGTTAATGAAAATACAGGTGGTTTGCGTTTTGTTGATAGTGCCGGTAAGCTTGCGCAGCGCCTGTGACATCAAACGCGCCTGGAGGCCTACCTTGTTTTCGCCCATGTCGCCTTCAATTTCGGCCTTTGGCGTCAAGGCGGCAACGGAGTCGATAACCACGACGTCTACAGCGCTAGAGCGAATCAGCTGGTCGGCTATTTCAAGCGCATCTTCACCGCTGTCTGGCTGTGAAATAAGCAGGTTGTTTACGTCTACGCCAACTTTCTCTGCGTAAAAACGGTCGAAGGCATGCTCGGCATCGATAATGGCCGCAATGCCGCCAAGCTTTTGTGCCTCTGCAATAGCATGTATGGCCAGCGTGGTTTTACCCGACGACTCCGGACCATAAATTTCGATAACGCGCCCGCGAGGATAGCCGCCTATGCCTAAGGCTGCATCAAGTCCTATAGAACCTGATGGAATTACGGGCACGGCCTCTACGGGCTTATCGCCCATCATCATGATGGTGCCTTTGCCAAAGTCTTTGTCCAGCTTTTCCAGGGTGGAGCGCAGGGCTTTGAGCTTATCGCTGTCAATTTTTTTTACTTCTGTTTTTGCCATTTATTCTTTGTAGTTAAAATTCTAAGTACCTCATAAAGAGAGTATTGTCTTGCGCCTAAAGCCGCATACAACAACCAACTAAAGTACAATAATTTGCGAAAAGCGCCTAAGGTGAGGGTGGAATTGTTGATAACTTTTTTGAATTATTACCACAACATGGCCCACTTGCGGCGTGCACCAACGCACGGTGGCGGTTGCCTGCTGCGCTAAATGCTGTGTTTCAGGGCTTGCCAACATGCAACTTCACAGAAGAAGTATCGATTTACATTTCTGGTAATCCGGGAGTTGCTACTTGCGATAAAAGCATGGCAGAGAAGAAGGGGTGGCGGGTAAATATTTACTAGCTGTAAAAATTGCAGATTATGGAAACAACGCACACAAACACTATTAAGTAAGCCTAAGATAATAGCGTACGTTTGTCATGGCTACTACCCGTGAGTGTTGAAGGGTGACGCTAAAACAAGCTGTTTGATTGCCGATAGCATTTCCGGCAAAAAAGTCTCTTTAATTTGCCAAAGGATGCTGTAATCTATGCCGAAGTAGTGGTGTACTATTCTATTGCGAAATCCTCTAATTCTAAGCCAATCTATTTCTTGGTGATTTTCTTTAAAATCGTCAGGAAGACGGTTGGCTGCCTCTCCAATGACTTCAAAATTCCGGATGACAGCGTCAATGGTTTTATCATCGTCAAGAAGCTGCTCGTAACTCAGGCCTTGAACATAGCGAAGAATTTTCTCCCCGCTTTCGATGATGTCATTCAGCAGGAATTCGATATTTCTCTTAGACATAAACAATATCTTTTTCTATCTCGGAGTAGTACCGGGGTTTTATTCCACCTCTTGAAACGAGATCTACCTTTCTATGGAATTTACGCTCTAAATAGTTGGCAAGGTCAATAAATTCTATGCCTACTGCTTGCGAAAAATCAACGATAATATCTATGTCGCTTGTGTACAGGGAAAAATCGCTGCGGACAACAGAGCCGAACACGCCAATGGTGTTAACGTGAAATTTCTCGGATAGCTCCGGCTTAAGCGTCTTTAATTTAATTTTTATTTCCTCCAAATAGGACATGATACTTTGCTTACTTTCCTGTAAATATACGTAAAACATTCCATTCCTTACCAACGCACGGTGGCGGTTGCCTGCTGCGCAAAGTAATTTTTTAGGTAACTATTTGATAATCAATAGAAAGCATTACAAATTGTCATGAAAATATATGGCAATATCCTTCTTTTTTACATTCCGAAGCTGATGCTTACGATGTAGTCAAAAATCGGGCTTATTAAGCCGATAAATAGCATGCCAAGAACACAGGCCACCAGCGCAATGCGTCCGTATGCATCTGTTTTTAAGGTACTTATCGGCGCATCGGTCTTGTTGATAAACATGGCTTTTACCACCAAAAGGTAGTAGTAAAGCGATATGATGGTGTTGAGCAGCGCCAAGAAAACCAGCAGGTATTGACCCTGCTCCGCCGCCGCTGCGAACACAAAAAACTTGCTGAAGAATCCGGCAAAAAACGGAATGCCGCCCAATGAAAACATGGCCAGCATCATGGTAATGGCCAGCTTTGGGTTGGTACCGTAAAGCCCGTTGTAGTCGGCCAGGGTTACCTTTCCGGTTTTATCTTCAATGGCCTGTATAACGCCAAATGCCGCAAAGTTGGAGCAGAGGTAAGCTACGGTGTAGTATACCACGGTGGCCATGCCCATTGCGGTTCCGGACATAATGCCCAGCGCCAGGTATCCGGCTTGTGAGATGGAAGAAAACGCCAAAAGCCTTTTCAGATTTTGCTGCCGTACGGCGAAAAGGTTGGCCAGGGTAATGGTGATTAAAATAATCCACCAGAAAATAGGCTGCCAAATGTCAACCATGTTACCGAAAACGGTGTATAGAATTACGGTAGCTGCAAAAGCCATAGAGCCTTTTGAAATTACTGAAAGATAAGCCGTAACGGGTGTTGGTGCTCCCTCGTAAACATCTGCTGTCCATAGATGGAACGGTACCATTGACAGCTTAAAGAATGCTCCGGCTAAGAAAAATACCAGGCCAATAAGGCACATGTAGCTGGTTGAAGAAAGTACCGGTGCAATATCTTCGAAGTAAAGGCTGCCGACAAAGGCGTATATCATAGACAGGCCATAGAGCATGATAGCTGAGGCAAAGGCTGCTGCTAAAATATACTTTGCGCCGGCCTCGGCAGAGTGACGCCGGTATTTGTCAAAGGCAACGAGGGTTGCCATAGGAATAGAGGCAGTTTCCAGTCCAATGTAGAACATCAGGAAGTGGCCTGACGAAATCATAAGGTACATGCCCACCAGCGTAAAGAGCGTAATCACGTAAAATTCTCCACGCTTGATAGCTGTTTCCGGCTTGGCAAGCCAGGTGTTGGAAATAAGGAAGGTAAGCAGCGTTCCAAACGCCAAAAGGCTTTTTACCAATCCATGCATGGCGGTATCCAGGTACATGCCGCCGAATACGCTGCTTGTTTCTTCGTGCATGAGAAAGCTGGTCACCGTAAATCCGGCCGTAAGCGTACATGCTATGAGATGATGGTATTTTTTTACGCGCGCTGATGCTATCAAATCAAATAACAGCAGCACTATGGCAACCGCAATTAGCAGCAGCTCGTGGCGCATAAAGAGAAAATGACTTAAATCCATATTCAATTTTAGATTTCAAATTTCAGGTTTCAGGTGTTTTGGGCTGTTCGTTGGAAATGAGAAAAAATCTATATAGTAGCAGCCAATCGATCAATAATCGGCGCCAAGCTCTCGTTTGCTAACCCCGATAGCCAGAACGGCAGACAGCCTACTCCTAAAATGGCTATGATAAGTGTTATCAGCGAAATCTTCTCGTACCAGGTGGCATCGGTCAGCTGCAAATGCTCGCTGTTGACCGCCGGGCCATAAAGAATTTTACCAACAACACGAAGTATGTATACCGCTGTAATTACTATTGACGAGCACGCTATGATGGTGAATACCCGATGGAAGGTATCCGGATTTTGGAATGCGCCGAAAAAGATGGTCATCTCGGCCGCAAATCCGCTAAGGCCGGGCAATCCCAGTGATGCCAAACCCGCTACTACATAGCAAACAGAAAGGAACGGCATTATCTTCATTAGGCCTTGCAGCTCACGAATATCACGAGTGTGAGTACGCCCATAAATCATACCGATAAGCGCAAAGAAAAGCGCTGTCATCAGACCGTGGGAAATCATTTGCAGCACAGCGCCCGTCATAGCAGTTTTATTGAGCATCAGTATGGCAAACAGTACTAAACCACAGTGGCTGACGGAAGAGTATGCGTTAATGTACTTGAGGTCGGTTTGTACAATGGCGCTGAATGCTCCGTACACAACGCTTATACCTGTCAGAATAATAAAAATCCAGGATAGCTCGCTTGCCGCTTCGGGCATAAGGTAAATGGCAACGCGGAAACATCCGTATCCGCCAAGCTTCATAAGTACTCCTGCGTGTAGCATGGATACTGCGGTTGGCGCAGACGCGTGACCGTCAGGCGACCATGTATGAAAGGGAAATAAGGCTCCCAGCACACCAAATCCTAAGAATGTAAGAGGGAAAAATACACGCTGCATTTCAATCGGAATGTGGCGTTGAGCCAGCTCCAGAATATTCATGGATAAACCTTGTCCATCGGCCTCTGCATTAAAGTATATCCCTAAAATACCGATCAGTAGAAATGCCGAACCTGCCATAAGCATAAGCGTTAGCTTCATGGCAGAGTACTCTTTGCGGCCGCTGCCCCATACGCCAATAAGCAGGTACATGGGGATAAGCGCAATTTCGTAGTACATGAACATGGTAAACAGGTCGATGCTGATGAAAAAGCCGAACACACCTATAGATAGCAGCATAAGCCACATGAAAAATTCTTTGGTTTGCGGCTGCATATTCCATGATGCAAACACTCCCGTGAATACGATTACAGCCGAAAGTAAAATCATAGCAACAGAAATACCGTCAACGCCCGCCGCATAGCAAATGTTGAGCGGAGCAAACCATGTAACGCTGGCCGTAAATAGCATTTGTGCGGTGTTGCCGCCATTGCGCTCACCGACGAATGCAGCTACCAGCCAAATTGCTGCCAACAGGAGTATGGTTGATCCTGCTACCATTACACCGCGTAGCTGCTTTATGTTACGGCAGGGTAGCAGCGCCGCCATAGTGAGCAGCGGAATGAGTACAAAAACGGAGAGAAAATTCATTATCAGGTTATAAGTTTACGAGTTTGACGGATGAAATTTATAGTACAAATAAAACAAGCGCAAGCGTGGTAAGAGCGCCCATAGCAAATACCCACACGTAACGCTGAATATTACCGGATTGCAATTCCTTTATTCCGTTGGATACGGTGTAGGTCAATGTGGCTTGGAAATTCATAAAGCCATCTACCACGTTGCGGTCAAACCAAGCAACAGGTGTTGATATGTATTTGAAAATGAGATTTTTAGTGATAAACAGGTAGAGCTCGTCAAAGTAAAATTTGTGTACAGCCCAGTTGTAAAATTTGCCGAAGCGGCTTGCCACCTTATCCGCTTTTCCACTTTCGCTTTTGTACATCAACGTTGCAATGCCAATTCCCACCAGCGCTACGGCTATTGATGGAGCTGCAACACTCCAGTCGATGTGGCCGGCAAAGGCTGCACCATCTGCGGTAGTAAACGTGCTGAAGGGAATGAAACCCACAGCTACGGTAAGAGCAGCAAGGAAGATGAGCGGAAAACTCATAGCCGCAGGAGCCTCGTGTGGAGTGTGATGGTAGTGAGCATCCTTACTCCAGAAAATGTTATAGTAAAGCCTGAACATGTAAAACGCCGTAAGTCCGGCTACTATATATTGGCAAACAAATACTGCTACGTTGCTGTGTAGCGCGGCAACCATAATTTCGTCCTTACTGAAAAATCCGGAGAAGGGTGGAATTCCGGCAATGGCCAAGCAAGCAATTAAGAATGTGATATGCGTTACAGGCATGTATTTGCGCAGGCTGCCCATATCCTTCATCTCGTTGCTGTGTACAGCGTGAATTACAGCGCCTGCTCCTAAGAATAGCAATGCCTTGAAGAAGGCGTGGGTAAACAGGTGGAACATGGACGCCATGTAACCCAACCCGTCATGACCTTCATATTTTGAAACGCCCAGCGCAACGAGCATGTACGCAATTTGAGAAATGGTAGAAAATGCAAGAACCCGCTTAATGTCAGTTTGAGTACATGCTACAATTGCCGCAAATAAAGAGGTGGCAGCGCCGATATAAGCGATGCCCGTAAGCACCTCCGGAGTTACAAAATAGTAAACAGGGAACAGGCGTGCCACAAGGTAAACACCTGCAACCACCATGGTGGCGGCATGTATAAGCGCCGATACCGGAGTCGGACCTTCCATTGCGTCGGGAAGCCAAATGTGTAGCGGCAACATGGCCGATTTACCCGCACCTCCCATAAAGATGAGCGCCATAGCCCATGTAAAAACCGATGCACCCATGAAAGTAGCCGAGGCCGGATTACTTATTAGCGCGCCCTTAGGATCGGTCAGCGAGATAAAGTCGAAAGTTCTTGTGTAGTACGATAGTATAAGTATACCAATCAAAAAGCCGAGATCGGCAAAGCGGGTAACGATAAACGCCTTTTTTGACGCCGTAACAGCAGCTGGTTTTGTGTAGTAAAAGCCAATAAGCGAGTAGGACGAAACACCTACCAGCTCCCAAAAAATGTACATCTGGAAAATGTTGTTGGCTACCACCAACCCCAGCATTGAAAAGGTAAATAGAGAGAGTAGGGCGTAGTATCGCTGAAATCCAACTTCGCCCTTCATGTAGCTGCTGCTGTAAATATGTACCATGAGCGAAACGGTAGTAATAACCACCAGCATCATGGCAGCTATGGGATCGAGCATAAAGCCAAGGTTTACAACGAGCCATTCGCCCAGGTGCAGCCAGCTGAAGCTGAACAGCTCCATTTTTTGGTAAACGCCGTCAACTTTTCCTACCTCAAAAAAGTAGTGGTAAGCGGTAATGTACGCCAAACAGGTAATCAGCAGTAGCCCCGCTGTACCCAGCCATCCGGCAGCTTTTGGCGACAAGTATTTGCCGAATAATCCCAGTACAATAAACAGGATTAGCGGTGTGATAAGTATTAAGCTCGTATGTAACATATGCTAAGTAGTTGAAACCGTTCGAAATTCTATTCAGCTTGTTTTTTAGTATCTCATTCCCCTAAGGTTCTTAACCTCAATGCTTTTCAAGTTACGATAGATGTTGATGATAATGGCGATAGCCACAGCCGTTTCCGCTGCTGTCACTCCCAGCCCAAAGAGCGTGAAGAAAAATCCCTCCAGCTGATCAGGGTACAGAAAACGGTTGATAACAACAAAGTTTATATCCACCGCATTAAGCATTAGCTCAAGCGAAATAAGAATGGTAAGCATGTTGCGGCGCGTGATAAAGCCATACATGCCTGCAAAAAACATGAAAGCGCTAACGATGAGGTAGTATTCTACTGGAACGTCCATTATGATTTGCGATTTATGATTTATGATTGAATTTGGACTAGAGGAGCAAAGATTAAAAGAGCAAAGAAAAATACCTAACCTTTTTTAAACTCCCTTTTTGCCCGGTTAAATTATCAATTATTCATGGTCAATTGTTCATTTTTTTACCTCTTTCTTGCTATGAGTATACCCCCTATAATGCTGGCTAACAGGAGTATACTTATTGCCTCAAAGGGGAGCAGGTATTGAAATTTTTCACTTCCCATAAGCGCGTGCCCAATAACATGCATATCAATTTTTCCGCTTGCGGAAGCTGCTATTTTCAGCCCGCTGCGTACAATAACAAAAGTGCATATAGCAAAACCAAACAGGGCGGCTAAAGCGCTCATGACGCGTTGAGAAGCGGCAATGTGTATAAGCTTTTCTCCTGGTCTGCTGGTAAGAAAGATGGAGAATATAAGCAGGATAAGAATGCCACCGGCATATATGGCTGCCTGAACCGCAGCCAGAAAATGGTAGTTTAGTAAAAGGTATATACCTGCCGAGGCAAAAAGCACGAACATTAGGTAGGTTGCGGAGCGCAGTATACGTTTGGTAGTAACGGACAGCACCGAGCAAATGACAATGATGGCAGCCAGTACTGCAAAAGCAGCTTGTGAGCTTGTAATTTCCATTTATGCTTGTTTTTTTTCTAGTACAGAACCGGGTTGATTGAGCTGCAACGTAAGCTTGCTGCGTGTGTACACAGACTGCTCAAAGTCTTGGGAAAATACAATAGCGCCTGAGGGACAAGTCATTACGCAAAGATTGCAGAAAGTACATTGTCCCAATTTGTAAACGTGCCTGTCCAAAACTTTTTTTGTTTTGCCGTCCTCGGCAGCTTCGGTTTTGCTGATAACCTGAATAGTGTCGTTCGGGCAGCTTAGCTGGCAAATGCCACAGGCTGTACACTTGTGCTCGTTGTTGGCATTATGAGGCATGGTAAGTACTGCCCTGAACCTGTCGGACATCTGTAGCGTGTGCCTGTTTTCCGGATAGCATTCGGTAACAGGTTTACGCCAAAAGTTCATCATAGAGATGCTCATCCCTGTAGCTAAGGACTTTATGCCAACTCCCCATGATTTTATGTAGGATGAAAATGTCATTGTATAATTTCAAGTTCCAAATTTCAGACTTCAAATTTAAAAATGCCAACCCATTACTACCAGTACTGCCATAATTAGGATGTTTAGCAGGCTAAGAGGCATCAGGTACTTCCACTCCAGGTGCAGCAGCTGGTCGATGCGCAGGCGAGGGAAAGTCCAACGCACCCACAACGATAAAAATATCAAAAAGAAAACCTTTGCAAGGAACCAAATAAAGGATGGAATAAAATCCATTACGTAGTTGAACCCATCCAGTCCGGGAATATGCAAGGGTTGCCATCCGCCTAAGAAAACAGTAGCTGCAATGCCTGCGATAATAAACATGTTGAGGTATTCGGCCAGGTAGAAGAAGCCAAAGTGAATGCCGGAATACTCCGTATGGAAACCTGCGGTAAGCTCGGATTCTGCCTCCGGTAAGTCAAACGGGCCACGGTTAGTTTCGGCGTGACCTGCAATCAGGTAAATTACAAAAGCGATAAACGCGGGAACGTGTCCCTGAAAAATAAACCATAAATCGGCTTGCTGTTCTACCAAGGTTGAAAGCTGCATTGTCCCCGACAGCATTACGATAGCCAACAGAGATAAGCCAACGGACAGCTCATAGCTGATCATCTGCGCGCCGCTTCGCATAGCGCCAATCATAGAGAACTTATTGTTGCTGCTCCAGCCGGCCAGCAAAATGCCAAGTATGCTGATGGATGAAATAGCCATGATGTAAAATACGCCGATGTTAAAGTCTATAGCCTGAATACCTTTTGCGAAGGGTAGCGCCGCAAAGGTTAGCATAGAGGCCGCAATTACTACAAATGGTGCTGTGTAGAATAGAAATCTATCAACATGGTTGATAGGGATAACCTCTTTAAGCAACATTTTTAGCGTATCGGCTACCGTCTGAAAAATACCGAACGGTCCTACACGGTTTGGCCCGATGCGTACCTGAAACCAGGCGCACACTTTACGCTCTACGTATATGAGCAGCATGGCCAGCACAGCATATCCTGCCAGTAGCGCCAAACCTACCGAAAGACACTCAATGGCTACCGCCCAAAACTTGGGAAGGTTTGCGCGTAGCCCTTCATCGATCAGCTGCATTAATGTTCGTAATTCCAAATTCATAAATTATAATTCACAATGCATAATTCATAATTCATAAGTTGACAGCTTTGACCTGTGAACTTTCAACTATCTATCAATGTCAGGTACCACGTAGTCCAGCGAACCGCCGATGGCAATTAAGTCAGCAATTTTCTCGTCACGGCTGATTTCGTCAACGACGGCAACCAACGGCATGCCGGTAGAGCGGAACTTCACGCGGTATGGAGTCTTTTCTCCCTTGCTGCAAATGTACACGCCAAATGCGCCGCGGGCTGCTTCTACCCACTCCATGTATTCACCTTCTGGAAGACGGATAACGGCCTTTGTTTTTACCAAAGATTGTCCTTCTGGAATATTGTCAATCAGCTGTTCAATAATATCCAGAGAGGCTGATATTTCCTCCAAACGAGCGCTGTAGCGGGCAAAAGTATCTCCCTCTGTGCGCATTATTTCGTTGAACTTAACCTTGTCATAAGCGCCATAGGGACGATGCTTACGCATATCGCTGCTAAAGCCGGAAGCACGTCCGGATGGGCCGCTAACCACCTGATTAATAGATAATTCCCTGCTCATATGCCCGATTCCGGTCATCCGATTCTTGGCAATTACATTACCCGTGTAAATGGCGTTATGCTCTTTGAGCATTTTGCGCATGTATGGGATAAATTCCTTAACCTGCTTTTGGAAGCCGGGCTTTATATCGGCCATCACGCCACCGATAATATTGTAGTTGGTAATAAGACGCCCGCCGCAGGTGTCGTCAAATATGGACAGAATCTTTTCACGGTCACGCATACCATAGATGAAGGCGGTCAGTCCACCCATATCCATACACATGCAGCTCCATGCCAGCAGGTGAGATGCAATTCTGGTCAGCTCATCCATTAGGGTACGGATGTATTTTACGCGTTCCGGTATTTCCAGCTGCAAAGCATTCTCAACGCACATGCAAATAGCGTGGCGGTTCATGTGTGCCGAAAGGTAATCCAGCCGGTCTGTGAGGTGCAGCATTTGCGGATAGGTAAGGCTCTCGCACATGCGCTCAATACCACGGTGTATGTATCCTAAATGCGGATCTACTTTCTTAATGGCTTCACCATCCAATGATACACGAAAGTGCAGTACACCGTGCGTAGCGGGGTGCTGCGGGCCAATGTTTACAATGTATTCTTTATTGGTGAAGATTTCGTCCCATTCCTCTTTTACCGTACCGTCGGCTTGCTCAACCAGCTTAGGGCGCAAGTCAGAAACCTCATCGCTATGCAGGTTGAGGGGATTCAGCTCCGGGTCGGCATTGTAATCTTTGCGAAGCGGGAAGCCTACCCAATTTTCGTTGAGCAGGAGCTTACGCATATCCGGATTATTAATAAAGCGTATGCCGAACATGGCGTATACTTCACGCTCATTTAGCTCAGCGGTAGCCCAAAGGTCACAAACTGTGTGCAGCATGGGATTTTCCCTGTCCTCAGCTTGTGTTTTCAGCACTACTATCTCACCCGGTTTAGCTGATGAGGCGAGGTGGTAAACCACACCCAGCGCCGTTCCCCAGTCCATTCCGGTTAGGCTCCACAAAATGTCGAATCCCAGCTGGTGGCGTAAAGTTTCGGCTGCCTTACGCAAGTCATTTTTTGCTACACTTATGGTAAGATACTGTGCTTGCTCTATGGTAGCAGAGGGGAGTAGACTTGCTATTTTTTCTTGTAAATCCATATTTGTTTAGTGTATTGCAGAATATTGTGATCCGCAAATCTAAAGAACCACTATTGCATCAATTACTGTTTTACCTCTACCTCTTTCAGCTTCTTTCTGATTTTTTTCTGAGCTTTCTGCGCATCGGGTAAAAAGTTTTCTACCTTCATTTTGCGCTGTAGCTGCATAAGTCCGTAGAGCAGGGCTTCAGGACGTGGCGGACAACCGGGAACATATACATCTACCGGAATAATATCGCACACGTTGTTTACCACGTGGTATGATTTTACAAACGGACCGCCGGAAATGGCGCAGCTGCCCATAGCCACCACATATTTTGGGTCGGCCATTTGGTCATACAGGCGTTTGAGCACGGGAGCCATTTTATATACAATGGTTCCGGCAACTACAATTACGTCGGCCTGACGAGGGCTTGAACGAGTAACCTCGAAACCGAACCGGGCAAAGTCATAGCGGGCGGCGCCCACGCTCATGAACTCAATTCCGCAGCAGCTGGTAGCAAAGGTCAGCGGCCATACCGAGTTGCCACGTCCCCAGTTGATAAGCATGTCCAGCTTTTCTACAAAAATATTTACACCGTTGGCGCGCAGCTCTTGCAGGTATTGCTCCAAATATTCGTTATCCTTAAACTCAATGTCTTTGGTTCCCTTGCCTTGCAGGGTAATGTCTTTTACTTCCATTCCAGAGTATCCTTTTTCCACGCGTAGGCGAGGCCTAAAATCAAGATAAGTAAGAAAAATGCAATGTTGACAAGCCCGGCTGCTCCCAGCTCTCGTAGCACAACTGCCCACGGGAATAGGAAAATAGCCTCCACATCAAACATCAAGAAAAGAATTGCGAAAAGGTAGTATCCCACTTTGAACTGCATCCACGAGGTGCCTTTGGTTGGAATGCCGCACTCGTAAGGCTCTCCTTTTTGTGGGTTGTAGGAACGGGGAGCGAGCAGCATGGATACGGCTAACGCTGCTGCCACCAAAAATAGGGCTGCCACAAAGGCAACCACAAAAAATGCGGTGCTCATAAACTTGTTTAGCTTGTCGGAGGTAGATGGAGGAACGGGTTATTGCCAGTGTCTCCGTAAAATTCGCCACAAAGGTAGCTTTTTATTTTAAGGTTGCTCCTTAATTTGTGTGAATGACATCGTGTGCGCAATAAGTATTTGATTTATAAGATATTAACAAACCATGTTGAAGGACATGTTTGGTATTATCAGCTCAGGTGACAGCGGTGGTAAATATTGTTTTTGTAGCTGTTGACTATACTACCACTGCGGGCTGTCATGCTGAGCCTGTCGAAGCATGAGGCGGGAGAGCTGCCGCAGCAGTAAAAGAGATTGGCTTCGCCGAGTTCCGGGTGACAACGCACGCACACCCACTGTTGACTTTTTCACTAT
>JAISBU010000052.1 GCA_031266015.1 Prevotellaceae bacterium | reverse complement strand
TATTTTTTACTTTGTCTTGACACAAAGTAACCAAAAGTCAAGACAAAAATATCCTCGAACCGGATTTTTGTCCGGCTCACGCACCCTAGCGCACGGGGTGCATCTCAGTGCATCGTGGGTTGTCATGCTGAGCCTGTCGAAGCATGAGGCGTGGGTCTTTTCCCCACACTCATGACAGGATATTTAACTTCTTTTCACTACCTTTATGCGCATTAAATGCAATCAACATGAAAACAATATCATTATCTACTACGGGATTGGCAGTTTCCAATGTCGTCATGGGCTGTATGCGCTTGCAGGAGCTATCGAAGTCCGAAGCGGAAAAGCTTATCCGCACGGCGCTGGACGCCGGCATCAACTTCTTTGACCATGCCGACATATACGGCAACGGGAAGTGCGAAACGCTCTTTGCCGAAGCCCTCGGTATGAGCGACACGCTGCGCGAAAAAATGGTTATCCAAAGTAAATGCGGCATCCGGAAAACGCCCTTTGCCTACTACGATTTTTCCAAAGAACATATCCTTGCTTCGGTAGACGGCATTTTGCAACGGCTCAAGGCAAGCTACCTCGATGTGCTGCTCCTGCACCGCCCCGATGCGCTGATGGAGCCGGAAGAAATTGCCGCTGCCTTTGATGTGCTGCACGCCAGCGGCAAGGTGCGCTATTTCGGCGTATCCAACCAGAACCCGATGCAGCTAGCCCTTCTGCAAAAGTATGTGTCGCAAAAATTAGTTGCCAACCAGCTGCAGCTAAGCATTGCCCACTCGCCCATGATCAATAGCGGCATCACCGTAAACATGCAGCTTGATCAAAGCATTGAGCGCACGAACAGCATACTTGACTACTGCCGTCTTCATGCTATCACCATTCAGGCATGGTCGCCTTTCCAGAAAGGTTTTTTTGAAGGATCGTTTCTCGGCGACAGGGAACATTATGCGGAGCTGAATACCGTCATCGACCGCATTGCCGCCAAGTACAACGTGCCGAATACGGCAGTACCTGTCGGCTGGATTACACGGCATCCGGCCAACATGCAGGTGGTGTTGGGCACCACCAAAGTACAACGGATGTTCGACGCCTGCAAGGGCTCGGCATTGCCGCTCACCCGCGAGGAATGGTACGAAATCTACCGCTCCGCCGGCAACACCATCCCGTAGAGCAACGAGGGTAGCATTTTGCTGTGCTACCCTCGTTTTTTATCAGGAAATAGGTTTATTAATCCTCGGCATGCTTGCCCATTTCTTTGTCGAACAAGTACAGACCGGCGCCAGTGGTGCAACCGCATTCGCAGCTGCAGGAGTCGCCTTCTTTCTTATTGTTCTTGTCATCGCTATCGCACTTGCAGTCATCGCTACAGCAGCAGCCATGAGCCAACTTCCACTTGTCAAGCAGGGCGTTGGCGTTGGCTTCTTCCTCTACCTGCTCTTGAATGAACCAGCTCAAGAAGCCACGGCTAGCGTAGTCTTTTTCAGCGGTAGCAAGATCAACCAAGTCGTAAATTACTTTAGTAACCTTTTCTTCATGCACCAAGGCCGCCTCCATAATGGCTTTTGGAGATTCAAAGGTGGTTGAACCGGCTTCAATAGGAGCTAGCGTAACAACACCGCCTCGCTCGTGAATGTAGCTGTAAATTTTCATGGCATGCCCAACCTCTTCTTCCGATTGCTTTTTGTACCATTTCGCCATGCCTTCCAAGCCATGGCTAGTTAGCCATGCGGACATTGAAAGGTATAGATATGCGGCGTAAAATTCCGCATTCATCTGCTTGTTGAGTGCGTCCTCAACTTTTTTAGCTAGCTTCATTGCTTATTTTTATAGTTAATAATTTGGTTTACCTGTCATCCCGAGCACCTTGATTCGTTATGCCTAACATAATCAACAACCTAAGCTGGCAAAGTGATTCTAAAAATCCTGCAACTCGGATTTCAGTGGGTTAAATGACTGAATGTAAAGATAGTAAATTTTGGCTAGAAATCCAAGCCTAACGCATTTTTTAAGGTTTGCAAAGCCGGATTTTTTTCTACGAGATAAGCGTATTTATCGCTGTTTTTGTAGAGTAGCGTTTTTTTACTTGGACTATCGGTAGAGGCTACAGTGAAGCTAAGCGACAAGCTGTTGTTGCGTAGCGCTTTTTTTAGGAAGCTAACAATATCTTTTTTTGCTTCTTCTAACACATTAAAGTACAGCGTGTTATTTGTTTCAAAGGTTACGCTGTATGCCTCCAGCAGCGTGGGAGAGCCTTGCTGCATGGCTTGCTGTAATCGGGTTTTACCGTTATTCAGCTGAGCAACGAACTTAGTCCAGGCAGTTTCCAATTCGGCTTGGGTAAATGGATTGGTTTCGTTAACCTGTTCCTCTTTTTGCTCTATAGCTGGTTGGACTTGTTGCGTTGTAACGGCTTCTGCTGTTGGTTGATTTTTGAGCAGATTCTTAATCTGCAGCGTAGGCGCCGCTACGGGAGCCGGTTTTGATGGAGTAGCAGGTCTTGCTGTTGCTACTCCTTTATTGATTACGGGAGCGGAATATGTGCCAGGTTGAGCGGTGGTGCTACCGGAACGTTCTTCCGTTAGGTCGTTGCTATCAGAGTTTTTTTTTTCGTTGCCAATATTGGCAATTTGCAGCATGCACAGCTCTGCGTGCAGGCGAGGGTTGCCGCTAGCCTTGTAGCCTACATCGCAACGGTTGGCAAGGTTCAGCGCCTCGAATAGGAAATCTGCTTCGCACTTGGTAGCTTGCTCAACGTACTGCCTGCGGATACTCTCGCTAGCCTCAAGCAGTACGGCTGTCTTGGCGTCTTTGCATACCAGCAAATCTCTGAAGTGAGTGCAGAGTCCTGCTATGAAGTGTTGTGCTTCGAATCCGCGAGAAAGAATATCGTTGAATATGAGTAGCGCTTGCGTATAATCGTGTGCTATAAAGGCATCGGTAAGCTTAAAGTAGTAGTCGTAATCCAACACGTTGAGGTTGGCAATTACCTGGCTGTAGGTAAGGTTGTTGCCGCAAAATGAAACTACCTGATCAAAGATAGAAAGCGCGTCGCGCATGGCGCCGTCGGCTTTTTGCGCTATTACGTGCAGAGCAGCGTCTTCCGCCGTTACGTTCTCATGCCCCGCAATATATTTCAGGTACTCTACCGTATCTTCTACTCTGATTCTGTTGAAGTCATAAATTTGACAGCGTGACAGGATAGTGGGAAGAATTTTATGTTTTTCTGTGGTGGCAAGAATGAAGATGGCGTGTGCGGGGGGCTCTTCCAGCGTTTTCAAAAATGCGTTGAAAGCGGCGGTAGAGAGCATGTGCACCTCGTCAATGATGTATACGCTATACTGACCTACTTGTGGCGGAATGCGCACATGGTCTATCAGCTGGCGAATGTCTTCAATAGAGTTGTTGGAGGCGGCGTCGAGCTCATGAATGCTGTACGAGCGTCCCTCGTTGAATGACCGGCATGATTCGCACTGGTCGCAAGCCTCCATTTCTGCCGTAGGGTTAAGGCAGTTAATGGTTTTGGCAAAAATACGCGCACAGGTTGTTTTACCTACACCGCGCGGCCCGCAGAACAGGTAGGCATGCGCCAAATGTTTGCGCGTAATGGCGTTTTTGAGCGTACCTGTAATAGAGGCTTGCCCCACCACTGTGGCAAATGTTTGCGGTCTGTATTTCCGGGCTGATACTACGAATTGTTCCATGCAAATGGCGCGCCGTCGGTCAAGGTGACAAGCTATTTACAAATATACATTTTTTATTTCAAGAAAACTTTGAGGATGCAAAACTTGGTATGTAATTATCTGTTTTTCAAGTATATATGTTATCAACAGTGAGGGCGTTTTGTGGTTATACTGATGAATAGCGGCTACCATGCAGTACCAAATTGCAAGTAATCAGAATTTTTTCTACCTTTGCCCCGCAATGCTTTCTTTTAAAGTAAAGTAAAATAAGTTGACCTGCTCTGTTCATAAGTATAATGACATAAAAAACACCCCCAAACATTTGGCCGTGTCGGCAATTCGTATAAACGCACACAGTACCTCACCCGCCCTCGTATAGAAAAAGTACAAAGGAGCAGCATTTTTTACATTTTTACAACTGTCGCGCTCGAATTTTTACGCAGCGCAGCGGTTTTTTTATTCCCGATCCTGAATGATAATAATCTGATTTATAGATATTTATATATTTTGAAAAAGTTGACTTTTGTACTATTTCTCAACAATAGCTGGAGGCAAGCGGAAAATAGCTATCTTTGAAAGTAAAATTTACGAAAAGTAAACTTAAAAAAATAACACTTAACTAACTTGTATGAAACGCTTACTTACTATTTTGGCCTGCGCCTTTATTGGCGTGGCTGCAACAGCGCAAGTAAAAGGTCCCGATTTTGAGGCACAAAAAAGGAAAATTGCCAAGAGCGATGCCGAAATTATCAACCCTAAAAAAATGGATAATCCCAAGACGTGGATTAGCCGTGGCGACCTGCTGCAGGAGCTGGCCGATGAAAACGTAAAGGGTTTGTGGCCTAACATGTCTAAAATGGAGTCGCGTATTATTGCCGGCGATACCGAAATCAAAGAGAGCGAAAAGCTGGGCGAAACAACCTATGAGGTGCTGGTCTACCCAAGTAAAAAGTTGTACTTTGACCAAGATAAGCTGGCTTGCTGGGTACAAACCCAGTTTGCTTTGGACGATATCTACGGTGCTTCACAGCGTGCGTACGAAAAAGCTGCAGAGCTGGATGTAGAAAAGAAGTCATCAAAGAAAATCAAAGAAGGTTTGGTAAAACTTTCAGAGAGGGTGCGTACCGAGGGTATCAACGCATACACAGCGCAAAGCTACAAGCTGGCACAAAAATACTTTATTGCCGCTGTAGATTGTAAGATGAATCCGGTTGTGGGTGTTCTTGATACCATTATTGCCTACTACGCAGGTGTGGTTTCTCTTGCCGATAGCGTAAAAGACTACGAAGCTGCCGCTAAGTATTTGAATATTTGCGTTGAAAGTAGCTTCTTCGATAAGGGTAGCACGTACTCTAGCCTGGCTGCTGCTTATGCAGGTTTGGGCGAGAAAAAGGCTCAGGAAGAAACTTTGATTAACGGTTTTACCAAATTCCCCGGTAACCAAGCAATTTTGATTGAGCTTATTAACCTTTACCTGAATTCAGGTGGAGATCCCATCGCTGTTATTCCCTACTTGAAAAAAGCGCAGGAAAACGAGCCAAGCAACGCAACATTGTACTTTGCCGAAGCAACTCTTTACGAGAAAATTCACAAAACGGACGATGCAGAGCGCATGTACAAGCACACTATCGAGATTGATCCTAAATTTTACAACGCATACTACAACCTTGGCGCACTATACTACAACAAAGGCGTAGAGTGCATTAAGGAGGCCGATGCTATTAAGGACTGGAAAGATCCAAAGATTAAAGAGCTGGAACAACAAGCCGAAGTGGAATTTAAGAAGGCCTTGGAGCCGTTCTTGAAGGCGCATGAGCTGGAGCCAAACGACAAGTACGCTTTGGAAACGGTAAAGAACTTGTACTTCCGTTTCCGTAACGAGAACGATGATATGATGAACCTGTATAAGCAGTACAAGGATAAATTTGACGCCCTGGAGCAAGAACCCCAAGCCGCTCCGCAACAATAAGTTGCAAAGAATTTAATAAGGGCGCAACTGCTGCGCCCTTATTATTTTACCAGCTGAGTAAAAGAAAAATTTGTACCAAAATTATTTATGATAACCATAAAACCATTTGCGGGAATTCGTCCACCAAAAGAGCTGGCAAAAGCAGTAGCGTCACGCCCTTACGATGTGCTTAGCTCAAAGGAGGCCAAGTTGGAGGCCGCAGAAAAATCGTTGCTCCACATTATTAAGCCGGAAATTGATTTTGACCCGATTGCCGATGAGCACGATGAAAAAGTGTACGACAAGGCTGTTGAGAACTTCAAAAAATGGCAAAAAAACGGCTGGTTAGCGAAAGACCAAAAAGAGCACTACTACATCTACGCTCAAACTATGGGCAGCCGCACACAGTATGGCCTGGTAGCATGCTGCAACTTTGAGGATTACCTGAACGGTAAAATCAAGAAGCACGAGCTTACCCGCAAGGAGAAAGAAGATGACCGCATGCTGCACGTGCTGAAGCAAAATGCTAACATTGAGCCTGTGTTCCTTTCATACCATGCCGTAAAGGAAATGGATGACCTGGTGGCTAGCGTGGTAAAGCAGCAACCTGCATACGATTTTGTGGCAACAGATGGTTTTGGTCATAAGCTTTGGGTAATTGATGATGAGGCTATCAACAACCGCATTACACAAATATTTACAACCGTTCCGGCTTTGTATGTAGCTGACGGACACCACCGTACCGCTGCGGCAGCGCGCGTTGGCCTTGAAAAAAAGAAGGCTAATCCGAACCATACGGGCAAGGAGGAGTACTGCTACTTTCTGGCGGTTATCTTCCCCGACAATCAGCTCAAAATTATGGACTACAATCGTGTAGTTAAAGATTTGAATGGGCTGACACAGGAGCAGCTGATAGAAAAGCTGAAGCAATCGTTTTATGTAGAAGATAAAGGCGCATTGGAGTACAAGCCCGATGCGCTACACAACTTTTCGATGTACTTGGCAGGACGCTGGTACTCGCTTTCTACCAAGCCCGGCACATACAATGATGCCGATCCTATCGGTGTGCTGGATGTTACTATATTGAGCGACTTGGTGCTAGATAATATTTTGGGAATCAAAGATTTACGAGTTGATAAGCGCATTGATTTTGTGGGTGGACTTCGTGGTTTGGGTGAGCTGAAGAATCGGGTAGATAGCGGCGAAATGGCCGTGGCTTTTGCCCTGTATCCCGTATCCATGAAACAGCTTATCGATATTGCCGATACCGGCAATATTATGCCTCCGAAAACTACCTGGTTTGAACCAAAGTTGCGCAGTGGTTTGGTAATTCATGATTTGAAGTAAAACTCACTAACTGGTAAATACAATGAACGTAAGCCTTTTTAAATGTCTGCTGGTTCTTCTTGTCATTTGGGAAATGACGTGGAAGGCCATTGCCATGTGGAAGTCTGCTCGTCGTAGCCAAAAGACATGGTTTGTATGCATTGTTATTTTTAATACAGCGGGTATTTTGCCCATAGTTTACCTGCTGCTGAATCGTAAGAAACCGGGGGTAGTGCAGGTCTAAAGCCCACGGGTTACTTTTTTGGCAGGCAGCCTTGCACTATTCACAAAATTGTGTACCTTTGTGTCCGCTTTAAAGGCTAAGGAGAGGTGGGTGAGTGGCTGAAACCACCAGTGTATACGCTGTTGCTGTAAACAGCAACAGCTGTTCGGTAAGCAGCGCACCTGTTACGGTAAGCGCGTGGGAGGTGAAAACAAACGTAAGCATGGCCGTTGCTCCCCTCTCGGAGTGCGAGGTGGAAAATGGGGAGATAGACCTGTACACCTA
>JAISBU010000051.1 GCA_031266015.1 Prevotellaceae bacterium | reverse complement strand
GCTGATAACGTGCTAACCGCAGACAACAGCCAGGGTACCAAATTCGACTACCTGCCCGTACGCTGCGTGTACGGCGTAGGAGAGGCCGTAGCGGCAGACGGTGCGGCAAACTTGCAGGAATTCGGCGCTGTTACCCTCAGCATAAATCCAGCTGCCGCTTCCGTTGCCAGTGGCCAGCATGTTATTCTGAGTGTTCGCATGACCACAACTCCGGTTTCTGTGGCATACGCCTTAAACGCAGTTCCCACCGATGGGGGACCTGTCTGGAATATTGGAGCTATAGGTACGCCTGACGTCAACATCAGCATACCGCAAAACTCAACAACGACGGATTATACTTACGACATAAGGGCTACGGCCACGGCGTTTGGTTACGTTTCCAAGCAAAGCAACAGCATAACAGTAACTATAAAAGCCAGCTGCGAAGCCATTACTCAAGGAGCATTATCTTCCGCTCAAGTTGTCTGTCCCGGGACAAGCGTAACGCTTGACGGGACTGTAGCTGGCGGTAGCGGCGAGGCAAACGTCTTTAGATGGCAGAGCCGTTCTGAAAGTGGTACTTGGGTAGATATAAATCCTGCTGTTACTACAAAATCATACACCTTTTCTGCTCCATCCGTAACAACTTACTATCGTCGAGTAGTAAGCGCTTGCGAAGGAATACTAACACATGAAAGCGCAGAAACTAGCATACGTCCGGTAAGCTTATCACAAACGTCGATTGCCGGAGCCAACACATGCGTAAGTTCTGCAAAAACATTCACTTCTACTCCAACAGGAGGCGACACGTATTCATACCAATGGCAACAAAGTGGAAATGGATTAACCTGGAGCGACTACTCCGATGCAGGTGCAAATTCAGCCAGCATTACCCCGGTTTCTCCCGCTGTTAATAATGAAATCGCTTACTACCGTTGTGTTGTAACCTCATGTAGTAACAATCTTAGCGACACATCAAACGCAATATTTTTACGCTCACAGGCAACGCTGGCGCCAACGCAAACAGCCCCTTCGACAACATCCTTTAGCTTATGCCCCGGAGGATCAACCACCATATCCTTAGGAGCCGCTCAAGGAGGAGACAACAGCACCTATACCTATCAGTGGTATAAAAACGGCTCATCTACCAGCGTATCATCCATGACTGCCTGTACGGCAGCCGATGGGACAGCATACAATACAAGTGGCGATTTTGACATAGTTGCATCCGGCACAGCCAATGCAACCACGTATTGGGCCAGACGCGCAACTTCCTGTAGCGGCAATAACGATATTATTTTTACCGTAAGGAGTAATGGAAATATTGTACAAAATGCTATAGCTGTTGCAGGGACTCGCTGCCCCAACTCAACCCTAACGTTAACCTCTGAGCATAGTGGTGGCAGCGGCGTTCCCACTTATTCATGGGAGGTAAGTACAACAAGCGCCACGGCAGGATTTTCTGCTGTTTCACCGGCTTGTACAACAAAAACAGGTAGCATTACAGCTCCCGCCTCCGTAAATACCGCGGTGTGGTACAGGCGTATAGTAACTTTTGCAGCCTGTGGCTCAGGTGTTTCCAATACCTCTACAGCGGTGGCTGTAACCACCAACGGAAGCGTAGCACAAAGCAACCTCTCCGGCGGCGGTTTTGTATGTCCGGCCTCCTCTGTTTCTCTAAGTGCAAATGTAACGGGTGGAAGCGGAACACCCACTTACCAATGGTTTATCAGCCAGGATGTTGGAGCAAGCTACAGCCCAATTGCCGCAAGCAACACGGCAACGTACAGCTTAGCTGCACCGCTCAAGGATGATTCCATTACCTACTACAAGCGTAAGGTTTGGTTTACCTCTTGCGGAAGTATTATAGACAGCTCGGCCATATTTACGGTAAGAGTTTCTCGCGGAGGATTCAAACAGAATGTTGCCGGCATTATTCCTGTTGAGAATTGCAGCACAACCTCCGGATACAAAATGGGCATTGCTGTTAGCGGCGGTGGCAATACCTATACTTATCGCTGGGAGCGCAGTACCAATGGCAGCAGCTGGCAGCTGGAAAATAACCTGGACAGCATTACAATTCCTTACGCAGCAAATGGCGGTTACTCAGATTATTACCGCCGAATAGTTACAGCTACGTCTTGTAATAACATAGTTGACACATCAAACGTCTTTCGCCTGCTGTTTATAGCGCCTAAAGAGGTAAAAATTACCGTACTGCCAGAAATTCACACTGCTTCCGGCATGACGGTAAACATTAAAGCACAGGTAGAGGGCGAAAACCTTTCAATGATATGGCAATCTAGCAAAGATTTGGCTACGTGGGCAGACTCTGCCGGAACAACCACCCCAACGCTTTCTGTTTCTGCACCGCCGACCGGAACCTACAGCAAGTACTACAGGCTAAAAGTGCAGCCTGCGTGTGGAGCGGCAGTGTACAGCAACCCAACCAGAGCCTATTCTGTTATTACCTGCCCCTACAGGGAAGCTGATTTAGTAGCCGGCTCATGCGTTATTCGCACAAGCGGTGCAGGCAATTGGGAGGCCAAAATTACCGACCCAAGAGACGGCAAAGAGTACAAAATAGTGCAAATGCCCGATGGAAACTGGTGGTTTGCGCAAAACATCAACTACACGTCAGGCTTAAAGAGGTTTTCAAGCATTACTCAACCTAGCGTCTCCGCATGTGTTAACTATAGCGCATACTATGAAAGTATATACTGGTGCCCAACGCCCAACGGCAGCCAAACCACTTACGGCCATGAGGCCTGTGATACGTATGGGCCGCTGTACCCTATGACAACAGCCTTAGCCACAGATGGTTTGGGAAACTCTCAGTACATAAACTCCAATAGCGTGCCAAGCGGCGTAAGGGGAATATGCCCAACAGGATGGCATGTGCCAAGTTCCCTTGAGTTTTACAATCTGTTTTACTGTGTAGATGGAGACTGTAAATCCTTAAAAGGAATGGCTAACATCAGCACACTAAATAAGCTGAAAAGTACGCTAACCACCAGTAACAGTGGAGCAAACAGCGCCACAAATCCCACCTGGGAAAGTGGGTCTGGCAAAGCCGGCACAGATGAATTTGGATTTTCTGTTTTACCCAACGGCCTCAGACCCAACACAGGCGCGGCGTTAGCGCAAGGCATTGGGTATACTTCTTCGTTTATAAACACAACCGATAAACACACAAACTCTTCGCCCGGAATATTTTTAAGCGTAAATAGCAACACCACAGTAGCTTCTCCTACCGGAACGTGGTGTAACATATCCGGAGGCGGAGTGCGTTGTGTGAGCGACAGCGGCGTATATACGCAGGTGGCAAACAAACAGAATAAGCAGGCATTATTAACAATGATTGCAGCCAACCCCACCTGGAATGCGCCCACCATGCCGCTTAGCATCGTTAACCCCGAATATGCAGAGGCGGATTGGAAGTATAGCTGGAGTGTAACCCCGTCAGACGGAAAAATTACCCTGCCAGCCTCCACCGCGCAAGACCTAATAGCAAATTTGTCATTTGGCAGCGCCGATATTGGCAAAACCTATGAGGTGAAAGTACTTGGAGCGGCAGATGGCTACGACACTGCTGTCGTGACTCAAACCATAGCAATACTGGATGCCTGTCCGTATGTAGGTACCGACCTGGTATCCTGCTCCAAAAGCAGCATGGGTATGAAAAACTGGTTTGCCGTGATACGCGACTCCAGAGATGGGGAATTGTACAACATAGCACAGCAGGAAGATGGTCACTGGTGGTTTAGAGAAGGGCTAAGAACCTACGCCGGCGCAAGTTCACTATGTCAAGGCTGGACATTTGTATACCCTGAAAAGTATACCATTGAAGGGCCTGATTGTCAAACCTATGGGCGCTATTATCAGGGAGTAGTCGGCAAAGATGGTTCAGCTGTCAGCACAGCTATACCCAGCACAACAAGAGGCTTATGCCCTGCCGGCTGGCACATTCCGAGCAATGGAGAAGTAGGTGTGCTATTTGATTGTCAGGCCGGAAATTGTGCGTCCTCCGTCTCAAACTCCGTTAAAATCATGGGTCTGTGGGCGTCCGAGCCTAAAGTTTACACCCCGGGGCAGAGGAGTGTGGGAAATGGCTCAGCCTTCCTCAAGGCAAACCTGCAAAACCAGCTGTTATACTACTCCGGATTTGACCAGGTTGGCGGGCACTGGGATGGATACACCTATGGCGGATTTACCCTTTCTAATGCAGTAACTGCTATAAATTATTCCATACCTGATAATAGCGATGCAATCAGCCGTGCTATCTGGATGCAAATCGTTGGTTCGGCTGGCCCTATCCGATGCGTTCGAGACTATTGTTCAACAGGTGCTACCTGTGTCAGCATGGCAGTAGCCATTCATGGCAACCTGCGGGCAGCAAACGGCGCACCATTTACTTTTACGGCTCAGGTGAACGGGGGAATCGCGCCATATACGTACTATTGGAATGAAGTTGAAGGGGTTAGCTCCTACACCACAGCTATGGGAGCCTCCAACATAACCGTTACACTGCGGGTAGTTGATTCGGAAGGAGTAGAGGCAGCTGCCTCCAGAACAATCAGCACTTGCAGCGCGCCCACGCTAACGGCAACAAGCGTATCAGGTATTGCAACTTCTGCCGTGTCAGAAGGAACTAACCCGACCATTATGAGCGGAGGAAAAGTTACGCTCAACGCAACGCCAAGCGCAGAGGCAATTACATACTGGTATGACCAGGCAACAGGAGGCAGCCCCGTTATTATTTGGTCCAGCTCATACACAACGCCGGTTTTAACGGCCAACAAAACTTACTACGCAGAGGCAAAAAGCATATATGGCTGTGGAAATAGCCCCAGAACCGCTTTCTCAATTAGCATTGAGAATCCGACAAGTACAACGCCTCCGGCCAACACCACCATTTGTTCCGGCTGTGGTTACAACGGCACAACGGCAACAGACATTTGGGTAGCCCCCTACGACAATAGCAGTCAAACCTTTGCATATCCTTTTGTTGGATTCTCTTCAGGAGCCACCAGCTTAACAGACGGAAGGACCAACACCTCCTGGTTGGTAAATAACAACTACGCCAATCAAGGTATCTTACGATGCACCAACCGGGGGCACGGTTGGTATGTACCTTCAGTACGAGAGTCACTTAACATACTGGCGAACAGCAGTGCAAAAAGCAAGTTTGCCAGCTCCGGGGCACAAACCGCGTTCGTAACATCAACGCTGCAAAGTGTAGCAAATGGAACATCCGGCCTACCTTGGATGACAAATGAACCGAGCGGATTAGAATCCGAAGATGCTATTTCATTTTATAGGGATACAGGATTACTTTATGACCACTCCTCTGCGTCCGCACGGTTCACGCCCTGTGTTTGGAGACCTTAATAATTTCTTAAAAATCAAGGACTTAAACAAAATGTAGATTTTACCTGTAATCAAAAAGGGCTTACTTAAAAATCCTTTAGCTGATTTACTTGTTCGCATGGGCTTTGCAGAGCCTCCGGTGCGGGTAAAATCAGCTAAAGGATTTTTTTCTAATAAGGGAAATGTAACGAAGAAGAAAAAGTGGCAATAAAAGTAGTAAATGCTGAGCATGTCCCGCTCATTATCATTGGGAATATTCCACCGGCTAAAATGCTAAACAGGTAACGAATTAGCTGATTTTTACAACAATGACGTGTAAGCGCACGCCAGATAGCACTCCTACAATTTTAGCTGAATTTGTACCCTTTGTTATCACCGGTTAAAAATATTGACAAAAAAACTTGCTATCTTAAAAAAAATTAATTATCTTTGTATTGAATTGAGGCAGGTCTATTCTTTTTTAGAAAAAGAATTTATTATGAAACGGCTACTGTTATTGACTCTTGCATTGGCTATGTTGTTGGTTTTTGCCAATGATAGCTATGCTCAACCTATAGAGCAGCAGTCTATGGAAGTGGCTGCTAGCGCAAATGAGAGCGACGTGCAACTTTTTCCAAATCCGATACAAGATCAGCTGAACGTTGTAAGTAAAACAAAAGTTATTGTGCGTTTAGAGATCTTCAACCTAAAGGGCGAAGTTGTATTTACCAGCGGAATGGAAGTTCCGGAAGGCGCTCGCCTCTCCATCAATACAAGCGATTACGCTAAGGGATTTTACGTTGTAAAGATCATTTTCAAAAACGTAGCGCAACCTCAAATGTTTAGAATTTACAAGAACTAAAAAAGAATAACAGCATAGTAAAAAAGCCAACGAACACTTTTTTTTCGTTGGCTTTTTTAATTAAATGAGCTACCTTTGCCGTTGTTTTACGGTTGTCATTGTGGGTTTGCCCCACAATATCCAAATAAGATTGGCTTCGCCAAACTTCGTTTCCGAATCAAACTCGGAATGACAGCTACAATTTTGGCCGCATAGTTCAGCTGAATAGAACGCCAGATTCCGGTTCTGGAGGTCGGGGGTTTGAATCCCTCTGCGGTCACAAAGCAAATTCAACGGCAGCAAGCCTTGCAAAATAATGCAAGGCTTTTTCATTGTTCAAAAATGAACAAAAATCGTGCAGTTTGAGTACATTTGTGCCATAAATGTGCCATAAATAATTTATAAACTTTACTCAAATGGTAACCCTGAAAATTGTTGTTCTATATGAGAATAAGCGTAAAAACGGAAGTATGCCTGTTTACGCTAAAATCACACAGAATAGAGATAGGGCTTATATAAAAACTCCGTTTTCTGTATTTGGCAGTCAACTAAATAAAAGGGGCGAAATAAAAGACAGCTATTTGCTTCCTTCGATTAATCTACTCTACAATAGAATTGCCGAAATTTTGAAGGATTTAGGATTTAGCGTGAATCAATTTTCGATGAAAGATTTGAAAGTTTACATCGAGACAAAATTGGAGAATAAAAGCCAAAATGCAAAACTTGATTTTTTTGAGTTTGCAAAAACATTTATAGAAAATATGCAGAGCGATAAGCGTCAAGGCAGTTCCGAGAATTATGCGATAGCAGTACGAAATCTGGCGAAGTTTTTAGGTAGAGATACGTTAGATTTTAATGAAATGACGGCAACTTTTTGCAAAAGGTACCATAATTGGATGATAAAGAATGGACTTGGAGCAAGGGGACAGGAACTATACTTAGTCTCTATACGCAAGATATTTAATGAAGCATTATCAATTTATAACGATTATGAAATTGGGGAAATACAAATACGTACAAACCCCTTTAAAAGTTTTGAAATACCGAAATTTAAATTTGCCTCTTTGGCGGAAAAGAAAGCACTTCCTGTGGATACGTTACAAAAAATATTTACAGCATCAGTTTTTACTGAACGAGAAGAATTAGCGAGAGATGTTTTTTTGTTGAGTTTTTGTCTTTGCGGCATGAACGCAAAGGATTTATATATGTGTGAATGTATAGAAGAAACGCAATTGATTTATTTTCGTCATAAGACAAAAAATCGTCGTAGTGACAATGCGGAGATGCGAATAAATATACCCCCAGAGGTATCGCATTTGTTGAAGAAGTATCGAACAAAGACAAAAGAATCAAAACATGTATTTACATTTTCTAAGCGTTATGCCGATCCTGACAATTTTACAACAGCAATTAATAAGGGATTAAAGTCTATCAATAGAAAGTTGAAGTTAAGAATTGATGAAATTTCTTTGTACTATGCTCGACATTCGTGGGCGACGATTGCTGTTAATGATGTTTATCTACCCGAAGAGCTAGTTGATGAGTGTTTAGTTCATGCACCAGTTCGAAAAATGTTGAGGACATATGTAAAAAGAGATTGGGCACGGGTTGATAAAACAAACCGTAAGGTTTTAGATTACGTATTTTACGGGAAAACGCCACCGGAGGGCAGCGTTTCCATTTGACACAGTCAAATGCAAGGGGCGCAAACACAGCAATAGCATGTGTTTGCAACGTTTTTGTGGACACAAAAACACATCTTGCCCAACTATTTTTGAAGTTACGATAACCCTTGATTTTGTTGGAATTTTGGAGTTGATATTTTTTTTGTTGAGAGTTGAGTATGGATGTTTGTAATATTGTATTTTACACTTCATAAAGTGTAAAAGTGTACACTTCATAAAGTGCAAAAGTGTACACCTCGTGAAGTGTAGAAGTGTACACCTCGTAAAGTGTAAAAGTGTACACCTTGTGAAGTGTAGAAGTGTGCACCTCGTAAAGTGTAAAAGTGTACACCTTGTGAAGTGTAAAAGTGTACACCTCGTAAAGTGCAAAAGTGTACACCTCGTAAAGTGCAAAAGTGTACACCTCGTAAAGTGCAAAAGTGTACACCTTGTGAAGTGCAAAAGTGTACACCTCGTGAAGTGCAGAAGTGTACACCTCGTGAAGTGCAGAAGTGTACACCTCGTGAAGTATAGAAGTGTACACCTCGTGAAGTATAGAAGTGTACACCTCGTGAAGTATAGAAGTGTACACCTCGTGAAGTATAGAAGTGTACAATTTATATAAGTATAAGTTACTTGTTTTAACGAACACAAAATATCAATGCATATAGATATAAATTATGTGAGTAAGTGATAAAGTTTTATAAGTTTGCGAGAAGTTATTTCAAGATATGCATTTCTTAGCTTACTTTTGCGGTTGAAATATTTCGTGATGCTCAACCTAAATTTATAACACTCATAAATGACAAAGGTTATATCCATAATGACCCAAAAGGGAGGTGTGGGGAAGTCCACGCTAACGAATGCGATTATGCTGGATTGGTGCTTTAGAGATTTGCTGCGAACAAAAAAGATGCCCAAGATGCTCCTCATAGATGCAGATGCTCAAGCCTCTATAAGTAGGTTAAGGTTGCGAGATATCGAATTTTGTCAAATGGACATGGGAGGCAAAGAATTTGCGTCGCTCAACGAAACCGTACAAACGGCCGTAAAGGAAGTAAGGGCGCAATTTGCGGCTTTATTTAGCCAGCTAAACTGGCGTTACTACAACATTTTTTCTGTTCGTCCGGACGATGATGGAGAGACCCGGCGGCGCGCCATTCAGCTTATTGAGAGCGGTGAGTATGACTATGTGTTCATTGACATGCCCGGTTCGCTGCACCAGGAGGGCACGGCCGAGCTATTTACGTGCATTAATTTCCTGATAATACCTGTTTACATAGGCAGCTACGATATACAGTCATCGTTAGATTTTTGCGGTATAATTAAGGGTTTAAAGGATACAACAATAGCAGAGGTGCGCTGTGTTTTCAACAGCTATGAGGTGCTGAAAGGGGCAAAATTCGACGAAATAGAGCGTGAGCTACACGCGCTTACAGGTGTTCCGTTTTTTAAAACCCGGGTAAAGCGCACCTCATTTTTTTCTTCACGCTCCTACAATTCCATCGTTCCACCGACTTATCGAATGAACTTAAATACACTGGAGGTTGTGTCCATGTCCCGTACGACTAACGTTGGGGAGCTGACGGATGAAATAAAAAAGTTGGTAAAATAAACAGATTATGGCAAAAAAATTTGGTGGAGGCAGCATCGCAGACTTTGTCCGCGTGGCTAAAGAAGAGGAAAAAATACGAAAAGAAATGGCGGTGGTTAATGCACCAGCCATTTCTGACCAGCTTTCTGAAGATCCTGCGGAGGCAACGGAGCATAACGGCAGCGCTGATGCAGGCAGCTCAGCGCCACAGCAAGCCGCAGCAGCAATAGACGTTGCGCCGGGTAAGACGGTTGGCAGGAGTGAACTTTTTTCTGCGGCTACGATACTTAGCAAGGAGCACAAGTATAAGAATACTGCCCAACAGGTAAACATTTCAGAAGAATTTTACGTCTTTTTGCGGGCCGTATCCAAGCAGCATGACATTACCGTAGCTCAGATGGTAAACAACATGCTACGCCCCTACCTTACGGATAAGGGGCTTAAAAAAGAAATTAAATCATTAGCGCAGAAAAAGTTTAGAGAGGCCATCAATAGCATTGACGAGCTGGACTAAGCGTTACATAAAAAGATACGTAGGATATGGTAAAGAGTAGCAGCGTTGCATTGAACGTTAACGTAGAAGGCGTGTTCCGTAAGGAGGCGAAGTACAAAAACTCCAAGAGGGCTGTACTGATTTGTGAACAGTACCGGGAATTTATCGGTTTACTCGCTGAGCTGAATGAGTGCGACGTTTCCCAAATCGCTAACAACATGTTAAGCGTTTACTTTAGTAATGAGCAAGCTATGAGCCAGCTAAAGGCTTTTGCTAAGGAAAAGTATAAAGAAAGGATGCAACAACTGAATAACCTTTAAAAAGGTAATTTGATTTTCAGCGATTTAACCTTCATGCAAAAGAAAAAGTCGCGGTTTTAAACATTATTTAGCTTGTTTAGCGTATCAGGGTTAAATAGGATTATCTAATTTTACGGCGTGGTAAGTGTCAAGGCTTGCCGCGCCGCTTTTTTGCAGCATCGGCTCTGCAAGGGCGGTACCCCAGGCGGATAAGCGCAAGCCTAATCCGCGTTAGTGAGCGGTTGCGACCGATTTGACAGGGTTCTTCCATGCTGTCAACGTAATGCCACTAGTACCGGTTATGTAAAGGGGGCATGGTTTACGTCAGGGCTACATTTAGCCAAATTACTACTATTTACTACGTCGACATTTCGACACCCGGCAGCTTGGAGCCGGTCTTCTTTTTTTTATTTTCACATAATTTTTTGGGTTTCCGGGAAGCCGGGAGAGTTGTATCCGTTAAGCCGCTAAGCGCACGATAGCAAGCGCTGTACTGCTTTGTGCATAAGCGCATTGCGACTTGCATGGAGGGTTTGTAAACGGTATAAACTATAAACAGCTAAAAATATGACAACAGGTGCGATTATTGCGCTATGCGTGAGCGTGCTGCTGCTGGGGCTCGGCGGCGTGTTTTTTATTATCTGGTTTTTCTTTCGGAGGAGCAAGCAGGAGGATGATGCCGTCCGGTCGTGGCAGGCGCAGACCATGTCCCGCATAGACGAGCTGTTTCCCTCTCTCGAGCAGCTGCTGCGGGAGGGCGCCAGGGTGCCGGCTCCTGTAGCGGAGAGCGAGAGGGCCACAGCAGCGTGTGCCCGCCATCAGGACGATGCTGATGCTGCCACGCAGCGTGAAATAGAGGAAAGCAACCGTATCGGCGAGGCCGAGCGTGTTATTGAGGTGGGGCGCAGCGGCAGCGGAACGCTGTTCGGCGACGGTGGTGGTTTTGTTAGCTAATCAGCAGCATGGCACAGGCAACGCGTTATCAACAGCTATCGGAGGCTATCCCCCTCTACCGGGTCGGGGAGGGCTTTGCCGTGGATAAAACAGGCTCGTTGACAGTGGGATATAAGGTCAAGCTTCCGGCGGTACACAACATTGCCGTTGGGGATTTTGCCGTGACGCCGGGAAGTAAGGACGGGCTTAATCTCAACGTTGTGCTACAGCATGCCATTAAGGATTTGCCGGAGGGCTACCTCTTCCACCAGCAGGATTGGCAGTGGTTTGCTCCCCCGCTGGACATACCTAACGAGCACAACTTTTTAAACCACGCCACGCGGCAGCTGTACGGCGACCAGCAGGTATTCTCGCACGCCACATTTTTCTTTTTGACGCACAAAAATGCCACGTTCAAGGATGCGGATTTTTCGACCGAGGCGGTAAAACGCTTTACGGAGCAGGCGGAAAATTTTCTGTCGAAAGTGCAGGCGTTCTCGCCGGTGCGGATGACGGATGAGGATTGGCTAAGCTACCTGGAGGGTGTCTTTGCTGTTGACCACAGCCCGCACGACAAGATATTATTTGATGTTGACTTTAAAAATGGCGAGCTTGGAACCTACGACATGTGCGGCTACGCCGTCAACGGGGACAAGTGCATTAGCCAGGTGCAGCATTTGCTGCGGAATGGGGAGAAGTCCTCGCCGGAGAGCGACCGCTACAACTCATGGACGTTTCCGCTAACGTGGAAAATTAACGTTCCTAAGGTGGTAAACAACATTGTGTTCCGCGCTCCGAGGTCTACCATAAAAGCGCACGTCTCGGGCTTTGAAAGCAAAATTGCGCTGCTCTCTAAGGTTATGCAGGGCAGCGTTGAGCAGGCGCAGGAGATTAAGGCGCTGATTGACGGGGGCGTGTATACGCCGGTGCTGCACCACTACAACGTTTTTTACTTTTTACCAAAGGGAAAAAAGGAGGAGCAAGGCAGCGCGGAGCGCAGGATACGCGCCGGGTTCTCGGAGCTGCACCTGAAACCCTCGCGGCTGACGGTTGACGCTGCGGATGTTTTTCTGGGCAGCATTGGCGGCTGTGCTGCTGCGCTGCGCTACCCGATGCACCTGTACCCGGCCTTCCTGGACGAGGTAGTTTGCTTTTCGAACTTAGAGGGCAGCTACGCCCAAAGCCGTACGGGGATTGTATTTTCCGACTCGCTAAAACAGCCGGTTGCTAAGGATTTGTTCTTTGAGCCGTATGAGCGAGGCGTGATAACGAACTGGAACATGAACGTTATCGGCCCGTCAGGCACCGGCAAATCGGTATTCACCAACTACGTGCTCTCTACTATGTACTACATGGATTTTTTCTTTGTAGTTATCGACATTGGGGACAGCTACGTTAGCCTGTGCGAGCTGCTTAAAGGGAAGTATCTGCGGCTGGATGCGGAGGGAAAATCGTTATCTACCAACCCATTCCTGCTGCCCATGGTTGACCCTAAAGACAAGCGGTATTATAAAGATATTTGGGAGGAGCTGGAGGCGCTTATTGCAACGTTGTTCATCGCGTGGGATCCGCTGGAGGGCACTGAAAAATCTTTAAGAGTGGAAAATCAAAACTCCCGCACTGTAATGGAAAACTTGCTGGTAGACTTCCTGCACCAACGGTATGAAAAGAAGCAGGAATATGTAAATTTTGACGACTTCTACGCCTTTGTGGAGCATGAGAAGGGCGGCATTAATACTAAGTTCTTTGATGTAGAGTCCTTTTTGCTGGTAATGAAAAAGTACCGGAGCGACGGCTCACTCGGCTTCCTGTTCAACGGGAAAGAAAATTTGAACGATTTCTCCGGATACCGCATGATTGTCTTTGAGCTGGGCGCCATCGAAAAGAACCCTACCCTGTTCCGGCTGGTAACCGCCATGATTACCATGCTGACCAACCGGATTATCTCGAAAGCTCGCGCCCGGATGCGGCAGGTGTGGATGGATGAGTGCTGGCGCATGCTTATGGATCCGCACTTCGGCGTGTTCATCAACATGCTTTCAAAAACTATTCGGAAAGCGGACGGAGGTATATCGGTAATTGTTCAGGAGCTGGGCGATATTTTGAAATCTGCCTACGCCGATGCTATTATTAACAACGCCAATACATTTGTGGCGCTGTCGCACGAGGGTAAAGAAAGCCAAATAGCCCAGTATGCCACCAAGCTGAACATGACGGCCGACCAGATGAGCCTGTTGCTATCCATGAAAATAAAAGATAGAAGCGTGTTTATAAAACAGGGGGCACAGTGCGGCGTGTACGGCGTGAACATCAGCCCGGAGCACTACGCAGTGTTTACCTCCACGCGGACTGAGAAGGAGGCGCTGCGCAAGCTTATTGAGGAGCACGAGGGCAACATTCCCATGGCGGTGGAGGCATTTGTAGATTATGATTTAGGTGCAGTAAAAAAAATAAAAAAGTAGCAGCAATGAAACGAGTAAAAAAATATGCAGCTTGTGCGCTGTTAACCATTGCGCTTTTTTTCATGAGCATAGAAAAAGCCAACTCCGGCGGTCAAGTACTTGGCATTGGCGGCTTTTCGGACGATGCGTTCAATACGGTGATTGTTCAAACGCTTGCTGCCATTGAAGCACTGAATGGTATAGCCAACTCCAACACGTTTCAAATGATGGGTTATACTAAGGAGATGGCTGAGAAATTGCAGAAGACGGTAAAGAAGATAGACCGCATGTACACGATGTACAGCAAGACGCAAAAGGTTATAGAGATGGGGGTGATGAGCGTTGCCATTTTTAACGATTTTGTAGAGCTGGTAAAGCATATCTACGACAACGAGGAGCTGCTGGCGCTGGAGGAGATAGAGCTGTTTTGCGACCTGCTGGACTACGTTGTATTCGACGCCGTAGTCGCCAACCAGTCTTCGGTAAAGCGTGAGGCAAAGGCGATAGGCGGGGGAGCGATGAAGAGCTTGACGGACATGTTCGACTGGATAAAAGAAGAAAGAGACGACGCGGTAAGCTTCACGGAGCTCGACCGCCGGGTATCTGAAACTTACGTTAAGCTTACGCGCATATCCCGCGACCTGAGCCTGATGCGGCGCTACACTTACGGCTATCTGGTGGCCAAGCGCTACCGCCGCGGCGCATACGACAACCGGGAATATGTACAGTACGTGTACTACTCAAAGTATAGAGGTATGACAGCTAAATGATGACGCTATGACGGAAATGCTTTTAAAGTTTTCAAAATCGCTGGATGAAACATTCTTTTCGCAGCTGCGCTCGCTCTCGGACGCCATGTGGGCGGGGTCGTGGTACGGCGTAGTGCTGGTACCTATTATTATTATGCTGGCTATTAACGGCATCCGCTTTGCCGTTGGCGAGTTTGACGGGGACAAGTATAAGGGCTTGCTGAAAAAGTTCTTTTACTCGCTGCTGTTTATGGCATTCGGCCTGTTCGGGATGCCGGCGACTGAGCTGCTCGCCACTTACTTGAATACCTCCCTTGTCAACCAGGTGGGGCATATTCCGGAGAGCATGTACAACGTTAACCGGCAAAAAATGGCCGCCGCCGGTAAGCGCGTTGCCGGGGCGCTGGCCGAAGCCGCGGCCAAAGGCGATGCCGGCGACCCGGAGGTAACGGCGTTCATCAACGGGCTGTCGGCGCATGAGAGAATTCTCTTCGATCAGATGACGTTGGACGCCGCTAAGGACATGAGCAACGTGCTGCTGCCGGATGAAGCCGAGCGCCTGCAGGCGATGATATCCGAAAGCGGCGCCATGAGCAAGGGTACGGATAAGGTGCTGCAAAGTGGCATGACGGAGTTTAAAAATGCCTCGAAGCTGGCGGAAAAGTGGGAGGTCTACCGGAACATGGATCCGGAAAAGCTGATGCTGGGCGGGGCATCGGACGAGATATCGTTTTGGTCAATGTCATTTGCGGATATTGTTACCCTGCTGTTTACGCTCATCGGAGCCCTCTTTAAGCTTATCATTACATTTATCCGGGGCTGTCTGCTATTTGTGTTCCGCGTTTCGCTGCCCATCAGCATAGCGTTGTCATTTATACCTACTTTTGAAGGCGCCGTAAAGGAATGGTTTTCTAACTATAAGACGTTAGCCCTGATGCTGGTTACGATAACCTGCATAGAGGCGCTGATGGCGGCCAGCTGGCTGATTACGCGCACCTCTGTAGACATTTCGTCGGCGGGTTTTATCAACGCGGTGGTGGCCTTCATCGGTGGGATACTGTACCTGCTGGTGCCGACAATTACCGTAATGCTGTTCGGCGGCAGCCAGGCGATGGCCGGGCTTGGCCAGCAGATTACAACGACAATGGGAGTAATGCTTGGCCTGTCTAAAATGGCGGGCAGCCTGATGTACAACAAGGACGAAAAGACGGGCAAAAAGAGTGGCGCGCTAGTTATAGGGCAAAACATTATCAGCGGCCTTAAGGACATAATGAAAAAAGGTACAGGCGGCTCTGGCGGCGACAGCGGGCCAACGCCTCCTCCGGTGGTATGACGTAAAATTCAGCAGGGTTATGAGCAGCTTTTTCAACTCTCTTACAGAGGTAAACGTGGCCAACAAATTTTACAAGAGCTTGGCCATTATTAGCGTAAGCGTGTCGGCATTTGTGTGCCTTGCCGTATTTGTATCATCCAACAAGGCGGTGGAGCGTGAGCGCAGCAAAATTTACGCCTTGGATGTGGAAGGTAACGTGCTGCCGATGGCGCAGCACAGCGTGCGAGAAAAACGTCCCGTGGAAGTTCGTGCGCACGTGCGGATGCTGCTGATGTATTTGTTTGATATTGACAGATTTACCTATAAAGACCGCCTGGCCCGTGCGTACGACCTTGGTACTACTTGCGTTTATGCCCTTTACAAAGAGCAGGAGGAGGGAGGCTGGTACGTAGATGTAGAGCAGTACAATGCCCGCAGCACGCTTATAATTAACAGCATGGAGTGCACGGAGGGCAGCGACCGCTACCTTGTCGGCGTTGATTTTTCTGTTATTATCAACTCGGATATAACGAGTAATAAGCGGTATGACCTGGCCTTTGAGGTTACAGTGGAAAATGGTACGGTGGAGCGCACGGAGGGTAACCCGCACAACATGCTGGTTACGCAGATAAAGAAAAAGAAATTTGTGGAGGTTACTCCCAAGTAGTCGGTATTATTCAATTATCAATCTATTTAAAATGAAAAAAAGCAGCAGAAATGAGTGGCTTGCCCGCGTAGCGCTGACCGCGCTAATGTGTACTATTATGCTTAACGATGCGTCAGCGGCGGCAACAGAGGATGCCAGCCTGAAGGTTATCGGCGATAAGCTGAGGAACATGATACTCCTGGGTATCAACACTGTAGCCGTAGTGGTGGCGGTAGTAATGGTCGCGGTTAAGGGGCTTGGTTACGCTATGAAGGACAGCGCTGAGCGGGGTGAAGAAGATGCCAAAAAGCTCAAGTCCGGCATTATTCGCATAGCCGTGGGAACCACAATTGCCATGAGCGCGGGTACCATTGGGACGTTTTTCGTAGCGTCGCTATAGGCATGCCGGAGCGTAAAAGAACAGCAAATATAGGCAGGATGCCCTCGCTGGTAGGGCTTCCGTTCTCGCTCGCGGCCATAGCCGGAGTTACCTTGCTGGTGGGAGCGCTGGCGGTTGTACTGCTGCTAACTTTTGCCGGCGCCGGTGTGAAATCTTTGCTGGCGCTGGTATTGCCGGTTGCAGGCTATATCGTTTGTCTTGCCGTAGGAAAAAAATACGGCGAGTTTTACGTCCACAACATGAGCAAAAAGCCGGTACACGCCCTAAAAACAGGGGCCTGGATTTGCGGGCTGTACGAGAAATTTCTGGTCAACAGGCTGAAAAATAAAGAGGTGAAAAATGGCGCTAAGTCGTAAAAAAACAATCGTCCTTGCGGGCGGCATTGGCGGCGGGCTGCTGGTTATCGTTATCGTGGTGGTAATGATTTCTGCGCTGGTAAGCAGCGTTGCGGAGCTGACGGAAAATGATTCCGGCTCCGGAAGCAAGCTGCAATTCTCGGTCGTGCAGCAGCGGGAGGAGGATAAGACAACGGCGGCACAGGGGGATGATTTTGAAAGCCGTACCGCCGCCTACGCCGCCGGTGCAAAGCGGCTGGAGGAGGAGCAGAACAGCAGCTACGCCAGCTCTACGTCCTTCGGCTCCGGCTTCCGGCGGCGAGAAAAAACGGAAGTGGAGGATGGCGCTCCGGTGGAGGCTGCCCCTGTTCCGGCCGCTCCTGCCCCTGCCCCTGCGCGCAAGGCTAGGAAGCCTGTAGCCATGGCCCAACCTGCTGTGGAGCCTCCCAAGCAGGAGGTACCCCGCGCAAAGCGCACGCGCTATGCGGATACGGAGGTGGCTACCGTTGCACAGGGGGAAGGGCAGGCGCAAGCGCCGTCCGGAGCGCAAAAGGTGTCGTTCAGGGCAAAAATATTTGAAGACGTGGAAGTGGTCAACAGCGCGTACATAAAAATACGCGTGCTGCAAGACTTTGAATACGAGGGCTGCACCATAAAGCGCAACACCATGCTGACTGCCGAGGCGCGACGCGGAAGCCGCTCTGTGGATATCTTAATTTATAACCTGATGGCCTGCGGCAAGCGGATGAGCGTGAGCTTTACGGCGTACTCGCTCGACGGCATACAGGGGCTGCCGGTGCGCGAGGATAATGCAGCAGAAACGGGCGTGAAGGAGGGCCGCAGCGAGGCTATTACCGGCGCTGCCTCCGGCGTGGCCAGCCGCGCCAGCGGGCTAATGGGCATTGTGGGGAGCGCGGTGGCGGCGGGCGTATCCGGCGGCGCCCGCGCAAGCCAGCAGGTGCAGCCGGTGCTGGTGGAGGAGGGAAGGGAAATAATATTTATGATGAACTAAAGGAGGGCGGCATGAAAAAATACCAAAGGGAAAAAAAGAAGCTTTTTGTCGCAATGGTGAGCGTTCTGCTGGCGCTAGCTTTAGCGCCGCAGGTGCAGGCGCAGGATGTTTCGCAAACTGTTTTTTTAAATAAGAAAAATCTCGTGTACGTGATTTTTGACGGCGAGATAGTGGATATTATCTACGACAGCGACGTGGTGCAGGACGAGCGGCCGGTAAAGCGTAAAGACATGGTAGGGTTGCGCCTGCTGCCGGCAGCGGATACCACGCCCGTTGGCTGCATGGTGGAGCTGGAGGGCAGCAGGCAGCAGCACCTGTGGCTGCAGCTGTCGGATAACATTGCGCCGGTAGTGCGGGTGGGCAGGGCGGCCGTGCGCGATACGCCGCCGGTAGCAGCCGCTGCGGGACTGGGACTAAAAGTAACCCCTGACGCTGACGTAAAGAGTAAGGCGCAATTGCTGAGTGATACAGAACGTCATCAGCTGCTTAACGGCGACAGCCTCGCCACCGCCGGGCGCAACGCACAGCTGCCGGAAACCATGAAGATAAAGGCAAGCGCGCTGCTGCTAAAGAAGCCTACTGTTTACCAGCTGGGCGCAAGTAAGGGGGACGTGAGCATCCTTCCGCAAGCTATTGGGGTAGACGCCACGCACCTTTACCTCTGCGTGGAGGCGACCAACACCTCTAAGGTAGACTACTATATTGATTTACAGGGATTTCAGGCGCACTTTAAGCGCAAGGGGCTGGCGGCGGCGGCAACAGGCAAAGAGTACATGCAGCCGGTGGGGAGCTATAACGAGCCGGGCGTGCTGCGGGCCGGACAGCGCTATACCTATATTATTATATACGAGCTGTTTACGCTAAAGAAAAACCAGGCGTTAGAGTTTTTTATACGCGAAACCAACGGCGGCCGCAACATTGATGTGGAAGTGCCTTCAAAATATTTGTACGAAAATACTTACCAATTATAGCTAAAATAATGGTAGGATAAAAAAAACTATATTTTTATGCTCATAAAGTTACTGTTTTATCACTATTTAAAATTATACAGCCGGTAAGCAGCAATTAGTTGAGCGAATATTAACTTTATTTACTACATTTATAGCTTCTGAAAAACGAAATGTTAACTACATAAAAACAGAATTAATAAGATGAAAAAGATTGTAATGCTTATTTTCTTCATTGTGCTGGCATTCAACTGTACATACGCACAGCATTTGCCACCCGAAGGAGAGGCTTTGGAGGTTGCTAAAGATTTGATAAACCCGGCCAACGACAACGTTTTTGTATCAAATCCCCTACCCATAGGAGATCATACCTTTGTGAGCACCGAAAGGGACGATAGTCACCGCTGTGCATACAGGCTTAAAAATTCTACCGGTTGCGGATATGCGCGTGGGTATGGAACTCCGACTTGTAACGATGGTGGTAACAGTAACTGGATGCCGTTTTATAATTGCTTGGACGTATTTATGAAAATATCCGGCGTTACCATTGCCGGAACCTCTATTATGAAGTTGTCATTTAACACCGCCACCGTTACAAAGTTTTTTTCTCCCAGCACCGCCGGTGGAGGATATGTACATGATTTTCCGGCTATGGGAAAATACTCCATGAGCTCTCTTAACTCATACAGGAGCAAACTTTTGCTGTTAAGTGATCTCAAAGTTGGCGATAGAATTACTGTGAATCGGGATTATATTACCGCAGCACAGCAATTTGTGCTGGATTGTAGCGACCAATGTTCAATAATGCCAAATGGTAATTTTATTAGCTGGAACAAAGAGCAGGTTTGCCAAGATAGAGATTACATGAAACTAACTCAGTATTCGACCTCTACCGAAAATATTGGTATAACGTATTCCGCCACCGGCGCCTCTTCCGTAACCACCGCCAACGCTTCTGCGGATTTCTTCGTTACCCAGGAAATGATAAACGCCATTGCCGCTAATAATGGATACTTAGAGCTGAGCGTTTATCGTCCTAGCGCTAACTTTATGGGAGACCCCATAGGCAGCCTGCGCTCAACTTTCCGCGTAAAGTTTGTAGTAGACTACGCTTTTGAAAGTATGCAGGTAAGCGCCATAGACTACTACGACACTCGCCTAACGGACTTTACTGCTATCGAACCCACTGACTACACTTGGGACATTGAGGATTGCAATACCGCCGGCTTTATTATAAACTTACACCCTGATTTTAAAGGATGTATACAGTCCACCTCCAGCAATGTACAAGCCGCTATATACGACGCTTTTGGCGAAGAAAAACCCTCGACCCTATCCATTACGAGTACTGGAGTTAACGTTAAGCTGTCCAGCACCGGAAAGTTTTCTCCGGACGATTACATTGAAGTAAAGGTTTCTTTTCCGAACACAAAGGTAACGCAAACCTACTATTTTAGAATTGATATTTCCACGCTGCAAAACAACGTGTCATTGGTTAGCCTTGCCAGCAAGCCTTTGTGTGAAGGGCATGATAGCTACTATTTTTCTCGTTCCGGCGCTAATCCGGATTATGATTTTGCCATTCAGCCTCCTGCTGAAATGTATTCAAGCTCCGAGGGTATATACAAAATACCTGTGTCTGCTAAAAATATTGTATTTAGCACCTCATTTAGGCGCTGCGCTTTAATTATTTATTCTCCCATTCCCGCTGCTATTCAGCTTGTGAAGCCACAGCTTACCGCTCAAAATTTTTACTGCGATGATAACACAGATTTTTCCGGTAACAACATTCAAATTAGCAACGCTACTCTATTTAATACTCCGGATTTTCCACAAAATTACTCGCCCTTTACTGCCCTTATAAAAGAAATATCCGGCAGTAATGCAACAACGGAGCGGAATATCCCGTTTTTCTCAAATAGCACCCTTATCCGTGCAAGTAATAGCGCCACAGAAAAAATACAGCTAAAAGTGCAGGCGGTTGCCAACAACGGGTGTACATCCGTTAGCGACGAGGTGGAATTTGCAAAGCGTATCTCTCCCCAACGTCCCGTAGTGGCCGGTCGATTAATCTACTGCGGTACCGATAGCAACACCTACCTAGTACACAATAACCCCGAGTACTACACGCAGTACTGGCTGTATGACGTTACCGGAGGGGATGAGCGATTTTTGCGGCACAAGGGCGCGAACTTCTGGATATTCCGCCCCGACCAGCACGACCCTAAAGAAGAGGCCCCTACTGAGGTAAACGGGGAGGCCTACTATGACATGCGGCTGTCTGCGGGCAGCTATGAAATACGCGCTACGCATGATTTGAACAGCTGCGTAACGGTGCTGCCATTTACGGTTGCAAACTTTAACACCAACCTCTTCGAGATGGTCGCTAAAGGCAGCATGGTAAAGGTTTGCAACTCGTCTATGGAGGGGGTTGACATACTGAATTTATTCGAGGATTGCGAGATGAAAACCATCCTGCAATCAGCGCAAGCTGCCACCTACAATTGTGCATGGACGGTAAAAAAGGAGGACAAGTTCTTGGGCGCCGTGTCGGGCGCTGCCTTGCGGGCTTCCGTACACAACGCGGAGGCAGGGGTATACGCTGTTGAGTTGACAGTAACTAACGCCGACGGCTGCGCCAAAACGTTTACCAGCAGCCTTACCGTAGAAGCGCGACCGGCGGCGTTTACCATTGCCGCCGATAACAGCCACGTGTGCAACGATGCGCAGGTAAGCATATCGGCCGGTAATGCCAGCGTTGCCGACCTGACGTATGCGTGGAAGCTGAACGACCAGCTAACGGGCGAAACACAGAGCAGCATTTCGCCCGGCCTGCTGCCGGGGGCCAGCTACCTTACGGCAACCGTTACCAACGCAGCGGGCTGCTCCAGCACGTCGAACAGGCTAGAGGTAAACCGCTACATTTTTAGCCCTGACGTACGATTTACATCCAACGAATTTTCCTACTGCGCCAGCGATGCGGCGGTTAACCTGCTGGACTTGCTGGAGGGCAGCGACAAGAGTAGGGTGCTGCAAAAGCAGGACGGCATTAGCTACACGCTTACCGCATCGGCTTCCGGCCTGTACTTTGACGAAACCACCGTTGAGCCGTATGATGTTGACCTATCGCGGAGCACGGCGCGGGAGTACGTGCTGACGCTGGCGATGGTGCAGAACGGATGCGAGGTGAGGAAGGAGGCCAAGCTGACCATTAAGGCTGTTCCGGCCAGCTTCGCCATCGCCTCCGACAAGGCGCTATCCTGTGATAATGACCTGGTTACCATTACGGCCAACGGCGCCGATGGGCTAAGCTACCGGTGGTACATTAACGGCAACCAAGTACCTGACCAATCGTCTAAATCGCTGGAAACTTCGCTGCCGGACGGTACCAACATCGTATACGCTGTTGCTGTAAACAACAACGGCTGCTCGGTAAGCAGCGCACCTGTTACGGTAAGCGCGTGGGAGGTGAAAACAAACGTAAGCATGGCCGTTGCTCCCCTCTCGGAGTGCGAGGTGGAAAATGGGGAGATAGACCTGTACACCTA
>JAISBU010000063.1 GCA_031266015.1 Prevotellaceae bacterium | reverse complement strand
TTGTTGTGCAAATAGCTGGCGTAGTTGTAGTAGGTAGATGTAGATTGAGAGACTACCTGTCGTGTTGATACTCTGATTAGCTCTATTTTTGTCGTTACTTTTTGCTGCTGATTAAGGTAACCGTCAACTATCCAACAATGAACGCCGCTATATGATGTAGATGTTATAAGTCCCCAAAGATAGCTTTTTGTTGTTTTATAGGAATTGCCTCTTATTATCACCGGTATCTTTACCTGTAGCGAAGAGATTACCGTGTTGTAGTCGTAGCTTAAACCAGAAGACTCTAATAGATAGCTATACCCATGTTGCTTTAAAAAAATTTCAATTCTTGTATCCGCCGAAACGATAGCAAAACCATCTTCATCTCCAAATAGGTCAGCTAAAAAGCATTATTTTTATCGTTATAAAGTCAAAATCGCAGCAAAAAAAATCGCTGCTGCTCTGCCCTATGGTGGTATGGTTTAGCGCAGCAAGCCTATTCCGCCAGTCGAGCTGCTCACGCCGGCTACTCCTTGAGCAGCTGGCCCTGCTCGCTAACGAATAGCCTCACCCGCTGCTCTGCCCCCTTGAGCTGCAAGCCGGCGCTCAGCCGCAAGCCGGAGGCCGTTTCCACAGAAAATGTGTAGCTTCCGCGCTCAACGGACGCTTCGGGGGTAGCCTCGCCAACGTGCAGGGTGTCGGCAAGCTGTACATCTCCCACCTGCGGGTGGTGCAGCGCCTCAAAGTACCCGTTGCGAAGGGTTAGCGCGTAGCGCTCGTGCTCTTTTGCGCAGCGGCTACCTGCCAAAGCCAAAACGGCTAAAGTAGCAGCCGTAGCTGCTCGCCCGAAACCAAGCGTGTTCTTTGTAAAAATCATGGTATGATGTAGTTAGCGAATCCGGAATGAAAATGCTCATGCCGGAGAAATTACTTATGGTAAAGCTGTCCCCAAACCTCTCTGTCGCCTCTTTGAAGGCTACGGCGTTGCCAATATTTCTGCTGACCTCCTCGCTGCCATCGGCGTTGGCCGAGAGCATGGCGACAAAGCTGCCCAAATCGAACAGCGGAACGTCGCGGCGCGCGGAGAGCTGCTGCACCTCCCCGCCGCTTACGGGCTGCAGGCGGGCTGTATCGCTCATCAGCCGGCGAAAGCTTGCGGCCAAGCCGTCCAGCGCAGCGGTTTTTACAACCGACACGCTGGCGGACTGCAGCGCACCTTCGAGCGCGCTGTACGACTCAAAAAAGCTGCGCGCAACCCCCGAGTAGTCTACCTGCCTGTCGAACAGCCGGCCAACAATTTCCTGATACGGGTAGCCGGCGGAGAACACCTCGGTGGGCGAAAAAATGATGTACTCGGCCTTGCTCCGCAGCTCGTACGCCACCTCAACTGCCCCCATGTAGCAGGCGTCAAAAATGATGAAGTCAAATCGGCAGGGGAGGGCGCTGTTCAAGTCCATAATGCTCATTTCGTCCGTTCCGTCCTTGCCAAACGATTGCGGATGCGCCGCTTTGCCCGCCGGCTCGGCCGCTTTTCCGCTGCCCGCTGGCGCTACCCCCGCCGGCAGCCAGCCCGTGCCGTGCGACCACAGCACAAGGCCGTAGGATTGCGCCGGATAGTCGGCAATCAGCTCCGACAAAACGCGGTGCATGACGTCGGCGGACGCAGAGTTGTGCTCCGCGTAAACTTTCTTTATGGGGCTTGCGATGGCCGCCGCAGTATCGTGCTCAACTCTGTACACAACGGGGTGCGCAGGGCTGGCGCCCTCCGCCCGGTCAACATACACAATAAGGTGGCCGTCTAACGCGGCGCTCCACCCCTGCTCCATTTCGTTGATGTCCTGCACGGCAAAGTAGTCAAGGTTGTTGTCGGCTACCATGTAAGCAATCACCGTGCGCGTGGGCAAGGCATCGGCCTCCTCGCCTTCGTTGCAGGCGCACAGCGATAACACCGCAAGAGCGGAGCAAAGTGCAGCCTTTGCCCCGCTTGTTCGCCCGTTACTTCCACAGCCTTGCTCGCTTACGGGTATCGCCTGCTGAAAATTCAACGTAGCCACGGTAGTTAGTAATTTTCAAATAGTTTATTATGCTGTCGGGAGTTAAACCTTTGCAGGACATACAGTCGGCGCAATCTGTAGGAGAATCAGGATAAATTTTTTTGTCGTTACTAAGATTTCCTGCTATATTCCCACACGTGCTGCTATCAGGCCTAAGAATGAATAAATTATCTCCAAAAATTATTGCTTTGGTGGTTGAATCATTTTCGGAGGTTACTTCTAAAAATTCATCGGCATCGGATATGGCGTGGACTTGCTTAAAAAATGGCAGCGTTACGCTCTCTGTAATGACAACATTATCATTGCCGTAAGAGTACTCCGGCGCTGGCGACCCATCAGCTGAAAGATCTCTATCTCTTGAGCTTCTCTTCATCTTTTCTCGCGCAAGGTATGATATTTCTACTGTTCTGTTCGTATCTCCCGCAATGTAAATGAAAATTTCATGAGGTATTCCACTTCCACCACCTATGCAAGAGGTAGCCATAAGCATGACGCTTATGGCTACCGAAGTGTAAAATAATACTTTTTTCATAGTAAAAGACTCTCCTAATATTGCTTCACTACGCCAAATTGCAGGTGGGGAGTTAACCCATCATATTTCCAATAAGGAGAATAGCCCTGCTTGGATGTAAATGCTCCATTGTCATGTATGAGTAACCACGAACCTGTTCTGGTGTAGTTGCTGGAAATCCTGATTTTACACCCAAAAATTTTGATGTATATATCCCAGTGGAAATTTTCATACCTTGACCCAAAAGCAGCTACTATATGCTCGTCTAAAAAAAAGGAGCATACCACCGGTAGTCGCTCATTCCTGATGTGCTTGTGTCCCCAGTTGAGCGTGTTGAGGTGAGAACTGGATAGCTTATACTTTCCGGCAGTAACGTTTGAAAGCGCATAGCCTAACCCATCAGGAAATGTGACACCTGTTGTTGGGTAGAAAAATCTGACGAGAGCGCTATGCATACCACTTTCATCTGCAATTTTTGCGTAAAGACCTCCGTCTGCATTGCGGCTTTGCGCACCTACCCAGTTTTTGTCTAAATCATTTTGTATCCCATCGTTGTCGTCATCTTCCTTATCAGTGAAATCGTAATAACCTCGCGTATTCGATGATTCTAACTCTCTGTATCCGGTTTTTTGAAACCCAGACAAATAATAAAACGGTAAATAAGTTCCGTTGTAGTAGCTGCTGTATATACCACGGTAAATCCAAGCGATGGCGCTTGGCCCGCACCAGCCTTTCCAGCGGGTATAGTACATGCCGGAGGAGTAGAATGCCGGAATACGATACTCGTCGTACGTGTACCATGTGCTTTTGCTGCTGTTGGCTGCTACCGTAATCTCGTCGTCGCTCATGGCGCTTATTGCTTCGTTGAGCGAATCCACAAGCCCCCAAAATACCTGAGCGTTTTCTTTATTTAAGGCATCTTGCTGTAGAACGTCAGCAGCGAGCGTATTCACATCGTCTATTCCGTAGGCAGCCTTTTCTTCGTCAGAAAAGTTGGACAGCGCCTCAATAAAGCCTTGCGTATCTTCGGTAGCCACCTCAGCAACAGCTTCGCCGGTTTCCGGCTCAATCAGCGCCGAAGGGTCTTCACCCGATTTTCCGAGTACGCCCAGCAAAATGCGGGACGGATAGCCGCCGCTGACCAGCTTGTAGCCGCTGCCCTTGGTGGTTAGCGCAGTGTAGTCGCGCACAAAGGGAAGCACGTAAGCCAGCACGGCGTCCGATTCTTTTTGGGCGCAGGCGGTAACCGTACCCACGGCTTTGCCTTGCTGGTCGGCCACAATAAATTCGTAGTACTTGGCGTTAGATTTACCGTCAAAAATCACCACCGGTTTTTCCAGCAGCTTTGTTCCATGCCACTTCATGGACTCTTTGACGCCCAGCTCCATTTCTACCACCGCCAGCTTACGCGCGGTGGCGTAGGGAACATTTTTGGGGTTGGCAGCAATCTCCGTTAAGGTTTGGTCGTCGGCAAACGGTATGCCGGTAACGGGAAGAGCGCTGCTATTGGCGGATGCAATGTTGGTCTCTCCAACGTACACATCCTCTTTGCTGCACGCGGCAGCAAATGCTGCTATAGCAAATGCTGCTGTAATCGAATATAGATCAGTCTTTTTCATAATAATAACCTTTTTATGGGTTGTGTTCTACATGCTGCTTTTTCATAGGTAGTAAAGGCTATACGCTTTCCCCTCTATAAACCGAATTTCGTAAATTCTTTGGGGGCGTCGGCGCTTGCGGCAAGAGAGGGCGGCAGCAAGCGCCTAACGTGCTCAGGTTGTTTTTGCCCAGCTGCCAAATGGGGAGCGAGATTTTTGGCGTTTGGATAGAAAGAGCATACCGCCTCAACAGCGGCTGTGCGCAGGGAGTACAGAAGAAAGAGATACAGCACGGCAGCAAAAGCGTTGTACGGTGCAGCAGCGGAAAAGCGCCGCACATACAGGCAACAGCATGAATATTAATATAGAAAAGCGAAATCATAGCGTCAACTTTTTATTGGGGTTGCTATCTACAAAAAAGGTTACCGCATGCTAAAAATCACGTGTAGCAAAGTTATGCATCTTTCGAGCAAATGCTGCATTGGAACAGCTAAAAAACATTATTTTTATCGTTATAAAGTCAAAATTATCGCTGAAAATTCGCACATCCTGTAATATAAAGGAAATAGTCAAAAACCATTCCGCCCCCCTATGCACGAAGTAGCCATAAGCACCATACTTATGGCTACCGAAGTGTAAAATAGCGCTTTCATAATGAAATCTCCATAAAATAATCTTAGAATTACCATTTTTCCTGTTTTTTGATATTATATACACGCCAATGAAAACCGACAAAAGCGAGGCAAGACAAGGCGACCTTGCCCCGCTTACTTACCGATTTGCTTCACCTTGCCGTATCACTTACAAAGTATGGGTTTCTCCAGCCGGCTACCACTTTGTAGAAATCTATTTCCAAATAGGTATCCCCCTTTTTCATTACTTTGTAGGCAGGATACTTTATATCCTCCAGAAATGCATATACGCTATCCTTAGAGTAGGAACGGCAGGATTCGTATATACTACCACATTTATAGCAAGGCACGTCATCAATATAGATATAATAATCAAGATCTTGAAACAGGATGCGCCCAACATCGCAGATAGTATCGTGAGGCATTGTAGCTAAACCTCCGCTAAAAACTACTACCCTCACCTCAAAATCTCCGCTGGTAGCCACTTTAAGATAGTTATAATCTTGCTTGCCGGAGCTCCAGCAATCGGTTGTAATGTTTTCTGCAAAAGGCAAGGAAACTTCACGGGTAACCTCTACGTTTGGGTAGCTGGGGCTTCCCTTTGCGTTGCTCGTCAGATGGGTAATGGTTACTACCTTTCCGCTGTCGCCATCTATGTAAACAGCCATTTCGTCAAGAGAGCGACCGAATGCACCCATGTTTTTTATGCAAGTTGCCCCCAAAAGGACTCCTAACGCTACCAGCGAAAGTAAAATAATTTTCTGTTTCATAATTGCAATAACTTTAAGATTACTATTTTTTTACTACTTTTTGGTGCAAGTAAACGTAGGTTTGCTGCCAGTAGGGTAGATAGTTGAAGTCGCTGATTAAATTTCCATTATGGAATAAGAAATAAATAACATATAACGGATATAAAAGTGTCGTCCCTGCGGGACTGCCTGGACAAGCGAGCATCCGTGCATCTCCGCTCCGTATGCTAAAGCATACGGTTAATAGAGTGTCACCCCTGCGGGGTTTGCAGCATACGGATTGCAGCATACCTGCGTAGAGATGCGGCGCGCCACGTCTCTACAACGAGCAGTCCCGCAGAGCCTGCCCCGAGCGTAGCCGAGGGGGACGACAACTTTATTAACTGTTATATCTTGTTTATTCGTCATTCCTATCCGTAACCAGCATCCATTCGCTTTGCCGCCACGAGCCGGAGGCAAGCATTACGGTACATCTCATATTTTATTCGTAATAAATTTATTTATAGAATATTATATGATTAAAAAAGCTAATTTTTGCAAGAACAATTTTGCACCTTTTGCACACCCTACCCTACGTGACGGCAAACGCGCTTTTGAAATATTTAATTTGTAATTATTAATCCGCTCATTATTATAAATTTATATTTTTATATTTTTCATAACCATTTGTTATTATTATATTTAGCAAGGGAGAGAAACTTGAATTACCAAAATATCTTTATTCATACTTGCTAGTTATTGTGGTTATCGCTGTCCTCAAGTCCGGATGCTTGGCAACCAAATTATCCCTGAAACCGGCTACGGAGTATACGCAAAGCAACTTCCTACCCCGCTCCTTCCCCCGCAACCGAAGTACAGCAGGGGGCATACGCCCCTGCTGTACGTGTCGATAATCATTCGCTTGCATCATAGTACTCTTTGAATTTCTCCAGCATGGTGTAATCCTTTTCTGTTATTGTCAGCAAAGAATCTGTAACTTCAATTTTTACCTTGATTAACCGATTAAAAGCATTACCTTCAAGCGATGATCTCCGACTTGCATCAAATAAAGAATCTTGCTTTGATGCTGCTAATCCACTAATACGAGCATATTTTGAAGTATCTGTTAAGCTGCATATCGCTTGTTCATAACTTTCAACAAACTCTACTAAATCAAAAAGATTTTCACCCATGGGGTATGTTTCAACCATTTGCTTTTCTTCTTTTCTAAAAGACATTGTTTTTGTGTCTTGAGGTTTGAGGTAAAGCAGGTCGTTTCCCACCTCCGTCTTGACTGCGTAAGCAATGTCTTTCGTAGAATGATTTTCTACCTCAAAAGTTGTTTCTGAGCTGACAGCTTTTTCCTTTTCACACGCAGGAAATAGTAGGATTAACGATAAACAAAATATCTTATTCATAAGGCTGAATGATTTCGGTTATACGTGCTCTCAGGTTTGGATGTTTGGCTATAAGGTTATCCCTGAAAGCCCCAATACTGTAAGCGCAAAGCGATTTCTCCATATTGGTAAAAGAGCACCCTGCTGTTGCTAGCCTATCAAACATTCCACCATAAAATATAGCAAGAGAAGATGAATAGTTATCAAAATAATATGGAACATGAGTGTCAGGGTCTTCACCATATATATTATAATTTAAATATCTTCTTGCCAAGTTCCATTCCCTGTAGTTTGCCCAACCTTCAGCCAGCGCAATCACTTGCCAATTGTCATCACCTTTACTTCCGTAGCTGCTGCTGGTATTTATGTCGTTTTTTGCTTCCTGCAGCACTACATGGCTCCAGAGGTCGGAAGCCCAATAGTATCCTTTTTCGCTGCCCATGCGCCGTAGCTGGCTGGCGTGGGTCAGCTCGTGC
>JAISBU010000038.1 GCA_031266015.1 Prevotellaceae bacterium | reverse complement strand
AAAAGTATGTCTACAAAAAATGTCTGCGTTGAATCGGTAAAAAGCTGTTTAATCGTTGAACTAATTGTGCTGCGCTGCCTATACCCGTTATTGATTCAACGAAATAACGGTTCAACAATTCCAACACGCTCTGCAAATATAGCAATTTTTTTGTTTATGCACTACTTGCTGTCATAAAAGTAACGGTAAACAGGAAAATTTATTGTGCTATGTGCGTAATTGCTTCGCTTTGTCCGCAATGGCAGCGCACCCTAATTCTCTCTTCCTTTTGTTCTTTTTTTCCCTCTTTTTCCCTAACTTTACATGGTTTACTTTTTGCAGAATGGAATTTGAATTAACCGCTGAATACAAGCCAACCGGAGACCAACCGCAAGCTATTGCCGAGCTGGTAGAGGCTGTGAATAAGGGAATTCCGTACAATACCCTGTTGGGTGTTACGGGTTCCGGAAAAACTTTTACTATTGCCAACGTGGTGGCTCAGGTAAATAAGCCTACTCTGGTTTTGAGCCACAATAAAACCCTTGCAGCGCAGCTGTACGGCGAGTTCAAGGGGTTTTTTCAGCACAATGCCGTTGAGTACTTTGTGTCCTACTATGACTACTACCAGCCGGAAGCTTACCTCCCAACGACCGATACCTACATTGAAAAAGACCTCCAGATAAACGATGAGATAGAAAAATTGCGCCTTAGCGCTACCTCTTCACTGCTTTCCGGCAGGCGGGACGTGCTGGTGGTTTCCAGCGTTTCATGCCTGTACGGTATTGGTAATCCGCAGGATTTTTACAGCAATACCATTACCATAAAAATCGGGCAAAAGCTAAGCCGACAAAAGCTGCTGTATTCCCTTGTAGATGCACTTTATTCACGCAACGAAATTGAGTTTAAGCGAGGCACATTCCGGGTAAAAGGAGATACGGTAGACGTCCATGTCGCCTATGGAGATTATGCCTACCGCTTCGTATTCTTTGGCGATGAAGTGGAAAAAATAGAAACTTTTGAACCCATCAACGGAGGTGTGATGGATAAGCCGGAGCAAGCCATCGTTTACCCCGCTACCATTTTTGTGACCACCAAAGAGCGCCTGAATAGCGCTATTCGCAGCATTCAGGATGATATGACCGTGCAGTGCGAGTTCTTGGAATCTATTGGTAAACATTTGGAAGCCAAACGATTACGTCAGCGCGTGGAGTACGATGTGGAAATGATGAAGGAGTTGGGCTACTGCTCGGGCATAGAAAACTACTCACGCTATTTTGACGGTCGTAAAGCCGGCTCGCGCCCATTCTGCCTGATTGACTACTTTCCGAAAGACTTTTTGCTTGTGGTAGACGAGAGCCACGTTACCATTCCGCAGGTACATGCCATGTACGGTGGCGACCACTCACGCAAGCAAAACTTGGTAGAGTATGGCTTCCGTTTGCCCTCTGCTATGGATAACCGTCCGTTGAAATTTGAGGAGTTCGAAACCCTCATTCCACAGTTCATTTTTGTGAGCGCAACGCCTGCAAGCTATGAATTGCAAAAGAGCGAAGGTGTTGTTATAGAACAAGTCATACGCCCTACAGGCCTGCTTGATCCCATTATTGATGTGCGTCCCAGCGAAGATCAAATTGATAATCTGATTGAAGAAATTCTGGTGCGCGCCGAAAAAGATGAGCGGGTATTGGTAACTACGCTTACCAAGCGCATGGCCGAGGAGCTGACCAAGTATTTGGAGAAAGCTCAAATCCGTTGCCGCTACATTCACTCCGATGTTGACACGCTGGAGCGCATTCAGATTATGGAGGACTTGCGTCGAGGGCTTTTTGATGTACTTGTCGGCGTGAATCTTTTACGTGAAGGTTTGGATTTGCCGGAGGTGTCGCTGGTGGCTATTTTAGATGCCGATAAAGAAGGCTTTCTGCGTAACACCCGTTCGCTTACGCAAACGGCGGGTCGTGCGGCACGTAATGTAAACGGCAGGGTAATCATGTATGCCGATAAAATTACCAGGTCAATGCAGGAAACCATTGACGAAACCAACCGCAGGCGCGAAAAACAGCTGGCCTACAACGTGGCGAATAACATTACGCCGACACAGGTAATTAAAAGCAATAAGGGAATCTTGTCCGGCGAAATTAAACCCACACAAAGCTACTATGTGGAGCCGGAAACAGTTAACGTCGCTGCCGATCCCGTATTGCAGTACATGACCAGAGATGAGCTGGACAGGGCAGTAGAGCGTGAGCGTAAGGCCATGGAGGCTGCTGCTAAAAAGCTTGACTTTGTTGAAGCCGCCGCTCACCGTGACGAGATGTACGCCATGCAAAAACTGCTGGCAAAGAAGACGTAAGCTTATGGCGCAGGGTTGTCAGATGCCGTTGAGTCAGGTGCTGTTGGTTCTGGCTCCGGTTCCGATGTAAGTACGGTTACGGTGCAGGTTGCAGTTTTGCCATTTTGCGTGGTTACGGTTACAACAGCCGTACCCTCTGCTTCAGCAGTAACTACAGCAGTAGTTGAATCTGTGCTGCTTACAGTAGCCACGCTTGTATCGCTGCTACTCCACGTTACGGCTTTATTGCTGGCGGTATCGGGTAGCACCGTTGCCGTGAGATCCAGGATGTTTCCAATGAGAAGCGTAGCCGTATCTTGACTTAAGCTTACGCTGGTTACAGGAATGGGTGCAGTTACATATACGCTTAGGTTTATGCTGCTGGAAATCCCGTTGGCAGCAGCGGCGTGCAGCAGGCAGCTGCCTGTTCGTATACCCCAAACTTTACAGCGGTTGCTTTGAGCAGGCGCAAGCGCAGCAACGGTATCTCGTGAAACGCTCCATGTTACAGCCACTACGCTATCGGGAACGGTAGAAAGAGAATCAATGGTTATTTGTTTGTAAGTCAATGCGATAAATTCAATCGTGTCATTGTTTATCAAGGTTTTGTTTAGGGCAACAATCTTTACCTTAGCAATACCAAATTCAGAAGTTTTGGTTTCCGGTTCGCAGGCCGTTATTAGGGTAACAGAAAGCAGTAAAAGCGCACAAATTTTAGCAAACAGTTTCATGACAACAATATTATTTTTTCAGATGGGCAAAAAGCACATCATCATTCTCGCAAAGTTACAAAAATTTTTGACAAAGGTTAATATCTTAATTTGTTGAAAAAACAGTTGCTAAATTGACTTCGTTGTAGTAATTTCGATTTTAACTAATCAATAAAACGGTATGAACTCTTGTTGCCTTGCAGCAGGTGCAACCCTGTTGCTGATTGCAGCTCTGGCGATTGACGGTAAAGCATCGCAGGATTCTACCACACATCGTGGGTGGCCGGAGTATTCGTATAAAAACCCCGACACCGACGTTTATAAGCTGACGTTGAAGAGCGCCATTACTCCCATTACTTTGGTGGCAGCGCCGTCTGTCGGCGTGCTTACCGGATGGACAGACAAGCTGAACGAAGAGGCAAATAAGGCAGCCAAAGGTTCCGGGCATACAACAGTCGATAACTACTTGCAGCTTGCTCCGGCGGCTGCTTCATTAGGATTAGATGTTTTTCGTATTTACGGGAAGCATAATGTAGTGGAGAAAAGTATTATTTTAGCCACAGCGTATATTATTGAGAGCACGGTAACCACCACGATGAAGCACACGTTCAGAGAAATGCGTCCGGACGGCTCCGCCCGCAACTCATTTCCTTCAGGGCATACGGCAACTGCCTTTGTGGGAGCGGAATTTTTGCGCAAAGAATACTGGGAGGTCTCTCCCTGGTATGGCGTGGGAGGCTATGCTGTGGCAACGCTGGTCGGATACTTACGCATGTACAATAATCGTCATTGGCTTGCAGATGTAGTGGCCGGCGCCGGCGTAGGAATCTTTTCTACTCAGTGTGCTTATGCGCTCTACCCGGTTATTCGTAAAATAATTTTTGTTAAACATACGGATGCATCTACATCCCTTATGCTGCTTCCATATATATATAGTAAATATATATATGGAAGCAGCATAAGGGATGTAAACCAAGTAGGATTTGCTCTTACAATGCAGTTTTAAGGTTAAAATGAGCACAATGGCAAAATTGGTCTCATTTTTTAGGTGAATTAAGAATTATCTATCCACCCTCAAGAAGTTTCCGTTGGTATCGAACTTGAGCTCGGTTTCCATCAATCCGCTCAGCTTTACTTCAAACCCGTAGCTCTCCTTTTCAAGCTTCACAATTTTCTTGCCAGAGTAGTTCTTTGCAGCATAATCCTTGATGCTTGCAGGAATGCAGGTTGCAGGCACCTCTTTTCTGGCCTCTACATTTTTCCACTCGCCGTTGCTGCGGAAATTAATCTCAGCGCCGTTTGTCAGCTTCACCTCGTAATCCTGATCGTCATCATCAACTGTTACGAACTTTACCTTAACATCGGGAAAGTGTTTGATAATGAAACTTTTGGCAGAATCAGGAAGTTGCTCATAGCTTATTTTTCTGTCGTTACCGTAGGCATTCGGCATTGCTATTGCTGCTGCAAGACAGGTCATGGCAAGTAAGCGTAACATTGTGTTCATAACGAAATGTTTTTTTAGTATTTTGAAGTATTCTCTTTATACATTATGCTGTCCGGTGTTTCCAAAACGCAGGATGCTATCCAACATTTCAAGGGCTATTTTTGCTTCTCGACAGCCGACGTCTACCTCCAGCGCCGCATAAAAATCGTTGCGTGCACCACTCAAATCACCTTTTCGGCGCTTTTCCAGGCCTCGTTCGTAAAGCTCCCTTGCCGATTTTGTATTCATCCTATCCAAAAGTTTTTTATGCAAGTTAGTGATTAACAAGTAATATTGCTTGTAAACATAACTAAATTTTCCTAAAATTATTACCTTATGAAAATGTAAATATTTAGTCATAAAATAAGCTATACATGGATTGTTATCTGATTTAATTAAAGTAATAGTTTAATTAAATCGCCAGCTTACTACTGTAAAGTTTTCAAAACATTGCAGGGATTACCTATCGCAAGTACATTGCTCGGGATACTTTTTGTGACTACGCTTCCGGCGCCAACTACCGTACTGTCGCCAATGATTACGCCCGGCAGAATGACGGTGTTGCCGCCAATCCATACGTTGCTTCCAATGGTTATGGGCTTAGCCGATTCAAGACCGGTTATGCGTACATCTGCCGCTAACGGGTGCCCTACGGTGTAAATATTCACGTTAGGTCCCAGCAAAACGTTATGCCCTATGGTAACTTTAGCGCAGTCCAGAATTACGCAGCCCACATTGGTGTAGAAGTTATCTCCGGCAAAAATGTTGTATCCGTAGTCGCACTGAAATACCGGCTCTATGACGGAATGCTGCCCTATGGAACCTAAAAACTGCCTTATGATTTTGGTTCGCTTTTCCTTATCCGCAGGTGGAGTGTGGTTATACTCAAACAGTAGCGACTTTGCCCGCTCTCTTTCTGAGCTTAGGGTCGGTTCAAACGGATTGTAAAGAAGCCCTTTCTGTTGTTTTTCTTTTTCGGTCATAATTAGCTATGTTGGTTCTTCGACAAGCGTAATCCCATTTACCATTTGACAATTTACTATTTACCGGCGTAAAAGTCAAGTAATTCGTTACCTGTTTAGCATTTTAGCTGGCGGCAAAGGTAGCATTTTGCCGCAATACTTCCCGTATTTCGTAGCGGTGGTTGGATGCTACTTGGGGGATTGTTAGAAAATAAGTAACTTTGTAGTTATGCTGATGTCGGGATACTAACCTGCTGGTTTGTATTTGCCGCTTTTACACATAAAATTACTTTAAAATTCAACTAATCCTAGAAAATAATGAAGAAAATTCTTTCAGCGCTACTTGTCGGGCTGGTCTTGCTGGCCTCTTGTGGCGAAAACTTCACGTACGAAGCTGTAGCAAACGACCCGCTAAAGGCTCGTATTTACACATTGGATAATGGTCTTAAGGTATACATGACTGTGTACAAGGATGCTCCTCGTATTCAGACCTACATTGCCGTACACGTTGGTGGAAAGAATGACCCCGCTGAAACCACAGGTTTGGCTCACTACTTTGAGCACCTTATGTTTAAGGGAACAAGCCACTTTGGTTCTTCTGACTATGAGGAAGAGAAACCGCTGCTGGATGAGATAGAAAACCTGTTTGAGGTATACCGTACCAAGACAGACCCTGCTGAGCGTAAGGCTTTATATAAGCAAATTGATAGCGTTTCCAACCTTGCGGCAAAGTTTGCTATTGCCAACGAGTATGACAAGCTAATGTCGGCCATTGGCGCTACAGGAACCAATGCGTATACCAGCAATGATGCTACCGTTTATATTGAAGATATTCCTTCCAATGAGCTGGAGAGCTGGGCAAAGATTCAGGCAGACCGTTTTTCAAATCCTGTAATTCGTCTTTTCCATACAGAGCTGGAAACCGTATATGAGGAGAAGAATATGTCTTTGACAAACGACATGCGCAAGGTATCTGAGGCAATGTTTGCGGCGTTTTTCCTACACCATCCATACGGAACACAAACCGTGTTGGGCACGCAAGAGCATTTGAAAAATCCTTCGATTATCAACATTAAAAAATATTTTAATACCTACTATGTGCCTAACAATATGGCCATATGTATGTCGGGAGATTTTAATCCGGATGAGGCTATAAAGGTTATCAATAAACATTTCGGAACGTTGAAGAAAAAAGACCTTCCCGAATTTAAGGCAGCGCCTGAGCAACCTATTGTTAAGCCTATTGAAAAGACAGTGTTAGGTCCTGATGCAGAGAGCGTTATGATCGGTTTTCGTCTGGAAGGTCCGAGTTCAAAAGATGCCGATCTTATTACGCTGGCAGATATGATTATTGCCAATGGTCACGCAGGATTGATGGACTTGAATGTAAATCAGAAGCAGCTGCTGTTGAACGCCAGCGCCGGTGTTTGGACCTTATCCGACTACCAGATATTTTTGATGCAGGCGCGTCCTAAGCAAGGACAAACATTGAAGCAAGCGCAAAAGATTCTTTTGGCTCAGCTGGATTCTTTGAAGAAGGGCGCTTTTAGCGATTGGCTGCTTAAGGCTGTAGTTACGGATTTGAAGCTGCAAACCATTAAGGAAATGGAGCGCAACGACTACCGTGCCGATGCTTTTGTGGATGCCTTTGTCAACGGAGAGGATTGGAAGAGTAAGGTTGATGAGCTGGATCGCTTGTCGAAGATTACAAAGGAGCAGCTGGTAGAGTTTGCTAACAGGCAGTTTGGCGATGGCTACGTTGTAGTGTACAAGCGCACCGGAAAAGATCCGAATGAGCTGAAGATTGAAAAGCCGGAAATTACGCCAATTCAGGTAAATCGTGATGCGGAAAGCAAATTCTTGACAGCTATTAAGAGCTCAAATGTTAAACCTATTGAGCCGGTATTCTTGGATTTCTCCAAAGATTTAAGCATTCTTAAAGCCCAGTCGGATATTGAAGTGTTGTACAAACAAAACGAAGAGAACGAGCTGTTTGAGCTGCTGTACGTGTTCAACATGGGTAAAAACAACGATAAAGAGCTGGCTTTGGCGGTTAGCTACCTGCCCTACTTGGGTACCGATAAGTACACTGCAGCTCAGCTGAAAGAAGAGTTCTACAAGCTGGGCTGTGCTTTCAATGTATTTAGCTCCGATATGCGTATTTATGTGACACTTAATGGGTTAAGTGAAAATATGAAGCCTTCGTTGGAGCTGTTTGAGCATTTGTTGGCAAACGCTCAGGTAAATAAAGATACTTACAAAAATCTGGCTAATGATGTACTAAAGGCCCGTACTGATGCTAAGCTGAATCAGCGTGCAAATTTCTCGGCTTTGAGCAGCTACACCATGTGGGGAGCGCAATCTCCCGCTACCAACATTTTGAGCGGGGCACAGCTAGCCCAAATGAATCCGCAAGTGCTGGTTGATAAGATTCATGGTCTGACCGGCTATAAGCACAACGTATTTTACTATGGCCCGGTTAAGCAAGATGAGCTGTTGGCTACTCTGGCCCAGTACCACAAGGTTCCACAACGGCTGAAAGATGTGCCTGCGGAAATAAAGTTCGTTGAGCAGCCTACCAATGAGCATAAGGTGCTTTTTGCACAGTATGAGGCAAAGCAAATTCAAATGTCCATGCTGGCCAAGTTGGGCAGCTACGATAAGGATTTGCAGCCGATTATTTCGTTATACAACGAGTACTTCGGTGGTAGCATGAATGCTATCGTATTTCAGGAAATGCGTGAGGCTAGAGGCTTGGCATACTCTGCATATGCTACCTACAACAATCCTTCTCGTTTGGATCGGTCTTGCTACATGCGTGCTTTCATTGCTACGCAGAATGATAAGATGGCGGATGCTATAGATGCTTTCAACGCTATTCTGAATGATATGCCGGAGTCGCAAAAATCTTTTGATTTAGCAAAAGAGGGCATTATTTCCCGTATGAGAACAGAGCGCACTACTAAGGATGCTATCTTGTGGCATTACGACGCTGCTCGCCGTTTAGGCTTGGATTACGATATTCGTCGTGATATTTTTACGAAAGTTCCAACCTTTACTATGGAGGATATGAAGAGCTTCCAGCAGCAGAATATTAAGAATCTTACCTATACGTACAGCATCTTGGGCGATGAAAAGGCTCTGGATATGAATAAGATGCAATCTTATGGTAAGGTTACTAAGCTGTCGCAAAAAGAAATTTTTGGATACTAGGAGGTTATTGAATCGTTGAATTGTTTTGAACTTCAAAACTCAACAGGCTTATGCGCTATGCTGAATTCGTAGAAGAATTTCGTTCTGCGCCTTTTGTAAGATTATTTCTACCGCTTGCGCTTGGCATTGTTTTCCAAGTGCAAATATTTCCTATAATGCCAAGCATGGATTATCCGTGCTTGGCATTGTTTTTGCTATTGCTCGTTGCGCATAAAATTTCGATGTCCTATTGTTTTCGTTGGGTGTTTGGGATAGTGTTGGCGGCATTTTTATTCTGCATGGGTGTTGCGCTGATACAGCAGCAACCACAACAAAGCAGCCTGCCTGTGAATACCCCGGTAAAAGTTGTGGCGGTGGTATCGGATGAGCCTACGGTGGGGTTGCGATTTACAAAGTACAGCATGCGTGCAGTGTCATACTACGACAGTACAAATGTTTCGCATCCGGTAAGTGAGAAGCTGTTTGTGTACATCCGGAATGACTCCACATCCTCAGCTCTTTTATTGGGTGACGAGGCGCTTTTTTCCGCTAAGCTGAGCGCAATACCTCCTCCTCAGAATCCCGGTGAGTTTGATTATGCTACCTATTTGCAGCGCCGGCAGATTTTTTGCAGCACCTTTGTTAATGCCGACAACTATTTGGTGGTAGCCTCAAAGCAGCTGAGCAATTTTATCATATTCTACAAAACGGTACGCAAGGATATCATGGCATTTTTTGCCACGCATGGCATTGGTGGCGAAGAGTTTGCTGTTTTACAGGCATTAACCATAGGAGATAAATCTTTGCTGGACGCAGATCTGCGCAACTCATACTCACGTGCCGGCGCTGTACATATTCTTGCAGTTTCAGGAATGCACGTGGGCATTATAGTCATGATTTTGGGATTTGCACTTAAACCTTTAGAGCGGCGCAGATATGGGAGAATGGTAAGAGGAACCATACTGCTGCTGCTATTGTGGTTTTATGCTTTGCTGGCGGGACTGGCTCCATCGGTAATGCGGGCTACGGTGATGTTTTCAGTGGCTACAGTCGGAGGCATGTTTACACAAAGAACGAATATATACAACACGCTGAGCTTCGCCGCCTTTTTACTTTGCGTATTAGATCCTTACTCCATTTATGATGCCGGATTCCAGCTGTCGTTTTGCGCAGTGTTGACCATTGTGTTTTTTCAGAGACGTATACTCGATCTGCTGCACTTCAAAAATCGTTTTCTGAATTGGCTGTGGGATTTGATAGCCGTTTCTGTTGCAGCTAACATTGGTACCTTCCCTATTGCGGTATTTATTTTCCACCAGTTCCCGCTGTACTTTATTCTCACCAATGTTCTCATCACGGTGCCTACTTTCCTTGTCATGTTTGGCTTTCTGATTTCGCTAGCCTTTTGTTGGGTTCCTTATCTAAACGACTTTCTATGCTTAGGCCTTAAGTATATAATTGAGCTGCTAAATCTGCTTATCCGGTTTATTGAGTCGCTCCCGGGCGGATTAGCAGAAGCATTGAATATATCTACAATGCAGCTGTGGTTGCTGGTAACCGGCATTCTGTTGGCGTCATTCTTTATCTGGATAAAACGACGCGCTCTTTTTGTGGCAGCGTTGGCTGTCTTTGTTGCCTTCTTGGCCATACGTGCCTACGTAAAATACGAGCAGCACAACCAGCATTTGCTAGCGGTGTACAGCATAAAAAACACCTCGCTTATTTCATTCATAGATGGACGTAACGGATTTTTAGTTTGCGATAGCGCAGATTTTGGTAATGATTTTGCGTTTAATCTGAATACTCATGCGGCTGGTTTAGGCCTTGCCAACTTTGGTGAGCTGGGTAGAGTTGCACTACAGGGTATAGCTGTGCTGCAAGATTCCGCGCATGCCATTTACAAAGGCTGCCTTGTACACGATAATTACCTTGTAAAAATTCTGACAGATGAATCAGCTCGCAAGCTAGAGCATAAGCTAACGGTAGATTATCTGATTTTGACCTCCCGTTGCAAGCTGAGACCTCAGCAAGTATTTGATATGTATAGCGCTAAACTTTTGATAGTAGATGCTTCTATGCCCGCATACGTTGGACGGATATTCGAAAACTTCTTTACAGAGCAAGGCGTTCCTTGTCACAACGTACGCTCGCATGGTGCGTATGTGGCCATGCATCATTAAAAAAGCAAGCTTGAGTTTTTTACATGTCCGGCTCACGCGCCCCAACGCACGGGGTGCAGCGAAGCATGAGGCGTGGGGCTTTCGCCACTCATCATTCCCGTGAAAGCGGGAACCTCCCGTCAAATGAGTAGATTCCTCCACTTCGCACCTTTCGTTTCGCTTAGCATGACAACGCACCCGCGCCGGTCAATCATAAATCGTCAATAGTAATTCATAAATCATAAAATTCAATAATTTGACTTTTAAAATTTGCAGAAAACAAAAAAGAAAGCTACTTTTGCCCCGCTTCTTTAAACAGGAGGGATGGCAGAGTGGTCGATTGCGGCAGTCTTGAAAACTGTTGTACTGAAAGGTACCGGGGGTTCGAATCCCTCTCCCTCCGCAATAAGCTAAAAAAGCGCTTCCCCACCGGAAGCGCTTTTGGTTTTTATAACCTCAGGTAAGCTCAGCTGATAAATGCTTGCTGAAGTAAGAAAAAACGCTGCTTGATTCATGGCAAAAACGGCCTACATAGTAACCGGTGAACCTTCTGGCGATATTCTTGCCTCCCGCTTAATGCAATCGTTGGTTAAGCTGCATCCCGATATGCAGTTTGCAGGTATGGGCGGGGAGACTATGACGGCGCTTGGCTTCAAGAGCCTGTTCAACATCTCCGAAATTTCGGTCATGGGATTTTGGGAAGTTGTTCCAAAGCTGCCTCTTATTATGAAGCGCATGAGGCAAGTGGTGGCAGATATTGAGCGCCTGCAACCCGATGTCATTGTTACGGTGGATAGCTGGGGCTTTGTGAGCCTTTTGCTTAACAGTTTGAAAAAGAGGAGTATAGCTATTCCAAAAGTGCACTACGTAGCGCCGCAAGTGTGGGCATGGAAAAAAGGGCGGGCAAAAAAAACGGCCAGGCTGCTCGATCGCCTTATGGCCCTATGGCCTTACGAGCCTCCCTACTTTGAGAAGTACGGCTTGAAGTGCGATTTTGTCGGCCATCCCGTAATTGAAAATACGGCGGATCTCAACGATGATTTGGCGGAGTTTAAGCGGCAGCACGGCATTCCGCAGCAGGGAACCTTTCTTTGCGTGCTGCCGGGGAGCCGTCGGAACGAAATCCGTAAGCTGATTCCGGTTTTCAAAAAAGTTGTGGCTCGTCTTTCGCAAGATTTTCCTGATTTGTTTCTGATTATTCCCTCCGTTGCCGCCATTGCCGGTGAGGTACGCGAAGCCTTTGCCGATGTGCAACTTCCGCACAGCGTAGTACTTGGGCAGCGTGAACGTTACAACGCTTTTCGCGCCTGCCATTTTGCCATTGCGGCATCGGGTACGGTAACGTTGGAGCTGGCGGCGCTGCGCACACCGCATGTTATAGCCTACACGTTCAGCCCAATTACCAACTGGCTTGCCGACAAGTTGGTAAAATCCAAATACGCCAACCTCATTAACATTATGGCAGACAAATTTGTGATTCCGGAGTTTGTGCTGGGCAATTGTCGTGATGATTTAATTTACCAAGCAGCGGCGGATTCGATGAAGCATCCGGATAAGGCTCAAGCCAGGGTTGAAGAGGCTTTAAAGTATTTTTCCAACTTAAAACCGGAAGGTATGATGCCTTCGGAAAAAGCCGCCGCAGTGGTCTCAGAAATGATGCGTCATGAGTAGCCATTTAACTACCGTAATAATTTGCCATTCGGCCAACGAGATTGGGCTTATACGAAGCCTGCTGGAGTCGGAGGATATTCGCTGCTACGTGCAGGATGAGTATATAGCGCAGGTTTATCCGCTATATACCGGCGCTATTGGAGGTGTAAAGCTGCAAGTTGCGGCAGCCGATGCAGGACGTGCCATTGAAATCCTGAAAGCCAGCGGATACGCTAAGGATAAAGATTTTGAGCCCTCGGCATTTGATATAAAGCTGTATAAATTTCTATCCAAAATTCCCTTTATTCGCAGAATATATCGCTAGCTGAATATCAACCCGAAGCAGGCCAAAATCTTTGTAAAACTCATTCAATTTGCGCAATCCATAAAAAATACGTACTTTAGTTGCTTGTATTCACCCCTCACATTATTCATAGTATGCTGAATTACAAAAAATTAAACCTAATTATTGGCTGGCTCATCTGCGCTATAGCCTCCACGGTTTACATTTTGACCATTGAATCGTCCGTCAGCTTCTGGGACTGCGGCGAATTTATTGCCTGTGCCTACAAGCTGCTTGTGGGCCACCCTCCCGGGGCGCCTATGTTCTTGATGACGGGGCGTTTGTTTACTATCCTGTCTCCAGACAACGCTGCTGTCATGGTTAACATCATGTCTGCCCTGGCCAGCGGTTTTACCATCCTGTTCTTGTTTTGGAGCATTACTCACCTTACGGCAAAGTTGTACACTTTCAAGGATGGTGAATGCTCTGTATATGAAAAGATTGTAATATTTGCTTGTGGCGCCGTCGGCGCTTTAGCCTATACATTCTCAGATACCTTCTGGTTTTCTGCCGTTGAAGGTGAGGTGTACGCCCTGTCGTCACTATTCACAGCGGTAGTATTTTGGGCTATGCTGAAGTGGGAAGGCGAGGCCGATAAGTCATACGCCAACCGCTGGCTGGTGCTTATTGCCTACCTTATGGGGTTGTCGGTAGGAGTGCACCTGCTTAACCTGCTGGCTATTCCTGCCATGGTATTGATTTACTACTTCAAAAAGTACAAGGTTACCACTAGAGGTTTGATTTATGCTTCGGCCGCAGCCGTTGTTATTCTGGCCGTAACGCTATACGGCATTATTCCCGGCGTTTGGACGGTTGGTTCCTGGTTTGAGCTGCTCTTTGTCAATAGCTTCGGATTTGGATACAACGTTGGGCTTGTTTTCTTTACAGCCCTGTTGTTTGTAGCGTTGGCGTACGCTATTTACTACACGCACAAAAAAGCCAAGGCGCTGGCTAATACCATTGTGCTTTGCGTTACCGTATTGCTGTTGGGCTATGGCTCATACGCCATGGTTCTTATCCGTTCGGTGGCAAATCCTTCAATGGATCAGAATAATCCGGACAACGTATTCAACCTGATGGCCTACCTGAACCGTGACCAGTATGGAGATCGTCCTTTATTTACCGGTCCTTACTTCAACGCTCCTACTGCTACAGCCGAAGATGGAGGTCCGGTGTATGCGGCGCTGAATGGTCGGTATGAGGTTGTTGACCGTAAGACAAAAGTTATTTACGACAAGCGTTTTACCACGGTATTCCCCCGCATGTTCAGCAGCCAAGGCGACCATGCGCAATTCTACCGCACATGGAACGGCGGCTTCAAGGGACGTCCGGTAATGAGTACCAATGCGGAGGGAAAACAGGAGCGGGTTATGGTTCCGACTTTCCGCGAAAACGTAAGCTTCTTTTTTACCTACCAGCTTGGATTTATGTATTTCCGCTATTTCATGTGGAACTTCGTAGGCAGGCAAAACGATATGCAGGGACATGGCGAGCTCTTGCATGGAAACTGGATAAGCGGCATTCCGTTTATTGACAACATGCATGTGGGCGATCAAAGCAAGCTGCCCTCCAGCATGGCTAAAAACAGAAGCCGAAATGCGTACTACTTTTTGCCCTTGCTACTGGGTATTTTTGGTATGATTTTTCAGTACCGTCGTAGCAAGCAAAATTTCTCGGTAGTTATGCTGCTGTTTTTCTTTACAGGTATAGCTATCGTGATGTACCTTAACCAGAATCCCATACAGCCTCGTGAGCGTGACTACGCCTATGCAGGCTCATTCTACGCCTTTGCCATTTGGATTGGTATGGGGGTGGCCCTGCTGGCAGAATTTTTGAAAAAATACACAAAACCTGCTGTGGCAGCAAGTGTTGTAGCGGTGGCAGCCTTAGCGGTTCCTGTGCAAATGGCCGGACAAACCTGGGATGACCACGATCGTAGCGGACGGTACCTGGCTCATGATTTTGCGTTTAACTACCTGCAATCATGTAAGCCGAATGGCGTATTGTTCACCTATGGCGATAACGATACATTCCCGCTTTGGTATGCGCAGGAAGTTGAAGATATTCGTACGGATATTCGCATCATGAACCTGTCATACGCCAGCGCAGAGTGGTACATTGAGCAAATGCTGCATGCCTCCTACAAGTCCGCTCCGCTGCCGATGTCGCTTACCTACGATAAGATTGTAGGAGCCCGTCGTGCCATAGTGCTCACGCAAGACCGTATAAAAGAACCTTTGGATATGAAAAAGGCTATGGATTTTGTGGTAAGTGATGATCCTGGCACTATGGGGCGCTCCAGCTATCGCGGACAGGAGTCTATCAACTACTTTCCTTCAAAGACTTTGCGCCTGGAGGTAAATAGGGACAATGCTATTGCTGCAGGCATTATCAGTAAGGACGATAAGAATATTCTTCCGTACCTTGATATGCCGCTCAATCGAACTTTCATGTACCGCAACTATTTGGCTATCATAGACTTATTGGCAAACTTCAGCTGGACAAGACCTATTCATTGGGGTACAACAATTCCAGACAGCTACAACCTTGGTATGGATAAATACTTTGTAAACGAAGGCATTGCCAACCTGCTTGTACCCGAGCGCCGCCAAAGCAACGATGGCTACGGATCGTATACCAATGCCGATTCACTTTACGATAAGGTTATGAATCTGTTTATGTTCCGCAACCTTAATAATCCGAAGGTGTACTACGATGAAACCTGCATACGCATGTTAGCCTCCTACCGCAACATGTTTACCAGGTTAACCCTTGCGCTTATCAACGAGGGTAAGAACGATAAGGCTAAGGATGTGCTGAACAAGTATTTGGAAACCTTCAGCAAGCCTGAAATCTCGTACTACTACTCTGCGGTTGCTATTGTAGAAGCCTTGCATATGGTAAGCGAAAATGATAAGGCGAATGAAATTTCTGATGCGCTGTTGAAGGATGCTTCCGAACAGCTGGCCTACTTCCGCAGCATACCAAAGTACCGTAGTGAGGTAGACCGGGAGCGTAACTTTGCGCTGCAAAATCTTGCAGGTTTAGGACAAACCGCACGTCGCTACAAGCAAGATGACCAGGAAAAAAAGATTGTAGAAATACTGAACCTGTACAAATAGCTCCTTAAAGTCGTCATTGCGGATTCAAGGTCTGCAATGACGACTATTACTAATAACTTACATGCTAACCCTTTTGTAAAATGCGCCTAAGGGTTCCGCCATTTCTGAAACGATTGTATCCTGCTGCGATTTGGAATTTTCCAAACGAAGCCGACTCTGTTTTTCTTACTTTTGACGATGGGCCTACGCCCGAAATTACCCCCTGGGTTATAAATAAGCTGGCCGAGTATGACGCCAAGGCTACTTTTTTTTGCCTGGGTAAAAACGTAGAGCAGCACCCCGAAGAGTTTACGCTGATACGTGCCAACGGGCATTCTGTAGGGAACCATTCATACAGCCATCAACGAGGTTTTAGCATGCCGACAGGTAGCTATGTGGAAGACGTTGACCTTGCCGATGAGTTTATCAGGAGCAATCTTTTTCGCCCGCCATACAGCTTTATAACTCCAACACAAGTACGTGTGCTGAGTGAGCGGTACAAAATCATCATGTGGAATGTTTTGAGCCTTGATTATAGCAATAAAATTACCAATCATCAATGCTTGAAGCAGGTTGTTGGAAGCGCTCACCCCGGCGCTGTTATTGTTTTTCACGATTCGTTGAAGTCCGCTAAACACCTCAAATACGTGCTACCGAAAGCGCTGGATTTTTTCGTGGAAAAAGGCTGGAAAATGAAAGCCATAGAGTATTAGCTTATAAATCAGTAAACTTAAAGGATGAACGTTATGAAAGTAGGTATCGCATCAGACCATGCCGGCTTTGAGTTAAAAGAAAAACTTAAGGCGGCTATTGCAGAGCTAGGGTATATGTTGGTGGATTTCGGAACAAACTCCGAAGCCAGCGTAGACTATCCTGACTACGCACACGCTCTTGCAAAATCCGTTGATAATCAAGATGTTAATTTGGGCATTGCCCTTTGCGGTACAGGTAATGGAATGGCAATGGCGCTCAACAAGCATCAGCATATACGTGCGGGACTTGCTTGGGAGGTTGAAGTCGCTTCGTTAATCCGTCGACACAATAATGCCAATGTTTGTGTGCTTCCGGCTCGTTTTGTTTCCGAAGAAGAGGCTAAAAACATTGTAAAAGCATATTTGACTACGAACTTTGAAGGCGGCCGTCATCAGAGTAGAATAGATAAAATTCCGGTATCTTGCTAGTAAATCAGTAATTGGATATATTTTTTTCATGTTTAAAATTGTAAAAAAACAACTGCTGGCCAAAGATATTTACCTCATGGATGTTGAGGCGCCGCGTGTGGCAAGGGCAGCGCAACCCGGACAATTTCTCATTGTTCGTATTGATGAAAAGGGAGAGCGCATTCCTTTGACCATTTGTGACTACAACGCCGAAAAAGGTACGGTAACTATTGTAACTCAAATTGTTGGCGCCTCCAGCCGTAAAATATGTGCGCTCAATGAGGGCGATTATTTTGCCAGCTTTACCGGACCATTGGGACACCCGAGCGAGCTTACGCTTTTGTGCAAAGAAGATTTGCACAAAAAGCATATTCTTTTCATTGCCGGAGGTTTGGGTACTGCGCCCGTTTATCCACAGGTAAAATGGCTTGCCAAGCAAGATGCTAAGGCCGATGTTATTGTTGGCGCCAAGAATAAAGACTTGCTCATTTTGCAGGACGAAATGAAGGCAATTGCCAAAAACCTATACGTAGCAACCGATGACGGTAGCGCCGGATTCAAAGGTTTGGTAACAGAACTCTTCAAAGATTTGGTTGATAAGCAAGGCCAGAAATACGATATTGTAGTTGCCATTGGCCCCATGATTATGATGAAGTTTGTGGCGTTAACCACAAAATCATACAGCATACGCACCATTGTGAGCCTTAACACGCTTATGGTTGATGGTACCGGTATGTGCGGCGCTTGCCGCGTAACCGTTGGTGGCAAAACTAAATTTACCTGTGTAGATGGCCCTGAGTTTGACGGACACTTGGTAGATTTTGACGAAGCCCTTCGTCGTCAAGGCATGTACAAGAATATAGAGAAAGAGAAAGACTGTCAATGTTTGGTGAGATTGGATAAAACGTAGTAGGTTACTTGCTCGATTTTTGTAGATAAGAAGTTGTAAAATCGTCAATCGTAAATTTTTAAATGGCTAATAAAATCCCTCGTACGCAAGCCCGCGAGCGAGATCCTAAGGTTCGCGCGACTAACTTTGAGGAAGTTTGTTTTGGATATTCACCCAATGAGGCAACGCTGGAGTCTACTCGCTGCATACAATGCAAGAACCCCCGCTGCGTTGCTGCTTGTCCGGTATCAGTAAAAATCCCGCAATTCATACAATGTGTAAAAGAAAACCGCTTTGCCGATGCGGCTAAAGCTATTGCCGCTGATAGCAGCCTTCCGGCCGTGTGTGGTCGCGTATGCCCACAGGAATCACAGTGCGAAGGCGCTTGCGTTCTTGGCGTGAAAGGTGAGCCCGTAAACATTGGTAAGCTGGAGCGTTTTGTGGGAGATTGGGCTATGGACAACAACGTAGAAACCGTTAAGAAGACAAATCCCAATGGTAAGCACGTTGCTATTATTGGCAGCGGTCCTGCAGGATTGGCGTGTGCCACCGACCTTGCCAAGTTTGGCTACTATGTAAAGATTTTTGAAGCTTTGCATAAACCCGGAGGCGTTTTAGAGTACGGTATTCCTGAGTTCCGTTTGCCAAAGGAGCGAGTGGTAAAACGGGAAATAGATAACGTTCGTAAGTTGGGCGTTGAGATTGAAACAGACGTTGTTGTGGGGCGTACGGTAACCGTTGATGGTCTTATGGACGATGAAAAGTTTGATGCCGTATTTATTGGTTCCGGGGCCGGGCTTCCAAAGTTCATGGGTATTCCGGGGGAAAACTTTAACGGAGTTGTTTCTGCAAACGAATTCCTTACCCGCGCTAACCTTATGAAGGCCTATGACAGCGACTATGACACACCTATTTACGTAGGAAGCAATGTTGCCGTTGTGGGCGGTGGCAATGTGGCCATGGATGCCGCACGCACCGCAAAACGCTTGGGCGCTAACGTTAGCATCGTATATCGTCGTAGCGAAAAGGAATTACCTGCGCGTGCAGAAGAAGTTCACCACGCTAAGGAAGAAGGTATAGACTTTAAGATGCTTACCAACCCTACTACAATTCTAGGTAACGATATCGGCTGGGTAACCGGGTTGAGATGTGTACGCATGGAGCTGGGAGAGCCGGATGCAAGCGGCCGTCGTAGCCCGGTTGAACTAAAAGACTCAGAGTTTGATTTTCCTACGGATGTAGTAATTATGGCGTTGGGAACCTCGCCAAATCCGCTTATTAAAGACACCACCCCCGGTCTCGAAAGTAACAAGCGGGGTTGTATTGTTGCCAATGAACAGGGTGCGACAACACGCCCGGGCATATTTGCCGGAGGTGATGCAGTAAGCGGCGCTGCAACCGTAATTCTTGCTATGGGTGCAGGGCGTGCAGCGGCAAAAGCCATTGACGAATATGTGAAGTTAAAAAGTTGACAGTTGCAAGTCAACAGCGCGTGCGTGCGCGTTGTCATCCTGAGCCTGTCGAAGGGTGCGGCGAGGGGGGGGGGAGGGACGGGAAAGAGATTGGCTTCGACGAACCCCGCTTCGCTCCGGTTCCTCCATGCGCCCGCTCGTACCTCGCGGGCTTGGTCGGAATGACGACGCCGTTGTTGGGTAGGGAAGGGTTTGCGGCGGCGTAGCCGCCGCAAACCCTTCCCTTTTTATTTTACCCCTAACCCTCGTCATTCCGACCGAAGCGTAGCGGAGTGGAGGAACCTCTGCCTCGTCATTCCGACTCCCTCGACTCCGCTCGGGACAGGCTCTGCGTAGCGGAGTGGAGAAACCGGAGCTCGGCGAAGCCAATCTCTTTTACCTGCGGCAACTCCACGCCCCATGCTTCGACAGGCTTAGGACGACAGCGCACGGTCAACTATTGACGGTCTTGTCTTTGCTCCTTTTATCCTTGCTCCGACAAGCTAACGCACCCGCACCGGTAAATCATAAATCGTCAATGGTAAATTGTCAAATAATAAATAACTGCACAATAAATTTTCCCATTTCCCGTTCTTTTTATGACAGCAAATAGTGCATAAACAAAAAAATTGCTATATTTGCAGCGTGTTGGGATTGTTGAACCGTTATTTCGTTGAATCAATAACGGGTATAGGCAGCGCAGCACAATTAGTTCAACGATTAAACAGCTTTTTACCGATTCAACGCAGACATTTTTTGTAGACATACTTTT
>JAISBU010000014.1 GCA_031266015.1 Prevotellaceae bacterium | reverse complement strand
GTGCGCATCAGCACCCGTCCCTGGTGTTCGACTTCGAGCACCAAGAAGAAGTCGTAGCTGGCGGTCATCAGGTCGCGCTGCACCACCTGGATGCGAAGCCGCTCGCTGCCGGGGGCGGCCATATCGGGAAGGAAAACTGAGTAGGGTGGCAAAAACTGAACCGAAACGTCTAAGGGAGAAACGGTGCTCTGACCATAACCACAAAGTGGAACGAAAAAGAAAAGGAAAAAGAGGAGTCTGCGCATTTCTGATTGAAACATTATCAATTATTCATTACCTAATGTGGTAGTCAATGGTATACTCGTAAGATGAAGTTACCATATTTTTTCCGGGCAGCACGTAGTTTAGCCGCACTTTGTAGTAGTCCTGAAAAATATCACTCAGGCTTTCGCCTTTGAGCAGGTGGCTCAGGTTAGCGGGCACGTTGCTGTCTCGGAAGTTGTTAGCTACATAACTTCTTGCACGGTTGTAGTCCAGTTGCACAAAGTGCGGTACAAAGTAGGCCACGCGCACCTTGCCCTCGCGGCGGTCAATGGTAGTGCGCTGCAGGTCGGCATCGGTAAGGTATAGCCTGCTGTTCAAATCGTCAATGTACACCGATTTCTTGAGCGGTACAAGCCCCATGCCGCTAATATTTCTATGCAGAATAGCGATGCTATTGCTTTTAATTTCGGGCACGCTGTATATTTTGCCTCCTGCGTAGCTCGCTATCCAATTTTCTTGCCCTATGCCCTCAGCTTTTATTAGCGAAAATTTTTCTACATCCATGCCGTTCACCTCAAACTCATCGTAGGATTCGTCCATGTTGAAGTCCAAGGCCAGCAGGCTCGACTTGGTGTCGCTATGCACGGCGTACATCGGGGTGGGCGTGGGGGCAGCAGCAGTTTTTTCGCGGAAGGTGGCGTAGCGGCTGGTGCGGAAAGCGGAGCTGTAAATAATATCCTCGCCCTCGCCGCCAATGGTTTCCGTTAGGGTGTTTTGCTGCATGGTCGCCTCGTTATCGCCCGAAGAGGCAAGGGCAACCTCGCTGCGCACCACGTTGCGGTCTGCTACGCTATTTTCAACAACCTCCTTGCGCACAATTTGCATTTTGTACACGCTGGCCAAGCTAAGGTTGCTCGGTATTTTAATGAGCACCTGATTATCGCTGCTGCGGTACGATACGCTTGACTCTACAACATTTTTTCCGGAGGTGAAGCGCACCTTGTTTTGGTATTTTTTACCGCCATCTTCAGCGGAAAAAAGGTAGCCAAAGTCGTTCGTAAGCGCAATGTAGCCCTCAGGGTACTCGCTTTTGTAAAAGTTAAACTGGTTGGGAATTGGGTAGGAGTACGTAACGCAATTTTCGGGAATGCTTTTGGGGCGCGACCCTGTGGTAAAGCTTACCTCTCTGCGCTCGTTCATGTCCGTACCATCGTCATTTTTTAGGGTGCTCCACCGGTTGTTTGTCCACTGCTCTACCCGCACGGCAACGGTCAGCGTCACCTGCTCCTCGCCCGGCAGCAGCGCTTTTGTGCTTAACGCCAAAACGTCCTTTCGGGCGTTGAACTCAAAGCCGCTTACAGCGCCGGTTCCCACTACATTGCCCGATTTTTCACCGCTAAGTTTTACCTCGTCAAGCAGCACCCTGTACTTGTTGACACCGCTAAATCCCTCTACCTCAAAGGCTTCGCCAATGGCAACGTTGAACGCCACCTGCGGCATGGCAAACACGTTGATCTGCCTTTCATCTTCGCTCGGCTTTACGTCGCCAATAAAGGAAATGTTGCCAAGCGGGTTGCCCATGGCCACCATTTGGCACTCCTCGCCTACCTCAAAGTCAAGGCTTGCGCTGCCCTTCACCAAGCCGCCAAGAATTTTGTAGCGGGCGCTCACGTTGCCGCTCACCCATGTAGGGTTGGGCGCTTTGGCTTCCAGCACGGCGGCCATAGCCACATTCAAAATATCAAAGCGTGACCGCTTAAACTTTACGCCCATGCTGCCCTGCAGGTAGGCGTATGCTTGCCCCTGCGCGTACCAGCTGTTCATGCCCAGCAGCGTGCCGGTGTTGCTGCATCCCACGCCGGGGTACGTTTTTAGCAGCACGTCAAAGCCTGCGCCTATGCCCAGCTGGGCGTACACCACGGAGAAGTCAAAACCCTTGCTGACGTTCAGGCTGGCGCCAAAGGCCACGCCCGTACCCGCGTTAAAGGCGGGGTCGGTGAGCGAAACGCGCTTCATTTTTCCGGTAATGCTGAGCACGTTGCCTGGCAGCGGGGGCAGCGGCTCCATCTGGTTGCCCAGCATGAAGTAGCTGGTGGCCGAGGCAAGGTTGAGCACGCTTACCTTGAGCGGCACGCTGGGCTTACCCACGTAGAAGTACCACTTGTCCGGCGAGGAGTGGATGGCTGCCCTGCCGCTGCCCACAATGGCTGGCTTGAGCTGCACGGCGGCGTCCAGCGTGGCGTCAAAGGTGCGCGTTTCGAGGTTATAGGAGCTGCGTAGGCTCACCCCAATGGGAGCTGTGAGCGCCTGTGCGCTGGCTTTTTCCGACTGCTCCTGCGCCAGCTTAAACTTTTGGTCGCTGCTCATACCGGCAGCACTGCTGCTGCCGGTTGAGCCGGGGAAGAAAGCACCGCTGCCGTTGAGCGAAATGTTGCGTACCCCAAGGTTGCTGTTGAACTGCATCTCAAAGTCCACGCCCAGCCCCGCTACGTCCTCTCCGACAAAAGTGGCCAGCTTGGCGCCCGCCCTAAATCCAAAGGCTGTTTTGGAGTCGGGGAGGTAAAGGCCAACCACGTCCTTGTGCGGCGACATTTTTTGGTACACCGCCCCGCTCAACTGCGTAATCATAACGCCGGTACCCACAGGAATTTTTACGGGAACGCCCACGCGGGCAAACCAGTAGTTGAACCTGGACGAGGCCTCACCCACCTCGCCAAAGCGGCAGCCCGCCTCCACCTCCGCCGGAAGCCCAGCCAGCGTAAGGAGTATTTCACCGTTAAATCCGGTGCCGTAAACGGGGTCTTTTTTGAAAATCTCAATGAGCCCCTTAAGCGTAAAGGCGGAGTAGGCCACGTTAAGGTTGATGCTGCTGATATCTACGCCATCGAACTTCCAGCCCCGCTCATTCTTGGCCTTGAACGTGAGCCCTGTGGCGGCGGCAACGCCGTTCTTATCGGAGGCGCCCATCAGGGCAACGCTGACCTTTAGCCCCAGTGCTGCGCTCCTGTCGGTAAAGCCCAGGGCTACGCTAGACAGGTTGATGGGCAGGTTGCCCAGGCTCATAGGCTCCTTGGCGTCCAGCGCAAAGTAACCGCTCTGCAGGTAGGGCGCTTTTGACGACAGCTGCAAGTGCTCAAAGCGCAGCCCTGTAATGGAGGTTTTGCTCTCGGCATCGCCCACCGTGGCGTAGCCGTTGAGGTGAGCCTGCGCCACTAGCTCTTTCCCGTCCGCCGTTCCGCTCAGGCTGATGTAGCTGTCGTTGGTGAGCGACAGCGATAGAGTGCTAAGGAGTTTGAACTGCATGGTGTCCTCCAAGTTCACCTGAAAAGCATATGCGGGAGCGTTATCCTTGGTGGAGATGGTGGCGCTGTAGCCCAGCTGCTTTTTGTCGAGGGCAGCAAACATCATGCTGCCGTGCAGGAAGCCACCCCTGAGCCTGCTTTGGTAGAAGTCAAGCCTTACTTTGCCTACCGATAACTTCCACTCCTCGGTGCCCATCATGGGTGAGCTGATTTCGCCCGAAATCACCGCTGAAAACCCGTAGTCGTCCACCACCACATTTTCACCTTGTACCACTAGCGGTTTGCTGGCGTTGGGGCTGAGCATGGGCGGCAGCTGCACGACTATCTTTTTGGCATAAATGCCCCGCCACAGCTCTGGCTGCCCCTCGAATGTAGAGGAGTATTCGGCGGGGAGCGTGAAGTTAGGTGCGTTACCGATGGTGCTCATGTCAAGCGTGAGCTCGGTGAGCGTATACACAAAGTCTTGCGTGTAGCTGAGCTTAAAGGGGGGTAGCGAAATTTGTAGCAGAATATCGTCCAAGCTGGAGGCCTGAATAACGGTGTTGCAGCGAAGCGAGGAACTGCCGTTGGCGGGCATAAATACGGTAGAATCAAACACCACCTGCACCCCCAAGTTTACCGATTTAAAACCCGTACAGTCCCACTCCACAAAGCAATTTTGGCTATTTTCCCGTCCCCCCACGATAAGCTTAACGTGGTCGGTTAGCTTAATGTGGTGCTCCGAAATGAGGTGCAGCCGTGCCCGGCTGAAATCCATGCGGGCAAAGTCTATCAGCTCCACTCCTTCGGTGGCAAAGTAGAGCTCCTCCTCTGTTCCCGGAAAGCGAAATTTAGTCGCCATGCGCACGTGGTCGGTAGGGCTATCGTCGCCAACAGAAGACAGCGCAACGGTAATGGAGTAGTTGGCGAAGCTACGCTTGAAGCCCAACGGCAGGGGCAGCCCGTCAAGATTATCGCCAACGTACAGGTTGCTTTCACCTTGCAGCAGCAAGGCATCAACTTCTGAGCGGCTGGGTTGAGCAACAGCCGCGTAGCAGCAAAGTAGCGTAAAAAGCAACAGGAAGTAGCGCGCATTCAGCGTAGCTGAATATAGTTGGCAGAGAAGCATTCTTAACTAATTCATAAACATTTACACTGCAAATATAGCATTATTTATATAAATAATCACCTGTTGTGTATTTAGAAACTTTTTGTCAAACATTTGTTTTTTAGTTCATTAGATTTTTGTGTTTTGCAAAAGACGGGATTGGTAGTTAAGTATAGATTTCGCCATTTGTCATGCTGAACGAAGTGAAGCATCTCATTGTATAACAATAAATTATCGTTGTGCAAGTTGGATATTCTTCGCTTCACTCAGAATGACAACGCGCACACACGGCATCCCAATTATCAAATTTTAGTGTAAACAGCGGTATCATTGGGTTAGGCGGTGCACCGTGAGGAGTTCATGTCAACAGATCCACCTCAATTGCTGAAAAAGAAGTAAATTTGTGCCGCCATGCAAGATATTCAACAAATACTGGACGTGCTGCGGGGCGGCGGCGCCATGCTCTACCCAACCGATACACTTTGGGGAATAGGTTGCGATGCCACCAATGAAAAAGCGGTGGCTAAAGTATTCGAAATAAAAAAGCGCGCTCCGTCCAAAAGCCTTATAGTGCTGGTTGACGGCGAGGATATGCTGGATAGGTACGTGCGGAAAGTTCCCGAAATTGCCCGAACCGTGGTGGCGTTAAGTACGACACCGCTAACTGTTATTTATCCGGAAGGCGTTGGGTTTGCCCGAGGCGTGTGCGCACCCAACGGAGCGATAGCCATACGTGTTGTAGACCATGACTTTTGCAGGCAAATAATCCGCAAGTTGGGCAGGCCAATTGTATCAACGTCTGCAAATTTGGCGGGAGAGAAAGCGCCTGAAAATTTCAGCGAAATATCGGAAGAAGTGAAATCTTCCGTTGATGTGACGGTTAGCGAGAAGTTTGAAGGCGCACCAACCCGTCAGGCTTCAAGCATCATTCAGCTGTCGGTTGATGGACAGGTGAGGGTGATAAGATAGCTGTATAGTACTACAAAAATGCGTCTCAAACCAAAGGCGTATTTTGTGTTTTACTGTCAAATTTAACTTTTGGTAATTATTTAATATTTAGATGGTTAATAATAATTGCTGATGTTTTTGGCAGTTTTTCCCCTTTCAGATTATCAACTCAACAAAAAAGTTTCTACCTTCGTGTGCGCACACGAATAGGCTTTTTATCCAAATGGTTGGTGCGCCTGTGTAAATTGATAAATAGTTGAAAATAAAATACGTATGAAAAATTTTTTGGATAAGAATTTTCTGCTGGAAACGCCGACCTCAGAGCGTTTGTTCCATGACCATGCAGCAAAAATGCCTATTATTGACTACCACTGCCACTTGAATCCGGAATTTATAGCTAAGGATAGAAAGTTTGACAACCTTGGGCAAATCTGGCTTGAGGGCGACCACTATAAGTGGCGGGCCATGCGCACCAACGGCGTTGACGAGCGCTTCTGCACGGGCAAGGATACCGGCGATTGGGAAAAGTTTGAGAAGTGGGCGGAAACCGTTCCGTATACCATGCGTAACCCGTTGTACCACTGGACTCATCTGGAGCTGAAAACGGCTTTTGGCGTAGATAAGATTTTGAAGCCGGAAACTGCGAAGGAAATTTTTGACGAGTGTACCACCAAGCTGCGTACACCGGAATTTTCGGCACGTGGGCTCATGAGAAAGTACAACGTACGGGTGGTATGCACCACCGATGACCCTGTTGATTCGTTGGAGCACCACCTGGCGCTTAAGAAAGAGGGCTTTGAGGTTAAGGTGCTGCCCACGTGGCGTCCGGATAAGGCAATGGCGGTAGAGGTTCCCGCAGAGTTTCGTGCCTACATGGAGAAGCTGTCTTCGGTTTCGGGTCTGAATATCAGCAAATTTTCGGATTTGATTGCAGCCTTGCGCAAGCGCCACGACTTTTTTGCCGAAGCCGGCTGTAAGCTTAGCGACCACGGTATTGAGGAATTTTACGCAGCGGACTACACCCAGGCAGAAGTTGATGCTATCTTCAATAAAGTATATGGTGGCAAGGAGCTGACCGGTGAAGAAATCCTGAAGTTCAAGTCCGCCATGATGTTCGAGGGCGCCATTATGGATTGGGAAAAGGGCTGGGCACAGCAATTCCACTATGGGGCACTTCGCAACAATAACACCCGCCTGTTTAACAAGCTGGGCGCCGATACGGGTTTTGACTCTATAGGCGACTTTACGGTTGCCCGGCAAATGTCTAAGTTCCTAAACCGCTTGGATACGCTGGACAAGCTGGCCAAGACCATTCTTTACAACCTTAATCCTCGCGATAATGATTTAATTACCACAATGATAGGCAACTTTCAGGATGGCTCTGTAGCGGGTAAAATTCAGTTTGGTTCGGGCTGGTGGTTTCTGGATCAAAAGATTGGTATGGAGGCGCAAATGAACTCGCTGTCGGTGCTTGGCCTGCTAAGCCGCTTTGTTGGTATGCTTACCGACTCGCGCAGCTTCTTGAGCTACCCGCGCCATGAGTACTTCCGCCGCATCCTGTGCAACCTTATTGGCCGTGATGTGGAAAAGGGCGAGCTGCCCGCCGGCGAAATCGGCTTCCTGGGCAAGATGGTAGAGGATATTTCGTACAATAACGCAAAGAATTATTTTGGATTTTAAATTTTTTATAATTTGATAAAACTATATTTTTGCAAACAGAATAATTTGTAAGATTTAAAGCAAATGAAAAAAATCATTTTTATAGCCCTATTGGCAATACTATTTACAAACATCAACGTAAAAGCTCAAGAGGAAAAATATGATGCACAAACGATAGTAGAGGTACTCACGTACAATCGTATGGCTGAAACCAATCGCATGGTTAATTTGAATCCTAAGCAAAATGAGGTTTACGAATCAAGTTGCATAGCCTACTATAAAAAATTTGACATTGTTAATTTGATGCAGATTTCATATTTTAATCTGAAAACGAAAGAAATACACAAGGAGCAACAAAGGGGATTTCCGATTTGTATTATTAATGATAATTTATTTTTTGCTGAAAACAGCCTTGACGGATATGCATATGTACACATATACCAATCTACCTTGGGAAAAGACGGAAAAATCAAAGAGACTCTTCAATTGTTCCAATCGTTAGGCGATCTGTATTTCCATGAAAATGGAATTTATATTAGCCCCAATGGAGGACAAATGTCTGCTGTTATAGCTAAGGATGGAAAAATAACACATGCTTTATTTGATTTAACCAGCGAAAGGTTAATTGAAATAAAAACGCATGTTCCATTGGAGTACTATCCTTTCTACGATTATCGGCAAAAGAAAATACGTTACTATAATCCTAAAGGGTTAAAAATAATGGACTAATTCATATTCTAACTAGTTAAATAATTAAATCATGAGCAAAAAAGTTGTTACCTTTGGCGAAATCATGTTGCGCTTGGCAACTCCGGGCTACCTGCGCTTTAGCCAGGCTGGCGAGCTTACGGCAACCTTCGGCGGCGGTGAGGCAAACGTGGCGGTGTCGCTGGCAAACTACGGTTTGGATGCCGAGTTTGTTACTCGCCTACCAAAGAATGACATTGCGGATGCCTGCGTGAAAAGCCTGCACAAGTACGGCGTGAAAACTACCAACGTAGCTTACGGTGGCGATCGCTTAGGCATTTACTTCCTTGAAACAGGCGCTGTGGCTCGCCCCAGCAAGGTGGTGTACGACCGTGCTCACTCAGCTATTGCCGATATTAAGCCCGGCATGATTAATTGGGAAGAGGTGTTGAAGGGTGCCGATTGGTTTCACTGGACCGGTATTACCCCTGCGCTTTCTCAGGGCGCTGCCGATGTTTGTCTGGAAGCTATTAAGGCGGCCAACAAGCTGGGCGTACCTGTTTCAACAGACCTTAACTTCCGTAAAAATCTTTGGAAGTATGGCAAGACCGCATCGGAAGTTATGCCGGCTTTGGTAGAAGGCTGCGACGTAATTTTGGGTAACGAAGAAGACGCTGAAACCGTATTCGGTATCAAACCGGAAGGTTTTGATGTAACCAGGACAGGTGGCCACGTAGACGCTAAGGAGTTCCAATCGGTATGCGAGCAGCTAATGAAGAAGTTTCCGCGTGCAAAAAAGGTTATTATTACCCTGCGCGGCTCTATCAACGCTAACCACAATACCTGGGCCGGCGTACTGTTCGACGGTAAGAAGCTGTTTCAATCACCCAACTACGATATTACGCACATTGTAGACCGCGTTGGTGGCGGCGACTCTTTCATGGGTGGTCTTATCTACGGCTTGCTAACCTATGCCGGCGACGACCAAAAGGCGTTGAACTTTGCCGTTGCCGCTTCATGCTTGAAGCATACCATCTACGGCGACTTCAACCTTGTAACTGTTGCTGAGGTTGAAAACCTGATGAAGGGTGACGGCTCAGGTCGTGTAAGCAGATAGTACTAATTGAACGTTGAGAGTGGATAGTTGAAAATTAATTCTCCATTTTCATTTCAATTTTTCATTTTCAATTAAAAACAAGATGGCTAAATTCAACAAAATAAAAGTAATTTCTGCTATGGTTGAAACCGGCATGGTGCCGGTGTTTTACCATAAGGATGTAGAGGTTGTAAAAAATGCGGTTAAAGCTTGCTACGAAGGCGGCGTTCGCACATTTGAGTTTACCAACCGTGGCGATTTTGCGCATGAGGTATTTGCCGAAGCAGCGAAATTTGCTGCTAAGGAATGTCCGGATATGATTATGGGCGTGGGCTCAATTGTTGATGCTCCAACAGCTTCATTGTACATTCAGCTGGGCGCTAACTTTATTGTAGGGCCGCTGTTCAATCTGGAAGTCGCTAAGGTTGCCAACCGCCGTTTGGTACCTTACACGCCGGGTTGCGGATCGGTTTCAGAAGTTGGTTTCGCACAGGAAATGGGCTGCGATCTTTGTAAGGTGTTCCCGGGTGACGTTCTGGGACCAAACTTTGTAAAAGGATTGAAAGCGCCAATGCCCTGGAGCATGCTTATGGTAACCGGAGGCGTAAAGCCCGAAGAGGCTAACTTGAAGGCTTGGTTTGACGCCGGCGTAACCTGCGTTGGCATGGGCTCAAATCTATTTCCTGCTGATGCCATTGCCGCTAAGGACTGGGGCAAGATCACGCAGATGTGCAAGGATGCTTTTGCTATGATAGCAAAGGTTCGCAAGTAGTAATTATGGATGCTTATCCTCTCTATTTCAGGGGGATAAGTTTTTTGTCTTACCCTAAAAAACATTATTGCGATGAGTAAACTAAACGCGATTAGCGGAAAAATGACACAGTATAGGTGGGCAATCTGTGCTATGCTGTTTTTTGCCACCACGGTCAACTACCTCGACCGCCAAGTGCTGTCGCTCACTTTTGACGAATTTATTAAGCCGGAATTCCATTGGGACGAAAATCACTATGGAAATATTACCGGACTTTTTTCTTTGGTTTACGCCATCTCTATGCTATTTGCCGGTAGGTTTGTTGACTGGATGGGAACAAAGAAAGGTTTCCTTTGGGCCATTGGTGTATGGTCTGTGGGAGCTTGTTTACATGCATTCTGTGGAGTTTTTACCGAGGCTTTTGTGGGTATAGGTTCCAAAGCTGATCTGGTTAAGGCAACCGGAAATGTCACAGTCGTTATTGCTACGATAAGCATGTATGCGTTCATTGTTGCACGTACGGTGCTCGCTATTGGCGAAGCTGGTAACTTTCCTGCTGCAATTAAAACTACAGCGGAATATTTCCCGAAGAAAGACCGTGCTTTTGCTACCAGTATATTCAACGCAGGAGCCTCTGTTGGTGCGCTGGTTGCGCCACTATCTATTCCGCCTTTGGCAAAAGCCTTTGGCTGGGAGGCCGCGTTTATTGTTATAGGAGTTTTGGGCTTTATTTGGATGGGATTCTGGGTGTTCATGTACAAAAAGCCGGAAGATCATCCGAAGGTGAACAAAGCCGAGTTGGACTATATTCTTTCGGATAGAGAAGTTAATGTGGAGAAAAAAACGGTTGAAGCAAAAGAGGATAAAAAATTATCATTCTTTGAATGCTTTAAGTTTAAACAAACATGGTCATTTGCTTTTGGTAAGTTTATGACTGATGGTGTGTGGTGGTTCTTCCTGTTTTGGACACCTTCATACCTAAATACACAGTTCGGAATTAAAACATCAGACGGGCTGGGAATGGCGTTGATTTTTACGCTATACGCAGTTACCATGCTGTCAATATACGGAGGAAAGCTCCCAACTATTATCATCAATAAAACCGGACAAAACCCATACGCTGCACGTATGAAAACCATGCTGATTTTTGCTTTTATTCCGCTGGTAGTCTTGTTGGCACAACCACTCGGTACAATTTCTCCCTGGTTACCCATTATCTTGATTGGTCTTGGAGGCGCAGCACATCAGTCATGGTCGGCTAATATTTTCTCTACAGTTGGCGATATGTTCCCAAAGTCAGCAATTGCAACTATTACCGGAATTGGTGGCATGGCAGGAGGTTTCGGCTCGCTCATTTTGCAAAAAACAGCAGGTAAATTATTTGTATATGCAGGTGAAACCAATATGACATTCCTTGGTTTTGAGGGAAAGCCCGCAGGATATTTTATGATTTTCTGCTTTTGTGCTGTAGCCTACCTTATTGGTTGGTCGGTAATGAAGACCTTAGTGCCGAAGTACAGCCCTGTTAACCTGAAGTAAAGCAGCTGGAAAAAGTAGCAGCCCATTGGCCTATAACAAAAACGCACGGCACACTTGTCGTGTGTTTTTGTTTATTGGGGATAAAAATGGTAATTTTACAGCAAGGATTTATTCATCATGAGCATCCTTGCAAGTAAAGATTATGGCAAAAGTTCAAAAAGCATTTTTCTGTCAGTCATGCGGATATGAGTCCGCCAGGTGGTTGGGTAAATGTCCCTCATGTGGCGAGTGGAATACCTTTGTCGAAGAGGTGGTTACGAAAGGAGATGATAAGCACGCATTATCATTTTTATCACCCGGTGGAGCAAAGCCTTTGCTGATAGATAATATTGATATAGAGCAGCTTCCTCGTATTGCTATGGGCAGTGGCGAAGTAGACAGGATTCTGGGAGGAGGGCTTGTTCCCGGAAGTATGGTGCTTATTGGCGGAGAACCCGGCATTGGAAAATCTACCTTAGCTTTGCAGCTGGCGCTGAAAAACCCTTCTCTGAAAACCTTGTATGTAAGCGGAGAGGAGAGCGCGCAACAAATAAAGTTGCGCGCGGATAGGTTGGGAGGGCAGGGTAGCAATTGCTACATTCTAAGTGAAACCTTGCTGGAAAATATTCTGACTCATGCACAGGAGTTGAAGGCGGAATTAATGGTTATTGACTCCATTCAAACCCTTGCCAGTAAACGTATAGAGAGTTCACCTGGCAGTATTTCTCAGGTACGCGATTGCGCCGCCATGCTGCTGAAATTTGCAAAGGAAACAGGTACACCGATGCTGATTATCGGGCATATTACCAAGGACGGCTCCATTGCGGGACCTAAAGTGCTGGAGCATATTGTTGACGTGGTGTTGCAGTTCGAGGGAGATAACCATCATATATACAGGATATTACGGTCTGTTAAGAATCGTTTTGGTTCAACGGCAGAATTAGGTATTTTTGAGATGATGGGTACCGGGCTGCGTGAAGTATCCAACCCTTCTGAGATACTAATCACCCATCATGCCGAGCAGCTGAGCGGCATAGCCGTAGCTGCGTCTATTGACGGTATTCGCCCATTCTTGATAGAAATACAATCGCTTGTGAGCACCGCTGTATATGGAACTCCACAGCGTAGTACAACCGGTTTTGATATTCGACGTTTGAATATGCTTTTGGCTGTACTCGAAAAGCGTGCGGGATTTCGGTTGGCCACAAAGGATGTATTTTTGAATATTGCAGGAGGGCTAAAAGTAAATGACCCGGCCATTGATTTGGCAGTAGCGGCGGCCGTATTATCCTCAAATCTGGATTTGCCGGTTCCTGCAAAATGCTGCTTTGCGGCAGAGCTGGGTTTATCCGGTGAGGTGCGGCCTGTAAACAGAGTAGATCAGCGTATTTCGGAGGCAGAAAAGTTGGGTTTTGAAAAAATATTTGTGTCCAAATACAATCAAAAAGGATTGAGGACACCGAAAAATATAGAGCTGGTTTTTGCAGGACGAATTGAGGATATGCTGCAAAAATTATTTAAACCGTCGAATAACGGGTAGATGGTAGATATGTACTGTTACCCTGAGCTTGTCAAAGCATCTCATGTTGTATCAAAGTATCATCATAGTGCGAACTTGAGATCCTTCGCTTCGCTAAATTTTTCTGTGATCCCGTTACATTTATGGTAGTAAATATTGTATAAACAAAAAATGCTTTATTTGCGAGTGTGTTGAGTTGTTGAACCGTTGATTTGTTGAATCGGCAGCGGAAAGACAGCATAGCATAAGAAGTTTAATAAATAATTAAACGTGCTTTTACTTTGGCTTGACCCAAAAGGTATAACCGCGAGCTTTGTTCCTTTTTTGATCGACAAAAAAGGAAGGAATCATAAAGAATAGCTTTGCTAACCGACACACCAATAAATATTTAAAAATCAACAACTTAAATCAATACTATGTTTTCAAAACAGAAAGCTTAAAAACTTTTTTTTGAGGATTCTGCAAAATCCCAAAAAAACTTTACTACATTTGCAGTTTGCAAAATGCGGGTATGGCGTAATTGGTAGCCGCGCCAGACTTAGGATCTGGTGCCGTAAGGCGTGGGGGTTCGAGTCCCTTTACCCGCACAGGCCTTGCAAGGCAAGGCGTTAAAGGTTTCACCCGCGGATGAAACCTTTTCTTTTTCCCCTCAAAATTTTCAGTAAAAAACAGCTCACTAATTGAACTTACGTGCCCTTATGGAACAGTAACATTTTTTTGAAAAAATACGAAAAGAATTATTTTAATCATGCTTCAAATATTTAGTATATTTGCAAAGAATTATAATCATAATTAAAATATTTTCAATGAAAAACATCAGAAAATACATTTGAAGGTGTTAGGCATATTTATACCCGTGATTTTCTCAACTCTTTCGCCTAAGGTGGTAGTAAGCAAGGTACATACGCTATTTGTTATTAATAACTATCTGTAAATCAACAGTTTGCTTCACTGCGTTTTTTTTGCTACTTTTGCATTCGAAAAGTTTAAGACAGATATGAAGCTAGGGTTACAGAAAAAGACGAAAATTGTTGCCACCATTTCCGATATAAATTGCGAAGTTGAGTTTATGCAGTCACTGTACGAGGCAGGAATGAATGTGGTACGTATAAACACGGCGCATCAAACAGTTGAAAGTTCTCAAAAAATAGTGGATAACATTCGAAAAATTTCCACTAAAATCGGAATTCTTGTTGATACTAAAGGTCCTGAGATTCGCACCACTGCCATGGTTGATGAATTTAAGAACGGACTGGCAATAGCCCAAGGACAAACAGTAAAGATTGGCGGCAGCATGGAGAAGCTATCCGACAGCTCCATTCTTTACGTAAACTACAACAACTTTGTGGCTGATGTGCCTGTTGGCGCATCAATACTAATAAATGATGGTGAGCTAAAGCTTCTTGTTACCGATAAGAGTAAGGATTACCTCACTTGTCTGGCTCAAAACGATACCACGCTTAAGGGAAAGAAAACGGTAAACGTTCCCGACATCTCAATGAAACTCCCTTCCCTCAACAAAAAAGATGTGGAGTATATCAGCTGGGCAATAGAAAACAACATTGACTTTGTTGCACACTCATTTGTACGCAACAAGGAGGATGTGATGGCCGTAATGAACATCATAAACGAGCGCAAGAGCCACCTGAAGCTTATTTCAAAAATTGAGAATCAAGAAGGGGTTGACAATATTGATGAAATACTGGAAAACTCATACGGCATAATGATTGCTCGTGGTGACTTGGGTGTAGAAATACAGGCGGAGCGCATCCCCGGGATTCAAAAAACATTGGTAGATAAAGCTGCCCGTTTTGGTAAACCGGCCATTGTAGCAACACAAATGCTGCATACCATGATTGACAATCCACGCCCTACGCGTGCCGAGGTTACCGATGTTGCAAATGCCATATATCAACGCGCTGACGCCATAATGCTAAGCGGTGAAACCGCATTTGGAAAATACCCGTTAGAGGCAGTTTCTATGATGACCAAAATTGCCATTGAAACAGAAAAGCATCTAAAGGCGCGCTCAAACAATCACCTGGTAAGAGAGCTCAACGACCATGTAGCCATATCAATGGCCAAAGCGGCGGTACAAGTTTCTCAGGAAATTGAAGACACCAAAGCCTTTATTACCGACAGCTATTCAGGACGTTTTCCTCGTTACCTGTCAGGATTCCGCAGCAATTCTCCTATCTTTGCATTGTGCTACCTGGATTATGTAATCAGGGAACTTTCACTATCATACGGAGTGTACTGCTACCCCGCTCAGGCGCTCAAAAGCAATGACGAATTCTCTCGTTACGCAACCCGTTTCTTAAGAGACAACAGTTGCATTACAGATAACGATCGGGTAATTATTTTGGCAGGAAATTATACTGCCGACGGCGCAACCACGTACATGGAAATCGGCGCGGTATCCAACCTGCTGTCACAGGTTAACCAAGAGGTATATCATTCGCTATAACAAACTAATTATCAATGAAAAAGCGCTGGCTAATGCCTTTGTTAGTGGCGCTTTTTTTGCTTTACGGCATTACAGCAAAAAAAGCAAGAGCCAAAAATTCAGAGGAGATATATGACATAACCTCTGAGGCGGAGCTTGCTATAAAGTATGACCGCTGCATTGACGCCGTTAATATACTCGTAGAAAAAGAACGAGAAGATTCACTTAGCAGCTACCAGTACTCACTTCTTGCCAAAGCGTTTAGTTGCTTGGAATCATACCAGGCAGCCATCGATGTTTATACATCTCTTTTGAAGAAAGAACCGGACAACATCAGCTACACTTATAATCGAGCAATAAATTACGCCGCGAATCAGCGTACTGGAAAAGCGTTTAAAAACTGCCAAAAGTTACAGCTATTGGCTCCAAAAGACACTTTTTACTGTACAAATTGCAGCGAGTATGCCTACAACACAAAACATTATAAAGAGGCGCAAATTTGGATAGAGCGTCACATCTCACAAAATCCGGAGGATAGTGAAGCACAGCTATTGCTAGCGAAAGTTCTTTTGCAGCAAAAAGATTTTAATCAAGCGCTCCTTCTTATAAATTCCTACATTGCCGGTAATCCGATAAATGCTGATGGCTACTTGGTTCGAGCGCAGCTATACGAGCAAACGCAAATGCAACGATTCGCCTCAGCTGACTACAAAACCTACCTGCAAATAAATACCAATGACCATAAAATTTGGATAGCATACGGCAATCTGCTCATAAAAATGAATCATACGGCAGAGGCCTGCAGCGCCTTTGATGCAGCAAAACAACACGGCAGCTTAAATGCAGGAAAATCTTTATACAAGTATTGCGGCAAAAAGTAGATCCCGCAATTATAGAAGTCAACTAATTCGTTACATGTTTCTACCGTTAGCACGTAAAAAGAATTATCATGACGAATAGTAAATTGTAATTTGCTGCACAATATTTTTTCTGTTATCCCGTTACTTTTATGACAGCAAGTAGTGCATAAACAAAAAAATTGCTATATTTGCAGTAATTCTTGAAAAATCTTTTGCCTGCCAGCTTGTTGAATCGATGCCGGGTAAAGGTTTTCAAGAGTAAGCTATTAACCAGTTCAGATTTTTTACCGATACAACGCAGACATTTTTTGTAGACATACTTTTTGTAAAGCGTTAGCTTTTATTCTTTTGGTAGAAAACCGCAAATTTTCAACATGAAAAAGAGTAAAGAGCAAGTTCACGTCCATGCTAGGCTTTAGCGTGGCGCGAGGTTGTACTTATTTTTTCATGTGGGTTCTTTGCGGTACCTCTACTAAGAATAAGGATTGCAACTCCGCGCTTTCTCATTGTATAGCGGTACGTCTTCACACATTTTACATCGCCCAGGGAGTTGGGGCCTTACAGAAGCAAACTAAATTTTTGTGACATGAGCAAAAGAGTTCTGCTGAGCCTGCTCCTTTTTGGGATACTCCTCAGCATACGGGCCTGGGCTGAGCCCGCGGCCTACCTTACCAACACCCACGTAGATGTAAAGAACCGCCTCATCTTCGGCGAGCTCGCCTACGACGCCCCGGACTTGTGCGCCCGCTACGCGCTGAGCTTCAAAACCAAAACCTTTCGGGGCGGCAGCTTCATGGACAGCGCGAGCGTAAAGCTCACCGCCGCCGCCGGGACCGTCCTGTCGAATACCGATCGGTATACGCTGATAAACGACTCCACCATCACCGACGTAGCGGCCGGCGGGCTCAAGTTGAAGGCGGCCCTGCCCGCCGGCGGGCTGCCCACCGATAGCGTTGCGCTTTCCGTGGAGGTGTACCGGCTGGCAGACAAGTGTTTGGGCTGTGGCGTGGGCGGCTCCGCTGTTACCTTTACCAGGAAAGATATCTGGCCGGACTGCCCCTACCCCAACAAGGACAGCGA
>JAISBU010000062.1 GCA_031266015.1 Prevotellaceae bacterium | reverse complement strand
AAGACGAATTATCTCTCGAGTTTTACGCTCAGCAATGTGCGCAACTTTTATATACTTATTTCTCATTGTTCAACAACAACTTACAAAGATAATAATCTTCTAAAGTTGTCTTGAACCTTATTTAATAATATTTTTCCACTTTTAGAAGAAATGAACTAATGGGAAGAGCTAAAACACCTTTACGTTATCCCGGAGGAAAGCAGCGACTTTCTCCATTCATCGAAGAAATATTAATTGAAAATAATATTAAAAATGGGCATTATGTCGAACCATATGCCGGAGGAGCTGGGGTCGGGATAGAATTGCTATTAACAAAAAAGGTTTCAAACATCCATCTTAATGATTCCGATTTTGGTATTTATTGTTTTTGGTATGCAGTACTTAACCGAACAGAAGAGTTGTGTCAAATGATAAAATCTGCTTCAATGGCTGTTGACGAGTGGAGGAAAAGAAAAGAAATTGTAAAAAAATGCGACCGACGGAAAAAATTAGAACTTGGATTTAGCGTTTTCTACCTGAACAGATGTAACCGTTCAGGAATCTTGTCAGCTGGAATTATTGGAGGACTTGACCAATCCGGAAGTTACAAAATGGATGCAAGGTTTTCACGGAATGATTTAATTAGAAGAATAGAAACGATAGCACAGTCTAAAGATAATATCTTTTTGACAAATTTTGATGCAGAATACTATATTAAAAACTACATCCCAAATTTACCGCAAGAATCATTAATTTATCTTGATCCTCCATATTATGAAAAAGGGTGTAAGTTGTATTTAAATGCCTATAAAAAAAATGACCATGCAAGATTATCTAAAGTTATTCAAGATGAAATAAATCTGAATTGGATTTTGTCTTATGATGGTGTTTCTGATATTCTAGAGCTATACAATGAACGCCGCCATTTTTTATATGACTTGCAATACACTGCAGCTAAAGTTTATAAAGGAAAAGAGGTTTTTATTTTTTCAGATAGGCTTAGGATTCCTCAGAAAAGTGTTATTGAGCATATAAACATTGGAATTAAAGAACTTTCTTCAATTTAAAGTGGCATGTCCGAATCCAACATCATATTTTACACAACACCAAGTATTCAGGTGCAGTACGAAGACGGTAAACAAGAAATAAAACATATATATGAACAATAGCGAAATAATCATCTATCAGAATACAGAAGGCAACATCAAGGTAGATGTCCGTTTAGAGGAAGAAACCGTTTGGCTGACGCAAGACCAAATGGCGATCTTATTCGGAAAGGCAAAATCCACCATAAACGAACATATCAAGAATATTTACGAGGAGCAGGAGCTTGAAGAAGCTACTACAATGAAGAAATTCGGAAATTCCGAATTTCAGCAAAAAGCCCCCTATTTCTACAATCTTGACGTAATTATTTCAGTAGGCTACAGGGTAAAATCGCTACAAGGCACACAGTTTCGTATTTGGGCTACCCGGCGGCTTAAAGAATACATTATAAAAGGTTTCGTCCTTAATGACGAGCGCTTTGAGTCGGGCACTTCAATGAATTATTTCAACGAATTACAGGAACGAATTCGGGAAATACGCCTTTCGGAACGTTTCTTTTACCAAAAAATAAAAGACATCTACACCACCAGTATCGACTATGACCCGAAAGACGAAAAAACGATTGAGTTTTTCAAGGTAGTTCAAAACAAACTCTTATGGGCTATCAGCGAGCAAACGGCTGCGGAATTGGTTTATCGCAGAGTTGACGCCCGTTTACCCTTATTGGGGATGCAGTCTTATGACAAGAAGAACTCGGCTTCCATCAAAAAGTCAGATGTTAGCATTGCCAAAAACTATCTAAATGAGGATGAAATTAAACTACTCGGTTTATTGGTGGAACAATATCTTGCATTTGCCGAAACAATGGCACAGCAAAGAACGCCAATGTATATGACAGACTGGATTAAGCGGTTGGATAGTATTTTGCAACTCAACGGCAGAGAACTTCTCACCCATGCAGGAAAAATAAGTCACGAAAAAGCCCTGAAGAAATCAGAAATAGAATTTGAAAAATACAAAATTGCCCAAAAAGCAATTGAGCAGGAACAAAGTCTGAAAGAAATTGAAGAGGATATTAAAAAATTGAAAAAGCCGAAGAAATGAAATTCACCGGCTAACCCAAAAGCGGATGAGCAAATTGTTTGGCGTAGATGTTCGTGCCATAAACGAACAAGCGCAAAATCTTTTCTTTCCCTCCGAGAAAAAATAACAACGGCTCACTGAAAAGTGAGCCGTTGTTTTGTGCGGTAGTATTACATTTTTTGTTCTGAGCGCTCACGGAGTGGGTTGATTGTTGTGGGTTGCTTTCTTTGTTGCTCCGCTGTGGCTTTCATAATCTTTTCTAAGGCAGGACTAGGTTCTGTTTTTGTTACATTTCCGTCTTTGTCCATAGGTATTCCATTTACAGAGACAACTCTTTTAGTTGACAGCTTAGAGTTAATGAATTTTGCAACACGCTCTGTGTCTTCCTGTGTGGGTGCAAAATTTTGGGGAATGGGGTAGTTGTTTTTCATGATTAAATTATTTGTCATCGAATTTGGTGATGAAATTCAAGTTTATGTGTTTTTTGTAAGAATTCCATATTTTTTAGAATTTTTTCTTCGGAAATTCCATGCCTACCTTCAGCTCCTTTTTATTGAAAGTGAGAAAGGCATCGTAAGGTTTTCCGGATGTTTTACTGGTAAACTTCATTGAGCCTGTTTTTCCTTTGGCCAGTAGAGAATTTAATTGGCTATCCGTTAGTTCTTTACCGTACTGCTTACGCCATAGTATAAAATCGCAGGCTTGTTTCTCTTTGTCCTTGCTATTGCCGGTGCACGAAATGCCCATTGCCCATACACGGGTGGGGCGACCACATTTGGGGCATTTTGGGGCATTTTCGGAGCCGTTACCTTCAGGGGCAGGCTGGGTAATGTTTTTTGCCTGTAAAGCAGAAAGAAGCGAGGAAACCTGCGCTTTAGAGTAGTCCATGAACTCCTTGTGCGAAAGCGTACCCTCTGCTACTTTGTCCAGCTGCTGCTCCCATTTGGCCGTTAGCTCCACGGAGGCAATGTCCATACCCTTTGTTATCTCGTAAACGTACAAGCCTAACTCTGTTGGTATAATTTTCTTTTTTTCGATGGCAAGATAATGGTTCTGTTCTACCAATTCCTTGATGATGCCGGGGCGTGTAGCGGGTCTGCCAATTCCCTCTACCTGGTTGTTGAGAATGTCACGCAGCTGCTTATCGTCCACATCTTTACCACAATTTTTCATGTAGGCAATGAGCGTAGCTTCAGTAAATAGCTTGGGCGGTTCGGGTTGCTTATCTAAGCGAGTGATGGTGGCTATGGGTAGCACTTCGCCCTCTGTTAGAGCAGGAAATTTGGTGTTTTCTTGCTTTTTGTCTGGATCCGGATTCTCCTTAAATAGTCCTCGCCAGCCCGGATAAGTGATAACGCTGCCGGAGGCTTTAAATTCATTTTTTACCTCTTGATTTTGTACGTTGAGCACTTGTCCTTTAACGGAGGTGCTGTCTTTTTTGCATACTTCACCCACTGCCATAATGGTTTGCCTGGCCACCAACGCGAGCACGCTCCTGTCCACCTCCGATAGTGTTTCTATTTTGGCTGCGGTGGCGTCTTTGGTGGGCATAAGGGCGTGGTGCCCGGTAACCTTGCTGTCGTTTACGGAGGCTTTGCTTAGGGTTGATGGGAGCTTGCCAATGGCAGCAGCATATTCGCCTCCCCAATCTTTTATGACATTGAGTAGGGCCGGTAGCTGCTTGTAGTCGTTTTCGCCAATAAACTGCGAATCGGTACGCGGATAGGTCATTACACCTGCCATGTAGAGGCTTTGCGCTGCGCCGGTTACCTGCTCAAGCGTGTAGCCTAGTTTTTTGATGGCCGCCTGCTGTAGTCCGGACAGGTCGAAGAGTAGCGGCGGATTTTCCTGCTGTGGCGTACATTTTAACTGACGTACTGGGCAACCGGTACCGGGGGTTCGAATCCCCCTCTCTCCGCTGAAAACCAATGAAAAAGGTATGTACAACATTACGTTTGTACATGCCTTTTCTGCGTTTTGAATAGCTGGGTTTTGAACAAATCGAACACATTTTAGTTATCGTTCGCGCGACAACTAAAGTGTTAATACAGAGATGTTTAACACGTACAAAATAGCTTAGCTGCCCAGTGCAATCATAGCGACACCTATGAGCATACCGCATATGATGAGAAGCTTACGTAGCACATTCCGACGTTCGTTCAAGAAAATTACGCCTACCAAGAATGGCACCACTACAGAGCAGCGTCGTAGTGCTGACACCACTGCCACCAATGATTCCGGGATAGATAACGAATAAAAATAGGTAAAGTCTGATAGCGCCAAGCATACTCCGATGAGAGCAATGCTCCACCTGAAAACAAACTTATTCTCTCTCCTGTTTGGCCACCATTTAAGCAGCGCTATAGGCAATAATACCAACAGCATGTATAGGCTATACCACGCCTGCACAGCGTTTTTGGGCATTCCCAGGTGTGATATCAAATACTTATCATATAATCCGCTGACGGCTCCCAGCATAGTACCCAAGTAAAGACAGTACATCCACTTGTTGCCCCAGAAGTTGACTTTCTCCATTCGCCCCATTTTTGAGAATCGCCAAAAGAAAGCAACCGTAACAAACACGCCCATCCATTGCATAGGTTCCAGCCTCTCGCCCAAAACAGTGGCAGCTCCCAGCAAGGTAAACAAGGGTGCGGTAGCACGTATAGGTGACACAATGGTAATGGGCAGATAGCGCATAGCGTAGTAGCTGAGCACCCATGAAGATCCTACAATACAAGACTTTACAAACGTAAAGAGATGCTGCTCCCAAGTCATTTCCTGTATGTACAAAAAATGGTCGAGAGCAGGACTTACCTTGGATAGTATAATGAATGGAACAAACAGCATCGCGCTAAAAAAAGCCGCCACATACAACACCGGAAGTACGGCATTGCCCCGCAACGAAACTTTTTTCGAAACATCGTAAAAACCGAGTAGCAGGGCTGAAGCCAGCGCAAGATAAATCCACATGGTACAAATAATTTGGAGAGCAAAGGTAGTGGAAAGTTTACAGGTAGCAGCTACCAACGTATGGTATAACTAATGTTTTACAGCCGACCATTCTATTGTTCCTTTTTATAGCTCCCAAGATAAATTCACCCTAATATTTCTTACCTTTGTAAAATTATCTCATTCTAGCGCATGAAGGAAAAATACGCGTTGCTGGAAACGGTTGACTTTCCCCAGGATTTGAGGAAAGTTCCAAGCTCCAAGCTCACAGCGATATGCCAGGAAATTAGGGATTTCATCATTGATGAAGTTTCGGAAAATCCGGGGCATTTTGGCGCCAGCCTTGGCGCTGTGGAGATTGCCGTAGCCCTGCATTACGTTTTCAACACCCCTTATGATAAGCTGATTTGGGATGTGGGACACCAAGCCTACGCTCATAAAATACTTACCGGACGCCGTGAGCGTTTTCACACCAACCGTAAGCTGGACGGCATAAGCGGCTTCCCCAACATGGAGGAAAGCGAGTATGACGCCTTTGGCACAGGACATTCATCTACCTCAATATCAGCTGCTTTAGGCATGGCTGTTGCTGCAAAAATGGCCGGAGAAGATCGTGAGGTAGTGGCCATAATTGGCGATGGCTCCATGACGGGTGGAATGGCTTTTGAGGCGCTCAACCATGCCGGCATTGAAAAATCAAACCTGCTGGTTATTCTCAACGATAATCAAATTGCTATTGACCCTAACGTTGGCGCTCTTAGCCAATACCTCACAAACATCTCTACCTCAAAGACATACAACAAGGTAAAGGATGAAGTTTGGGGAATCACTGAGCGGGCAAAGGCCATCCGCTTATTTTTCCAGAAAACAGCCATCGGCATAAAAGGCTCTATTTTCAGGCGCAGCAATCTATTCGAATCGCTCAACTTTCGCTATTTTGGCCCGATTGATGGGCACGATGTGGAGGATTTGGTAAAAACGCTGACGAGGCTAAAAAAAATCCCGGGCCCAAAAATTCTCCACGTCCTTACCAAAAAAGGCAAAGGATACAAGCCGGCCGAAGAAAACCAAACTTTATGGCATGCTCCCGGCACCTTTGACCGAACCACCGGAAAGCGAAACGGACATAGCCCCCTCGAACAGCCTCCACTCTACCAGCATGTATTCGGGCACACCATGGTGGAGCTGGCCGAGCAAAATGATAAGATTGTAGGCATTACGCCGGCCATGCCCAGCGGATCTTCTTTGAATATTATGATGGAAAAAATGCCGAATCGAGCATTCGATGTAGGTATTGCAGAGCAACATGCGGTAACTTTTTCAGCGGGACTGGCTGCTGCAGGAAAAATTCCGTTCTGCAGCATATACTCCTCATTCATGCAGCGGGCGTACGATTCCATCATACACGATACCGCGCTGCAAAATTTACAGGTAGTTTTTTGCCTTGATAGAGGCGGACTCGTAGGAGAAGATGGCGCAACGCATCATGGCGCCTTCGATATGGCTTACTTACGCTGTATACCGAACTTAACTGTTGCAGCCCCCATGAATGAAATGGAGCTGCGCAACATGATGTATACCGCCCAGCTTCCAAATGGTGGACCTTTCTCCATACGTTACCCCCGGGGCTGCGGCACCACCACTAGCTGGCGAGCTCCATTTGAAAAATTAGAGGTTGGAAAAGCCCGGCTACTACGCAAGGGAGATCATATCGCTCTACTAAGCATTGGACATGCAGGAAACTTTGCTACTGTTGCAGCTGACAGGTTGGCAAACGAAGGAATTACGGCCACTCACTATGATATGCGTTTTATCAGACCCATAGATGAAGATGTTCTGCAGGAGGTTTGCAAAAAGTTTGATCAGATCATCACGATAGAAGATGGCGTAATTACAGGTGGAATGGGAAGCGCCGTGGCTGAATTTATTGCGGTTCATGGCTACCCTACCTATCTGACCCGTCTCGGTATCCCCGATATTTTTGTAGAGCAAGGTACCATACCGCAGCTACAGGCTACTTGCGGCTTTGATGCGGACGGCATTTATCTAGCCGCCAAAAATGCATTAGCCCAAAAACCATAAGTGGTTTGAGGGTTATATCAACTTTTTTTTGCCGTTTCAAAAAAATCCCCTACATTTGCACCATCAATTTAGAGAACGCCCGGGTGGCGGAATTGGTAGACGCGCTGGTCTCAAACACCAGTGATAGCAATATCGTATCGGTTCGATTCCGATCCCGGGCACAAAGGCTTAGCATTAATGTTAAGCCTTTTTTATCAGCATTTTCAAGAAACCTCCCTGGCAGAATACAGGAGGCGCATGAAATTATTTTCATGCGCCTCTTGTGTTAATAAAAATATATTAATTCGCAAAGCCACGCCCTACCCCTTCAACAGCTCCTTAGCATTTTTAATAGCGGCATCAGTCAGCGTTTGCCCGCTGAGCATTTTTGCAATCTGAGTTATACGCTCGATCTCCGAAAGCAGCTTAATTCGAGTTGCAACTCCAGCAGGGATATCCTCCTTATACACAAGGAAATGCGACTGCCCTTTACTTGCGATTTGCGGCAGGTGTGTGATATTTATTACCTGAATAGATTTTCCCAACTCAGCGATAATAGCTCCCATTTTAGCTGCAACCTCACCGGAAACTCCCGTATCAATCTCATCAAAAATAATAGTCGGCAAGTTACCGGTCCATGCAATTAGTGACTTCAAGCTCAACATCAACCTGGAGATTTCACCACCCGAGGCCACCTTTGCAATATCAAGCGGAGCCACACCCTTATTGGCAGAGAACAGAAAGCTTATTTCATCTTTACCTGTTGCTGTAAGCGCAGGAAATTCATTACACTCCACCACAAATTTAGCGCTGGGCATACCCAAGTCGCTTAGCAGATTGCTAACATGCTGCTCCACTGCCGGAAAAACCTGCTTACGAGCTTTACTTATCTGCGTAGCCAACTTTTCTGCCTCAGCACGCAGCTGCTCTACCTCTTTCCTTAACAGAACCAGCTGCTCATCAATATTATCAACAAATCCAATCTTTTGTGATAGCTGCTCGTGCACCGTCAGCAGCTCCTCTACAGAATTTACCTTATGCTTTTTTTGCAGCGTATATATCAAATCAAGCCTGTCATTCACCTCCTGCAATCGCTCCGAGTTTACCTCTGTAGACTCCGCAACGCTCTCCACCTCATTAGCTATGTCACGTACCTCAATCAGGCTACTTTGCAAACGATCTGCCAGCGCCTCCGCCTTATCAAACATGCCGCCCATTTTCTCCAGCAAATCCTTGACCTCACGCAACAAGCTTGTTGCACAAACATCATCGTTAGAAAGGATAAGCGATGCCTTAGCAAAAACCTGCTTTATCTCCTCGGCATGCGTAAGTTGCTGTTGTTCAGCCTCTAATTCTTGTTGCTCATCAGGGTTCAACTTAGCCTCCTCCAACTCTTTAAAAAGGAAGGAGTAGTACTCCAAGTCATTCTTAGACAAACGGGCTTGCTCCTCCAGCTCCTGCAACCTTTGCTCTGTCTTTTTTAACGAAAAAAATACCGTTCTGTACGGCTCCAAATACTTCTTACTGTCAGCCAAAGAATCTACGACCTTAAGCTGAAAAGCGGCATTTTGCAGCAACAAATTCTGATGCTGAGAGTGGATGTCGATAAGCCTTTCACCAAAGTCCTTCAGCACCGACAGGGTCACCGGAACATCATTAATGAATGCCCGGGATTTTCCGTTGGGGTTAACTACACGACGAATGGTAGAAACATTGCTAAAATCAATATCATTTGCTTCAAACAGCGGTTCCAAATCGTGGTTGGTTACCACAAACATTCCCTCTACTATACAGCTGCTTTCCTTATCCTTCAGTATGCTTACATCCGCGCGCTGGCCAATGAGCATGCCCATTGCCCCCAGCAAAATTGATTTACCGGCGCCGGTTTCCCCCGTCACAATGCTCAAGCCGTGCTTGAAATTTATTTCAAGCCTGTCAATAAGCGCGTAATTCTCAACCAGTAAAGACTGCAGCATAGTCTATCCTACTTCAACTTTTGATACTTGATATCGTTGGTTACGTTTATCGTGCTGAGTATGGCATAGGCCTCCTCCTTTTCCGCCGGTGTTGCATCTGCAAAAATGTTTACAATCTCATCCGCTTTGGTGTCAAAGAAAACATTGTAAAACATGGTGTTATCCGGAGCCTCCTTGTACAAAGTTTGCATATCCTTCAACGCAGACATTACGCCTTTACGCCCCTCTACGGCATTGGTACTCATCAAGTCCAATCCTTTACGATGGTAGAGGTACAGCGCTTGGCGCTCACGCGCATACTTGGGAGATAGCATATCGGCTACCATCCAGTAACGGTTCTTAGGGGCGCTACCTGAATTTTGTGTCCAGCCGGGCTTACTCTCATTCTGCGCACGCTGCACTATTCGCTCTGCCCTTGTATAGTAATCCGTTCCCCCACGCTCAGAGAAAGTGTCAAAATCCAACCCTAAAATAATATGCACCCAAAAAGCCAGCATAGATGTCAAATCAGACAAATGCGACATCTCGCTATAATCAAGAACTTCATTGGCTACAAAACGAAACTCAAAATCGTTATCCAGCACATTCAGCGTAGTGCTTTTATACGTGCTGCCATACACAGGACGCAAGGCTTGCACCTGTATGGTACCCTTGAAATCTTTCTCGTTGGCCATCTCGTTCAGCGTAATAATAATGTTGCACTCTATACGCTCATGAGGCTGCAAGTAAAGATCCGACCATGTACGAGTATTTACAAAATCCGTAATAGAACTTTTCATCTCCTGAAACAGCGAGCTATTCGTACTTTGTATTTTTTGCGAGTTTAGAATTACGTTGCAACTTACTGTTTGAGCCTTGAGCTGCCCAAACGTAGCCAACATAACCAACAAGCAAACTATTTTTTGATAAATACCCACGATTTTACTTTGAATTCAATTTACCAGGATTAATTGGAGCCTTATACAACACCTTCTGCCACCATCTCTTTAAATATTCATTTTCTACAAACCTAGCATTTCTAACCAATGAATGATCATGAAATAATCTATCAACATCAGCTTTGATTGCGTTAACACCAGCGCTATCATTTACTTTGATTCTCGTCTCAAAGTTATATTTTGTACCAGATTTGGTGAAATTTACAGAGCCTAAATATGCTACTTTATTATCTATGATATAGATTTTACTGTGCAACGTAGTCACACGATCACGGATATTCCCTCTACTACTATACTCCTTGAACACTTTAACAGGAAATAGTTCCTCATATTCATACGAAAACACCTTCACATCCTCGGCAAATCCTCCAGTAACAACTGCCGCTAACAATAACGCAACAAGCAAAAGAATTCCCCACCAAAGCGTCGGGACAAAATTATGTAGTCCAATGACCAACAAGAATAAAAAAACACATATTGAAGCAACAAAGCAATAATTTGAAACTCGTTTCAGTTTTTCCCATCGTTTGCGAGCGACACTATCCTCCGTTCTTTTTTGAGAAATTAGTAATCGAGCATTTTCAAAATACTCCCTTGTTTCTCGAGGATTTGTTCTACGACCAACATCTCCATTACCTGTAATTAAGCGAACTTTAACACCTCTATTCCTTACATCAATTAATTTCCTCACAAGATCATTTGAAATATAAGGAGTAACCACATCTACGCTCTCAGCTGCATTACCGATAGCTGCCACTAACTCAGTGCCGGCTCCAGTACCCACATAGATATCACAACTCACATTATTTTTCTTGAACTCCAGCATACAAAGCCAACATAAACAACCTTAACGATATGCTCCTACATATTTACCTGCAGCTTCCTACCACCTGCACCAGCTTGTTTACAACATCTTTAGCCACCTCGGGTTTAGACTTCAGCTCAAAATTCTGCATGCTGCCATCCTTACCCAAGATACAAACCTTGTTTGTGTCCACGTTGAATCCGGCTCCGGCATCATTCATGGAGTTAAGCACAATAAAATCCAGATTCTTATCTGTGAGCTTACGACGCGCGTTATCCAGCTCATTGGCCGCCTCCAGCGCAAAACCTACCAAATACTGATTCCCGTTTTTCATACGTCCCAGCTCAGCGGCAATATCTTTAGTAGGCTTAAGGTTCACAGACAAGGCTTCTCCATTACGTTTCAGCTTTCCATCAATCCTATTTTCCGGAGTAAAATCAGCCACTGCGGCCGACAAAATAGCGCCATCTGCGTATGGAAAAAACTCCGTAGCAGCCTCATACATTTCCTCAGCAGAAGTCACACGCCTTACAGCCACGTTAGGATTTTTCGGGGCAACAATGCTTACCGGGCCAGAGATGAGCTGCACACTCGCACCTCTCTCTGCCAGCTCCTCAGCAATGGCATAGCCCATTTTTCCTGATGAATAGTTACCTACAAACCTCACAGCATCTATGTTTTCATAGGTTGGGCCTGCAGTTACCAAAAATATTTTTCCGGTCAACTCTTTAGGTTCACCCAACAATGCTACTACCCTTTGCACAATAACCTCCGGCTCTTCCATGCGTCCCTTACCCTCCAAACCACTAGCCAGCTCTCCACTTGTAGCCTCAAAAATATGCACGCCCAGCTGCTTCAATTTTTGTATATTTTGCTGATTGACAGGATGATTGTACATATCCAAATCCATAGCAGGCGCAATAGCCGTAGGGCATTTAGCCGAAAAATAAGCTGTAAGCAGCAGATTATCGGCTATGCCATTAGCCATTTTGCCAATGGTATTCGCTGTAGCAGGCGCTATCAGCAAAAGATCTGCCCATAAGCCCAACTTTACGTGGCTATTCCACTCCCCATTTTCCGGATTGAAAAAATCTACCAACACAGGGTGCTTAGCTAGTGTAGCCATGGTAAGCGGAGATATAAACGCTTTGGCTGTAGCCGTCATAACAACTTTTACTTCCGCGCCGTTTTTTGCCAATAAGCGCAGCAGCACCGCAGCCTTATACGCCGCAATGCTACCGGTTACACCCAATACTATTTTTTTCCCGCTCAGTAGCATGAAAACAAAATTGCTTTACATCACATTTAACTACCTGCCATTTTCTAAAATGACAAGAAAAAATAATCCTGAGCCCATCGAACGTAATGTTGCCCGTCGACAGGCTCAGGATGACAACACCTGCAAAGAAGCTTGGCTTTACCTTATTTTGCCAGCTCGCCCGGCTTGCGGTAAAACAACTTTCCCTCCAAAAACTCCTGCGTTGCAATAAGCGATGCCTTTGGCAGCTTCTCATAGTAACGTGAGATCTCAATCTGCTCTTTATTCTCAAACACCTCCTCCAATGTATCGGTGTAGCTGGAAAACTCCTCCAGCTTGCGGTTAAGCTCCTGCTTCATTTCAGCAGCAACCTGATTGGAACGCTTTGCAATAATAGCAACCGATTCGTAAACGTTACCCGTAACGTCCAGCTTGCCCATATCGCGCGTTACGGTGCTTGCCGGGGCATTGGTCTTCTTAAAATCCATTTATCTATATTTTAAATTTCATATTTTAAATTGCTACCGCAACCTCTTTCGACAAACTCTGGATGATGACGCACGCAGTGTACTGCAAGCTGCCGTTGCTCACTGCAGCGCTATTCTCTAACTCTTTGTTGCCTCCAGCGAATCTCTATAAATTTTATCCGCCTCTTTCTTGTATTTGGAAACCGGAAATTCGCTCGCTAAGTTAAAGTACTCATCCACAGCCTGTTGAAATCTGTCTCGCTGCTTGTCCTTTATGCTATGCACAGCATGCAGATAGGTAGATTTAAGCACCAAAAACATCAGCTCTTCTTTATACTTTGACTCGGGGTAATCCTTCATGCAATTCTTCAAGGCAACCACCGCCGCTCTATAATGTTCTGTCTTATAGTACAGCTTGGCCGAAAGATAAGCCTTCTCATCCAGCTTTCCCGCCAGCTCGTTCAACAGTAGCTGTGTAGTGTCTATTCGTGAACTCCGGGGATACTTACGCTCAAAAGTATTGAAAGCCTGTATAGCCTGCTTGGTTTGCGTTTGATCCAACTCCGAGCGTTGCGATTGATTAAAAAGACTCATCGCACCGTAAAAGTCAACCTCCTCTATAAAACCGCTACGTGGAAATTGTCGCCTAAAAGCATTGAAGTAGTACTCCGACATTTCGTAGTCCCTCATGTGGTAGTATGAGCGGGCAGTTTGCACCGTCAGCGTATCATCCTGCGGAGTATTCCGGTAAAAAGGCATCACGTTCTCGTACAGCGCCACCGCCTTATCGTACTTCTTCATGCCATAGTATCGATTTCCCTCCCGATACTTCAAGCCATAGTCCGGATTCTTGAGCAGCTTTTCAAAGTTGTTGCAGGAGCTGAATACGGCCACTCCAAAAAGCAGCAAGAATAATTTTGATATGGCTTGTTTACTCTGCACAGATTTGCGAACAATATCCTACAAAGGTAGGAATTTTTAAGTAAAAAGAGAAGATTTAAGGTAACGGAGAATCTTGCAATATGTTAAATTACAAAAACACGCTACTTTGTACAAATCAAGTATTACAGTCTCACTATCAATATATTACGTTCATTAAGTATAAATAGGCACAAATGCCGCCTCAGAAATATCAGGCTCTATTCCAACAAAAAAGCACCCCACTACCCTATCCACGCCGGAGGCTCTGCAAAGCCCATGCGAACAAGATAAGGTTTGTGAGATACTTTTACCAAAGGTGAAACTTTTATTCATTCATTAGAAAATCGACCAAATTTCAGCGCGTAAAAAAATGCCAAAAGACTAATATGTAATTCCCACCTTTTACCAAAAAATTAACCTGCTTTCAGCAAAGGTAAACTCAACACGAATTAGCGTGCGCAAAAAGCACGTGCGCTAGTCCAATGGTACTAACAATTCTCCTCAGATGGTGGGCGCATCCTTATGCACCCAGCTATCCAGCGCAATGGGTATGCTTTCCAGCTTTTTTTCCAGCTCTTTCGGGGTCATTGTTGTAGGGGGTTAATTGTAAATTAAACGGTAAAAAATTTGGGTTTAACCAAAAAAGTACTACCTTTGTGATGCCGACCTGCGTAGTCGGTAGAACCGAATGGCGGACAAAGGCTTTTGCACTTGTTCGCCATTCGGGGTTTTAGGGCCTGGTAAACCTGTACCGCTGCCCGTTGGCGTATATCAGCAGCTCGCGCATGTTGGCGCGGTCAGCAAGTTCCCATTCAATGTTCGGGTATAAGGCTTTATCCTCCTTAAACCGCTCCCACTGCTTGGCGGTGCGGGCGCGGCTCACGAGCGTGTTGTACTCGGTCTTCTGGTAGCCGTTGTAGGCGCCCAGGAGCGCTCCGCCGCGCTTTTTAAACTCCTCCTGCGGCAGTACGCTTTAGCGGCATAAAAATGATATAATTAATGGAAAATACGCCAACCGCAAAATCCCGCTTCGTTGGGTACAAGGTACTTAAAGCAGCCTTTGAGTTTAACGAGCAGCTACCTGCGCACGGACCCGGTACATTTAACGCTTCTGATACTACCCTGCAATAAACTTTGGGTAAGGTTGCGGATAATCACATCTTTTTTTGTATCTTGCGGGTCTAAACACATAAAATAGCTAAAATTATGAGCATAAAATTACGGTTGATGTTGATGAACTTCCTGCAATTTTTTGTTTGGGGAGCGTGGATGATGACGCTGGCGTCGTATGGTTTCAAAGAAAAAAATTGGGATGGCTCGCAATTTGGCCTGGTATTTTCTACCATGGGCTTTGCTTCGCTGGTAATGCCAACATTGTTTGGTATTTTAGCCGATAAGTGGAAGGCAAACTATGTATACGCCTTTTTGCACCTGCTTTTTGGTGTAACCATGTGTTTTTTGCCGCTAATTGACGCCCCAATGCCGTTCTTCTGGGTATTACTGCTTGCCATGTGTTTTTATATGCCAACCATAGGATTAGATAATGCCATTGGGTTCAGTATTTTAAAAGCCGAAGGAAAGGACCCTACCTTACACTTTCCGCCGATACGTGTTTGGGGAACGGTTGGTTTTATTGCCGCCATGTGGCTTACCAATCTTTTTACCAAAGAATGGGGCTTGGGACAGAGCATAAAAGTTTCGTTTATTATTTCGGCTATAGGCGCATTCTGCCTGTCCATATTTTCATTCACTTTGCTACCTGCCATTGTAAAGGAAAAAGAAACCGCCGCAAAAAAGAAGACGCTGGTAGAAAAGCTGGGTTTGCAAGCCTTTGTGCTATTCAAGCAAAAGAAGATGGCGATATTCTTTATATTCAGCTTGCTGCTTGGTGGCGCACTGCAGCTCACCAATGCTTATGGCGACGCTTTTTTGCAGGACATAAACGTTTTTCCCGAAGGTACGATTGTATATAACTTTTCGACCATCATACTTTCTATTTCGCAAATTTCCGAAACGCTGTTCATTCTTGCCATTCCGTTTTTTATGCGTAAATTCGGTATTAAAAAGGTAATGCTCATTAGCATGATAGCATGGGTTATCCGCTTCGGATTGTTTGGGGTAAGTAACAACTCGGAATTAGGATTAGGCTTGGTTGTAGTTTCGTGTATAGTTTACGGTATGGCTTTCGACTTCTTTAATATTTCGGGGGCGCTGTTTGTTGAGCAAAATACCGACTCAAAAATACAATCGTCGGCACAGGGCGTTTTTATGCTAATGACTAACGGTGTAGGCGCCGTGCTGGGGAACATTGTTGCCGGACTTGTAATAACAACTTGGTTTACACGAAGCGGTGGTTCTATTGTTTGGAATATTCCCGCTCTGCCAAATGTATGGCTCGTTTTTGCCGGATATGCTTTGGTAATTGCAACGCTGTTTGCAATCGTATTCAAGTATAAGCACGATCCTAAAGCTAAATTTGTTATAAAGCATTAAGTATTAGAGGTATATAAAATTCCAAAGGCTTGATTCATAGAAGTTTATGAATCAAGCCTTTGGGTTTTTAGCGGCAGCATTTTGCAAAGCGCTATTTTTTAATCACGCCTCTTATTTGGCGAGGGTATGCTATGGCTTTATGTTTTGATAAGTAGTCGATGGTAGCTTCTACGGTAGATTTTCCTACTCCCACTCCTTTGTCTTTTACCGGTAGCCGGTAGGCCGTGGCCATGTAGCTGTTCATGGCTACAGAGTATTTCTTCTTGCCATCAAGAGGTTGGCCGTTTGCCATTATAACGCTTACCGATTCAACCTGATGCTCCCTGACAAAAATTTTGTAGCTGATGCCGGATGCGCATAAATCCAACCGCTGGAAGGTGTTGTAGTTGTCGGTAATGAACTTTGCAACTTCCGCTCCGGTCATCTCAAAGCGTATCACCTCATTGCCAAATGGATCTGCCCGGTACAGGTCGCTCACCGTAACCGCGCCGCTGTACAGTGTGTCAATACGTACTCCGAATCTATTCTGGAAAGCTATATCAACGTTAATTTCCGCACGAACGGCATCACAAAAAAAGTTGCCTATATCAATAGCATTGTTGATAGCGTTTTTGAGGGTAGCTACAACCTTACTTAGCTCCGGATTGCTGTTGTACTCCTTAATTTTTTTGGAAATGAGCGTATCTTTTTGCGTCAGCTGTGAAACATCAACCAGCCGGTTGCGCTTGGCCACCACTTTGCCATTGCGTATGGTTAGCGTTGTACGGCCGATATGCTGCACGTATTTTGCGGCCTGCGTAACCAATACTCCGTTGACAAGCATTCCTGTGTCAAGCTGAGTATGCGAGTGCCCGCCAACAATCAGATCCAGCTCCTTGTATCGCACCGCCAGCAGCGAGTCCTCCTGAACGCCCATGTGTGTGAGCGCCACAAGAACGTCGCTTTGGGCGCGTAGCGAAAGATACTTTTCGAGCTCATCAATCGGATTCGTAAAGTGCAGCTTCTTTATCTTATCGACGTGCGTTTCCGGATGCTCTTGTATGAGGCCGACTACGCAGATTTTTTCTCCCGATTTCGTAAAAAATACGTAAGGTTTAAAAGGTGTAAGCGGGCTGCTGTCGGTGCTGATGTTTGCACAGACGAATGGAAACTTTGCCTGAGCAATTCGTTGTGCCAGCGTGGTTTGCCCGTAATCGAACTCGTGGTTGCCAATGGTGCTGACATCGAAGCGGATATCATTCATTACATCAATAATGGGGTAGCCCTTGTCATGGTAGTAGTCAACAGCGGGGTTACCGGAAAAAAGATCTCCCGCCGAAAGCAGCAGCACGTTGGGATGCTGCGCGCGCTGCTCGGCTACGTAGGTTGCAACCTTATCAAGATTGTCTATTTTGGCATGCAAGTCGTTAAGGGAAAGAATGACCACTTCGGTTTCTTGCGGACGACAGCTTGTTGATAGGACAAGCAGTAGAATGAGTAGACGGAAAATGTTTTTCATGGCTGGTATTTTTATATGAGTCGTATTAAAAAAAATAATGAGAGTGACCTTGTCGGTAAAAACCAGCCACTCTCAAACTTTTTGCAGATGAATGAGCTATTGCTCCGGTAGCGTTTTTACCAGGAACATGTAAACCGGAAAGTGGTCGCTATATCCTCCTACAAAGGTGGTGCCGGAGAATGTACGCCACGGATAGCCTGCGTAACGCCCGTCTTTTTGCTTTAGAAAATCAGCGTTAAAAATTTTGTAGCGAAGGAACTTGTAGCTGCTGTAATCTTTACCCAACAGCGGCTGCGATACCATAATTTGATCAATCAGGTTCCAGCTGTCATCCCAGGCGTAAGAGCCAGTACCGTCTTTAAACATTTTGTAGGCAGGATTGTATATGCCGCCCTTCTCTGTTTTTTCGGGAGTGGCACGTGCGCCCAGCACCTTTACAACGCTTTTGCTTGTGGGGTCGTCGTTGAGGTCGCCCATCAGTATAATTTTGGCGTTTGCATTGGCGGCGTATAGAGAATCCACTACGCTGCGGCAAAGCTGAGCGGCGCCATCACGTAGCGGCTTGCTGCTTTTTTCGCCACCCCGCTTCGAGGGCCAGTGCATTACTACTACGTGCAGCGTATCTGTTCCGTCAAGCACTCCGGATACGACCAGCTGGTTTCTAGTGCGAAAGTCCGGTATTGAGGGAATTGTCAGGATGGCAGAGCGCATACCTAATACCTTAAATCTATTTTGCTGGTATATCAGCGCTACGCCAACGCCACGGGCGTCGGGCGAGGGCTCATAGGCTATCTCGTAGCCCATTTTATCAATGGGCGCAGTTTTGATAAGGTCTTCAACCACCGTGCGATTCTCTATTTCGCAAAGGCCGAGTAGCGTAGGGCCGGCCGGTAGCATTTCGTTACCTATTTGGCGTATGACAGATGCAATGTTACGCTGCTTATGCCAGTATTTTTCCGAAGTCCACTTGTAGGGGCCATCCGGCAAGAAGTCGCTATCGTTGGTATCCGGCGATTTTATGGTGTCAAAAAGGTTCTCTATATTATAGAATGCCACACATGCCGCCATATACTTTTGCTTTTGAGCAAAACCGGTAGCCGCAAGCAAAAGTGCAAGCGCTGCCAGGCCTAAAGGTAAGATTTTACAATTTTTCATAGCTTATGATTTTTATTTTCAAAAATAGGTATAAAAAATGAATTGTACTCTTATCATACCCTTATATTTGTCAACAAGCTGTTTATAAAAAACAATGTTAAAAATCTGGCAAGTGTAACAAAGTTGAAAAATTAACCCTTACCTTAGTCATCTAAATTTTTCCTGTTTTTTGCACCGGAAAATTCAAGCATCATGAAAAACACTTTAAACATCGCCGCCACGCGCAACGAGAACCTTCCGGTTTTTGGCATGTTTAATTTTACCCCCCCCCCCCAACCGCTTAATTTTCAGACAGTTACGCCGGAGCGCCTCTTTAGAGGCGCCTGTTGCGCATCGGCATATCCCGCTGATGTGCCGCATGTTTCATGGTTTTTACCGTCATTTTCCAAAGACGTCTCGGAGCTTTCCGGAGACGTCTATAGCTTTTCCCTATACGTATCCGAAACTTCCAAATACGTATCGGAATTTTCCGTAGTAGAGCGCAGCTCGGGTATAAAGCACAAGTACAAGTAGCTGCTTAGCTTACAATTAAGAGCTGCCGAAAAAAAACATTATTCCAAATCTTGAGCCAAACATATAGTAATGAGTAGTAAACACATTCCCTTTTAATTATTTAACAGATATGAGAAAATGTATACTCGGATGCCTAATTCTTTGGGCCTTTTCAGGGGTGGCGCTGGCGCAGCCCTCTAGCGATACAACCCGCGCCTTTGGCTCTATAGACCAGCCGGCGGCGGTGGGTGTTGGACCACGTTTTCCGCAATCCGCAACGGATGCTTTGATTGAGCTGGACTTGAGTACCTCTGAGGTGGTAGAGCTGGACGCTGACGAGGAAGAGGGTGGAAGTCAGGGTGTTTCAGGTTTGCTGGGCGCCTCGCGCGATGTGTTTGTATCGCAGGTGCAGTACAACTTGAGCTCTTTCCGCTTTAACCCGCGCGGATATCGCTCAGATTACTCCTCGGTATACTTTAACGGGTTTTCGTTTCGAGATCCTGAAACGGGCTATGCCAACTATGCCGTATGGGGTGGCTTGAACGATGTGCTGCGCAACTATACTACAAGGTACGGGTTGGCTCCGTCGGAGCTGTCGTTTGGTAACTTTGCCGGAACTACCACCTACAGCACACGGGCATCGGGGTACAGAAAGCAGGCGAGCGCGTCAATAGGCGCCTCTAACCGTACCTATGCAACCCGTTTGATGGCTACCTACTCAACCGGCCTTATGAATAATGGCTGGGCGTTTACGGCGTCGGCCTCGGCCCGCTTAGCCAACGAGGGCTTTATGGACGGAACGCCCTACGAGGCATACTCGTATTTCTTTGCCGCAGAAAAGAAGCTGAATGCCAACCATTCCGTAAACTTTACCATTTTTGGCGCTCCCATAAGAAGAGGTATGAGCAGCGCGGTGGTTCAGGACGTGTACGATATGAGAGATTACCAGTACAACCCTAACTGGGGGTATCAGGATGGCGAAAAGCGCAGCGCAAAGATTCGTAACACGCACCTGCCGGTGGCTATGCTTAACTACTTTTGGACTATAAACGAAAAATCTAAGCTGGAGGCAGGGCTTGCCGTGCAAACCGGACGTAACGGTACCTCGGCCTTAGACTGGTTTGAGGGCAACGACCCGCGCCCTGACTACTATCGTAAGCTGCCCCGCTACAACGATGCCGATAACCCAGAAAATACAACTGCCAGCAGACCATACGGTTCGATAGCAAATCTCATGGAAAATGAGTGGAGAAGCAACAATACAAAGGTTACACAAATTGACTGGCAGGCCTTATATGAGGGTAACTACGCCGCCAACTATGGGATTAACAGGGCGGATTCGGGCTGGCAAGCTATGACCATCTTAAAGGAGTACCGCAACGACCAGACTACGTTGAGCGGTTACGTAAACTACAACCACCATCTGAACCGCTATATCTCATTATATGGTGGTGTGGAAGGCAAGATGTATAAGGGTTCTTTTTATCAGACCGTGCTTGATCCCTTGGGAGCCGATTACTACCTTAACCTGGACAAGTATGTGCTGGGTACAGATGTATCGCCTCTTGACCCTTATGCGCTGTCATTCAATGATATGAATGAGTCGCCCAGCCAGCTGCGTAAGTATAAGGGCGATAAGTTTGGGTACGACTATGATATACACCAAAATGAGGCGAGCGCCTGGGCTGAGGCTCAGGTTAAGCTGAATAAGTTTGACTTTTTTGTGGCCGGAACGGTTGGCTATACAGAGTTTTGGCGCGATGGCCATATGAAAAACGCCCGGGTAGAGAGTACTAATGAAGGTCATTCCTATGGGCAATCCGAGGCGCAGCGATTTGTAACGGGAGGCGTAAAGGCAAACGCCACCTACAAAATTACCGGAAGGCACTTTTTAACCGCAAATGCCGGATGGCAAACCAGACCGCCGCTTTTCCGCAACTCCTACCTGCAAATACGCTATGCTGATTTGGCCTTAGACGATAAGGGATTGGAGCTGCAAACCGAGAAAGTATACACAGGCGATCTTGCCTACATATTCCGCGGTTCATCTTTGCGCATTAAGGCGGCTGCGTTTTATACCCTGGCGCAGGATTTGTCGGAGGTGAGAACTTTCTACGATGAAAATACCGACAATGAGCTGGCAAATAAGGCTGGCGCATTGATAGAGTACGTTACATATGGTTTGAACAAGCAGTACTCCGGCGTTGAGCTGGGTGTGTCGTACAAGCTGACGTCAACGCTAACCGTTGAGGCTGCGGCTACGCACGGCGCCTACATTTACGCTTCTGACCCCAACGTTACCAAGGTAGAGGATAGCCAGGTAAAGGTAGGAGTAGTAGAGAAATCATACGTGAGCGGCTATGTGCTTGGCGGTACGCCGCAAACTGCCGGTACGCTGACGCTTACCTATCGTTCGCCGAAGTACTGGTTTGCAGGCGCTACCGGTAATATTGCCGGTAATACCTACATCGATATGTACCTTGACCGGCGCACCCTGAGCTTTATAGATAGAGTTAAAGATCCGGGAACTAATGAGATAGATCCTGCTATGCGTAATCAACTAACGGAGCAGGAAAAATTTCCATGGGCCTATACCGTTGACGTTTTTGGCGGAGCGTCATGGCGCTTGCACGGCGGACTTTTAGGTATCAACGGTAACGTGCAGAACATACTCAACAACCACTACAAGACCGGTGGATACGAGCAGACTCGCGTTCGACAAATTGAAGGAAAATACAAGGTAGATGCGTTTCCCTCAAAGTACTACTACAGCTTTGGCGTAAACTTCTTTGTGCAGGTATACTACAGGTTCTAGCGCCTTGCAGGTAATTGTAAATTAAACCATTAGAAAAAGACAGCAAAATGAAAAACTTGCCATATACATACATACTTACCGTAGCTCTGCTGGGGCTACTGTTTAGCGCCTGCGTAAAAGCCGAGTGGGATGCCGAGCCGCGTCCGGAGTTGTGGACTTCCGACCGCTATGTGAGCTCTTTGAACATGGATTTCACTAAGGAATCTCTGGTTGACGGGCAGCAGCTGGCGCTGCCCGACGGCTGGCTGAACGTTGGAGCGCACGGCACCCACAGGGCATTTCAGACCGCAGTTATAGGGAACTACTATGTCGGTTCTACTTCGGACTCAATGCAGTGCGCCGCCGCCACGGCCTACCTGTGCATGGGAGACGCCGAGGCGTGGATGGTTACCCCTCCTGTGAAGGTAGCCGGAGCTGCCGATGCCCGATTTTACTACAGCTTGATGACCGGCTACTCTGGAGCCGCTACATTCCAGCTGTTGTGCTACTCTGCCAAAAGCGCCGACACCGGCAGGCCTCCTTTGGATGCCAGCTCATGGACGGTAATAGCCGATTACACCAACGCCGTAAACACCTATAAGTATGACTTTATTCCCCTGCAACAAAATCTGGCCACCTACCTGAACGCCGACGATGATGTTATGTATTTGGCATTCAGGTATGTACAAAACTACCAGGGGCCGGGTGTAAGCTCTAATACATGGTATGTAGATGATATTAGGTATAATAGTAATTAGTTTTTGCAGTGCACCGAAATAATTTTCCGGTGCTAATTTAAAAGTTGTATTAAGTTTAACCATCAAAAAATAGCTTGATTATGAAAAAAATTCTTTCAATGGTTGCCGTAGTAGCGCTAGGTTCGCTGCTGTGGTCGTGTACAAAGGACAAAAATGACAATCCAAACCCGAATCCCGGTCCGGATCCGGTAGATGCAGGATTGATACTGAATGAAACGTTTGGTACAACAGCGACTCAAACTGGAACTGCATGGCCCAATGCGGCCGCCTATACGGGCTACTCAAAAACCGGTGCAGGCGCCGCTAACGTAGAGTATGTAGCAGAGAGCGGTACGGTTACCGTGCGTAGCAACTCGCCTTCAACCTATACCGGCGCATCTAAAGTTTGCAACGCTATGATGGGCGCTGCCGGTGCAACGCTGGTGGTAAAAAACATTGCCGCCTGCGGAGCCGCTAAAATGACCCTCTCGTTTGGCTCTAACCAAATGAGCGACACCTTAGCTGTATCGTATAGCCCGGACAACGGCAGCACATGGGCTCCTCTTACGTACTCTAAAGAAAGCACTAACTGGGGCCTGGTAAGCGGTATTTCCTTTGAGCTGCCTGCCGGTACTACCTGCTTTGCGCTTAAGTTTGCCGGTGCGAAAACTACGTATGGAGTACGCGTTGACGATATTACGGTAAAGACCACCGATGCAACGGGTACGCCGGCAAACTGCGGTAACGTAGACCCGGAACCGCCAACCGGCGATCAGGTACTTAACGAAACGCTGCTAACGCAGGGCAGCTTCGATAAGTTTACGGCCTATAGCGTTACGGGTACGGAGGCTTGGGAATTCGATGCTCTGTATGGGGCAAAGATGTCGGGATACATCACCGCTACCGCTGAAAACGAAGACTGGTTTATCTCGCCCGCCATAGATCTGGCCGGAGCCACAAGCGCTAACTTAACCTTTGACCATGCCCGCGGGCCTGCCGGTTCAATGAGCGTTTCTACGAGCAACTATTCGCTTTGGATTTCAACCGATTATACATCAGGAGACCCCTCTGCGGCAACTTGGACGGAGCTTACCATTCCAACGCACGGAACAACCGCCTGGGCCTATGTTTCATCGGGGCAAATTGAGCTGACCCAGAAGGCAGCCAGCACGCGCTTTGCCTTTAAGTACGTTTGCGATAACGCGGAGTCCGCTACCTGGGAAATAAAGAACATAGTGGTTAGGGCCGAAGGCGTTGCACCCGTGCCCATGCTGAGCTTTACCTCGGCAAGTTCGGCAAGCGGCAGGGCAGAGGAGGCGTTTAGCCATACCTTTACCGTGGAGGAAACCAACGTTACAGAGGCCACCTCGTTTGCTGTAACCGCGGGGGCGTTGCCTGCAGGGCTTACGCTCAACGGCGCTACCATTAGCGGCACCCCAACAGAAGCCGGCGCCACTACGTTTACCGTTACCGCCACCAATGGCACGGCAACCGCTACGCAACCCTTTACCATTACCGTTACCCCGGCAGGAGGTTTGTTCGAAAATTTTGAAACATCTACTCCTGACCTGGCGAAAAAGTCCGGCTATACAGGCGCTGCATATACGTTATCATCAGGGAGCTGGTATATTGTTGGCATTGGTAGTATGACGGCAGGAACAGATAGGTTCAATGGTACTGAAAGCACTCGTTTGAGGGGTAGCGCTACATCAAGCAGCGGGGTAGATGCTACGGATGCAGGCTTAAACCGGGTAGAGATGAGCTTTGATAAGGCCACGGGAGCAGGAGAGGTATCGTTTGCGTATGGCTCATACGGTACGCATAGCGGCGGCGCTCTTAAGGTGCAAATATCTACAGACCAGGGAGTAACCTGGGTTGATAAGGGCGAGCCCCTTGTGGCAGAGTCATGGAGTGCAGCCGGTAACGTAATGAAGACGGCTACGGTAACCGTAAACCAGGCAGGTAGCGTTCGCGTCCGGATTATTAAGCCTGCACAGGACGGAAGCACTTCCGTATGTATTGATGATATTCTAATTTCGGACTACTCAAATTAGAGCAGCTCTAAACAACAAAAACTCCCCACGGGCGCTTTGCCTGTGGGGAGTTTTGTTTTTTTGGGCATTTGTACGTATATTTGTATAGAGAAGTTTTGCGGCATGAACCGGATTATAACAGACAACATGAGCGAAATCAGTAGGGTGTGCGATAGCCTTCGCATCCGGTCGCTGAAAAATCCATATTTTATTGACGCGGTGAATAAAACAAAAAAACTTTTGTATGCTCAATAAAGAAGCTGCTGAAATTCAGATAAGTAGCAAGAAGCAAATGATAGCTATGCGCAACAGGGTAATACATGGCTATGGTAAGATTGATGATGACATTATTTGGGGAACGGTAGTGCGCCATTTGCCGCTTCTTAGAGAAGAAGTAAAGGGTTTGCCGGGCGAATAGGTAAAATTCTGCCGTTTCCCGAAAAGCTCCCCTGTGAGATACGTGAACCTCGCCGGGGAGCTTTGTTTATATCCGCTTAATCCTCTTGTGTACGGGGACATAGTGAGCATTATATCTTTGATAATCAGGGGTTTACTATAAATACATGGCTCCGCTGAAGTCGATTGGCCTGCTGAGCTTTGCTCAGCATCTCCCCTTACCCCGCAGGGGTAAAATATTGGTAGCCCCGTGCAAGCCGACAGGCGCGGCACGACATGCAAAGCGACAGCATAGCAGGTGTATCCGTCAGTAGATTGGCTTCGCCGACCTTCGGTTCCTCCACGCGCCCGCTCGTACCTCGCGGGCTTGGTCGGAATGACGGCGACCCTATAATATAAGGCGTTAGGGGGAGGAGTTGAGGGCGGCGGCTTCGCCGCCGCCCTCAACTCCTTTTTTCCCTCATCGCCGCCCCGTCATTCCGACCGGAGCGAAGCGGAGTGGAGGAACCTCTGCCTCGGCATTCCGACCCCCTCGACTTCGCTCGGGGCAGGCTCGCGAAGCGGAGTGGAGGAACCTCTGCCTCGTCATTCCGACCCCCTCGACTTCGCTCGGGGCAGGCTCGCGTAGCGGAGTGGAGGAACCGGAGCTCGGCGAAGCCAATCTCATGCCCCGATTATGAGGTTGCGAGTCAAGCCCGCAACGACGTGGTTACGCAGGTTTTCCCCCGTTGCGCCGTTGGCTTCGCCGACCTTTGGTTCAACAGGCCCAGGATGACAACGCACACGCGCTGCCCGCCGTTAACATGCTCGTACACGCCGTCCGTAAAAAACTTTATAACTTATTTTTGATTTTAGCTTGCCTGAGTGCAAAGAAATATTATATTTGCAGGTGTAGAGTTTTACCGTGATTTCTGTACCTCCGCTGAAAAGTAATTTGTTACGTAGCGCCTCAATGAAAAGTGATTTTGTAAATATTAAATTGAAGTCTTTGGTCTTTGGTCTTTGGTCTTTGGTCTTTGGATTCCGTGACGTTGCCGTTTTTGGCACGAAATTTGCACACACGAATTTTGTAAATACTGATACTTGTTTTTAGCGCCTTTTTGTGTCCGCCTGCGATGTAAAATCGTGAGCGGATTTTTGTTTTTTACCCTTGTCTATAACAACTCAAAATTATAAAGACATGAAGAAGATTTTTTTACCAATACGGAAAGCGGCATTGCTGCTTGTTGCATTGTGGGGACTTGCGCTCTTCGGGGTGGGGCAAACATCTGTTCAAGATTTTGGAACAGGAACGGCTTCCAATAGTTCAACTAATGGTAATGTTACGACTATTCCAAGTCCTACTGCTGGAACAAGCTATGCGAGAGGGGGAAATGGAGGTAGTATAAATGTTGAAAATTCAAATAACCCTTTGGGAACAACCGGTTCTTATCTTAGGGCTGTAGCATCTTCAACTACAGCTGTGGCAAAGGCTTCTACTATGGTTGATTATGGTAGTAGTACTGAATTTTATACATCGTTTACAATTTTGTTTGGTGGTTCCGATGCTGGTGTCGTAGGAAATGGGAACGTAGCAGCAGGAATTGCTCAATGGTTCTTTTATCAAGGTGCTCCAAGCACTGATTTTACAAGTAATAGTGCTCCCGGTAACAAGAAAATATTTGTAGGTTTACGATTTCAATATCAAGCCAATAATACGGTTACTTTAGCGTATGGTTATGGCACAGGGACAAGTAACTATGCTACAACAAGTTTAAGCCAAACGGTATTTGACCAAGCGGTTGTTTATAAGTTTGAAATAGTAGGAAATAGCACGACATCAACTATTAACTATACATATGGGAGTAGCCAAACCGTTGCTGTAGGTAAGTTTGATTTATATGCGAATGGAATACTAATAGGTGATGATTTGGCCTCAAATAGCACTTATGACGAGGCTACTATTTCGAGTAATGGTTTTGTAGGAATAAATACTATTGGTAGTTCAGGTAGTAATGCAAACATTTTTGTTGATGATGTTGTTGTATATAATGCTGTGCCTTCTGTAATTGGAGAAAACCCTGCGCCTTCCGTTGCCCTTTCTGCCACCTCTCTTGATTTTGGCACTGCAAAAGTAGGTGATTCTCCTGTTATACAGATTTTTACGCTTATGTCAAGTAATCTTACGGGGGATCTTACGCTGATCATAAAAGGCGCCAGTAGCCCCTTTAGCGTGCTTCCTACCTCGGTTAATCAAGGCGGCAGCATTACGGTAAGCTTTGAGCCTGCAGAAGAACAGCTCTATGAAGATACGCTGGTAATTAGCGGCGGCGGCTTGGCGCACGATGCCACGATAACCCTTAGCGGTACGGGTATTTCTGCATCTACGCCAACGCTTAGCTTGGCCCCAGCTCTTTTAGCTTTTGGTAATATATATGTAAACGATATAAGTGGAGCCCAAGTGGTTACAGTATCTTCAAGCAATCTGGAGGGTAACCCTATGACCTGCTCTTTGAGTAATATCGCTGATTTTGAGCTGGATGATACCGAATTTGTATCGGAGAAGAGGCTGAGTGTAAAGTTTAAACCTCAAACGACAGGTGCAAAAACAGGAAAGCTGTATGTGGAGTGTGCGGCAAAAGGATTAAAGGATTCCGTGACGCTTAGCGGTACGGGTATTGTGCCTACCCTATCGGTAGACTCTACTCTGGTACGTGTAGTGGCCGGAAAGGGTGTCCCCACTAAGGTAACTCTTAAGGTTAGCGCGGCTAACTTACTTGGTAACGTTGAATTAACGCTTTCCTGCGCCGACGTTGATTTATTTAGCATCGATAGCGCTACGCTGGTAAAACCGGCTAACGGTACGCTTAACAACAAGGTTGTAACGCTTCGCTATGCTCCGACAACGGTGGGCGCCAACAGTACAGCTACCCTTACTTTGAGCAGTACTAATGCTGAAAGTGTAGTAATTCCCCTTTCGGGAACCTGTGTTGCGCCAAGTATTCATGTAGACTCCGCTTCCTTGAATTTTGCAGGCGCTGTAGTTGGGGGCATATTGAAAAAGACCTTTAACGTAACCGGATCATTCTTAACCGACAGCATTTCTATCCGGGTAGTTCAAGGTGCAGGCGTATTTAGCGTTAATAAAACTCGGGTAGATTCCGCTTATGCCAATTTTAGGCAAAGTATAATCGTAACCTATAAGCCTGCGGCGGTAGGACATGATGCCGGTCAAATTACGTTTACCAGTGGCGCTACGACTACAACGTTGCCATTGAGCGGTACTGCTAGTAAGGAGCTGCTGGCTGCATGGACGTTTGATAATTTAACAGATGCGCCAAGCGCTGCATCCACACCCAAAGTGATTTGTGCGAATTTGGGTCAGGGTGCGGCTCAAGCATGTATGTATTTGGATGGTACTAATGGCTCTGATGACTTTAACATGACGAATAGCAATAATTCATCAGAGCTTACAGCGCTTGGAGGTGATGACTTAAATGATCCGCGTACTTCTCCACCAAGTGGTACAGGGATACAAATGGCGCTTGCTCCACAAGGTGGTACATCTAATGCGGCCAATGGTAAATCATTGGTTATAAAAATGTCTACGCTTGGATATGGGGGAGTGTCCCTATCATTTGCAATTCGAGGAACATCAAGTGGGTTTAGTACTCATGTGTGGTCATACAGCGTGGATGGGGTTAACTTCACAAGCCTTCCGGGTAATAATACAGGCAATACTACTACGAGCTTTTCGCTAAAAACAGTTGATTTTTCTTCTATTGCAGCAATTGATAATCAGAACAGTATTTTTCTTAAATTGACGTTATCAGGAGCAACTTCTAGTTCAGGCAACAACCGTCTTGATAACATTGTACTTGCCGCTGAGCCGAGAATGTATCCTCCGGCATTTACGGGTCATCCTGCGGTGGCTGACACTACGGCTATCACGGCCAACGTTAAGGTAACGCTGGATGCCGCCGCTAAGGTGTACTACACCGTAAAAACAGCGCCGGCGGCCAACGTCACCGCCGCTGATGTAAAGGCCGATAATGCAAAGGACAGCATAAATGTAACCGCCGGTGCGGAGGGCGTCATAGCGCTTGCCGGCCTTACTGCGGAAACCGAGTACCACGTGTACATAGCCGCAGAGAATGATAACGGCCTGTCGGAGGTGGACTCGGCTGTATTTACGACGCTGTCAGCCACGGCTCCGGTAATTATAGCTACGCCTGCGGCGTTGGCATTCGATACCATTGAAGGCTTACAACAGCACAAAACCATTGCCGTAACTGCCGAAAACTTGGGCGAGGCAGCGCAACTCCGTCTCGGACAATCGGGTGCGTTTACCCTGTCAATCAACGAATTACCCGACGGTTCAACCGCTGCAACCGTTACGGTTACGTATACGGCCGGAGCATCGGCGGTAAGTGATACCGTTTACATTACCGGCGGCGGCGCTCACGAAAAGATAGTTGTCCTTACCGGAACGCCGAGTATTCCTACTATAAACGTCGGCGCAGGCAAGCTGACGTTTGCGGCAATGCAGGGAACGCCTGAGGCTAAAAAGTTGGTGGTAAAGGGCGTTAACCTGAAGGATGGCATTAAGCTGACCAAGAGCCATGCCGCTTACACGCTAAGCAAGGATACGGTAACGGTGGCTCAAGCCACATCTGCGGCCGGCGATACCATTGTCGTAACGTTTAGCGCAGACTCTGCGGCTACAGATACCATTGTGCTGACAAGCGCTGGCGCCGCCAACGTGAAAGTAGCCTTGGAGGGAACGGCGCATGGCCAGTACGACAACATGGTGGCTAACCCCGGATTTGAAATTTGGGCAGATGCTGCACCCGATTCGTGGACGCTGCCCGCGCAAGGTTCAAAGGAAACAACCCAAGTGCATACCGGCAGCCATGCTGCAAAAGTTGCCGCAACATCATCTGCTCAGAACCTGATACAGTATGTTAATGGAGTTGAAGCGGGCAAGCTGTATACGCTCAGCTTCTGGTACTACATTGAGCCGTCATCTACAGGTAGCGGTATTCGTATCTGGTCGGCTTTCCGCAATGGCAGTGCTGCTACTACATCAACCAACGATCCTGATTTGCAACCATCTGGTTATCAGACTGTTAAGGGGCAATGGGTGCGGTTTACAATAGACGAAATCACCGCTCCTGCCAACTCGGATAACTTCAGGTTTGATGTGCGTACCTACGGTAATGTAACAGCTTACTATGATGATTTCAGCTTCTCGGAGGTTGACCCCGATGCTCCGAAAATTAGGGCAACGCCGAACAACCTTGCCTTTGGCTACGTGGCTGTGACCGCTACGGCAAGTGATACAGTGGTGGTTACTGCAGCTAATATTACTACAGATTTGACGTTGAGCATAAGCGGTACCGATGCCTCGCTGTTTAGCGTGCAACCAGCCCTAACGCCTACCGGTGATGCGCAAAAGGTGGCCATTGCTTATAGTCCGACGGCAGGGGGTAACCATACGGCTAAGCTGACGGTTGCCAACGGTGAAATTTCAAGGGATATTGCGTTGAGCGGTAATGCGTACACCGCAGCTTCAATTAGCGAAATTGTTACAGGAGATGATCCCAGTCCAAAGAAGGATCAGCCGGTGCTGACTACCGGTACGGTAACCGCCATAATGGCAACCGGCAAGAGCTTCTTTATTCAATCGGGCAGCGGCGCTCGCAGTGGGTTGTATGTATATCGTACATCCGGCGCATCAACCCTAACCTTAGCGCCCGGCGATAGCGTAACGGTAAGAGGTACGATATCGGAATACAACGGCCTTACCGAGTTGACCGGCAGCGCTGACGCTGACATTACTACAGTTGCGAGCGATCGTGCAGTGCCTGCTCCAGTGGCTATTACGGCCGATCAGTACAACAAATCATACCACGCTGTGCTGGTTACTATCCATAACGCTACGGCTACTACCGCCGCTGACGCTTACGGCAGGTATACCATTGAGGATGAAACAGGTTCAATAGTAGTGGCAAAAGATATTTATACCTCTACGCCGCCTGCTAACAGCAGCGGTAGCGTTACGGGCGTTGGCTACTACAATAGCGGCGGCCAGCTGCTCCCGCGCGCTGCATCCGATGTACAGCTGGTATCCAACAAAATAACCATGAGCAATGTGAGGGTAGACGGACTCAGCTACCATTCCGGTTACTCTAACGACAGCGTATTTGTTGTGCCAATGCCTGCAGGTACAGCATTGGGCGTATTTGAGGTAGAGTACACGCTTAGCGGAGGAACTCCGGATTATCCGTCGGAAACCTCATGGGATTTCAGAACAGGTGATTTTGTAGTAACGGTTACGCTGGGTCAAGAAGTTCAGAAGTTTACCATTAAGGTTCAAATAAGCGGCTCTACCGCTGCCGGTAAAGAGCTGGCCGGTCAGGTGGTGGTTTATCCGAACCCGGTTGCAGACAGGCTGTGCGTAAGCGCTCCTCTGGCTGTAGCTAAGATTGAAGTCATAGATAACCTGGGCCTTACTTTACAGGCGGTGCAGAATGAGGCCGAACTGAATACTTCATCTTTGGCAACCGGCGTTTACTTTGTAAGAGTTACCTTTGCCGATGGTCAACAGGTAACAAAGAGCATACGTAAAAACTAAATTGTCTGATATACAGGTTGGTATAGGGAGGTGCTTTGCATTCTCCCTTTGCCTTTTTTAGCGTAAAATCATAAGAAAGAGAATTGTATAAAAGGAGAATTAAATGAAAAAATTGCTGATATATCTATTTTTAGCATTACCGGTTGTACTGTCTGCCCAAATTCCTGCGGGCTACTATGCCAGCGCTAACGGTAAAACCGGAGCGGCATTAAAAACGACCTTGCACAATCAGATAAAAGGGCATACGGTGCACAGCTACGCTGATCTGTGGACAGATTACGTAACAACAGATAAGCGTGCCGACGGTAAGGTGTGGGATATGTACTCTACCTGTACTTTTACCTTTGGGAGTAGTAGCGCCGGAGGTAATCAGTGTGGTAACTACGGCAGCGTATGCGACTGCTACAATCGTGAGCACTCTTTTCCAAAGAGCTGGTTCAACGATGCCTCGCCGATGTATAGCGATATTTTTCACATTTACCCTACAGATGGAAAGGTAAACGGCGTGCGCAACAATTACCCCTATGGGGAAGTGGGGAACGCCACTTGGACAGATGCTAAGGGACTGGGAAAGCTGGGCTCTGCCAAGTCCGGTCTTGGCTACAGCGGAGTGGTATTTGAGCCGGCAGATGAGTACAAGGGCGACTTTGCCCGCACCTACTTTTATATGGTTACGCGCTACGAGGATGTCGTTGCCGGATGGTACAGCAATGCTGAAGCCAAACCTACGCTTAACGGAACCGCTTATCCGGCTTTTAATACTTGGGTCATAGACATGCTGCTGCGCTGGCACGCAAATGATCCGGTAAGCCAGAAAGAAGTTGATAGGAACAATGCCGTATACAGCAGCGTTCAGGGTAATCGTAATCCTTTTATAGACCATCCGGAGTATGCCGATTTAATATGGGGCAGCACACCACCGGCAACAACAGATGTTGTTCCACCTGTAATTACAGTCGATAGCGTTACCTATGCCAATACGGTGTTTGACGCAACCATAACCGTTGTAGATGCGTTAAGCGGAGTTCAGTCAGTGGTAGTGCATATAGGAAGCGCTGCGGATGATACCACAAAGGCAACTTATACGCTGTCCGATAAGGGAAATGGTGTATATAAGGTGAAATTTGTGGCGCCATTCTCTTTTTCACCCGTATACTGTACATTTGTGGCGTGCGATAGCGTCGGAAATTGTGCTAAGCTGCCTTATACGATTGAAGGATCAACAGCAGCCGCTGCAAACCGCGAAGTGAGCTTCTCCATATTTCCGAATCCGGCTTCTACAGCGCTGCGGGTTGACCTTGCAGGTGATGTTTTGCTGCAAAGAGTGGAAATATTTGACATGAGCGGAACGTTACTATTAGTACAGGAAGGCCAGTCCTCAAAAGTGAGCTTAAGTAGCCTGCGGGTTAACGGAATGTATGTAGTTAAGGTTGTGACCGACAAAGGTGTTGGTTCACAGATGTTTAGATTAGCCCGTTAGTTGGAGTTTAAAGATTGAACGATGAGAATTTCTTTTAAAATATTACTGGCGTTTGTTGGGGCGCTGTGTGCACTTACAACCCAAGCACAGGTAGATAGCGTGTGCTGGAACTTTACGGCCGGCGATGCATTGCCTGCTACCAATTTACAGTGGGCCAACTATAGCTGCTCGCCGTTTATTACAAGTAGTGGCGCTGAGCCCACAGTTAGTTCAACAGCAGCAGTGTGCAGCAGTGGCAATGGTTGCTATACACCCAGTAGCAAAGATAATAATTTGGCTATGGCATGTCCGGCAGCAGGGACTTATATACAGTGGACAATGGATCCGGATCCGGGGAAAGAGATTGTCCTTACCTACCTTGAGTTTGGGGTAAGGAGTACGGGTACCGGAGCAAAGGCATGGGCTTTGCGCAGCAGCAGAGATGGCTATGCATCGGATTTGGCAGTAGGAGCCATAGAAATAGGCAGCTGGGCATTATTAAAAAGTGCGCCTGTGAGTTTCGCCGGAGGAGTGGGCAAAACAGCTACCTTCCGTCTCTACTTTTATAACGCAACCGGAGGTACCTCTTTAAACACCCGTCTGGATGATATAAAGATACGCACAGGCAAGTCTACGCCGGAGCCCAAGATTCGCCTTAACACCAGGGAGCTGGATTTTATTACCGCTGCCGGAGCGCACTATACGGAGGATTTTACGGTACAGGGGTTGCTGTTGGAGCAAAATATTTCCATTACCTCTACCAATCCGAAGTTTGTAGTAGATAAACCCAGCATAAGCCACACAGCGGCTAACGCCGGCGCGCAGACCGTAAATGTTACCTTTGACGGCTCAGCCGATGCTACAGGAAAAATAGTAGTCAAAACTACAGCGGGAGGGATGGAGCTGTCGGACACGGTTAAGCTCACAGGCGCCACTACAACCGGCTCCTACATTGATGTAAGCATACCCAGGGCGGCGGCCTTTTACCTTGAGTACACGCCGGTCTTGGTGGGAGGCTTAACCACGCAGATGATAGAGTTGTCCGGGAAATCCCTGACGGACAGCATAAGTGTCATACTCCCCAACCACAGCGCATTTACGGCAAGCGCCGGCAAGATGTCCCGAAAGGCCGACCGTGAGTACGTGTTCATCTACTATCGACCTGTAAGGGAAGAGGTGGTAAACGATACCGTGGTGCTGCGAAGCCTGGGCGCCGTAGATGTCCGCATACCCCTTCGTGCGCAGGCGGTAAGCGTGCGTACAGACTTGCTCCCGCCGTTGAGCTACTACGATGCCGCAAAGCAAAAAACAGGCGCTGCGCTGAAAACCGCCCTTTACCATACCATTAAGAACCATGCCATTGTGTCGTATGACAGCGCCTGGGGGGCATTTGCATGGATAGATGTAAGGCCGGAGTGCGATCTCTACCTTTCGGCAGCGGCAGTTTGGGATATATACACAGACCGTCCGGGATGCATGCCCGACAACTCCCGTTGTACCCCAAACTTCCAGAACCCGCCGGGAACCGCTTGTACCGGCTTTAAGGCGCTTCACCTGGGGCTCGATCAAACCGGCTCGTCGGGCGGCAGCCTGGAGGGAGTTACCTACGAGCGCGAGCACACCTTCCCCAAAGGCTGGTGGGCAGCGGCTAAAAACGGCAGCGGCGCCTACAGGGCAACATCGCCCATGTACTGTGACCTGTTCCACCTTTACCCCTGCGACCACAGGGTAAATAACTTGCGCAACGACAACCCCTATGGCGAGGTAAAGGCGCCCACCACCACCTTTAATAATGGCTCCAAGCTGGGGCCAAACACCGCCGGGGGTACATTTACCGGCGCTGCCTACGAGCCCATTGACGAGTACAAGGGCGACATCGCCCGCAACTACTTCTACATGGTAACGCGCTACGAGAACACGGTGCAGCACTGGTCAAAGAACATTACGTGGGGCGGAGCGCGATACGATTCCGTTATAGCCATAGCGCCGGGCCTGCATGGCAACGCATCGCCCATGATAGATACCAACAGCTATCCCGTATTTAAGCCATGGGCGCATCAGATGCTGCTCAAATGGCACCGGCTGGATCCGGTTAGCGAGAAGGAGCAGCAGCGCAACCAGTCCATATACGCTAGCTACCAGCACAACCGCAACCCCTTTATAGACCATCCGGAAATGGTAGAGTACATCTGGGGAGATAGCGTAGGCAAGCCCTGGCCGCCGGCCGCCGACAGTACCTTCCGGCTGGTAAACAGCTCGGTTACCTACGCCGACGGAGCCTTTACCGCCCGCACAGAGGCGCTGCACGCCAAAGGAGGCGTAAAGAGAGCCGTATGCTTTGTAGGCGCCACCGAGGGCGATACCTCGCAGCTAAGCTATCCGCTCTCTCATGTAAGCGGGGGAATATACCAGGCAACGTTTACCCCTCAGGTAGCGCAGACAACCTACTACTTTACCATTGTGGTAGAGGACAGCGCCAGCAGCGTGAGCAGCCGCCATGCCTACACCATGTCCCAGCCGCCGGCGCCCGATAGCGCTCTCCGGCTGGTAAACAGCACAGTTACCTACGCCGCCGGAGCCTTTACCGCTCGTACAGAGGCGCTACACGCCAAAGGAGGCGTAAAGAGAGCCGTATGCTTTGTAGGCGCCACCGAGGGCGATACCTCGCAGCTAAGCTATCCGCTCTCTCATGTAAGCGGGGGAATATACCGGGCAACGTTTACCCCGGCGCTATCGCTGACCACCTACCACTTTACTATTGTGGTAGAGGACAGCGCCAGCAGCGCAAGCAGCCGTCATTCCTATACGATGCCGACGCCGCCCCTGCCGCTGTCCATAACCTTAGATACGGTTATTTTCGCCAATGGAGCCTTTGAGGCGGCGGCGCAGGTGCACAACGCGCAGCAGGGCGTTGCCAGCGTAACGTTGTACTTAGGCGCTACGGCTGGAGATACAACCCTGGCAAATTATCCGTTATCGTATAAAAACGGAGCATACAGGGTAAAGTTCGTTCCAACCTTCCCAGCCGTAACCTTACACTTTAAGCTGGTAGCCTACGATAAGGGCGGACGCCGGGCAACGTGCAGCTATGCTTACAGCGAAACGCCTACGGGCGATAAAAGTAAGGAGCAAACCTTAGGCGTATCGCTCTACCCAAATCCCAACGGTGGGGAGTTTTCTTTGGTGTTGCCCAACGGCGCTACCCCGTCTGCGGTAGAAGTATTCTCGGTAGACGGCGTCCAGTATCCGTGCACCGACATGGGGGTGGGACGCTACAAGGTAGACGCGCCAAGGGGAATGTATTTTGTGCGGATAACCACCGGTGCAGGGATGGTCGTAAAGAAGATGCAGCTGCAATAGCCCTGCTGCTACCCTGAGCCTAAGCTACTTACCCACTTTCGGTAGCCAGGTATGCCGATGCCCATCAGCTAGCTTAGCTACCGTCCATTAGCTAGGCTAGCTACTGTCCATTGTCGAGCTTAGCTACAAAAAGTGCCGGTTACTCTACCGTCAGTGGCCGCTCGCCTGTTCCCTACTCCCTGTTCTACGGGCGGGGTTACGATGGTTTGCCCTTGCCCCTGCGGCGCCAATCCCTATAATCCGCGTCCTCTGTGTGCCAAAGGGTCGGCAGGGGGCATTTCAAATATGCTGAAGTTTACGCTACCGTAGCGGCGCACCTGCTTAAAGTACGGCAGGGCGCTAAAGTCCTTTCCCTTAGCGTGCTCAAAGATAAGCCAGCCTCCGGGGTTGAGCCGCCGCTGCCCGAATACCAGCGGCGGAATTCTTTCTATACCGGCCAGCGCGTAGGGAGGGTCTGCAAAAATAAGATCGTACGTTTTTGTACCGTTGTTGAGGTAGGCAAAGGCATCCTGCCGGTAGCAGCGCAATTGCTCGAAGTCCAGCAGCGCTGCGGTTTTCTTTATAAAAGCATGATGATGGTAGTCCAGCTCTACGCTGTCTACGCTTTTGGCGCCGCGCGAGGCAAACTCATAGCTGATGCCGCCTGTGCCGGAAAACAGGTCCAGGACGGCCGAAGCTTCAATGTCAAAGTTTACGGAAATAATGTTGAAAAGCGCCACTTTGGCAAAGTCTGTAGTCGGACGCGCGCTGAAATTCTTGGGAGGAGCTATACTACGCCCCTTATGTGCGCCGCTTACAATCCGCATGATGAGTGTAGCGCGAAAAGATTTACCAGCTGATGGTCAATATAACCTGCCAGCTCAGATACATAACGGTATTGCCGGGAAGCCTTTCCTTGAATCAGGTTTGGAAAGAACGCTGCCAGCTCCTCTACGTTATGCTCAATTTCTCCAGATAGCAGTACGTCGGCTTTTTTTTCTTCAACCTTATGCTGTTTGGCTATAAACATAAGATAGTAGAGAAGGCCGGTGGCCGTACTTACCTCAAACGTATTGTAAATTTTTAAGCCGCCCCGGGCGTAAAGGGCAATATCTGCAAATCCTTGGTTGATATTTACCGCAAACAGCTCTTTTTTCTTGTGCTCCTGTACCGCCAAGCTTAGCGAGTGCAGCAGGGGGACGCTCTGGTGGCAATAGGTTACTTTATTGAGCGAAAGGTTGAGCAATGCTGCCAACGGACTTGGAATAGCATATACCGCATGCAAGTCCAGATTAGGTAGCTGCCTGTGATGTACCTCGTCCAGCTCGTTGAGCGTAGAGGTAAAACCCAAGTATGACTTTAGTAAGTCTTTGTCAACCAAAGCATTAGGAACCATGGTGGCAGTCCGTGAAATATGCATGCTTGCCACACTGGCGTAATGCCCTTCCAGTAGAGGCTCTTGCTGAATTATGGCAGCTACTTCTTTGTGCAAATCGTTCCAATCAATGATGCACGACTGAAACGGGATGCTTTTTAGCGCAATGTAGGTATTGCTCTTAAGGTCAAGCACACAAAAAACAAGTCCACTCAAATTACTTTGAATGGACAAGTGGTATTCACCAGTCCGTCGTAGGTCCAGTGCGCTATTTATAAGAGCAAACGCCTTTTGCATGCGGCAGAAAAAACTTACTCCCAGTTACCCGAATCATTGGTGGCCATATTCAGGTCTCCAACCTTTAAGCCCGGGTACTTATCCAGCTTTTTACGCTCATCGTTCAAGTTAACTACTTGCTGGCGCTCCAAGTCATAAAGGATCAGGTCATTGTGAACTTTTGCCTCAAATACGGGAACTTCTACCTTTGATGAGGTCAGCAGGATACCTGATGCCATCTCAAACTTTGTTCCGGGCTTTGCAGCGGGAACATACGCCAGTGAGTCGTAGTTTACATTTTTAAGAAGAGAATCGCGTACGTTGATTTTTTGCTTGATGCGCTTAACCAAACCTTTTGCTACGGCAACCGAATCGTCCAAAGAACCGATTTGCAGCTCAACCGTTAGCTGGCCATTCTTCAAAAAGTCTACCAACGTATCGAAGCTGCCGGTATAGCGGCCATATTCAGACTTATAGGCTCGTTGAGCAATTCTAATGTCTTTAAGCTTGTTAATAACCTGCGTATAGCGCTCTTGCTTAACTTTATTAAAGCGTATCGGCTCTAGAATGCTCTGTACTAGCGCGTAAATAAGCGCTAAAGAGGCTACTAAAAGGACGCCTCTAAGGATGAGGGTTACGGTCTTATTCATCTTGGGTTAACGAGTTTTATGAAACTATAAGGTACAAATTTAGTAAAAAAAATCATTATGCTTACTTTTGTGCATAAAAACTTTAAGTAATTGGATAGAACATGCTAAGGTGTTGAGAATATCTTTCTTATTTACTTGAGAGAGTGCACCTTAAGTTTTACGTTTTTTTCTTTGATTTACAACGGATGTTAAACAGGCACATCGCTAATCTGATTCGGGTTCAGCTGGGGTTTGATCCTACAGCTGACCAGGAGTTGCTTATTGCCAACCTGGCGGATTATCTTACCAACCCCAAGGGAGGGGATATTTTTGTGCTCAATGGTTATGCCGGTACGGGTAAAACAACTGTTATTGGCGCCCTGGTGCGAGTATTACGGGAGCTTAAGCAGCCCGTGGCGCTGCTGGCTCCCACAGGGCGAGCCGCTAAAGTTATGTCTCAGTATTCGGGACATGCTGCGTTTACTATTCATAAAAAAATTTACCGTCAGGCCAACATGCGTGACGGGGTAGGTACATTTAAGCTCAACGCCAACCTGATGACCAATGCTGTGTTTGTGGTTGATGAAGCTTCAATGATTTCCAACAGCAGCCTTGAGCAGTCGGTTTTTGGCTCCGGACGCTTGCTCGATGATTTGATTGCATACGTGCGAATGGGTAAGAGCTGCAAGCTTGTTTTGGTAGGAGACAAGGCGCAGCTTCCTCCCGTGGGGCTTAACCTTAGCCCGGCGCTGGATGAAAAAGAGCTGGCTTACTACGGAAAGAGCGGGCAAGTGTTTTTGCGAGAAGTTGTACGTCAAGCCGAAAACTCCGGCATTCTTTACAACGCAACCCGAATCCGTGACAAAATAGAGGAGAGAGGAGCTGAATTTCCGAAGTTAAGCTTGGATAATTTCAACGACGTCCACAAAATATCCGGAGCCGATTTGATTGAGGAGCTGGCTAGTGCGTATGGCCGCTATGGCGTGGAGGAGGTAATGGTAATTACGCGCTCCAACAAGCAGGCAAATCGGTATAACGCCGGAATTCGCGCTCAGATTTTGGGCAAAGAGGAGGAGCTTGTGCAGGGCGACCGTCTTATGGTTGTGAAAAATAGCTACAGCTGGGTAGAAAAAGATCCGGAATTGGCTAAGGAAGTTGACTTTATTGCTAACGGCGATATTGTTGAAGTGTCTAGATTACGTAGGCACATGGAAATGCACGGCCTGCGTTTTGTAGATGCTACCATCAGCCTGCCGGATTACAATGATGTTGAGCTGGATTGTCGCTTGATGCTCAATACGTTGAGCATGGAAAGCGCGGCGCTTTCAACCCCCCAGAGTAGAGATTTGTACAATAGCGTGATGGCTGACTATGCTGATCTGAAAACTGCAGCACAAAGATATGCGGCGGTAAAAACAGATCCTTACTTTAGCGCGCTGCAGGTGAAACATGCATACGCCATTACCTGCCATAAGGCTCAAGGTGGACAGTGGAAAGCCGTATTTGTAGATCACGGCTACCTTACCGATGATATGATAAACGTGGAGTTCCAGCGTTGGCTTTACACCGCGGTAACTCGTGCTACGGAACAACTTTACCTTGTCAACTTCGACAAGAAGTTCTTTTAATGTCATGTCCTGAAAAAAGTTGGCGGGTTAATATTCGTTTTATTTCCTGTCTGCAAATACTTATTATACACTTTAATTCAATTAGATAACAAATATAATCATTTATATTCGCATCTTGAACCTAAATAAATTACGTGAAATATTTCAGACAATCACCCTGAACTTGTCGAAGGATGCGATGAGGAAAAACCCCACAACCCACGTCATTGTGGGCTCGACCTGCAACCTCCTGCCATTAGAGATTAGCTTCGCTGACCTTCGACAAGCTCAGGGTGACAACGCACACACCGGTAAATTGTAAATCGTCAATAATAAATTGCCTTTAATTTTTAGTTATCAATTATTTCACTATCTTTGCGCCCAAATTCACCCAGGGTGAGAGCTCATCTGCATCTGAAAATCCGTCGTTTTTTCGTATTTGTGAGAGATCGCCCAGCAGTTTAACCCGATTTGGAGCGATTGAGAGATGTCATTCCGTACTTGGCGCAGAATCTCCTGTAAACAGCGATATCGCCGACAGGAGATGGCGGATCAAGTCCGCAACGACAAATAATCACTCGACTTTACTTCACAAAAAATGAAAGAACATATGGAAAACACATCCAGCGAGGCTTACGAAGTTTTGGACTTTAAAGACTTCGGATTATCCGATGCCACCCTTGCCGCGCTTAAGGCAAAAGGCTTCGAAACGCCATCTCCTATTCAACGTCTTGCCATTCCGGCATTGCTACGCGGCGATAAAGACATTATCGCACAAGCGCAAACCGGTACCGGAAAAACCGCCGCATTCGGTCTGCCCATTATGGAGCAGCTGGAGCCCAGCGGTAAGGTGCAAGCGCTCATTTTGGCGCCTACACGTGAGCTTGCCTTGCAGGTTAGCGACGAGCTTATTTCTTTTAAGGGAACCCGCAGCATGAGCGTTGCCACCATTTACGGTGGTGCGTCAATATCCGAGCAGCTGCGCCGCCTGAAAAAAGGGGTAGACATTGTGGTAGGTACTCCCGGCCGTGTCCTCGATCACATGAATCGCGGCAGCCTTGACTTGAGCAGCATTCGCTGGTTCATTTTGGACGAAGCAGATGAAATGCTCAACATGGGTTTTGTCGACGATATCGAAAGTATTTTCAAGGAAACCCCCGACGATCGCCGCGTTATGCTGTTCTCGGCCACCATGCCCGACCGCATTGCCAGGCTGGCCAAAAAGTACATGCGTGATATAGAGCATTTGAAGGTAGAGGCAAAGCAGCTAACTACCAACCTGACCGACCAAATCTACTTTGAGGTTGGCGTTAACGACCGCTTCGACGCGCTTACCCGTATTATAGACGTGGAGCCTGAGTTTTACGGCTTGGTTTTTTGTCGCACAAAAGTATCTGTAGATGAGGTTGTTAGTCATTTGCTGGCGCGCGGCTATGAGGCAGATGGTTTGCATGGCGACCTTACGCAGCTGGCACGTGAAAAAATTCTATTGCGCTTCCGCAAAAAACAGATCAACATTCTTGTTGCTACGGATGTTGCCGCCCGTGGTATCGACATTAGCGACCTGACCCACGTAATAAACTACTCGCTTCCACAGGATTTTGATTCATACGTACACCGCATTGGCCGTACGGGACGCGCGGGTAAGGAAGGAACCGCCATTACCTTTATATCTCCCAACGAGTACCGCATGTTGATGCAGATGCAGAAGGTAATCAAGACTACCATTCGCAAGGAGAAGCTGCCTAACGCAGAGGATGTTGTGGCCATTAAGCGTACACGCATTAAAGATGAGCTGGCCAATATTATTGAGCTCAATACCTATGGCGAATATTTACCGTTGGCCACAGAAATCATTGAAGAGCATGGCGCAGAAGTTGCGTTAGCCGCCATTATCCGTCTGGCTTACAAGAACGAGCTGGATGTAAAGAACTACTCCGAAATCCGTTCATTTAAGGTCGACAAGCGCGGTACCGCCCGCCTGTTCATTGCTCTTGGCAAGCTTGACGATATGACGCCTAAAAGTTTGGTGGAATTTCTTACCGAAAACACCAAGCTAACCGGCAGCAAGATTGATGACGTCAAGGTGATGGACGCTTTCTCTTTTGCCACCGTACCTTTTGAAGATGCGGAAGAAGCTCTTCGCTCACTTAATGAGCTCCGTTCGGGCGACAAGCCGCTGGCTGAAATGTCTAAGCCCGCTACTGGAGAAGGTGGCGGACGTGGACGTGGCTACAGGCGTGGTGGCGAAGGTGGTGGATTCCGTGGCGGATTCCGTCGCTCAGGAGGCGAAGGCGGCGACCGCAAGCGCTCTTATGGTGATGGAAAACGTGGCGATAAAAGAGGAAGAAGTTAAAAAAACAACCTGCTTCCGGATGAGAACTATTGCGGCATCAACCATTTTAATATCCGCAAAATGACGAAAAACCTCGCACATTTTTTAACGTGCGAGGTTTTCTTGTTAAAATAATATATTATATTAATAATCAATTAGTTAGCGCCTCATTCTCATCAAAAAACATCAGAATTTGGTCGACCGGTCAATAAGCTTTTGTTGTAAAATATTTTTATAAGCCAAAAAATTCGCTTAACTTTACAAGCATGGATTTGTTGGGTTTTAGGCAAATAGGAATTTCGTGTGCGCACACGGTCATTGCTGACATACATAAAATTTTTCATATACTGTTTTATCCAACTTCTATCAGCTTGCTTCGCTTTTTTCATCCTACAAAATAAAACCTCAAAACCTACCACATCATGACAATTTTGGTGCTTAACTGCGGCAGCTCGTCTATCAAGTATCAGGTTATTAAAATGCAAAATGCAGACAACCACAACTTGCTGGCTTCGGGACTTGTGGAGCGCATTGGGCTTACCGAAGGCGTGCTTAAGCATAAGCCTGTCGGCAAGAGAAAGGTTGAAATTAAGCAAGATTTGCCCGGCCATACGGAGGGAATTGAGCTTATTTTGAAAGCCCTTGTTGACCAGCAACATGGTGTACTACAGGACATTAATGAGGTTTCGGCCGTTGGCCACCGTGTGGTGCACGGCGGTGAGCACTTTACAGGCAGCGTACTTATAACCGATAAGGTAAAGCAAACTATCGAAAAATGTTTCGATCTTGCTCCGTTGCATAACCCTGCTAACCTGAAGGGAATTATGGCAATGGAAAGAATATTGCCCAACGTTCCGCAGGTAGGTGTTTTCGATACATCATTCCACCAGACCATGCCGGCTAAGGCTTTCATGTACGGTATTCCCTACAAGTACTATGAGCAATACAGGGTGCGTCGCTACGGATTTCACGGTACCAGCCACAGGTATGTAGCGCAAAAGGCTTGCAAAATTCTAGGATTGGATTTCAACGCCATAAATATTGTGACCTGCCACCTTGGCGGCGGAGCGTCTATTGCCTCTATTTGCAAAGGTAAATCTGTAGATACCTCTATGGGATTTACACCGGTAGATGGCCTTATGATGGGAACCCGCAGCGGCGCTGTTGATCCGGGAGTTTTGTTCTTCCTTGGCGAAAAGGAAAACATGAACCTGAAGGGCTTGAGCGACATGGTAAACAAGCGTGGCGGTATGATTGGAATATCCGGTCTGTCCAGCGACATGCGCGACCTTGAAGAAGCTGCGGCAGAAGGTAACGAGCGGGCTCAGCTAGCCTTGGATATGTTCTACTACCGTGTAAAGAAGTTTGTTGGAGCACACGCTGCTGCTATGGACGGCATGGATCTGCTGATTTTTACAGGTGGTATCGGCGAAAACGATGGCCACACCAGAGAGCTGGTATCAACCGGACTATCATTCATGGGCGTAGATTTTAACAGTGAAATCAACCGCGGCGCACGGGGTAAAGATTTGCTTCTAACCAAGCCCAGCTCTAAGGTAAAGGTTATGTGCATCACCACAAATGAAGAGCTGGTGATTGCGCTGGATACAATGGCCATTGTAGAAAAAATAGGAAAAGAGTAAAGCCGGTTGTAGCAGAACAAGCACGTATAACTCAAAATAACTAATTGATATTCAAAATGATAACAAAATTAGAGCAGCTGGTAGAAAAGGTTAAAGCACGTGGAAAAAAGAAGCTGGTAGCCGCCTTTGCAAACGATTCGCACACCATTGGCGCCGTTAGCATGGCTATTGATCGTGGACTTATTGAGGGCATTTTGGTTGGTGATGAAACCTCTATTAAAGCCGTATGCGCCGAGGAAAAAATAGAGGTAAAGAAGTTTACCATTGTTCAAGAGGCCGATGAGGCAAAGGCTGCTGCAAAAGCGGTTGAAATGGTGCGCAATGGAGAGGCCGCTGTTTTGATGAAAGGTCTTGTGAGCACAGATAAATACATGCGCGCTATCCTAAACAAGGAAACAGGATTGCTTCCTCCAAAGGCAACTCTTAGCCACGTGTGCGTATTGGAAGTGCCAACATACCATAAGTTGCTTACAATTAGCGATATAGCGGTTATTCCTGCTCCGGAATTCGGACAAAAGGTAACCATGACCAACAACGTAATAAACGTTGCCAAGCTGTTGGATATTGAAAAGCCGAAAGTGGCTATCATAGCTGCAACTGAGCAGGTACTTACAGGAATGCAGGCGTGCGTTGATGCTGCTGTTATCTCTAAAATGGCAGATCGTGGACAAATTCGCGGTGCACAAATCGATGGTCCGCTGGCCGTTGACGTAGCGCTAGACCAAGAGGCGGTTGAAATTAAAAAGCTGAAAAGCCCTGTTGCCGGAGATGCCGACTGCATGGTATTCCCAAATATAGAGTCCGCTAACGCCTTCTTCAAAGCAGCAACCAAGTTGACAAAGGCAGAATTGGCAGGAATTGTAGTAGGAGCAAAAGCTCCCTGCGTGCTTACATCGCGCGGCGATACTACCATGACAAAGCTATACTCTATCGCACTAGGCGCGCTAATGGCAAAATAACCTGATTCTCAGAACTATACACAAACAAGCCCCCAAGGTTGGAGGCTTGTTTGTTTTACGGGCTTTGCGTAACTTTACACAAAATATCCAGACACTTCAGAGCTACAGGAGGCACTTCCTTTTCAATGATTGATTTAACATCCACCATAGCCGCAATTTCTACACCCTCAGGAATGGGAGGCATTGCTGTTATACGTGCAAGCGGCAAGCAAGCCTTTGACATTTGCGACAAGATTTTTGTATCATCTTCCCGTAAAAAGCTGTTCGGGCAGAAAACCGCCACTGCGCATTTCGGAAAAATTGTCTTTGAAAATAATGTAGTAGATGAGGTTATTGCTACTGTTTTTCACGCTCCCCATTCATTTACGGGAGAAAATACGGTAGAAATATCGTGCCACGGTTCAACCTACATTCAGCAGCAGATTTTACAAGCGCTAATCCATAGCGGAGCAAGTATGGCGCAGCCGGGCGAGTTTACCATGCGCGCTTTTCTCAACGGTAAAATAGATTTAGCGCAGGCCGAGGCGGTTGGCGACCTCATAGCCTCCAGCACACGCTCTATGCATAGCGTGGCTATGCAGCAAATGCGGGGCGGTTACTCCAACGACATTCGCAGCTTACGTGATAAGCTGTTGCACTTTGTCAGCATGATTGAACTCGAGCTTGATTTTACCGATGAGGATGTAGAGTTTGCCGACCGTGACGAGCTGAAAAAACTGCTGCAAGAAATTATTACCCTCATTGCAAAGCTGACCGATTCATTCTCTGTTGGCAACGCTATTAAACGAGGTGTTCCTGTAGCCATTGTTGGCGCGCCCAACGTTGGTAAAAGCACCCTGCTCAACGCTCTGCTCAACGATGAGAAAGCGCTTGTTTCCGACATTGAAGGTACAACTCGTGACGCCATTGAAGATACCATTACACTCGGCGGAGCGCTTTTCCGCTTCATTGACACAGCAGGTATTCGCCATAGCACAGACTATGTAGAAAACTTGGGCATTGAGCGTACATACGAAAAAATGGCCAAAGCAGCCATTGTCATTTTACTACTCGATGCCACCCGCCACGAAACTTTGAAAAGCGTTGAAGAAATACAGCTACAGCTCACACCTGAGCAGAAGCTGATTATTGCTGTTAATAAAGTAGACAATCCTTCAACCCTCAGCTCTCAATTCTCAACTCTCAACCATATCGCCCTTTCGGCAAAAAATAAAACCGGGTTGCAGGAGCTGGAGCAAACACTGCTCAAACATGCTGCAATCCCTGATAATTTAGAACGCAATAGCGTAGTAAGCAACGCTCGCCACTACGAAGCATTCATTCATGCACAACAAGCGCTTATCCGAGCGCTGGAAGGCTTAGGTTCAAACCTAAGCGAAGAGCTCATTGCTTTTGAAATCCGAGAGGCAATACAGCACCTCAGCAGCATTATGGGCGATATATCGGACAATGATATTTTGGGGAATATATTTGAGAAATTCTGTATTGGGAAATAGCCCACAAAATCAACCATAAAGCAAAAATAAATAATATATTTATATATAATTATTTACACTCACTTTGTTGATAAATTTTCTATCGTTACCTATTGTTTTTTACGGATATTTTGCGT
>JAISBU010000064.1 GCA_031266015.1 Prevotellaceae bacterium | reverse complement strand
CAATCGTCGCCAACGGTAACGTCGCCTATGAGCACGGCCGTTTCGGCCAAAAAACAATGCTGACCGACCTTGGGCGTGAATCCGCGAAGTGGTTTTACTAAAGCCATGATTACGAGACTGTCCGGTAAAGGTATAAAATAAGGACGGATATTGTACTTTTTTAAAAAGAAAAGTAATCAACAATGCTGGGATAATGCTTTGAAAATGAATATTTTACATAAATATTCCACAGTGACATTCCGCTCAAAATGGGCGTAAAGACTGCCTCAAACCAGGAATAACCCTTACTGCATGGAGCAGCGTTGCAGGAGGATTTCAAGGTATTTAAAGTGGAGCTTTATGATTTTTAGGCTTAAATTAAGCTAAACATTTTTCCGTCCACCCTCATGGATGGAAAAACGTTAATTTTGTCCCTTGAGTAAAATAATTTTTACAGTCGCGAATGTTAAGAAGAGTGTTGCTCAAAAAATTATTGTTTAACTTTACACGTATTTACGTTATGAAAAAAATGGATTTAGAGGCTATGGGTTTGCAGGAAATGAACCGTAGCGAAATGACGGAAACAGATGGCGGTTGCATCGTATGTTTTGCTATTGCCTGTGTTGTAATAGCAGTTGTAGGTCTAGCCGTCTCAAATTAGGTCATGGAGGCTGTCTAACTTTTTGGACAGCCTTTTGATTTTTGCTTTAGTAAATAACGCTAACTAATAGTAGTTTTTTAGCACAATAACGTTCAGCGTACCATGAAAAGGAATGTTTTTTTAGCTTTGTTGCTCTTGCTATTCCTACCGGCAGCAGCAGTAAGCGTAACGTTGAAGATAGCTGATGAGCAGCAGGCTATGGGCGCCTCAGAGGAGGGGGGCGCTTCGCTTTCTAACGATGTGGTAGCGCCCGTGTCCACTCAAAAAGATACCTCTGCGCGCAGGTTTTCATTTTCACTTGAGAACTCGCCTTTTGCTCCTCGAGAACGAACCTCGGCGAGCGAGTATTCCTTTACGCTTATTGACTTCCCCGGCAAGCTCTTTGCCATGCGGCAGGCCAACGAAGGCTACTTGAACCTTTACCGCTTGGGAGTGCGCGAGCTGAACAAGATAACGACGCTTAAGGCTTCCATGCTGATTCAGTGCGGCGCTTCTCTGCTTTTTCTGCCGCTGATGCACGAAGAAGGTCATCGGAGCGTGCTTACCCGCGAAGGTATTGGCTCGGTTTCGTCCCCTTACTTTTTTAATAAAGAACTTGCCGCTTATGTGAACGGGGTAAGGGACGCCGAGCTGCAAAATTTACGGGATACCAAGCTGCCTGTTTACATCCGGATGCATACAAGCGGTGTTGAAGCGAGCTATGCGCTATCCTTACGTTCCAATGCCCTGCTAAGCTGGAATCAAGAGGCAATGAGCGTTTTATGGATAGAGTATTTTATGCGCAAAGCGGATATATTTAGCTACTATGTCATGGGGCTATTTAAAACGGATGCCGTAACAAAAGAGGAGCAGAATGAATTAAATCGTGATATTGTAGGCCATGATATTTACGGGGCAATACGGCATTTGCACAGGCCGGATATGGAGTTTTACCGGTACACTTCTTATGACGACCTTACCGGTGAAGAAAAACGCTTTGTAAAGCGTGCCGGTTGGCGTTCGTTGGTTCACCTGGTTGATCCCGTTCTTTGGGGTAAGAATGGTTTTGTAACAAAGAGCGGCAGTAAGGTCAACTTTGCGTTAGGCTACAGCATGGCGCCTTTTGGCGATTTTATTGACCAGCACTTTTGGTGGGCAACGCAGCGGTTGAATATGCATTTTTACTTGCGGGAGTACGAAAACAGGCAAACCTGGTTTCCGGCGGCAGGAGTTGAATTTTCAAATCTGAACCCTTTTAAATGGCTGTTGGTTGATGTGGCCCTGCACGGCTGGCAGCAACCCAAAAATTTAGACTTTAGTACTGCTACCGGTCTTTTGGGCGGGGCAGTTGACGCGACCTTAAAGTATAAGTTAAGCGCTGGAAGCGAAAACGTTAGCTTCTCGCTGAATGCCGGGCTTACAGCAAAAACACAGGGTTTTCTGCTGGAAGAAATGGCCTTGGGCAATCATGTAGGGTTACGTTTTGGCGTAAGCTTGTGGCTAAAATAAAATAGCAAAAGCCTATCCCAAACCTTACTGCATTAAGCAGCCCAATATTACCGACTACGGAGCGGCGTGTCTTGCCAGCGTAGTAACGGAAAAAGCCAAGTAATTCGTTGCAGGGTTCTATCTTTAACATGTGAAAAAAATTATCATAGCAGAGTCAACACTCTAGTTACTTAGATATTGCGGGTTAAGCCCGCAATGAAAAATAAGCGCAAAACCATGCAAGGTTAACAATTCTGAAAAAGTTTATATCTTTGCCCCCTAAACCAAAAGTGAAACCAATACAAAACGTCGATTAAAGTATAATTTGAGTTTCTGTACTTATTTGGCTACAAGGTTTTGGTAGAACTTCGAATAATAAACATATTATGAACAACTTCACGCTTTTTTTGTCCGCAGCGTGGAGCAAGTAAAAAATTATTCGCGTATGGGCACACCTAAGATTTTTCCTGACAGCATTATTTACCACTCCACCGAAAAGTTGATTGCCGATAGCCGGAAAAGTTCCTGTGTGCTTTACCTTAGCGTGCTGGGGTGTATTGTAGCGTGCTTGGTATCGTTGTTTTTTATCCACATTAAGGTAGGTGTAAGGGCAACTGGCATTATTAAAACGCAGGGCGAGCGCAAGGTACTCTCTGCACCAATGGCAGGAAAGTTAGCAGCAGTGCGACTGAGTGAAAACCTGACCGTGAACGCAGGCGATACCCTCTTTGTGGTGGATGCGCCGAGTATAACCTTGCGAATACCCGCGCTGGAAAGACGAAAGAGCGAGCTATCTGCAATGATTGCCGACCTGCAAGTGCTCACTTGTACTGATGTTGAAAATAAGCCTATTTTGCTCATCAACCCGGTGTATATAATGGCATATAGTCTTTACTGGACTCAACTCAACGACTATGCGTACAAGGAACGGATAACGCAAACCAACTTTACCCGCGCTAAAGCGTTGTACGAGCGTGAGGCAATCTCGCTTGTCGATTTTGAATTAGCGCAAGCTGAAAAAGATAACGCCATACTGGCGAGTCAAGCTTTTCGGAGTAGCAGTACTACGCAGTGGCAGCTCGATTTGAGCCGGTACGAAAACGAGCTGCGCGATTTGGAGGCGCAACTCGCACAAATTGATGTACTGAACAGCGAATCCGTAGTGCTGGCGCCCGTTAGTGGGACAATACAAAGTATTGGGCAGGTTACTAACGGCATGTACGTGCACAGCGGGCAGTCTATTGCCGAGTTTTCGTCCGATGGGGTGTTGTTGGCAGAGTGTGCTGTAGTTCCCAAAGACATAGGCTACCTTTACAGGGGGCAGCCCGTACGCATTCGTGTTGATGCCTTTGACTACAACTTGTGGGGAGTGCTAGAAGGCGAGGTCTTGGAAATTTTTGATGACATTGTAGCTGCCAATGGGCAACAGCCTTACTATCGTATTTATTGTAGCCTGCACAGCAATTACCTTACGCTCAAAAATGGGCGAAAGGACTACCTCAAAAAAGGAATGACCCTTACTGCCCACTTTATGGTTGCCGAGCGTACCGCCTTTCAGCTGCTCTATGATAAGGCAGACAAGTGGCTTAATCCCGAATTGTAGGTTAGCCCATGAAGCTATTTGCATTAATAGAGAAAATGGAGTTATTCCACAAGTTGGTAAAGTTTGAGCATACTGGAACACCCGAAGCGCTTGCGCTGCGGTTGGGTATTAGTCGTTCCTACCTATACGAGATAATCGATGAACTACGGGCACGCGGCATAGCCATTGAGTACTCGCGCATTAAGCATAGTTTTTACTACAAAGGCCCCGCCGTTATGCACATTTGTTTTTCTATATGCGTACAACCGATGACGGAGGATGAAAAGCGCAGCGTTGCAGGAGGATTTAAGGTATCAAAGTGGAACTTTACGATTGGCTAGACTTAAGTTAAGCTAAACATTTTTCCGTCCACCCTCATGGACGGAAAAATGTTAATTTTATCCCTTGAGTAAAACAATTTTTACAGTCGCGAATGTAAGAAGAGTGTTGCTCAAAAAATTATTGTTTAACTTACCAAGTATTTACATTATGAAAAAAGTGAACTTAGAGGCTATGGGTTTGCAGGAAATGAACCGTAGCGAAATGACGGAAGCTGAGGGCGGAATGAACGATCGACCTTTCGGTCACTCAGATGACCATGGAATGATAAAAGAATCAGAAAAAAAAGATGATAGTACGCTAAAAGCAGCTGCTAAGGCTATTGTTTTTTTGATTTTGGGCTCAAGTCTGTAGAATTAAACCACGTACTTGGTGCTTTTTATAGGATATAGGAAGCTTAGCCTTCCTATATCCTATGTTGTTGTAGATAAATCTATGCGAGAATTAATGCGATTTATAAAACACCCTTCTGGTGCTTATTTCTGTACAAACATTGCGGGGAATATCATCTTATTCATTTTATTGTTTATAGCAAATATGCTGATTGCCAGCATATTTATTTATGTGGCTATTTGGAAGATCCATGTTCCGGAGGAAATCTTAAAAAATCTTGCTAATAATCAAGCACTTTTCAGGGATAGATTTAACTTCTTGTCTATGTTTATAATAGGAGGGCTATTGTTTCCTATTTTAGAGGAAATAGTATTTCGATTATGGTTGTCCTTTAAAAGGCAACACATAAGATTGTCAGCATGTGCTTTAATTGTATCATATTGCTTACATATACCTAATCGTTTAGTCATTGCTTGTCTTGGTATTGCATTTGGTTGTTTCGGTATATTTTATACATATAAGCACAAGTGTCAAACATTTTGGGATAATTCAAAAATCAAACATGGTAATATGGTAATTTACTTATCTATTACAGTATTTACATTGATGCATATATTGAATTATGCACCGCTGTTTTGGCAGTATAGTGGCTACTACATGGTGCTTGTTTTTCCCGTGTTTATTATGGCTATGCTGTTAAGTTACATAAGGCTGTGTATGGGTTTCGTTTATGCCTGTATGTTTCATATGCTACATAACACATTAATTTTTAGTTATATTGCTACGTAGTAATTTTGCGATATGCCCTCGTAGAATGGCATTTGTAATACTACTCTGAACATAGCCAAATTTATAATTCGGTAAAAAAGCAAGCGATATTTAAAATAGCCGTTTAACGTGGGATTTTTATAAATAATTATCATTTTGACACATTGCAAATTTGCCAAACCAACAGAAAAGTATGCTTAATTGGCATTGGTTTCTTCCGCAAATTTGATAAAGTATACTTAGATACAAAGAATAAGGTGTTTAAGTTTTACTAACCTATGCCCAAACCTCATTGCATTAAGCAGCACGATATTACCGACTGCGGAGCGGCGTGCCTTGCCAGCGTAGCAGCGTACTACGGCTTGCAGCTGCCTATTGCCCGCATTCGGCAAATGGCAAGCACCAACAAGCGTGGTACCAACGTGCTGGGTATAGTGGAGGCTGCTCAAAAGATAGGCTTTTTGGCAAAAGGCGTGAGCGCCCTCAGCGCAGAAAATAAAACCAAGCGGGTGGAATCGCTCTACAAAATTCCCAAGCCTGCCATTGCGCACGTGGTGGTAAAGGAGAACTTACACCACTTTGTAGTTATCTATGGCATTAGCAAAACCCACGTCAAAGTTATGGAGCCTGCCCTCGGCGAAATGGAGCAACGCCCCATTGCCGAGTTTGTCAAGGAGTGGACAGGTTATCTCATTTTGCTTGCGCCCAACGATGATTTTGAGCAGGACAACCAAAAGATGTCGGTGCTGCAACGCTTTGCATTTTTGCTGCATCCACACCGTAAGATATTGCTGCAAGCCCTGTTTGGTGCAGTAGTATATACCGCGCTAGGTTTGGCAACCTCCATCTATGTGCAAAAAATAGTGGATTTTGTTATTCCTGACGCCAACCGCAATCTGCTGAATTTGCTCAGCATAGTAATGCTTGTAGTGCTGGCGCTCTCGCTGTTTGTTAGTTACGTAAAATCACTGTTCATGCTACGCACAGGGTTTCAAATTGATGCGCGGCTCATACTCGGCTACTACAAGCACCTGTTGCGTCTACCGCAATCGTTTTTCGACAACATGCGTTCGGGCGAAATCATTTCACGTATTGGCGATGCCGTAAAAATCTGCACGTTTGTCAACGAAACGTTAGTTTCGCTACTGGTCAACGTATTCACGGTGCTGTTTGCTTTTGCGCTCATGTTTACCTACTACTGGAAGCTGGCGGTTGTAATGTTGCTCATTTTACCGTTGTATTCGATTATTTATGCGCTTTACAACCGTGTAAACAAGCGCGTACAACGAAAGGTAATGGAGCAGGCAGCAGAGTTGCAGGCGCAGCTGGTGGAGAGCATCAACACTGCCGGAACAATCAAGCGTTTTGGTATAGAACAACATGCCGATATGCGCACCGAATCACGCTTTGTACGCTTCATTCGCACAGGATTCAGTTCGTCATTAAATGCTCTGATAGCCAATACCGGTCTCGAAATGGGGGCGCGGGCTTTTACCATTGTTTTGCTGTGGGCGGGTACATATTTTGTGCTTGACAACGTAATTACCCCCGGTGAGTTGTTGTCGTTTTACGCGCTCATTGGCTACTTTATGCAACCCATCGGGGCGTTGGTAAACATTAACCGCACGTATCAGGATGCCAAAATTGCCGCCGATCGCTTGTTTGAAGTTTTGGATTTAGAGTCCGAAAGTACAGAGGAAAACAAAATTAATATTACCCGCGAAGCCTGCGGCGATATAGAGTTCAAGAATATTACTTTTAGCTATGGGGCACGAGAAGAAGTATTCAAAAAGTTTTCGATAACCTTTGCTAAAGGAGAAGTAAATGCCGTTATAGGCGAGAGCGGTAGCGGAAAAACCACTTTAGCTTCTTTGCTGCAAAATCTTTATCCGCTTCAATCGGGGCAAATTTATATTGGCGGAATTGACGTGAGGCATATTGACAACGCCTCGCTGCGCACCATGGTGGGAGTGGTACCGCAGCGCATCGACCTTTTTGAAGGCAGTATAATGGACAACATTATTTTAGATGATTTTGCTCCCGATAATGCCCGTATTATTACGCTTTGTCGCTCGGTAGGTTTATTGGATTTTGTAGAAAAACTTCCGTTTGGGTTTAATACCAACGTTGGCGAAAATGGAGTACAGCTTTCGGGAGGGCAGAGGCAACGTATAGCTATAGTACGCGCCCTATATCGCAATCCCGAGATTCTAATTTTGGACGAGGCTACTTCTTCGCTTGATTCCGAATCAGAGCGGCATATCAAAGGCGTGGTGGAGCAGCTCAAATTTGAAGGTAAAACCATTATCCTCATAGCCCATCGCTTGGGTACTGTAATGAATGCAGACCGAATATTTGTGCTGCAAGATGGATCACTTGCGGAGCAGGGTACGCACAAAGAACTTCTTGCGCAAGATGGTTTGTATGTAAAATTTTGGAAGGGGCAAACCGCAACGAAAGAATAAATGCAAACCTTACAGGGCTCTCGCTAGGTGACATTTGTAGTGCTTTTGAGCATTTTTTTCGCTGCGTTATCCTGAATATTTACGCGGCTGCCGACTATTATGATGGAGTTCACATCGCCACGAAGAACGGCGCCGTACCAAATGCTGCAATCGTCGCCAACGGTAACGTCGCCTATGAGCACGGCCGTTTCGGCCAAAAAACAATGCTGACCGACCT
>JAISBU010000019.1 GCA_031266015.1 Prevotellaceae bacterium | reverse complement strand
ATCAGTAAAATATTTGGGCAAAATTCTTATTTTTAATAATTTATACCGCTCCTCCAGTAATTCATTAGCATAGATATTTCCCCACTGAAATCCTAAATACTGAAAAAATAATAAATTGCTGCCTGTACCTGCACCTATTTCGATGATTTTTCGCTTTGACAAGTCATTACCAAAGGCTTGCCGGATAATTTGTGCGTAAGCCACCTCTCGCTCATTCTTACAGTATAAGCCCGTTAAAAAATGTCGGTCGTAAATGTCTCCGCATTTTTGCGCATTTCGGCGAGCATAACGCTCACGAATTGCCGATACTTCTTGTTCTTGAAAATCGTTCATAAAAACTACCTGTTTATTGTTGCGCTAAACTTTGCTCCTGAAATTACTTTATATTTTCCCGCGATATACCCTAAGGCGTAAGCGAAGTGCATTAAGAAAAAAGTTACCGGCAGGCAAAATACCAACGCTGGTTTTTTCCACCTCTTTGCTGTGGTGAATCCAATGCTTACTCCGGCTAAAAGGTAACCGCCGATAGCGGCCAGCAAAGGCCATAGAAATATTTTCGAGATAAAGCTTAATGCCGCTCCCATTAGCAAGCCGCAAAAGAATAATGCCGGAATAATTCTTTTTATGGAATCGGGCTTGCCGAGCTTTTTATTCACCAAGGGGGAAAACAGCGCATACTGGTAATACATTCGATACATTTTGCGCCATGTGTCGCGCGCCGTGTAGCTGATGGCCACTTCGGGAATTAAGTAGATTTTCCCGCCTGCGTTTTTCAGCCGCGCGTTAAATTCGTTATCCTGATTGCGGGTCAGCTCTTCGTCAAAGTACCCGATACGCTCAAAGACATCTCTGCGATAGCAGCCGAAGGGTACGGTGTCAACCTCCATGATGTTTTTGGCGCCGGTTTTATACGTTGCATTGCCCACGCCAAAGGGGTGGCTTGACCCTGCCGCAATGGAAACGGCTCTTGCCGTATCGTTTGCCGGAAGAATGTTCCACGCGCCGCCTACATTGTCAGCGTTCAGCTCAAACAGGTATTTTACTAATGTCGAAACGTAGCTTAAGGGGTAGGCGCTGTGGGCGTCGATACGCATAATTACCTCTCCCTTTGCCTCACGGATACCGATATTGAGGGCATACGGCGCGGTACGGTGCGGGTTGTCGAGCAACCGGATAAAAGGTTTATCTGATATGGATTTCGCGATAATTTCGCGTGTATTATCGCTACTGCCACCATCAACCAGTAGAACTTCCAAGAATTCTTTCGAATAATCTTGCTCTACGATAGAATCAATACATTTTGCGATGTATTTTTCTTCGTTGTAGATGGGACAAATAATTGAAATATATTTTAGCTGCATAGTTTATGTAGTAATAACCCATTTACCCCGTTTTTTGCCATCTGCACGTAAAAGCATATTTTTATCTTTCAGTTTTTTTAGCTGATTTGTAATTGTTCTTCTTGTTACATTTAATTGATTAGCCAACTCAACAGTAGTTATATTGGGGTTTTGTTCGATAAGAGACAAAATTTCTTTTGGGAAATCTTTTGGGAAATCTTTTGGGAAATCAGGAAATTCTTTTGTGAAATTTTCAAACGCCTCTGTGGTAACAATCCATTTACCCCGTTTTTTGCCGTCAGCGCGTAAAAGCATATTTTTATCTTTCAGCTTTTTCAGCTGATTTGTAATGGTTCTTCTTGTTACATTTAGTTGATTAGCCAACTCAACAGTAGTTATATTGGGGTTTTGTTCGATAAGAGACATAATTTCTTTTGGGAAATCTTTTGGGAAATCTTTTGGGAAATCTTTTGGGAAATCTTTTGGGAAATCTTTTGGGAAATCTTTTGGGAAATCTTCAAACACCTTTCTTGGAAAACATACCGTAAGGCCACCCATAAATTCCTTATATACAGGCTCGGGATAGCTGCCTTCTTTGGCTATATTCAGCATATTCAGCGTTCCGCGACCCCAGCTTTCTATTGCGCCGGAGCGGTAAAAAATATCCGCTATTTTTCTGTTCCTCAAGCGCGATAAATGGTCGGTTTTCAGCGATTCTACAGTTAGCGGTTCCATTAATTCGCCTTCATTCCAAATCTCAAGCGAATTGTCAAAGATTTTTATGGTAAAAAACGAATTTCCATTATAATTTCTATGCACCACCGCATTGAGTATCGCCTCGCGCAGCGCCAATTCCGGATATTCCAATGTTTCGATACGCTGCAAGCCCTTATACGTGAAGTTCTTCTGCAAGTATTTGGCAATTAGCAGCTCCATGATTTTATCGGGCATCAGGAACAGCGGACATTCTATCACATCGTCGGTTATCAAATTGACGGAGCTTGCTCCGCGGAAACGCCCGACTTTGCAAACCGCCATAAATACATAATGTGTTGGCTTCGTGGAGAATAACAATGTTGCCGCTCGTGTCAATTGCCCTTTGCGGCTCAACTCTAACTTTTCAAACAGCTCCTGTACGTTATTTTGGTCAATGCTGGCGGGCAAACGGTTGGCAACTATTGCTCGACGAACAAAAATATTAACGCTGCCGCGGTCAATATCTTCCCACGTCATTTCGGGACAAATTACTTCGTCCCACGTCATATTTTGCGCCGAAAGCAAAAATTGCTGCAAGGCATTTCCCTTTAATTCTTGCGTTGTGCTGCCGTTCCGCGTATAAAACCGGCCGTGGTACGACACCGGAAACATACTCCTTTCTATCTTAATTTCAACAAATTGATAATTTTCTTGCTCCCGCACAAGTATTTCCGCATGAATATCAAGCAAATTTAGAATTTTATTCGGCAAAGTTTCCAGCAATTTATCCGCACCTTCAACGCCGCACACCGCGCCATCATTGTCGATACCAACAAAGATACTACCTCCCTTGGTATTGGCAAACGCTGCGGCTGTTTTCAAGTAATCGTCATGCCAGCTTTGCTTATACTCTATATTTTGCGATTCCATTATGCTTACGCCTTAATACTGCTTACCTTCGGCAAAGGTAAGCATTTTTCCTTATGTTTTGCTTCATAAAATTGCTTTTTGTTGTGTGTTGCATTCCAAATAATTTGTTCTCATAAAGCCATAACCGATAACGAACCAAAGAGGTATGGCAATGCCAATGGATACCAAATTATCATTCATTTTCTTTTATTTAAATTTTTCCCATCTCCCGAAATACTTCATTCCACTGTCCTGTAATCGTTTCTTCATCAAAAGGGGCGGAGTTGGCTTTTTCGTATGAATTTATGCTCATCTGCTCAAGCAACCCCCGGTCGTTATTCAGTAATAGTATTTTGTCAATCAGGAAAGAAACGATCCTGTCGGAAATCTTACCCGAATAAATTGTTTTTTTGCGGTGATTCCAGACCTTCGGGTTAGGTGTACCGTCCAGATTGAAAAACCACCAGGCAGGGTCGGTAAGAAACCCGTTTTCACCTTCTTTCACCATTTCAGGGATAGCATACAACCTTGACGCAATTACGGCACAGCCTCCTTTCATCGCCTCAAGTATAGTTAGCCCAAAACTATCGTCGCTCGTCGGTTGTAGTAAAATATTGGTATCTGCATATATTTTTTCCATTTGTTCCGGAGTAAATTTGAAATCCAACAGGGTAATACCTGAATTTTTTATTTTTGTGCGCAATTCAGGTTTAATAACGTCAAGATTTGTTATTATGGTTAATATTACCCCCCCCCCCACTAATATTTTATTAAAATAAGCTAAAGTATTTACGATTTCCAATCCGCCTTTTGACGCAAACCGCATTCCCTGTACGCAATAAAGCAAATTAAGCTCTTTCCTGTAACTCTTCGCTTTTATTGCCTCCGGAGATACGAGATTATTTCTGGGAACAAGATTATAGATAACCTTCCTGATGACGCCTTGCGGTACTTTCCCACAAACAACCTCAAAAGTATTCTGGCAAATATTGCTCCAAAAAACTAACGCCCGCAAATTAGGGTTATTAAGGCTGTTTGTTACCTTTCGCTTCCCCAGAAAAGTTTTGTTTCTGCCTAAGCAGTAGTGATAAAGGGCAGTGGGGTTTTCAACATATATAAAGTATGGCTTGTCTGTATTTAGAAAACGGTTGCAGCTCCCATACAAATCATATTGTTTGGGAGGTTTCACTATTTGAATAAGCCCCAGCCAACTGAATATTTTTAGGCGAACAAATTTTGATATTAATCTGTGCTTACGGGAGCTGGAGCCATAAATTTGTGATTCTTCCCAAATAAATTCTGCCTGTATGTGGTTGTTTTTAAGAAAGTGTTTCAAAAAGCCACGCCCAGGCGTTGCAAAATAGATGTTCTGTTTGTTTGACATACTGCGTTTGGTAATTGTTTAATATTTTTCTGTTCATTTATTAATCATTTCATTATAAATATTGACCATAACATCAACATTGTTTTTCCAATTGTATAAATGTTCAACTCTCTGCCTCCCGTTATTTCCCATCTTTGCACGAAGCGATGGGTCATCAATAAATTTTTGAATAGCTGTGGCTGTTGCCGCAGCATCTCTTTTGGGAACAATAAAGCCGGTTTCGCCATCTACAACAACTTCTGTAAATCCGTCGGCATCCGATACCACAACAGGACATTCGCAAGACATGGCTTCGACTGCAACTACGCCAAAACTCTCCGAGTAAGATACAGATACAGATACAGATACAGAATTATAAACCAAAGGCAACAAGTGATTCTCTATTTTTCCTTTAAAAATAATGTGCTGAGATATGCCTAATTCTTGTGTCAGCTGCTGCAATTTTTCTCTGTCAGGACCTTCGCCTACAATTTCCAACCGTAATCTTTTATTGGGGTTATTGTCCATTAGCAGCTTAAAAGCATTTATCAGCACATCTATGCCGTATTTTGGCGCCAGCGTCTTTACGTTTCCTACCACAAACGTGCCTTCGCTTTGCCGCGGTATATCCGTTTTTTTGAACAGCGACAAATCTACGCCGAAAGGCGTTATTTCAATTGCCTTGCCGGTGTACTTCTGTGTTTCTTTTGCCATAACGTGGCTTGTCGAAAGTATTTTATCGGCTTTTGATAAGCTATACTTTAAAGCTTGCTTGTGAAGAAACGAAACATTAGGAAAATCATATACATCGCTTCCCCAAGCTGAAATAATATAGGGATGAAAGCCTGTCAAAGCGCCAAGCAAGCCATAGCTTGAAGCATAATGGGCGTGAAGAATATCGGGCTGAAAATCGGCAATACATTGTTTTAAGAGTTTGATTGCTTTTAGGTAACGTAATTTTTCGAAAGTTCCATCTTTGATTATATTTTTTATGCTATCGGTGTAGTTTGTTTTTGATAAAGCGACATTGGGAAACTGTGCATAATATTCCGTATCTTTATCTTTAAAATTCAAGCCCCACAAAAATATGTCTATTCCTTTTTGAGAAAGAGCAGCGACCCAGCGCTTGGTGTGGATAGAACCTATATCCGATAAAATGAAAATGCGCATGTGATTTTATATTTCTTTTCTTAAAATAATTTCCTGATTAGTTCCCCAGCCGATCAAATCTACCAGAAACAAAAGTGGCGCAATGAGCAGGGAGAGGGGTAACCTTTTCTTGTGCTCAAACATACGCCACCACATGTAGTCATAGCGGGTTATCCTTTTTACCGGCAGCAATCCGGCTTTCTGAGACGCTAACTTTATGCCTTTGCCCGAAAAACCTACAAGGTGGTAAGGTTGCGTGTAGGGGGCAATATAGGGTGTCGGCTTTTTACGAACTTTGCTTACGATGTTCTTTACAGCATTTTTGAGGCTATGCTCGTTGGGCGATATAAAATAAAAAATGCCGCCCGGCTCCAGCAACTCTGCGCACCGCTTCAGGTAATCGACAGGATTATGTACATGCTCCATAACGCTATCGGCATAAATTAACGAATATCTTGTAATTTTCTGATAATGAGTTTGATGGTGGGTAAAGTCACTGTCAATAATTTCAAAATGAGGGCAAGTATTTCTCAACACAGCTGCAAACTCTTTTGAAGGCTCCTGTAAGGTGACACTCCACCCTTTAGCATACAGGAATTTTGACATGTACGCTTTTACCCCTGCGCCAAACTCTAGTACACGCTTATTTTCGGCTTTTAAATACTTTTGTATTACTTTAAATCGACGGTGTGTGTTTCCCATGCTCATGTGTGATTCCCATCTTTTCGATATGAATGATTTTGCTGGCGGAAAATATTCGACATTGTAAAGCACGGCAAAATCATCGGCCGACCATACCGGCATCGGATTAGCAAAGATGGCTTTGCACCTTTTACATTTTACTACCCATGCTTCTTTTGGCTTTTCTATTTTTACGGTACCCAAGTCGGACTTTCCGATTTTAGCGTATCCGGTATGCCCGCAAACAGGGCATTTGTCATTTTTAAATTGTGGCATATTGTTTTTAATTTAATAATTTGTTAATAAACTACAATTGATTTATAAAATTATCTATATCCTGATTCCAATCGTCGTAAGTTCTAGTTTTGTCAAAATATTCTAAAGCCCTTATTGACAATTGACCTCTTAATGTATTATCGGTCCATAGCAATTTCATTTTTTCTGATAAATCTTCAACATCATTATTTTTTACAAGCAACCCGTTGGCTCCATTTTTAACAAAATAAGGTATTGCGGAGTTGTTGAATGCAATGACCGGAAGTCCATACGACATTGCTTCAATTAATACCATTCCGTAGCCTTCGTGCCGCGAGGGAAATAAAAAAGCACGTGATGATGAATAACAGGATTGTAATTCATCATCGCTAACCCGTCCAAGTAAACGTATTTGTTGGCTTAATTTGTACTCATTTATTTTATTTATTAGCGCTTGATAATAGCTATCGTGCAAGATGTTTCCAATAATATTCACATTTACAGGGATGTTTTCTTGTTTTAGCAGGAATACTGCCTCAATAATAGCATCTACTCCTTTTCTTTGTTCAACTGTGCCAACAAATAAAAAATCATTAGTAGCAGCTTTCGATGCTTGGTGTACTTTGGTGTGATCGAAGGCTATTTCTATGTAATTTATTTTTTTTCGCCCTAAAAAATGCATTTGAGAGATTAAATCTTTGACGTATGGGCTAACAATGATGATTTGATTACACATTCTAATAAAGAATAATTCTAATGCTTTGTGAGCAATTCGGAGCATGCCATTTTGAGTAAGGAAATTAAAATGATGGTGAATTGTAACAACTTGTGTCTTATTGCAAAACAGCCTTATCATCGGTATAACAGTGAAATTCGGGTACAAACGACTATTTATCAAGATATAATCGAATTTTCGAAACCGGAATATTTTTCCAAAATATCTTACTGCATTATAGAAAATCCACATTTTATTTGTGCAATTTAGTTTTTCGTCAATCATAAAGTCTACACATAGCTTATTTGATTTCCTTAATTGCTCAAACAAGTAAAAATCGACTTTTAAGCCACCCGTCAAGGTTGATTCAGCAGGAACGATGATTAATATGCTTTTCATTGTGTCGCTTTATAATGGGTAAAATCGAATTAACTAATAAAAAAACAAAGGAAAATACAGCTAACGAAAAAAACAGGCTTGAATAAAACCCATTATGCGTCATGAAGCAAAGAATGCAAAACGTCATATCTTTTATTCGCTCACAATTAAAAAATGTGGATACTTTAAACGATAAATACCAAAATAGCAGGATGGTAAAAAGGTTCATAACCCCGACCCAAGATTTCTGATACCATCCAATTTGGATGACAGCCGGAACACCAACCAGATTAAAAAATCGAGGCTTAAAATCTTTATCCACCATTTGTCCGTAATCTCTATATTCGGAAGTATTTACCATGCTGGAGTACAGGTAGGATAGTTCATGCATCTGGTATTGGAATATCCCGTACTGCATTTCTTGAGCACGTCTTGGAATATCATTTTTTTCTTCCATAATTTTACAGGAAGAAGAATATGGACAAAGTCTTCCAACAAATCTTCCAATCAATAATTCGGAAGTAGTCCAATTTGAGGTTGCACCTCGGTTATCTCGCCAGATTTCATCTCTTAAAACATAAATATATTTTACGGAGAGTGGAACAATAAAAAATATTGCTATCACATAAAACAATTTATGCTTATTAAAAACCGATTGGAATTTATCGTAGTGCAAGACAATAAACCAGAAAAAGACGACAGCCATATAGCCCAAGGAATGAGAGATTGAGCTCATTACAAATAGCAGTCCAAAAAGCAAATACTGAAATTTATTCCTTATGCTATTGACAATAGCCATATAAATACAGCAGCCTATTTGAACATCTATTCTTGCTAAAAAATAGTTCAACACACGCAACGGCGTTGGTAGCGTTATTGCAAGCGCTCCTTTTTGACCATCAACAACACTTAAATCGAATATTAGCATTAACAAAATGTTCCATACAAAAGCACATAGAAGAATGCCTCCGATAATTTTTGAAGAGGGTAGCTTTACGATATTTTTTTGTGGTTTTTTCTTAAAATATTTATATATGAGAAATAGTACAATAAAAGGAGCAATATTAAAAATAAAATTCAGAAACAAATCCCATTGGGATAATAGCGATTTAATGCGGATAAAAGACATTGTATAGGTTCCGGTGAGGGCTACATACAAGTAGCTCACTATACAAAAAGCAAGAAATATTTGTAGTAAAAACTTTGGACCTTTATGAGAAGTCAATATCATTTCATTTTTTATCATTTTATTCCTTAAATTTTAGTTTTTTTTTGAAATCATACTAATTATGAATGTAATTTTTTAAAATTGTTTTCCAAGCAACTTGTTTTACTGTATTTTGTGCTACTCCATGTATTAGTATTCGAGATAAAACAGTCAATAAAAATATAACATTACAAATCAGAATCGTGAAACAATTATATTTTTTCTTGTAATACAATTTGCGTGATTGGTTTTGCCACTTAATTCTCTGTTCAGGATGAGAAGATTTTCCGACTAAATGAATTATTTGTGCATGGGGAACATTAAAACTCTTGTAGCCTTTCTTTTTTATTCGATATGTCAGGTCTAACTCTTCGTGATACATAAAAAACTCTTCATCAAAACCACATACCGTTTGAAATACCTCTCTTCTAACAAAAAAGTCAGCGCCAGTAACACATGCAACAGAAGTAGGTCTATATGCGCCTATTTGTTTCTTTCGGCTGCCACGCAATAAGTATAGTAATTCTCCAACGATTGAAAATGGATTTATTTTCACAAAAGATAATGATGGGTTTCCCTTTTCATCATACAAATTTCCCCCACAAATTCCTACCTTTGGATGGCTGTCTATAAAATCAAAAAGTATTTTCACCGCATTATTCAGCAAAATTGTATCAGGGTTTAACAGAAACAAATACTTTCCTGTGGCATACTTTGCTCCCTCATTATTGGCATGGCCAAAACCTTTGTTTTCGCTTTCTACAAGCGTTACTTCAGGAAATTCTTCCCGCACCATTTGTGGCGAGCCATCGTGGGAGGAATTATCTACTACGATTACTTCAAAAGCAATATCCTGCGTTTTCTCAAACACAGATTGTAAGCATTGCTTTAATAATGCTTTAGTATTGTAACTTACTATGATAATTGAAACATCCATTACTTTAAATCTCTATTTTTATTGCTCTTATCAATCCTTTCCTCAAATATGGTGGTGTCAGTTTATCTGTCATGTCATTTTGGAAAATAGATTCTAAATAGCAAATAATATCTTCTCTCAAATTACTTAATTCAAATTTCCCACTTATTTCATTTGATTGAATTATATATAATTAGCAAATAGTTTCTTTATGTAGTTAGCTAAGAAACAGTGAAATATGCAAAAACACAAAGTAAACAATGGTGACGGGGTGCTTGCGCCGTCCCGTAGGGACGAAATGTTGGTAGAAAATCGGTTACCCCCCGCCACGTCCCGTCCCGTAGGGACGGAACATCAATTAACAACACGTTGCACGTCATTTTTTACCCATATTCCGTCCCTACGGGACGGGATGGGGAGAGGGGGGCGCAGCATTTCTACCAACATTCCGTCCCTACGGGACGGTAAACGCGCTTTTGAAATATCTAATTTGTAATTATTAATTCGCTCATTATTATAAATTTATATTTTTATCGGTCTTATAACCTTTTGTTATTATTATATTTAGCAAGGGTGGGAAACTTCAATTACTTAACTTCTACTTTTCTTAGTTCTCCTTGTATTTTCGCCATTGATAAAGGGCAAAATCAGGCGTTGTTTTTTTCACAGCCGCTTTAATCATAGTCCGGTTTTAAATTATTTTTTACTCGGCGTAAACTCTCATGTATATCATTTCTTTTTACATATAATTCTCTTATTACTTCCCTTGGCCATTTCCAATTTTGATAACATCCCTGCGCTATTCCTTGAACAAGTATCAATCCCCAAACGCCAAGATTCGTGTAATTCAAAAATACCAGCAATAAAATTACTGTAAGCGCCCCTGAAAATAGGGAGGCCTTAAAGAACGGAACTTCATTTTTCGTCAGAAGAATACCTCCTGCAATGGTATGATTGGCTTCCAACAAGTAAATAAGCAATGCAACGGATATAAAGGATTTTGGCAAAAGTGGCGTTTGGCTTTTTACTACATCCAGCGCCCAGTCGCCCAAGAAAACCAGCACTATGCCTCCAAGTACAAAAGTGCCGAACAGCAGCATACAGCCTTTTAAGTAAAGCTGTTTTATAGCCGCAGTATCGTTTTGTGTTCGGTGCTGTACAATTTTAGGCTGATAAGTAGCAAAGTAAACGCTTGCAATAGATGAGATAATTGATATAATTTGTACGGTTATTCCATACGATGCAATTGTTTCCAAGGAAAGGTATAAGGAACCCATGATCATAGAAGAGCGCACAACCAGAAATCCTCCCAACCCGGTAAGGCCTACCTTCACCGCGTTTGGCAAAATTGGCTTTATAAAATCCTTTTTCGCCCGCGCTGTTACATTATTGATTAACTTCTTAAATTCGGACGTATAAACAGCCCTGTAGGACAATATCCTTCTAATTACAATAGAAAGCGCTTGCGCACTTATGACTGCAATCAAATTAAAATGCAGCAATATCAGCACGACCGCCACGATTAGATAAACGCTTTGTCCTATAATCTGGATTTGCTTGGAGCGTTTAATCAACCCTTTCCCCTGCATCAGCGAGTCGTAGTGCGTGGTGTAAAGGGAGTAGGAATTGATCGCTACTAAAATAGCCCATGCAATATACACTTCCGTATGGTTACCAGAGTAGTTTTTTAAAACGGTGTGTATGTAATACGTTCCTGCGGTGGCCAGCAGCACAAAAAGAATTGCCGCTGTGCGGGCGTAAAACCACTTCATGGCGTTAATCAACCCTTTGAACAGGCTGTAGTCAATTTCGCTGTTGTTGCTTTCTACGGTATTGTATCCGGTTGCTTTCAGCTCTTTCACGCCGCTCACTACGTACGATACGTTCCGTGCAAAAGAAGGGTTAAAGCCAAAATCCAACAACCCGGCCAAAGCAATGATAGTGGTAAAGATTGTCCAAATAGCCACCGTTTCCTGTGGAAATACTCGCAGAATAAAGGGTAGCAGGATAACACCCACGCCTATTTGCAGGAATGTGGCGGCGTAGTTCCACAGCACGTCTTTTCTCCCTATATTGATAGTGCTACTCATTTATACATATTTACTTTAGCCGCAGGGGTTTATTTCTCTCCAATCGCTCCTTTGCCTCCGCCAGCAGGGTGTGGATTTTTTGCTCCAGCGCTTTTTTGGGCGGCAGCTCCGTCCAGTATTCGGCAACTATTATTCCATCCTTGTGCATTTCCAGCAGCTCTACCTGCTCCCGGCTGCTTTCGGCGCAGAGGATAAGGCCAACGGGGGCATCTTCGCCTTCCTGCCGCTCGTATCGGTTCAGCCACTTCAGGTACAGCTCCATTTGCCCCTTGTGCTTTGCCTGAAATTTGCCGAGCTTTAGCTCAATGGCGACCAATCGCTTCAGCGTCCGGTGGTAAAAGAGCAAGTCTAAGTAAAAATCTTCGCCGTCGATAATCATTCTTTTTTGGCGTTCAATAAAGGCAAAGCCTTTGCCTGCCTCCATAATAAACCGTTCCAACTCTTGCAGAATGGCAGCCTCCAAGTCGTTTTCCAGGTAGCCGTCTTTCAGGTTCAGAAAATCCAAAATGTACGGATCTTTGAACATGTTGAAGGGAATATCCGACTGAGGGCTTAGCTGAGCATTTGCAATGCTGGTTCGTTCAAAAGTTTTACTGGCTATTTGTCGGCGCAACTCTCTTACTCCTAATTTTTGTTTCGAAGCCTCTTGCGCGTAAAATAACTTTGCTTCATTGGTTTTTAGCGGAATAAGAACAATGAAGTGCGACCAACTTAATTGTCGTGACAGCGTCACGACAATTTGCTCATCAGGGAACTGTTCGGCAAGCTGCATCATTCGCCTCAAATTTTTCTCTGTGAAGTTTCTCCCGTACTTACTTTCCAGCTGCGCAGACACGGTCGGCACAATTTGCTTGCCGTACTCAGCCCGCTTGTTTTGTAAAATCGTTTCGTTTATCCGCTTACCGATGCTCCAGAACAGCATGGTAAGCGCGCTGTTTGCCTGTATGGCAACAAATTGCCTGCTCTGCTCTATCAATGCCGACAGGTCGTTCAGCAATGCATTTTCGGGCAACTCCACGCTTTTTGCTACTTTGTTCATTATACCTCACGTATTATTTTTTTGTTTTGCTACTTGCTAAGGTTTTATTAGCAGGTAATCTACAGCAATACTTGCTTCCGGTCTTGAAAATACGGTAAACTTTTCCCCCGCAAAGATACAAAAAAAAATTATCCCAAAATGTCCATTAGAGGAATAATTACCTATGTCACATCCCGTCAGAGATGTATCGCTGGGAATGCAGGGCACGAGGCGGTATGGCCTGTTTTGTTACATTTACTCACAGCGCTTCTCCCTTAACGTAGGATTGGTAGAGGTAGTCCGGATTTTCGTAGTACATGCTGCAGTTAAAGTCTTCTATTTTTCTCGAAAGCCACGAGCCGTAAACCTCTACGAGCGCCTCTATGGGCGGCTTTTGTTGGCGAGCGGCAACTTCGGTTATTAGCCGCTTGTACACTTTCCCGATGTCCCAAAATGAGGGAATGGCGTAGCGGCAGGCGGCGACGTTGTCGAACCGCCCCTCATCGAGGCCGCTTCGAGCGATCAGCTCGTCGCTAATTTTGTCAATATTCTCGCTGTGGTACACGTCTGCCAGCTCGTACAGGTGCCCCAAGCGCTCCCTGCCTATGGCGTTGGCTACCACATTCCGATGGTTTTTTGTCTTGCGGGCGATGTACTCTATCAGGCTGCAAACAAAAAACAAGTCATCCTGCGCTTTATCTTCTCGTCCGGTCATAACTTTCAAAGTTAATATAAGTCAGGGTATGCAGCGCTCTTTCGGAGCAGAAGCATACCTGCTGCGTCGGGTGCTTGAATTTTGCCAACACCCAAAACTGCTCTCTGGTTAAAATGCCGCTTATGAAATCGGAAACATAGCTATATATCTGGTCATTTGCCATTGCCCCAATAGCTATATCGTAGGCATGCGTACCGCCTGTGCGACAGCTCACCACAAAATCAAGCCATTCTTCTGTCATCTCCGTAAAGAGCAAAGTCTGTAGATTTTCATCGGGGGTATAATTGTAAATACTCACTACTGGAGTTTCATACCGTCGTGCCCATCTGATGGCTTGCTCTTTCAGCTCGGTGCAGTAAAAACCCACGCCAAAATCTTTGGCATACCTGCCCGCTATGATGGCGGGAGTTGCAACCGGACAATATCCTCCGTGGTACAGGGGTATGTGTGTCATGTGAGTTTATAATTTGAAGATAAAGCTATGGCTATTCCCGATAAATTTATCCTGTAACATTTGGCCTGTTTTTCATCTTCGTATCTTTATTCGGTTTATTTATTTTCCAGTAGCCGCTCCTATCAGAACCGATACGCTCAATAAGTCCACGTTTTTTGAGTTTTAAAATATTTACACGTATATTAACAGCACCTATTCCAACTATTAAGGCCAACTCTCTTGACGTTATACTTGCGTTATTTCGCATACTATCAATTATTAATTTTTGGTATTTAGTTAATCTTTCCGTGTCGTTTTCTGCGCTGTTTTCACCCAACTTACTCGAACTTTTAGCTGCTTTTTTTGCCTTTTTACCTTGTACCGGATAGGCTGTTACCTTAAATCCATGCTGAAAGTTTTCAAATACAGGTTTGGGGCAACCGTATTTTTCAAACAGCGATGTTACACGCTTTATCCCTTTATCCCTCTGAAATAGCTCTACCATCTGCGCCTGCGTCAGCCATACGGTATCTGCCTCCACCCGCACTTGAAAATCCTCCAAGCCCTCTGCCGTATAGCTTACAAACTCATTCATACAGTATCACTCATTATCTGTTTTAAATCCAATTCTTCTGCGAGGTTTTTCTTCCGCCAATTTTTTTTGCGAAGTTAGCTCAATCAGCGCCTGGTATATCTCGCTAAATTGGGCGTCTGCTACTATTTCCGAATTTTCCAGCTCTTGCCGTATATCATCCAATTGTTTTTTCAAACGCTTTTCCACCTCCGCCAGCTCCGCTTTGCTTGCCGGTTGGTGAATCACAGCGCCGTTAAGCAAATATTCTTTCAATATCGCAGTAGCCCACTGGCGAAATTTGGTAGCCTGCTTGCTATTCACGCGGTAGCCTACGGAAAGAATGGCATCCAGATTATAATATTTTGTTTGGTAGCGTTGTTTTCCGTCATTACCCATATGTTCCAAAATGGAACATGTGCTTTGCTCATCCAGCTCACCGGAGTTGAAGATGTTATTCAAATGCTTGGTTATTGCCGGACGCTTTGTAGCAAATAATTCTGCTATCTGCACCTGCGTCAGCCATACGGTATCTACCTCCACCCGTACCTGAAAATTCTCCAGACCCTCTGCCGTATAGCTTACAAGCTCATTCATCCGATATTACTCATTACCTGTTTTAAATCCAATTCTTCTGCGTGGCTTGTCTTCCGCCAGCTTCTTTTGCGAGGTCAGCTCAATCAGCGCCTGGTATATCTCGCTAAATTGGGCATCTGCTACTATTTCCGAATTTTCCAGCTCTTGCCGTATATCGTCCAGCTGTTTTTTCAAACGCTTTTCCACCTCCGCCAGCTCCGCTTTGCTTGCCGGTTGGTGAATCACAGCGCCGTTAAGCAAGTATTCTTTCAATATCGCAGTAGCCCACTGGCGAAATTTGGTAGCCTGCTTGCTATTCACGTGGTAGCCTACGGAAAGAATGGCATCCAGATTATAATATTTTGTTTTATAGACCTGTAACCCTTGGTTACCCACATGTGCAAAAATTGCACATGTGGTAGGTTCTTCCAATTCTTCCGTACTGTAAATATTCTTTATATGCCGAGAAATAGACGTTCTGTCTGTAGCAAATAATTCTGCTATCTGCGCCTGCGTCAGCCATACGGTATCTGCCTTCACCCGCACCTGAAAATTCTCCAAACCCTCTATCGTATAGCTTACAAGTTCATTCATCCGGTATCACTCATTATCTGTTTTAAATCCAATCCTTCTGCGAGGTTTTTCTTCCGCCAATTTCTTTTGCGAGGTTAGCTCAATCAGCGCTTTATACAATTCGTTGTATTGTTCGCTTGTTACCACATCCAAATTTTCTATTTTTTGGCGTAATTCTTCTATTTGATACGCCAAATTCTGCTTCACTTCCTGCAAATGCTCCAGCGTTACCGGTTGCTTTACGGTGTAACCTTTCAGCAGATGCTCACGAAGCACGGAAGTCGCCCAAATACGAAACTGTGTGCCGCGTTGAGACTTTACGCGATAGCCAACAGAAATCACCACATCAAGATTATAATATTCTATTTCTCTGGCAATCTCTCTACTGCCTTCCATTCGAACTTGTCGGAATTTCCGACAAGTTGAATCACGTTGTAACTCTCCCTCGTAAAATACATTATTGACATGTTCTGTAATTGTAGCTCTCCCTTTTGCAAACAATTCTGCCATCTGCGCCTGAGTCAGCCACACGGTATCGTAGTCCACTAATACCTGAAAATCCTCCAAGCCCTCTGCCGTATAGCTTACAAGTTCATTCATCCGGTATCACTCATTATCTGTTTTAAATCCAATTCTTTTGCGTGGTTTGTCTTCCGCCAACTTCTTTTGCGAAGTCAGCTCAATCAGCGCTTTATACAATTCGCTATATTGTTCGTTGGTTGCCACATCCAAATTTTCTATATTCTTGGCGTAATGCTTCTATCAATGCTTCGCCATAAAATAACTTAATTGATTAAAAATCAACAAATTATTTGACAAATTGCAAAATCCGCTGATTATTACTAATTTAGTAATTATCCTAATGCCAAAAAATTATGGTAATCAGCCATTATGCGAATATTATTTCGCTTATTTACAGTGTTTTAAGTTATAATTGCTTCAAATCGCTTGGAGGCTACCGTAAAAAATTTATCACCACAGCTTCCGGTTGTTTTTCAAGCCCCAAAGTTAAGAAGAACTTTTTACATTTTGGGTGTTTTACAAACCGGAGCGGGCAACATTCAGCATCAATTTTGAGTAAAATTTTAAATTTTAAGTATTTAGCATGAAAATGATGGCGCGGTAAAAAATACAAAAATGCGCTGTAAATTACGCAATTAAAAAAGCGCCTGTCCGGAAAAGGGCAGGTGCTTTTTTGTTGAAAAACGGTAGCCGGTTTTTGAGTTTTGCGAAAAAACCGCTACATTTGTCTTTTATTAATGCAGATAATTTTTTGCCTATGGTGTAGCAGCGTAGCGGATACGCGCATTTTAAAAACATATTGGAAAAAGCGTTTAGCTTAGATTCTGGTTCATGAAACTTCGACAATTTCTGTTCCGCCAAGAGTAAAGCATGACGCTCACGCCAACCGGCGTGGGCTTTACTCATTTATTTGGTGGATAGGTAGTCGAAGACCTCATGAACTGATACATAGAGTTTTGTCCGCGCTTTTTTTATGCGCGTACTCCAAGCCATCATGCAGAGGACAAATACATTTGAAGCAATTATTTAAACATAAAAAATTAGAAAAATCATGTATTCAACAGCAAAGAAAATCTTTTTGATGGCGCTCGTCAGCCTGTTTACGGTGGTAGCTTTCAGCTCCTGTAGCAAAGACGATGAAGGAGAAAGCAATGTAACCGGCAATGCCGGAGACCCGTCTGTTCATACCGACGGAAAAATTTCCGGGAAAATCGTAAATATGCCGGATGACATAAACGACTTTGTTCTCAAATGCCAATTCCAAAACCTGACAAGTAGCGCTGCACTGGATGCTCCTGTGAATAACGGAGAGTTTTCCTTTACACTACCAACTCCTTCTGACGAGCAATTAAAAGCGTTTGATAAATCTTTTTTTTACGGAGAGATTCCAAATGTGAGTAGCGATGCCCGTTATGTACAAGCATATTTTTTTATATTTCCGGAGAACAGCGCAAAGAAATTCGAACTGAGATGGTATGAATCTCAAGATGGCGCTACGCGGCTCAACAAAAATATATGGGTAGAGTTCTGGTATGTTGATAAGGATGTAGTAATAACCGGCGAGGTTACCCATGGCGCAGAGCCAACAAATATGTATAACCTGAATCTTAAAAAAGGATGGAATAAGGTATTACATAGCTACAGTAAGCATCCTTGGAGTGAGACTACCGGTAATATACCGAAAAAAGTGATATGGTTTATTCAGCCATCTTGAGAATTTGTAGCTGAAACTTCTACTACGGAGCTGTCCTGAAATAATCTTTACATTTTTCAAATTATTGTCTTTATTTTCTCTATATGTCCAGTAATGATATGCAGGGGTTATTTGTGTACGACTCCTGACTTTAAAAAAAGCGCCTGTCCGTAAAAGGGCAGGCGCTTTTTTGGTGCGGCGCGTACCGAATGGTTAGCTTCGAGTTGCTGCGGCATCATTCTGCTTTCTAAACCTCTCCTGCAATTCTTCTATTCGCTTCAGCAGCTCGTCAAAGGCCAAGCTGTCGCCGTAAATCATTGAATTGCGCATTGTTTCGTAATCCTGCTGCCACTCTGCGATAGCTTGCTTGGGTGGAATAAGTACAATGCGCTTGCGAATGTCGGGCGTGTAGTCAACGCCGTTCACCCGGGTAAAGACTTCGCGATGGTGGCGGATTGTTTCCCAAAGCTCGTTGTCGGCAACGGCTTTTACGGCAAAATCGCAGCCCATCATTCGCTCCAAGTCGTAGAGGTGGCGACTTTTGCGGTTAGCGTGCATATTTCCGCCCGAAGTAAAAATTTCGTGCAGCAAAAAGGCTTTTTCCAAAAATGTTTTTTGGGGAGCTGCGGTAATAATTTCGGGCTGCACAGGCGCGGTATATACAGGATATTGCTCTGATATAATGCTCTTTATATTAACTTTGGCGGTTGGCTCGAAAAGCGACCGTGCACCGATTTCCAAAGTTACTTCCGATTTTATGTAAGGTAGCTCTGCAAAAAGCGATTTGTACTGGATGTGAATTTTTCGTGGTTCGGGGTATGTCTTGTCGCCTTCGCCATCGGGTTGCGGCGTAATTGTACAAATATCGGTAATATTATATTGGTTTACAGCATTTTGCAGCTCGTTGCAAAATGTTTCTTTCACAAAAAGTGAAGATTGCTTGCGTAATTTTTTGATTTGCTTTACGGTCAAATCGCCTTCGGGTAACCCCAGCTGCTCACGAGCAATCGCTAAATCAATATCTTCTGAAAAGCGGGTTATCAGCTTCCAAGCTTTGCTTAGCGAGGTGCCGCCTTTGAACACCAACTTATCGGCAACCGGCAGCGAGAAAATAATCTGTAAAATGGTCGTTACCCATAAATCTTTTTCGATTATCTGCGCAGGAAGCCTGACTTTGTCGGCAGCGGTTTTAATGATAAACAGCTTATCGCTGTTCGATAATGTAAACAAATCATTCATAACAGTTCATTATTAAAGATTTAATCCAAGCCGGCATTAGCTTTGCATCATTCATTATTTGCTCTTTTGGTTGCAGCGTGAGGATATGCTTGATTTTGTCCAAATGTTCCTGCGTAACTCTATCCCTACCTATTTCTTTGAATGCAAAAGTAATGAGCATAGCCAGCTCGTTTTTGAATGCGAGATTTTTGGGGGCTGTATGGATAAAAAGTATTCCGTTTTGCGGTCCGGCTTTTATTCTGCGCGGGGTACCGTCTGTAAGGTAAACAAAGTTCATAGGAACCTGTGTAGAAAGCCCAAGTCGATTGAGCGCATAAACGCCTGTTGGCGCAATATGCGCCTTGTCTCTTTTTGCAATACTTTTTGCAATATCTTCTACTGATGGCGACAAAACTCCCATACCGAATTTTTTGTCGGTTTTCGGGTAATAATAAATGCCACGAGCATACCTTAAAAGTATTCCTTTTTTAACTAAACGCTGCAGTCCTGTTCTTACCGATTCCGTTTTTCCGAACTTTGCAAAATCTGTTGGTAAAAATACATTGCCTTTTCCGCATTTTTTTATATTTGTAGCTATTTTATATTCAATACTTTCCATATTATTTTTGTTTATATTTTGTCGCGAAAAACATGTTTTTTCGCGACAATTCTCACGCTACGAAGGTACAACTTTTTTTCGGATAAATGATATACAATTATTGGATTGTGCATTTTTCGATAGCATAGATATTTACGCTTTATTTTTGTAACAAATATAGCATAAATTTGTTACAATTTCATGCTGTAAATGTACATAAAAAATTTCAATGTACACGCCGGCACGTAAAAAACCTCTACTAAGGTAGCTTTATAAGAAATAAGGTTTTTGAGCTGCATAGGCTTCGCAGGTAAATCCTACGAACTTTTTGCTTTCAAAATATATTGACTTTTAAGCATTTTTTATATTTATAATTATTTTATCTACAATACTTTATATCTTATTTTTGCTTATATTTTGTCGCGAAAAACATGTTTTTTCGCGACAATTTCTCACGCTGCGATTGCATTTTTCCCAAAACACATACTTTTTTTATCAAAAAGTTCTATTTGTGAAATTCTTTTATACTTACCTTTACTTATAATGTTTTGTTTTACACCGTATTGAGCATCGTATTATTTAATTATGTTATGCGAATCAAGAGTTGAAAAGCTCGGCAGCATTTTGTATGCTGTATTCCGAAAAGTAAAGCGACATAATGAATCAAGCTATCTACATATTTACTCCTTACTTTCTTGCTCCCGCGAGAGGCGTTAACGGTTTGATTTTCATTCTGTTAAAATCTGCATGGAGGGAGTTGGCAGTTTACTTATACTCAGTAAATTATAATCAAAGCAGCATTCAAAGTCAAGCGCGGGTGGAGCGCTGTTCATGCATGGCATATTCGTTGGCCGCAACGTGGTTTTTACCGCGCTGCGGCTTTTTGTAAATGGGGCGAAGCATTACCTCAGCAGCTCGTTAGAAGATTCACCATCATTCACTACGTTTCAACTTTTGCTTCTCATTACTATTAATTTTAAATACGATAAAACATGAAAAACATTTTTACTTTGACCTTTGCGGCCTTATGCCTGCTGCTTGCGCCCAAAACGGCTCATGCATACGACTTTACGGTCGATGGCATTTTTTACAGCATTACCGGCGATGAACCTGCTACTGTTTCGGTCACTTTTGACGGAGCGGAGTGGAATACCGTTGACGATGAATACAGCGGAGATGTTGTCATTCCCGAAGTTGTTGAGCATGATAATAAATCCTATACGGTAACGGCAATCGGCGATAATGCTATGTCTGGCTGTACCGGCGTTACTTCTGTAGCTCTTCCTGCTACGATTACTTCACTTGACGATCGTTGTTTTGTATCCACAGGCATTACGGAAATTACCATTCCCGAAGCCGTTGAGCATATCGGCGAGTGTGCTTTTCAGTTTTGCGTAAGTTTACGCACGGTAGCTATCCCCGATGCCGTTACTACGGTTGGCGATGCCGCTTTTTACGGTTGCACCGGTTTGGAAACGGTAACCATCGGTACGGGAATTTCTTCATTGGAAGATCAAAACGGCACTTTTAACGGCTGCACTAAATTGTCGCTGATTATTTGCAATGCAGCGACACCGCCGACACCAGGCACCTACTGTTTTAACGGAATTTATTATTTGTCCGATATTTATCTTATAGTTCCGTGCTCGTCGGCTGATAGCTATTCTGGCAATGCGACATGGGGACAAATGAATATTATGGGCCGGGCAGAAGTTGCTACGGATGATGCTACAGAAGTAACCAGCGCCACCGCTACGTTGAATGCTGCACTTGTCGACTGTGGAGAGATAGTAGACAAAGGTTATTTATGGCGCAGCGCGGCAGCGGCAGCACAAAATCCCGAACTCCCGCAACCCTACTTCATTTTCGGTGAAGGAGTAGAAAACATTGTTGGATGGCAGACTTCCGCAGATGGACAGCTGACCGGTTTAACCCCCGGAACAGAATATCAATTCCGTGCCTATGCTGTCGCCGGAGGCATCGGTGCAACTTGCGGTACAATAAAAACTCTCACCACTTTGGCGGCTGCTACTACCACTACTTTTGAGGCCAGCGGTATTTCTTACATGATTAACCTTGATGAAGAAAGCGTTACGGTTATTGCTTCCGAGGGCGATCCGTACAGCGGAGATATTATCATTCCCTCAACCGTTGAGTATAGCAGCGAAACCTATACGGTAACGGCAATTGGCAACGGTTGCTTTGCATTCACAGGCATTACGGAAATTACCATTCCCGAAACCGTTATCGCTATTGGCGCGAATGCTTTTCAGGGTTGCACAGGCTTGAGCACGGTAGCTATCCCCGATAATGTTATTACGATTGGCAATGCTGCATTTTACGGATGCAGCAGCCTGCAAACGGTAACCATCGGTGCGGGAATTTCTTCATTGGAGGATGTAAACGGCACTTTTAACGGCTGTACTGCTTTGTCGCTGATTATTTGCAACGCAGAGACGCCGCCGGTAATAGACGATCCCTGCTTTACAAATGCAGCTCCCTTGACCGATATTCATCTTAGAGTTCCGTGCGAGTCGGTTGAGGCCTATCAAACCGATGACAGATGGGGACAAATGAATGTGCGGGGCTTGGTAGAAGTAGCGAGCGTAGCTACCGGCGATGCGACGGAGGTATCGGATGCTTCCGCTACATTGGAAATAAATGTTGAATTTACGGAGGCTGAATGCAAAGGAACGCAGGGTTGCCAGTATCGCGTAAAAAACTCTAATGATGAGTGGTCGACTTCCGCCGATGGAATGCTGGCAGGCTTGATACCTGAAACAGAATACGAATACCGTGCATACGCTCAGGGGACAACAGGTGAACCTGTGTACGGCGATACAAAATATTTCGCTACATTGGCGATTACTGCTTTTGAGGCCAGCGGCATTTTTTACAAGATTAACCTTGATGAAATAAGCGTTACGGTTATCGCTTCCGAGGACGATCCATACACCGGAGATATTACCATTCCCGAAACCGTTGAGTATAGCAGTAAATCCTATACGGTAACGGCAATCGGTGGCTATGCTATGGCGAATTGTACCGGCGTTACTTCTGTATCTCTTCCCGCTACGATTACTTTGTTGGGCGAACGTTGTTTTGTGCAAACAGGCATTACGGAAATTACCATTCCCGAATCGGTTAACGCTATTGGCGAGTGTGCTTTTCAGAATTGTAAACAGCTGCTCACGGTAGCTATCCCCGATAATGTTACTACGGTTGACGACGCCGCATTTTACGGCTGCAGCAGCCTGCAAACGGTAACCATCGGTACGGGAATTTCTTCGTTAACCAGCTCAAACGGCATTTTCAACGGCTGCGCTGCTTTGTCGCTGATTATTTGCAATGCAACAACGCCGCCGGTAGTAAACGCCGTCGATTTTACAGGCATATGGCCTGATGTGGACAATATTCGCCTTAGAGTTCCGTGCGAAGTTGTTGACGCCTACAAAGCCCATGCGATATGGGGGTGTATGGATGTTCGGGGCATTGTAAAAGTAGCGAGCGTAGCTACCCTCGATGCTACGGATGTATCGGATTACTTTGCCACATTGCACAAAGCTGTTGAATTTACAAATGGCTGCGGTGAAATTCAGGGCTTCCAGTATCGCGTAACGGGCGCTCCCGAATGGTTGGTTTCCGCCGATGGAATATTGACGGACTTGACACCTGAAACAAGCTACGAATACCGCGCGTATGCTCAGGGAACAATAGGCGAAGCTGAGTACGGCGAAACAAAAGATTTCGCTACTTTGGCCGCTATTGCGCGCACGGTTACTTTCAACGCCGGAACAGGCACATGCGACACGGAAAGCTTAACGGGTACTTCTATCAACTTGCCCACGGCAACCGCCTGCGACGGAAATTGGACTTTCGCAGGCTGGTCGGAAATGCTGGTTTCGGAAGCTGCCGTTGCGCCCGCTCCGGTTGACAATCCTTATCTTCCGAAGAGAGAGGTAACGCTCTATGCGGTGTATTCAAATACAGCCACTTACGCTTCTTTCCCGATATGTGCCGGAACCGTAACCCATACGGTAAGCTTTGTATCGAACGGCGGCAGCGAAGTGAATACGGTAACGTTGGCAGACAACGACGTGGCTGTTAAGCCGGCTGACCCTGCCAAAGAAAACTTTGCTTTTGAAGGCTGGTATTCCGATGAGGCGCTTGCAGCTCCTTACGATTTCGGTACGCCTGTAACAGCCGATATTACGCTTTACGCAAAGTGGACGTTAATCAAGTTTTCCGTAGCAGGAACAGGCAGCAAAACCATTTGGTACCGCATTACGTCTGACGACGAAGTAGAAGTCAGCTTCGGCGGCGCGGAGTGGGATACCGAAGCCGGCGAGTACGATGGCGCTATTGCTATTCCCGAAACGGTTACTTATGAAGGGCTTACCTACACCGTAACCGCTGTTGGCGATAATGCGTTCAGGGAAAGCGCCGGCGAGGGAGAGGTTACGTCGGTTACGCTTCCGGTTACGATTACCCGTATTGGAGCTTACGCTTTTGCAGGTCAGCTATTCACATCCTTTACAATTCCTGCTGCCGTAACCGAAATTGGCGACTATGCTTTAGATGGATCCGTATTGACCGAAGTAATTTGCTGGGCTGTAACGCCGCCTTATATTTATTATGCTTTTGGCGATGGTTATTCGGATGCTGTATTGTATGTACCTTGCGCTTCGCAGGCAGACTATATAGCAGATGTTGATGAGTGGGCTTGGTACTTTTACTCCGGCTATATTGATGGGATACCGGAAGTTGCCACGGATGATGCTACGAACGTAACCACCACCACCGCTACGTTGAGCAAAGCTGTTTCCGATTGCGCAACAGTAACAGCCGAAGGTTATTTATGGCGAAGCGCGGCAGCTGCTACAGCTGCGCCGGCTGCACCCTACTTCGCTGCCGATGAAGAAGTAAATGCTGAGGGGTGGACTATTTCCGCCGATGGGCTGCTGACGGGTTTAACCGCCGGCGCAGAATACCAATACCGCGCCTACGCTACCGTTGCTATCGGTACGGCTTACGGTGCAGTAAAAATTTTCACCACTGCAAGCTATACGGTAACGTTTGAATCGAACGGCGGCAGCGAAGTACCCTCGCAATCGGTAGATCACAACGGCAAAGCAACCGAGCCGACGCCTCCTCCAACCAAAGACGGCAACACTTTTGCAGGCTGGCACACAAAATTTGACAATATATGGACTTTTGCCGTTGATGTGGTAACCTCCGATACTACGCTTTACGCGCGGTGGATTGACACTACCACTATCCTCTACACCGTAACCTTCAAGAGCAACGGCGACACGCTATCCACGCAAAAGGTGCCGGAAAACGAAATGGCGGGGCAGGTTACTCCTCCCACCCGTGTCGGTTACGCTTTTGGTGGCTGGTATTCCGATGAGACGTTTGCAGCTCTTTACGATTTCGATACGCCTGTAACAACCGACGTTACGCTTTACGCAAAGTGGACGGTAAATACTTATCGGGTAGCGTTTAATTCGGACGGCGGCAGCGCAGTGGATACGGCAACGGTAAGCTACAACGGCAATGTACCCGAGCCGTCAGCTCCAACCAAAGCCGGCAACACCTTTGCAAGTTGGTACTCCGATGAGGATCTTGCAGCTCCTTACGATTTCGGTACGCCTGTAACAGCCGATATTACGCTTTACGCCAAGTGGACGGTAAATACCTATCGGGTGGCGTTTAATTCGGACGGCGGCAGCGCAGTAGATACGGCAACGGTAAGCTACAACGACCATGTACCCGAGCCGCCAACTCCAACCAAAGACGGCTATGACTTTGGCGGCTGGTACAGCAACGCAGATGCCACCAGCGCATGGGATTTCGGCGCCGGCACGGTGACAGGCGACACGACCCTCTACGCCAAGTGGACTAAGCTGCCCACCGGCGTAAAACGTTACAGCTTGGGCGCGGCGCGGGTATATCCCAACCCCGCTACCGGCATTGTCGCCATAGAGAGCGAAGAGGGCGAAGAGGTGCTGCTGTACACCCTGTCCGGCGTGCTGCTCAAGCGTACGCACGGCAACCGTCTCGACCTGTCGGGCTACCCCGGCGGCCTTTACCTGCTGCGGACGGGCAGCAAAGCCGCAATGCTTGTGAAGCAGTAAAAGCGCTCCCACACCAAAGAGCAAGTTTACATTTTGTCGCGAAAAACATGTTTTTTCGCGACAATTACGGCCACAAAAACACATAACCGCATGAAGCGTAGCATCATGCGGTTATGAGCAAGTGAAGCGAGTAATCCTGAATCCAATCTGTATAAATTCCAAAGCCTACGTTTTTGTATGGTGAAATTCAGGATTTACTCGTCTTCGTGGTCGTGGTCAGTCATCGTGGTCAGTCATCGTGGTCATCATGGTCGTCGTGGTCATCGTCCAGATGGTCTACTATGACGAAAGTGCGGTAAACCGTTGTTTCGTTCCCGTGCACATCGGTAGCCGAAATACCGAGGTGGTATTCGCCAAGGGTTGCATCGGCCGGAATGGAGTCGCTGTGGATGTGGGCGTGGTGGTTCTTCAACCCTTTCGCACCATCGTACGTTTCTTGGTAGCTCCAATCTGTTGTCGCCGCCTTGAGCAGGCTTGAGTGGGAATGTCCTTCGCCGCTGTTGCTATGTATGTCTATCTTAACCCAGTTAAGCCCCGACGGGTCGGCAAGGTCAAACTTCATGTGGACGCCGCTTTTGCTGCCTGCCGCAAACTCCTCGTCTATTTCCGGCTCTGCCAGCGTAATTTCCGGCCCTTTAACGTCTTTTTCCTCGTCCTTATCGCCGCAAGCTGCGGCAAAAAACGCCAAGCCTGCCAAAAGAGCGGCATGGCAACAAGTTTTTTTTACTGTTTTCATCGTTAGAACATTTTTCATCGTTTTTTTCATCATTTTTTTTGTTTTAGAAAAATTAAACACTAAGAATTTATTGGAATTTGTACAGATAGCAAGAAGTTGCGGCCAATTTCGGGTAAGTCGAGCCGCCGGTAGAAGCTCAGGTGTTTGTAGTACTTCGTGTCAAAAATGTTTTGCACCTGCAGCACGAGCTGCACTACGCATCGACCGCCCGAGCGCACGGGTACTCCCAGGGTAACCGAAGCGTCGAGCAGGTGGTAGCCCGGCGTTGCGAGCTCGTTGCGCGCCACGCGGCGCTGGTAGGCAGCGTAGCGGCAGGTTAGCGCCGCGCGGTTGTTTACAAAGAGCAGCAGCTTGCTCCACCGTACGATCGCCTCGCCGGTGAGGCTTAGCGGCGGCGTAAAGGCAATCGGAAAGCCGCTTTCCATATCGACGGCATAGACGTACTCCGCCGCCGCAGTAACCCTGAAAATTCGCGCAAAGTCAACGGCGGCCTCCACCTCTCCGCCAAAGCGCGAGGCTTTTGACTGCATATACCTGTACGTCTGTCCGGCTTCGGGCAGGAGCGAAAATTCGCCGGTAGGATTTAAAAAGATGAAGTTGGGGAAGTAGCTGCCAAACGCGCTCACCGACGCCGTCAGGCTGCTGACAAAGGCGTTGCTCCACCGCTTGCCGAAATCGGCGTGTACGTCAATCTGGTACGATGTTTCGGCGCTGAGCGCGCTGTCGCCCAGCTCGTAGCGCATCATGGTGTGCGAAATGCCGTTTGAGGCGTACTCATTCACGTTGGGCAGGCGAAAGCTCTTGCCAACGTTCACTTTGAAGTCCCACGCGCGGTGCGGATGGTAAGCCACGCCGGCCATGAAGCTTGCGCTGCCGTCGCGCTTTTGCAGCTCGGGCACAGAAAAGTAGCCTTCACGCCCCCCGTACCGGTGAATGTGCATACCCCCGACATCGTAGCGCAGGCCGGCTGTGGCTGTCAGCGCGTCGGAAAAGTAGAAGCGGTTGACGGCAAAAGCGCCAACCGCGAGCTGCTCAAACTCGGGAAGCAGGAACATGTAGCCGCCCACGCGGTTGCGCTGGTACTCGGCGTTAAGCCCCGCGCGAAATGTGCTGCCGGCAGGGCTTCTGCTTTCCCATGCGGCGTTCATGCCGATGGCTTGCAGCCTCGTTTCCAGCTCAAGGTTGCCCTCGGGCACAGCGCCAAAGCCGTGCGTATGCGGCGGCGAGTACTCCTGCCGGAGGTTGTGCTGGTAGCTCAGGTCGAGGATGAGCTTGCTCCGGTTGCCGAGGCTGAGGCTTTGGTTGAGCACGGTTTTCAGGTGGTTTGCGCTGTGGTAGGGCAGGCCAATGTCCCTGTACCTGCCGTTGTCCTCCATGTTGATGAGGAAGGGCAGCCCACTTGCGCCGGCAAAAAAACCCGTTTTGGCGTACACGTTGCTCACCAGCACAGACGCCTCGTAGCCGTCGGCGCGTAATCCCGCCTGCACCGAGGCGTCGGCCTCGCGCCCCGCCGTGTTCTTGAGTACGCCGTTGTGGACAGGGTAGGTGTAGGTGAGGTAGGTAAACGATTTTGCCGGAATGCGGTAGCTCTCAAAATTCTGGTAGGTTGCCCGCGCCTCTACAAACTTGCCGTTTTTTTGGTAGTGAACGTTGCCCGAGCCGCCCAGCAGCCGGTTGCTGCTGTTGCCGTTGAGCAGCACAGCGCCGGTAAGCCCGTCGCTGTTGCGCCATGTGTGCGAGGTAATGGCAATAACGCCTGCAATGGCGTCCGAGCCGTACTGCAGCGACGCCGGCCCTTTTATAATCTCCACCTGCTCCACGCCGTACTGGTCAATCTCCAAGCCGTGGTCGGCGCCCCACTGCTGCCCCTGCTGCTTGATGCCGTTTTCGGCTACCACCAGCCGGTTGAATCCCAGACCGCGAATTACGGGCTTTGAAAACCCTTGCCCCACCTGAAACGCGCTAACGCCCGGCAGCTTCTCCAGCGTGTTCATCAGGCTGCTGCTGCGGTTCTCCAGTACGTACTCTTTGGGGGCGTGAAGTACTGTGAGCGGTTGCAGCCGTTGCTTGGCAGCTGCAGCGCTGCCGGTTACGATAACCTCGTCGAGCTTGTAGGCTTGCGCCGCGCTGTCGGGCTTCTGCGCAAAGCCCGACAGCGCGGTAGCGTAGAGGGCGAATACCAAAAGTAGCTTTTTCATAACCCAAGTTGGGATAAAGTGCGCCTATACAGGTTGGCAGCTGGGGCAGTAGCCGGAAACAAACCATGAAACTTCCAGCGCGCTGTATCCCTGCGGCAGCGCCGGAGGCTGCCCAACCGCTTCGAGGCACGAGACCGTTTTGCAGACGACACAGTAAAAGTGCGCATGGTCGTCGGCGTGCTGCCCGGCCGAGCAGCCCCGGCAGAGGGCGTAGTACGTTTTCCCGTTTTCGGCCGGTATTTTGTGGACTACGCCTTCGTCGAAGAAGCTTTGCAGGATGCGGTACACGGTAACGCGGTCAACTTTTTCGCCGGACAGCCGCTGCACGATGTCGGCGTGGCAAAGCGCCCCCGCTTCGTGGTGCAGGATGTCCATCACCATTTTTTTGGTTTTCGTATTTCGTTTTTGCTTTTCCATAATAATGCTGCTATTAATGCCACAAAGTTACAATAATAATTTGATATTGCAACAGCGTTGCAAAAAAAATCCAAAATGTCCATGTACGCCCCGAAAGGGCGTAATCAAGAGGTTTTGTCCTGACTTCGACAATGCAGTATTATCATGATACTGTAACAGTTAGCAATAATTACATGAGCGCGCATGTGATGATGCTGTTATAACCCAACACAAGAGGCGGGAAAATACGAAAAAATAACAATATTCCTTAGCTATGCTTGGGTATATTTTTGTACCTTTACCGCTCAAAAGAATACAACAAAAAAAATAAAAAGATTATCTTACAGACTTAACATTTTGTGCAAATGAAGCACATCCTTTTATTAGCGTTGCTTTTAAGTAGCTTTGGCTTTGGCGCAGCAGCGCAGGTGGGAGTAAACACCACCACCCCCGATAGCACAGCCCTGCTGGACATACGGTACAGCGGACAGGGCAGCAGCGTTGGCGTGCTGCTGCCTCACTTAGACGCCGGCGCTCGGCAGCAGGTAAAAAACCGCGTGAGCGACGGCATGCTGGTGTTTGACCGCAACGAAAAGCAGCTGTACTGCTACGACGGCAAAAAAGGGGAGTGGGTTACGGCAACTCCGCTTGGCGCCGTCCGGCACGAGAATGGCTTTAGGGACATTCGCCCGCAGGACGCCGCCGTGAATGAGCTTAGCATGGGGCTTGGGCTGCCTGCCGACGAAGCGGCAAAAGCCAAGCTGGACGTAGGCGGTAGCGTATTAGTCCGTCAAAATTTGAAGGTGAGGGGTAGCGATACGGTGGCAGGCAGCGCCGTTGTTGAGCAAAATCTGCAGGTAGGCGGCAATGCCATTGTAAGGCAGAGTTTACAGGTAACCGGCAGCACAACGCTGCAAAAATCACTAACCGTAAATGACTCCCTGGTTGTTAACGGTAAAATTAGCGCAGGAAGCAGCACGATAGCTGCCGAAGTGGTTAACGCTACGCGGGGATATGGCATCACCCCAATCGGTAGCATTACAATGTGGCATGGGAGCGTCGGAAGCTTTGATGGCACGGGCAAAGGCCTGCCGGGGGAATCGGTAGATGGCTGGGCTATTTGCAACGGCGCTAACGGCACTCCTGACTTACGCGGGCGATTTATTGTCGGCGCAATTGCCGGCGTTCAAAGCAGCAGCGCGCCTACTTTGGCAAGCCATATCAACCCATCCTATCAAACAGATGGAAGCTCTAATCCTAACTACAGGGTAGGCGCCGACGAAACGCAAGACGGCAATACTCCACGAGGTAAGTGGCAGCATAAGCTGAGCGTTGGCGAAATGCCGCCTCATACCCACACCTTTAATAATATTAAGCCGGCTGTTGCCGGTCAATGGAAATCCGATAATTCAGGGCGAGCAAACATTTGTAATGATGATAATCAGGGCAACCAAACATCTACGGCAGGTTTAGGTAATCCGCACATTAACCTGCCGCCGTACTATGCGGTTATATTTATTATGAGAATCAAATAAATTTTCTTTACGTTGTAGTATAGTAATATAGTTCCATATTAAATTTTTACGTACAATTCACTTTCCTGCTATGAAGCGAGCCTTTTACTTTCTGCTTTTTCTGCTGCCTGCGCCGACCTTTGCCGGTAACCCCGACGTGGCGCTCAACCAGAGCCACACATCGGGCTACCTGCTCAACCCTGCCTATGCAGGTATGCAGGAGTACACCTTTGCCTCGCTTCAGGTGCGTACGCAGTGGGTTGGTATGCCGGGCGCGCCGCAGCAGCAGTACCTGTTTTTGGAGCACAGCCTGGCGCCGCGCAAGGCGGGAGTGGGGGTTGCGCTATTTAACGAGGAGAGCAACGTGATTGTCAACACCGGCGGCTACATCACCTACCGCTACACCTTTCAGCTCAGCCGGCGGCAGCGCCTCAGCCCTGCCGTGTCGATAGGGCTTACGCAAAACCGTATCAACTTTGACCGCATAGTCGCCGAAAACCCCTTCGAGAGCGCCATTATGACCGGCGTTGAGCACAAAATGCTCTTTAACGTCAACATGGGGCTGCTGTACAGCTTCGCCGACTCATGGGAGGTGGGTTTTGCTGCGTACGACCTGCTCGACAACACCTACAGCTACCGGAGCTACACCACCGAGCGCAGCAGCGCCTACAGCGCCATTCGCACCTTTGCCCTCAACGCTCGCTACCGCAAAGTATTCGCAGAAAATTTTGAAGCCGGCGCGCTGCTCTACCTCTACTCGCAGCAGGGGCTACCCGTTGAGCCTACGCTGCGCCTGAGCTTCTCCTACCTGCCCTACGGAGCAAGCCTCTACGGCGGCTACACGTGGGACAACGCCTTCTCGGCAGGCGCCAGCCTTTGGCTGTACGACAGGGTGAGCATTGGCTACACCGCAGAGATGGCGCAAGCCGGCGTAAGAGGCTACACAGGGCTTACGCAGCAGGTGTCGCTGGGGGTGCGCATAGGGCAGCCCGCGCAGCCCAGGCCAAGTAAGGTATCGCCAAGGGATATTGAGGAGCTGCGCCGCATGAACCAGGAGAACTTTGAGCACATCGAGCGCGTGGCGCAGGCGCAGGAAGTCAGCCGGCGCCAGGTGGAGCAGCAGCAGGCTAAGGCAGATTCGCTGGAGCGCGAACTTGAGAGCTTACGGCAAATGGCGCTTGCGGCGCAAGCTGCCGTGAGCAACATTCCGGCGGAGCAGGTGGTTACCGACTCCGCGCTATCCCTTACTCCGGCACAAGTCGATACCGCGCCCAACGCTGCTGCCTACTACGTGGTGGTGGGCTACTACCTGCACCGCAGCTACGCAGAGCGCTACCAAGCCATGCTGGCAAGCCAGCTGCAGCTGCCCACTGAGATTTTTGAGGAGGCCGACGGAACATGCTACGTGTACAGCAAAAAGGTGGACACCTTTCCCGAAGCGCAGCGGGAGTTTCGCCGCCTACAGCAGCTCGACAACCTCGACAGATACATGGTAGGCAACGTGTGGGCGCTAAAGAAAAAAAGCAAGCAGTAGCAAGATATGAACAGCAACTTCAAATACTTGCTCTTTACCGCGGCGCTGGCGTGGAGCGCGGGCAGCGTGGGCAGCGCTGCGGGGCAGGATCTGGAAAGCATCAAAACCGCCAACCCCATCACGGTATCCGGCGGAGTGGGGCTTACCAATACGCTGTACAGCGCCAGCAGCGAAAGCCGCAAAGACCCCTGGAGCTACGTGCTCAACGCCAGCCTTAACCTCAACGTGCTCGGCGTGCTGGACCTGCCCTTTTCGGCCTGCATTATGTCGGAGAACAAAACATTCAACCACCCCACCTTTGCCCGCTACGGCGTAAGCCCCCGCTACAAGCGCATTACCGCCCACATCGGCTGGCGCAGCATGCAGTTCTCCACCTACACGCTCTCGGGCGTTACCTTTTTGGGCGGCGGAGTTGAGGTAGCGCCCGACGACTTTTGGATAGGCGGAAAGGCGGTGTACGGGCGCTTCAACAAGTCCGTCCCCCTGGGCGACACGCTGTCGCCCAGCTACGAGCAGCCGCAGTACGAGCGCTGGGGGTACGGCGGGATGGTAACCTTAGGCACAAGGGAGCATAACGCTGATATTATCATTTTTAAGGCAAGGGACGAAAAAGGCGCTCACGATAGCGTAATGGCCGCCCTTGGCATTGCGCCGCAGGAGAATGCCGTAGTCGGGTTGAACACGCGCCACGCCGTTGGCGAGCACATCACCTTTGAGCTGGAGTACGCCTTCAGCGCGCTCACCAGCGACGTCAACCAGCCCTACAAAAAGTTCGATACCTACACCTACGCCAACAACTTTGGGGCTTTCTTTCGGCCCCGCACCTCGTCGTCCTACCACCACGCGCTGCGCACCTCGCTTGGCTTCCAAGCCGAGCTGTTCTCCCTCGGCGTAGCCTACAACCGCGTTGACCCCGGCTACCAGTCGCTGGGTACGCTCTACCTGACCAACGATTTTGAGGACATTCAGGCCAACGGCGGGCTGAACCTGCTAAAGGGTAAGCTGGGGCTTTCCGGCGCTGTCGGCGTGCAGCGCGACAACCTGAGCAACCTGCAGGCCGCCACCAGCACGCGCTACATCAGCAGCCTGAACGTCACCTACACGCCCCTGCAGCAGCTCAGCCTGTCGGGCAGCTACTCCAACTTCAACTCCAGCAGCCAGCCCAACCAGCTGATTGTGGACGACTCCATCAAGTACGCCCAGGTAACGGACAACATCAGCCTCGCTGCCTCCTACGGCTTCGGGGAGGGCGACTGCAAGCATGCGCTCAACGGCGCCTACAGCAACCAGGCCGCCAACACCCTGAACAGCACCTTTACGCAGGTAGACAAGAGCGTTACGGGTATGCACAGCGTATCGCTGGGCTACCGCCTTAGCTACGCACCCCTCGACTGGAGCAACGCCGTCAACCTCTCCTACAACAACCTCAGCGTGGACAACGCCCAAAACACCTCCTACGGCTATAATTTTTCGTCCACCAAATCCCTTCTCAAAAAGCAGCTAAAGGCAACGCTGGGGTACTCGTTTATCCACTCCAGCTCTGATCAGGGGGGCCGACGGTCCAACGTTGCGCGGCTATCGCTGGCCTACGGCTACAAAAAGCACAGCCTGACCCTCTCCGGCAGCGGCAGCTTCATCAAAAGCCACAGCGCCGGCAAGGGCGCTGCGCATACGCAGGAGTGGATGGCCAACTTTAGCTACGCCTACTCGTTTGCCGCTGCGCTTTGGAAAGCAAAAAAACCTGTGGAAAGCAAGGATTTGTAGTATTTTTTTTTGCTAAATCTTTTTTTTTGTGATGTCCATGTTCTATTGATATAATAAGGGATAAGAAATAAATAACATATAACGGATATAAAAGTGTCGTCCCCCTCGGCTACGCTCGGGGCAGGCTCTGCGGGACTTAGCGGGAGC